>DBTM01000068.1 GCA_002307055.1 Clostridiales bacterium UBA1316
TTGCTTAACGCGACTGAACAGTTACAATGTATTTTGATAAAGAAATGGCGTTGAGTATGCAGCAGTTTGAAACAAGGCTGAAAAGCAATGATAACACATATAAAGACCTGTTTGTTCGGCACAAGAGCAATCCGATTTTATCGGCAAAAGACTGGCCGTATCCTGTAAATACAGTGTTTAATCCGGGTGTGACACTCTATCAAAACAAGGTGTTATTAATGGCCAGAGCTGAAGACAGAAGAGGATTTTCTCATCTGACGAAAGCTGTCAGTGAAAACGGAATCGTCAATTGGATGATTGATACAAAGCCCACGTTTGAGGCGAACACGGACGAATTCCCTGAAGAAGCTTGGGGTGTTGAGGACCCGCGGATTACATGGGTTGCAGAACTGGGCAAATATGCCATGACCTATACGGCATATTCGGAAGCCGGGCCCAGGGTTTCGCTCGCACTGACAAAGGACTTTGTGGAATTTGAGAGAATGGGCGCTATCTTACCACCGGAAGATAAGGATGCGGCGCTATTCCCAAGGCAAATTAATGGGAAATGGGTACTGATACACAGACCTATGGCTCCGAACATATTACGGGGGACTCATATTTGGATGTCAACCTCTGCTGATTTGAAAATCTGGAGTGAATCCAAGATTCTCCTAGCAGCCCGTTCCGGAGCATGGTGGGATGCGGGTAAGGTCGGACTGAGTGCGCAGCCTTTGGAAACAACGGAGGGCTGGCTGATTTTGTACCATGGTGTGAGGCAGACAGCCGCAGGATCGATATATCGTTTGGGACTGGCGCTGCTGGACCTTGAAAACCCATGTGTCATTTTGCGGAGAAGCGATGAGTGGATATTCGGACCGCAGGCATATTATGAGAGAGAGGGCGATGTTGCCGGCGCGGTATTCCCGTGCGGCTGGATCATGGATGACGCGACGGGTATTATCAAGATGTTTTACGGCGCCGCCGATACAAGCATCGCCCTTGCAACAGCTAAATTAAGTGAATTATTAGAGTATATCAAATCTTGCCCTGGCGAAGTACAGGTGAAGTAATAAGTTTATATTATGTACGCTATTGCAACTATTATGTTCGGGCCTGTTTTGATGAATGTGAAACGGGCTCGGCTATTTTTTGTGGAAAAGTCTGAAAGTTACAATTTTTCAGACAGTAAGGAATTGAGATATATGAAAGCACTATTTCTTGCCGGAGGCATAGGAACAAGGCTGAAGCCTTTAACCAATGAACTTCCGAAACCAATGGTCCCAATAATGAACAAGCCTCTTCTTCAGCGCAGTATGGAGAATCTCAGGAAGTTCGGCATCAATGAAATTGTCATCAGCACCGGCTATAAAACGGAACACATAGAAAATTACTTCGGAAATGGAAAAAAATTCGGGCTCAACATTGAGTATATATGCGAAGAGACGCCCATGGGAACGGGCGGTGCTATTAAAAAAACAGAGCATTTATATAATGATACCTTTTTAATACTCAACGCGGATATCCTCTGTAATATCGACTTTTTAGAGCTTGTTAAGTTCCATCAAGATATGAAAGCCTCTGTTACGATCGCTGTCACGAGCGTCGGTAATCCCAGCGCTTACGGCGTTGTTGAATATGATGATTTCGGCTATGCGGTTTCTTTTACCGAAAAGCCGGACGCACATCTTATAAAATCCAATTATATCAACGCAGGCGTCTATGTGTTTGAACCGGAAGTGTTAAAGGAGATCTTGGAAGGCATACCGGTATCAGTGGAGCGGGAGACCTTTCCGAAACTCTTGAAAAACGGCAATAAGGTCGCTGTATATAAAGGCTGCAAGTATTGGATGGATATTGGCACACCTGAAAAATACATGCAGACGCATGATGATATCATGTCCGGAGAATGCCAACTATCCGACATGCGGTTCAGTAGCGACCGTATTTTTATCGAAGACACATCGCAGATAGATTTGACTGCAACAATACGCGGTCCTGTGTATATCGGCAATAATGTTAAGATCGGAGCAAATGCAAGAATCGGGCCGAATGCCGTACTCGGAGATGATGTATGTATCAACGCGGGCGGACGCGTCATAAACAGTATTTTGTGGGAAAATGTCACACTGAATGGTACTGCTGAAATGAACGGGCTTATTGCCGCTACAAGTTTTTCGGTTAAGTGCAAAGCTATTATTAGTGATGCTGTCAGCGCTTATAACGAAAATCTCCTATCCAATTACAAAATGCTAAGTAAAAAGCTTATATTTAACGAGCAGCTTTTAAAGTTGAATGCTTACGAAAATAAAATTGGAGTGAACAATTATGAATTTAAATAAATCTATAAACATCGCTTTCTTAAGTACATATCCGCCCAGAGAATGCGGGATTGCTACATTTACACAGGATCTTGTCACACAGATGGGATATTTCCAATCGACGCGGCAAAGCAGGGTCATCGCCGTCAGCAATGAGCCCATGCGCTATGATAATAAGGTGATGATGGAGCTCATTCAGCATGACAGAAGCAGCTATGAGCAGACAGCGCACAAACTGAATATCTCTGATGTCGACTTACTTGTCATCGAGCATGAGTTCGGCATCTTCGGGGGAGAGAGCGGTGTCTATTTGCTGGACCTTATCGATAACCTGCAGATTCCGTTTGTTACGACACTGCACACAGTGCTTCCCGAGCCCAGTAAAATGCAGCGGTATATTTTGAAGACTCTTGGCCAAAAAGGCAAGAAAATAATTACTATGGCGAAAAACACCGTTGAAACATTAATGAATGTTTATGGCATTGAGGGCTCAAAAATCGAGGTCATCAACCATGGTGTGCCTTTCCTGCATATGAAATCGAGGCAAAAACTCAAAGAAGAAATGTGCCTGGAGAACCGCTTTATTGTCAGCACCTTCGGATTGCTCAGCCCCGGCAAAGGGCTTGAATACGGTGTCGAAGCTATTGCAAAAGTGGCGAAGGAACATAGAGAGGTGCTTTATTACATCCTGGGGCAGACACATCCTTCGGTTGCCAAAGAGTCCGGAGAAAAATATAGACGCACACTTGAAAAAATGGTGGCCGATCTTGGAATTAAAGATAATGTCAGGTTTGTTAATAAATATCTGACGAAAACGGAGATCATTCATTATTTAAATCTTTCAGACGTCTATCTGACGCCGTATTTAAACAAGGATCAAGCGGTTAGCGGAACGCTTGCTTATGCTGTGGGCTATGGCCGCGTTATCGTTTCAACACCGTATACATACGCAAAAGAGATGCTGGCAGAAGGCAGAGGATTATTTGCAGATTTCAAGGACTGCGGGTCGATTGCAAACTGCATCGAATATGTGATTGATAATCCTAATGTCAAGAAAAAAATGGAGCAGAGAACGCTTGAATTGGGCAAATCCATGATGTGGGAAGATGTCGGGGCTGAATACAAGAACCTGTTTACCGATGTTTATATGAAATATGGAAATATCACTGTAACAGATGGAATGATGGCAATAAAAACAAACGGCAGAAAAGTTGGGGTAACCGTCTGAAAACAAACAATTTTTTTAAGACCTTAAAGACAGACCATATTTTCCGCATGACAGATGACACGGGGATGTTTCAGCATTCCGCTTACGGTGTACCGGAGCTCTCCAAGGGCTATACCGCGGACGATAATGCCAGAGCACTCATTATGGCTGTTATGCTGAATGAGCACCACCACTTAAAAAAGTTTGAGAAACTGATTTATAAATATCTCTCATTTATATGCGCCGCGCAGAATGAAAGCGGTATGTTCCGGAATTACATGGGGTATAATCGGGAATTTATCAGAGAAGAGGGTTCTGAGGATTGCTTTGGACGCTGCGTGTGGGCGTTGGGCTTTACTTTGTCAAACGCCTCCGTTGCCGAAAATGTCAAAAAAGCGGTATGGAGCTTCCTTGAACGCGCCCTGCCGAATTGCATGATGCTCCAATCTCCCAGAGCAAAAGGCTATGTCATCATTGGCTTGAGTTACTTGAATACAATTGAAACAAACGGTTATATCTCAAAGCTGGCGGATTCGCTCGCTGATCAATATGAGCAAAACACGGATAACGCCTGGCATTGGTTTGAAGACAGCCTGACGTATGGCAATACGATCTTGCCGTGGGCGCTGCTCACAGCCTTCAGCGTCACACGGAAAGACAGTTACGAACGAATAGGCTTGGAAAGTCTGCAGTTTCTTGAAAGCAAAACCTTGAATAACAACATCTTCAAGCCTATAGGCTGTGATGGCTGGCTGTATAGAGGAGAAAAGCCTGCGGAGTATGATGAGCAGCCCATCGAAGCCTGCGAAATGACGCTTGCTTATATCGATGCCTATAAAATAACAGGGAATAGAGCATTTGCTGATAAAGCCAAAATGTGTTTTTCCTGGTATTCCGGGAATAATTCAAAAAATCTCAGCCTTATCGATCCTGAAACAGGAGGCTGCTGCGACGGAATCAAAAAGGATGGTTTAAATTACAATCAAGGCGCAGAGAGCCTTACCTCCTTCTGGATCGCCTATATGGGCATTGCTGTTTACCTCACTGCGGATAAACACGAAAAAGCTTGAGTTCCGGATAATAAGTGACCGCGTTATACATAAAAATATACTAATTAAAGGTTATGATGATATGGGCAATGAACTGAATTATAAGAGGTGGCTGGATACCTCAGAATGTCCCGAGATAATAATGCAGCTGACTTATATGACAGCTGCTGAAAAGAAAGAGGCATTTTATAAGGAACTGGAATTTGGCACTGGCGGTTTGCGCGGCCTTATGGGTGCCGGTACAAACAGAATGAATGTCCATACCGTGGACAAGGCGACGCAGGGCTTGTGCGATTACTTAAAATGCCAAGAAAAAACCGTATCCGTCGCCATCGGTTATGACAGTCGGATCAATTCTGAAGAATTCGCCAGATCAGCAGCTGAGGTTATTGCCGGGAACGGCGCGAAAGTCTTTTTATTTACAGAGCTGATGCCCACACCGGTGCTGTCTTACGCGGTTCGCGCGCTTGGCTGCGATGCGGGAATCGTCATAACGGCCAGTCATAATCCGGCGGAATATAATGGTTACAAGGTTTACGGAAGCGACGGCTGCCAGATTACGCTCCAGGTAGCTGAAACAATACAAGGCTGTATTAACCATACGGATATTTTTGACGATGTCAAAAAGCAAGCTTTTGGATACGCGCTTAAGGAGGGGTCTGTCAGCTTTATCTCTGAAAGCCTGCTTGAAAAATATCTGGATCAGGTTGAAGCATGCTTGATTCACCCGGAGGTTATCAAAACAACGGACCTCAAAGTCATTTATACACCGCTCAATGGTACCGGGAACAAGCCTGTCAGAGAGCTTCTCAGAAGAGCCGGACTTAAAAACTTAACGCTCGTTCCTGAACAGGAAAAGCCGGACGGCCTTTTTACGACCTGCCCGAAACCGAATCCGGAGGAGGCTTCCGCCTTTCAAGCGGCAATCAGCCTTGCTGATAAAATAACCGCCGATTTATTGATTGCAACCGATCCGGACTGCGACAGAGTCGGTATCGCCGTTAAGCATGGCTTACAATATGAGCTGCTGTCCGGCAATGAGACGGGATGCTTGCTGCTCAATTATATTTTATCTCAGAAAAAAGCGAAGAATATGCTGCCGGATAATCCGGTTGTCATTAAAACGATTGTCACAAGCGCTATGGCGAATTTAATTGCGAAGGAATACGGTGCAAGAGTTATCGACACATTGACCGGTTTTAAATATATCGGTGAGCAGATCGGTATTTTGGAGCAAAAGAAGGAAATTAATAATTATGTATTTGGCTTTGAAGAAAGCTATGGTTATTTGCCTGAGGTTTTTGTGCGGGACAAGGATGCGATCTCGGCTTCGATGATGATATGCGAAATGGCGGCATTTTACAGAACAAATCGTTCAACACTGCTTGATGAGCTTGAAAAGCTTTATGACAAGCATGGCTTTTGGAAACACGAACTGTTGTCATTCTCATTTGAAGGCGCCGCCGGTATGAAAATGATCGATAACATCATGCGGAAATTTCGGGAAGGTTCGTTCTCGGATTATGAAGGGTATACCGTCATCAAAACAGATGATTATCTCTATTCCACAACAACAGCCGACGGCGGCATCCTGCTGCTTCCGAAATCCGATGTACTTGTGTTTACGCTTGATAAAAACTGCGAAATTGTCATCCGGCCATCCGGAACGGAGCCGAATCTGAAATGTTATCTGACAGTTATGTCAAGTGCGAATGCCAGCTCACTTCGGATGCTTGAGAGTCTCAAAGCAGATGTCACACAAAAAATACAATATGCCAGGATGTGACAAGTATGCTGTATCCATTGAAGTTCGCACCCATATATAAGCAGATTGTGTGGGGCGGAGAGAATATTTCCAAGTATTTTAACCGGGATATCGGCTTGGAGCATGTGGCCGAGAGCTGGGAGCTCTGCTGCCGTGATGAGGGGACAAGCGTCGTGTCTACAGGTGAACTCAAGGGTATGAGCCTTGGCGGGTTAATATTAAAGTATGAGGAGCAGCTGGTGGGGGTAAAAACGTTCCGTGAGTTCGGGTACAGGTTCCCGCTTTTGATAAAGCTCATTGACGCAAACGAAAACCTATCGGTACAGGTCCATCCGGATGATGTTTATGCCAGAATCAATGGTGACAGCTGCGGTAAGAATGAGCTGTGGTATATATTGGCTGCAAAAGCCGATGCCGAAATTGTTTATGGTGTTAAGAAGAATGAAACAAAGCGAAATTTTAACAAAGCTGTTTTTGATAACAAGGTTGAGCAAGCGTTAAATATGGTAGAGGCCGTCGCCGGAGATGCTTTTTATGTTCCCGCCGGTAAGGTGCATGCCATCCTCAGCGGAATCCTGATAGCCGAAATCCAGCAGAACAGCAATACAACCTACCGGATATATGATTGGGGCAGAGTGGATAAGGACGGTAACTCACGCCCCCTGAATACGGCACAAGCGCTGGAGGTCATTGACTTTAACTCACAAAACCGACAGGAGCTCTGCGCTCAAATTGTTGGTAATATTGATTATAATACAGACGAAATTGTTCGAACCGAATACTTCAATATTGACAGAATCAGCATACACGACAGCTTCGTCAGTGCCACAGACGGCAGCTTTATTATCCTGATGTGCGTTAATGGCAGCGGAACCATTATTTATGACGGCGGAAACTGCAGCATCATTTTTGGAGAAACCATTCTGCTTCCAGCTTGCATCGGAGCATTTACAATTACCGGAATCATGACGCTGCTTTCCATATTTATGTAATGATCAACAGCGAAAATATCAAACTTTGGCAAACAAAGTTTTACGAAAGGATAATTATTATGTTATATAAAGCTAAAGCTCTGAAGGGATACAAATTACACGGTATAGACGGGGAAATCGGAAAGATTGAAGAATTTTATTTTGATGACAAACACTGGACAATTCGCTATTTGGTCGCCGAGACCGGAGATTGGCTGATGGATCGGCAGGTGTTGATTACCCCTCATGTACTGTACGCTGTTAATCAGGAAGAGCATTATATCTCTGTCGACTTAACGAAAAAGCAAATAGAAGACAGTCCATCGCTAGAAGCGCATAAGCCCGTCTCACGGCAATTTGAGATGCAATATTACGGATATTACGGGTGGCCGCTGTATTGGGAAGGGCCGTTCATATGGGGATCTTCGCCGACTATTATGCGAAACGCAGAAAAAGCGAAAAATGGCGCCGCGAGCAGTCAAACGCAGGATTCGCACCTGCGCAGCACGGCCGATGTGAGCGGACACAATATCCAGGCATCAGACGGTGAGATCGGTCACGTCGAGGATTTCATCATTGATGATGAAACATGGGCTATTCGTTATCTGATTATCGATACGAAAAACTGGTGGCCGGGAAAAAAGGTTTTAGTTTCACCAAAATGGATCGAACGCATAAGCTGGGAAAAATCGAAAGTTTATGTCAACCTCTTCCGAGAGACGATCAAGCTCTCGCCGGAGTTCACCGAAGAAGCCTTGATAACACGGGATTATGAAGCAGATCTGCATCGGCATTACCATCGTGAGGGTTATTGGGTTAACGAATCAGAAACAGAGCAGCATTCGCACTGAAGTTAACATTGGAGGTAAGAACTATGAAACTAACCAAGAAATCCGGTTTGACGCTACTTGGCATCTGGCTGATTTTAACCGGCTTGCTGCAGGTGTTCAGCATTCAGATACCCTATATTGGCATTATACTCAGCATCCTCGCAATTTGCGCGGGCGGTTTACTCCTGTTAGGAAAGTAAATCTGTTCATTTTAATGGAAAGGAATGGTCATATATATGAAAAAAATGATGTGCGTTATTCTCGGTCTTGCGTTTCTGGTGCTGGGCATCCTGGGTATAACAGGCTTGGTTCCCATGTTTCAATCCAATGCGGTTTACTTAAATATCGGCGAGATTATCCTCGGCGGCCTGGGATTCTTGGTCGGGGTATACGCCCGGCAGAATGTTGTGTACTCAGCTCAGAAAATTATGTCAGCCCAGCAGGAAAATGATAGCAGTCAGCAGAGAAAAGAAATAGACCAGCAAAGAAAAGATATCGATCAGCAGAGGAAGGAATTAGATCAGCAGGCAAAGGATTATAAAGAAAAACCAGAAGAAAACAAAGCTGTATAGACAAAAGAGAGCTCAAAACGAAAGGATGTTTATTATGTTATATAAAGTCAACACACTCAAGGGCTACAAATTGTCCAGCATCGATGGGGAAATCGGAATAATTAAAGATTTTTACTTTGATGACGATCGCTGGACCATTCGATATTTGGTGATCGAAACAGCAAACTGGCTGATGGACAGGCAGGTATTGATATCGCCCTATGTTCTGCGTTCTGTCGATACGCAAGCGCACTGTATCAACGTCGATTTAACCAGAAAGCAAATAGAGGGCAGCCCTTTGCTCGATACCCACAAACCTGTATCACGGCATTTCGAGACGGAGTACTACGCGTATTACGGGATGCCGACATATTGGGGCGGACTTAACATATGGAACACTGTTTCCAATAGTATACCAAAAAACACGCCAATAAAAGAAACCGTCACTGGAATGGCAACGGAGGATTTCCATTTACGCAGTACGCTGGAGGTCAATTGCTACAATATCAAGACCTCAGACGGTGAGATTGGTCATGTCGATGACTTCATCGTGGATGATGAGACGTGGGCTATACGTTACCTTGTCATAGACACAAAGAATTGGATGAAGGGCAAAATGGTGCTGATTTCACCAAGCTGGATCGAGCGTGTGAGCTGGGAAGAATCAAAGGTATTCGTCAATTTGACAAAAGAGTCGATTAAGCTGTCACCGGAATTCACGGAGGAGGCTTTGATCACCCGGGATTATGAGACGAACCTTCATCAGTATTACCATCTTGACGGTTATTGGGTCGCGGAAGCCGTGGCGGAACAGCAGATTCATTTATAAACCTGCGGCTGAGCCAAACTGCGATGTCAATTATCGTTAAAAAATTAAATGATATGATACATAATTTGTGATTGAAGCACGCCCCATTTTCATAATTCTATATATGGTTATAAATTTGGGGCGTGATATTAAATTCATGCAGCAATAGAAGCGTTTATAAATTAATGCTTCAATATAGAGAAAGGCGCTGTGACTGTTATGTTGTTTTACCTTTGCGAACACTGCGGTATCATCATTTCAAAAATCAACCCTGATGGTATTGTACCTGCGTGCTGTGAGCAGCATATGACAAAGCTGATAGCAAAATCTGTCAATAATTTAGCCATTGGAAAACAAATGCCCGTAGGACAGAAAGAAAACAGAATTATCAGGCTTGTCCATTAATTATTATGCAGGTGAGATTTTTAGAATAGTTGAGAGTCGAGAAAACTGATGAAAAAATTTATATGTAATTTATGCGGATATTGTTATCTGCCGCGCGAAGGTGATCCTGAAAGCGGGGAATCGCCAGACACAATATTTGATGATTTGCCGGAAGACTGGGTTTGCCCCATGTGTTCCGCCGAGAAAGAAAATTTCGAGGCATTAGAAGTTTAGAGATAGATATTCTGTTTCATTTTCATAAAATAAAGGAGAAGGTTTTTATGATAAAGATAGCAATTATTATTGGAAGTACGCGTCCAAACCGTGTTGGAGAGTCTGTTGCGAAATGGGTGTACGCACTGTCTCAGCTGCGTAAGGACGCAGAGTTTGAATTAGTGGACATTCAGGATTATGACCTGCCGCTGCTTGACGAACCACAGTCAGCAGCGCTGCACCAGTATTCAAAAGAGCATACGAAGATATGGTCGGCAAAAATAGACGGATTTGACGGGTTCATCTTTGTAACACCGGAATATAACCATTCTACTTCAACAGCACTTAAAAATGCTCTTGATTATTTATATTCAGAATGGAACAACAGAGCAGCCGGTTTTGTCAGTTATGGGTCTATCGGGGGAGCCCGCGCGGCAGAAGCGCTGCGCCCAATAATGGCACAGCTCCAAATAGCGGATGTTTCTGCCCAGGTCATGCTGTCGACATTTACTGATTTTAATGACGGTGTGTGCCAGCCAAATCCTCGGCATGAAAAATCGATGAATACGCTTTTCAACCAAGTAATCGCTTGGAGTACTACACTCAAAACGCTAAGATAGCGTGAAAGAAAATTCTCACGCACAATAATTCGATTTAGCCGTAAAAATCGCGGCGGCGCAGAATGGATGATTACTATGAAAACAAGCAAAATTTTTGTTGCCGGCATATTAATTTTACTAGCTATGGCTGCCAGCACTGGCTGTGGTTCCTCAAGCTCAGGCACAATAACGACGCCGACTTCTGCAATCGCCGCCATCAATAAAAACTCTGTTATTATGACTGGAATTACATTTCAACCGGCGGAGATCACCATACATAAGGGGGAGACAATTACCTGGACAAATAAAAATGCAGATGATCGCGATGTGATCGGGAGTTCTTTTCAGAGTGACCTTATTGAAAAAGACGGAACATATTCGCAGGAATTTAACCAGGCGGGTATTTATAATTATACATGCTCGGTTAATACCAGTATGATGGGCCGAATTATCGTTAAATAAATGATACAGCGTAAAATCCGCCTTACACATGATTGAGCGATGTCATAAAATATAGCAGCTGGGACAATAAGCCGGGCTGCTATTTTCTATCTCGTAAAATTCTTTTAAAGTTGTAAACAGGGGAATATAGATGCAATAATTAATAAAACAAAATAATATATAATATAATGAAAAATGATTATAAAAATAATTGCAATTATATGTTTACTAATTGTATAAACTGTTGTAAGATGGGTCAAAGGAACGTTCGCATCTTTTATCTCAGACTAAAAGAAGCTGGACTAAAGCGTTTGAAATAATAGGAGTTGAGTGCCGCGTGAAAGAAAAAAATAAGCAGGAAGCTACAGAATCTTCAACAGAACAACAACAAAAAAAACTACAGGTGAACAAAGAGAATGAAAAGTGGGCGGCTGAACTTATTGTTGCAAACAAGGAGCTGGCTTTTCAGAATGAAGAAAAGGATAAACGGGCAGCAGAGCTGATAATAGCGAACAAAGAACTCGCGTTTCAGAACGAAGAAAAGGATAAACGGGCAGCAGAACTGATAATAGCGAACAAAGAGCTGGCCTTTCAGAATGACGAAAAAGAAAAACGGGCGGCGGAGCTGATAATAGCAAATAAAGAGCTGGCCTTTCAGAATGAAGAAAAAGAGAAACGAGCAGCGGAACTGATTATTGCCAAGGAAGAACTTGTTTTTCAAAACAGTGAAAAGGACAATCAGTCTAAACGGACTTTCGCACTTAAAGAACAAAACCTGGAGTTGGAGATGCAAAAAAAGCAGCTGGATGAAGCCAGTCAGCTTAAGAGTGCATTTCTTTCAAACATGAGTCATGAGCTGCGCACACCGCTTAACGCCATTGTTGGTTTTTCTGAATTGGCGCTTAAAACAAGTCTAACTGAAAAGCAGCACAATTACTTGAGTAAAATTAAAATATCATCACAGACATTGCTGGGGCTTGTCAGCGATATCCTGGATTTATCCAAAATAGAAGCCGGTAAGATGGAACTGGAAATGGCGGATTTCTATCTCGAGGAAGTGCTGCAGCAGATTATTAACCAATTCGGCAATAAAAGCCAGGAAAAAGGCTTGAAGCTCACGATTATAACGGAGACGAATGTTCCCAAGAGAATTAAGGGCGATGAACTGCGTTTGGGACAGATATTATCGAACCTAACCAGTAATGCCGTCAAATTCTCAAAAAACGGGGAGATTGTAATTCATGTTGAACTGCTGGAAAACGACGAGGAAAGCGCCAAGCTTCAGTTTTCAATTAAAGACACAGGCATCGGCTTGACGGAGAAACAAGCAAAGACGCTTTTTCAGCCATTTACACAAGCAGACACATCCACAACCCGTATATATGGGGGAACAGGTCTTGGCCTTTCCATCTCCCGAGAATTGGTCAGCATGATGAACGGGGATATTTGGGTCGAGAGTACCGAGGGCGTGGGCAGCATATTTTACTTTACGGTTATAACCAAAACTGCTAACGAAATGCGCTTTAGCCAGTATAGAAAATCTGTTGAAAAGTGGGGCCTTCGAATACTGGTAGTCGATGATAAGGAAGACAGCAGAGAGATTCTCGGAAGTATGTTAGCGGAAATGCCGCTTGAAGTAACCATGACCACCTCGGGGAAAGAAGCAATTGCAATACTGGAAAAAACAAATGAAAATAACCGTTACGACCTGGTTATCATGGACTGGAAGATGCCTGAAATGGACGGCATAGAGGCGTCCTTGCGTATAAAAAAGCTTTTCAAAAAAGACGATGCACCGGCGATTATCCTGCTGACGGCATATGCAACGGAGGGCCTCCAGGAAAGAGCCGATCAGATAGGGTTGGAGGAATCTATTCTTTATAAACCAATTACTCCATCACTCTTGTTTAATGCGATTATCCATGTTTGTGATAAAGCGGGGCTGGACCGGACATTCACGGCAACCGAAAAAAAAGATGATTCGACCTATTTGTCAAAGCTTCTCAACACCAGAGTCCTGTTAGTTGAAGATAACGAAATTAATCGGGAAGTCGCCACAGAGATACTTGAGGTGTCCGGACTGAAAGTAACAATTGCTAAAAACGGCAGAGAAGCGGTTGTGATCATGAAAGCCAGCCCGATTGACATTATCCTCATGGATATTCAGATGCCGATCATGGATGGTTATGCCGCCACAATAGAGATACGAAAAGATAAGGCTTTTAATGATGTACCTATTATAGCAATGACAGCAAATGCTTTGCCGAACGATCGGATAAAATGTATGCAGGCTGGTATGAACGATTATGTCTCAAAACCCATCGACACAAACGAGCTGCTTCGAAAAATAGCACAGTGGGTGAAACGGGAGCCGGGAATCGTCGAAAAACCGATGCTTGAAACGTCAACACACCAAGCAGCAGAAGAACAAGCTTTTATAATCAGCGAAAAGATGATTGACAAGCTTGTTGGCATTGATGTGGAAACAGGCTTAAGCCGCTTGGGCGGTAATCAGACGCTGTTTTATAAGCTGCTTATAAAATTCCATAAGAATCACAAAAAAGCGATTAAAGAGATTCGAAACGCGTTAGACCTTAATGATAAAAAAACAGCCGAGATCATTGCGCACACACTTAAAGGGGTGGCGGGCAATATCGGCGCTCAGAGTGTTTTTCTCAATGCCGGAGCACTTGAAGCGGAGCTTAAATTAAAAACCCGTATGGATGCCGAACCGCTTCTCAAGCAGCTTGACCAGGCATTGGAACAAGTCTTTTCCTCGATATCTTTTCTGGAGAAAGAAATGGATGATACGGTAAGCATAACGTTGAAAACAGTAAAAGCGGAGCTGCTGAAACCAATTTTAGAAGAACTGAAAATACTGCTGCAGGAGAATAATATGGATGCGGTCGAGTGTTCAGAAGCAATTGTGACACATACAAAAAATACGCCTATGGCTCAGAAGGCAATTGAACTGAATGATTCTATTAATCAATACGATTTTGTATGTGCATTAGGCATAATGAGTGAGCTGCTTAATAATGTTAGGGAGTCTGAGAAAGATGGAGATATATAATAATGATATACCAATAAAGATACTCATCGTGGATGACAGCCCTGAGGCGATTACAGTGTTGGGCAATGCTTTACCTAAACATTATAAACGTCAGGCAGCCTTAAGCGGAGAAAAAGCAATCGCTTTGCTTGAGTCGACCGCGGAGCTCCCGGACCTCATTCTGCTTGACGTGATGATGCCGGGGATGGATGGCTATGAAGTTTGCAAGTATCTTAAAAATGATGAAAAATTTAAGGAAATTCCGGTGATATACCTCAGTGCACTGACAGATATAAAAGATAAAGCAAAGGCATTTGAGCAAGGCGGTGTGGACTTTATTGTAAAACCGTTTAATATAAAAGAAATTCAAGCGCGTGTTGAAACGCATTTAAAAATGCGGTTTTTTCAGAAGGAGCTTGAGGTTTGTAATAATAATTTGGAAAGAATCGTCAGCGAAAAGATAAAAGAAATTTCGGATTCACAGATGGAAACAATTTTTACATTGGCCAAGCTGGCAGAAGCGCGCGATAAAGAAACAGGCGAACACTTAAAACGAATACAGTGTATTTGTAGGTTTGTTGTTAATACACTGCGTGCATATCCTGATTTTAAAGACCGAATAAACTCCGATTACATTGATAATCTTCAAAAAGCGAGTCCTCTGCACGATATCGGCAAGGTTGGAATCAGTGATACAATTCTCTTAAAACCCGGAAAACTCACGGCAGAAGAATTTGAAGAAATGAAGCAGCATTCGTCAATAGGCGCCAATACGCTGGAAAATGTATATAAGGATTATCCAAGCAATCATTACATAAAGACCGGTATTGACATCGCACGGTCACATCACGAAAAATGGGATGGCAGCGGATATCCTGAAGGCCTCATCGGTGATAATATTCCTTTATCAGCTCAAATAATGGCACTGGCTGATGTATATGATGCACTGCGTTCTAAACGTGTTTATAAAGAAGCATATACCAACATCGCCGCACGCGAAATTATTTTAGAAGGATCGGGAAACCATTTTAATCCGTATATTGTCCAAGCTTTTTTAGAAATTGAAAATGAATGCGTCAATAAGCTATACGAAAATAAAAAAAGTTAACACATACAAAAACCGAAGAATTACAATTTCTTCGGTCTTTGTATGTTTGGATTTAATTAAAATTATTCGACAGTCACGGATTTGGCGAGGTTTCTCGGTTTGTCGATGCTGCAGCCGCGCATGAGGGCAACGTAGTAGGCGAAAAGCTGCATCGGGACGACGGCTAAGGATGGGAGCAGGACCTCGTGGATATCCGGAATCAGGATCATATTGTCGGAGGCATGGGCGACATGTGAGGCACCGCCTTCGGTGGTCAGCGCCAGGATTTCGGCGCCGCGGGACTTAACCTCGACGATGTTGCTGACGGTTTTGTCAACGAGCTTTATATACGAAGCCATAGCGATGACGAGAGTCCCTTCCTCGATGAGGGAGATGGTGCCGTGCTTGAGCTCACCGGCGGCGTAGGCGTCCGAATGGATATAGGAGATTTCCTTGAGCTTCAGGGAAGCTTCGAGCGTCAGCGCGTAATCGATATTGCGGCCGATAAAGAAAATATCTTCTTTATTGAAATAAATGGACGCGAGATATTGGATATGCTCTTTATTTTTGAGGATTTCTTCCAGCTTGGCCGGGAGGGTCAGCAACCCGCCGACAAGGTCGGTATAGGCTTCGGGTGTGATGGTGCCGAGCACATCGGCTAAGTACAGCGCAATCAGATAGGTTACAGCGAGCTGTGTGCTGTAGGCCTTCGTCGTCGCAACGGCTATTTCCGGACCAGCCCAAGTATAGAGCACATCGTCGGATTCGTTGGCGATTGTGCTGCCGACGACATTGACAATAGAGAGCACGCGCGCGCCGAGCCTTTTTGCTTCGCGCATGGCTTCAATGGTATCCGCCGTCGAGCCGGATTGACTGATGCAGATGACGAGCGTTTTACTGTCGACAAGCGGGGAAGAGTAACGGAATTCAGAGGCAAGTACCGCTTCGACAGGGATGCGTACCAGTTTTTCTATATTGTATTTAGCGACGACGCCGACATGATAGGCGGAGCCGCAGCCGACGATATAAATTCTTTTTAAAGATTTAATATACGCCGGGTCGAGCTGAATGTTATCGAGAACAACTCTGCCGTCCTGGAGCCGCGGTGACAGGGCTTTACGGACCGCTTCGGGCTGCTCCATTATTTCTTTGAACATAAAGTGCTCGTAGCCGCCTTTTTCGGCAGCTGAAATATCCCAATCGATGTATGAAGGCTCTTTGCTTATTTCTTCAAGCTCACAGTTAAAGATTTTTATGCTGTCGGGCGTTACCATGGCGATTTCGTCATCAGCGAGATAATAGACATCGCGTGTGTATTTGAGGACGGCTGTCACATCCGACGCAAGGAAATTTTCGCCCTCGCCGATGCCAAGGATCAGAGGGCTCTCTTTTCTGGTGGCGATGAGCAGATCAGGGAAGTCCTCGCACATAATACCCAGAGCATACGAGCCTTCCATGCGCAGAGCCGCCTGTGAAACGGCTTTTAATATATCGCCTTTATAATAATATTGGATGAGGTTAACTGCAACCTCGGTATCGGTTTCCGATTTGAATTCAATTCCCTTGGAGATGAGCATTTCTCTGAGCTTGACATAGTTTTCGATGATGCCGTTATGCACGCAGGCAATTTTGCCGCCGGAGCTGACATGCGGATGCGCGTTCTCGTCCGAAGGCTTCCCATGTGTCGCCCAGCGTGTATGACCGATGCCGGTTTTACCTTTCATCAGGCGGCCGCCGTCGATCTTTTTACTCAGATCATCTACATATCCCTTCGCTTTGCTCAGGTGAAGCTTTCCCTCAAAGCTGACAACAACGCCCGCTGAATCATAGCCTCTGTATTCAAGCCGTTTCAAGCCCTCGAGCATGATTGGCGCCGCTTCCTGTTTTCCTGTATATCCAACAATTCCGCACATAAATTTTCTCCTCTTTACCGATGAACTGCTCGGATTAAAGCAGTTCGGTGATTCGTTTGACTGCTTCTTTTGTCGCTTCAACATCGCCGAAGGCGGTCACGCGGATAAAGCCCTCGCCTGAGGGTCCGAATCCGGCGCCGGGTGTCGTCACAACGCAGGCTTTCTTTAACAGCAGGTCAAAGAAGTCCCACGAGGGCATGCCCTTCGGTGTTTTTGCCCAAATATACGGCGCGTTGACGCCGCCGTACGCGGTGATACCGGCTTTTCGGAACCCATCTGTGATTATTTTAGCGTTATTCAGATAATATGCAATAGTTTCTTTGGTTTGTTTTTGACCGTCTGTGCTGTAAACGGCTTCTGCCGCGCGTTGAATGACGTATGCTGTACCGTTATATTTAGTGTTCTGGCGGCGGGCCCAAAGTGATTTCAGCGAAACGCCGCCCCGAACGAGCGCGTTCGGGAAGACAGTATAGGCGCAGCGTGTACCGGTAAAGCCGGCCTTTTTTGAAAAGCTGCGGATTTCTACGGCACAGGTTTCAGCGCTGGGAATTTCATAAATGCTGCGGGGGATCGTCACGTCGGTAATATAGGCCTCATACGCTGAATCGAACAGGATGACAGACTGATTGCTATTGGCGTAATCAACCCATAGCTTCAGCTGTTCTTTTGTCGCCGCCGCCCCGGTGGGGTTGTTCGGGGAACAGATATAGATGATATCGGGTACTTTATCCGGTAAGGACGGAAAGAACCCATTTTCTTCCGTGCAGGGAAGATAGATGAGGTCTGACCATCTGCCGTCACTGCCGAGCGCACCGGCGCGGCCGGTCATGACGTTGGTATCGACATAAACAGGGTAGACGGGATCACAGACGGCAACGATATTGTCAACAGCGAAAATATCACCGATGTTGCCGCAATCACTCTTGGCTCCGTCTGAAACACAAATTTCATCCGGCTCTATGTTGATGCCGCGGGCTTTATAATCAATATCAGAAATGGCTTTTTTTAAAAAATCATAGCCGCAGGAATCATCACTATAGCCTCTGAAGGTTTCCTTCCTGGACATCTCCTCGGTCGCTTTATGCATCGCTTCGATGACTGCGGGGCAAAGCGGCTGCGTCACATCGCCGATACCGAGGCGTATAAGCGGCTTGGGCGGCGTTTGCGCAGAGAACGCTTTAACACGCCGGGAAATTTCCGGAAAAAGATATCCGCCGGGCAGCTTCAAAAAGTTATCGTTGATTTTGACCATTTGCTGTTTCTCCTCCATGAATCATTATAACAATATTTCCCCGTCAAAAACAAAATCAGCGGGGCCTGACAGATAAACGTGGCTGTTAACTTCGTTCCAGTCAACATCCAGCTCGCCGCCGAGCAGAATGAGCTTCGCCCGATGCCGGCATTTGCCATTGAGGACAGCTGCGACAAGGGCGGCGCAGGCTCCTGAACCGCAGGCTTGGGTTTCACCGCTGCCGCGTTCCCAGACACGCATTTTCAGCGTTCTGTCGTCGATACGCTGGATAAATTCTATATTCGCGCGTTCGGGGAATATAGAATTGTTTTCCAGCGGCGGCCCAATGAGGAACAATTTAAGAGAAGCGACATCGTCGACAAATGTAACGGCGTGCGGGTTGCCCATATTAACACAGGTCATCAGATAGATGGTGTCTTCAACAGTGACCGGTTGGTTGATGAATTCGGGAGTCTCTGCCAGGACAGGAATATCGGCGGCGAGAAGGACAGGCTCGCCCATATCCACACGGACTGTTTTAACAACGCCGTTCTCAACATTCAGATTCAGCGTTTTGATACCTGATTTCGTTTCAAGAGTAATTTCAGTTTTGTCCGTCAGCTTTCGGTCATAAACGTATTTGCCGACGCAGCGGCTGCCGTTTCCGCACATCCGGCCCTCTGAGCCGTCGGCATTATGCATCTGCATTTTAAAGTCGGCAACGGACGACGGACCAATCAAAATTATCCCGTCACCGCCGATACCGAAATGCCGGTCCGAGAGCTTTACCGACAGGGAAGAGGGATCATCAATTTTTTCTTCAAAACAGTTGATATAAATATAATCGTTGCCGGTACCATGCATTTTAGTAAATTTCATTGTCCATTCTCCCGCACTCCGACTCTGAAATCGGATAATTTTCGGTAAAGCAGGCGTCGCAGAAGCCGCATTTGGAATTCGGCGCTATTTTGTTGAGGCTGTCAATGCTGAGAAAGCCGAGGGTGTCGGCGCCGAAAATTCGGCACATTTCTTCTGTCGTGTGACTGCAGGCAAAAAGTTCGTTTTTAGTGGGGATGTCTGTGCCAAAATAACACGGACTGATAAATTTTGGCGCTGAAATAAGCAGATGCACTTCTTTGGCGCCCGCGTCTCTTAATAACTTGATGATTTGCCCCGACGTTGTACCCCTGACGACGGAATCGTCTACCATAACGACACGTTTACCGGCTACTGTCGCTTTCAGAGGATTCAACTTCATCCTCACAGCAATTTCTCGGCTTACCTGTGTCGGTTTGATAAATGTTCTTCCGACATAGCGGTTTTTTACAAACCCGTCGTTATATGGGATGCCCGATGCCATTGCATAACCCTTCGCCGCGATGAGGCCGGTATCAGGCACGCCGATAACGACATCAGCGTCAATAGGGTATTCTTTAGCAAGATAAGCGCCGGCTAGCATTCTCGCATCATGGACGCTTTGTCCGTCAATGACACTGTCAGGACGCGCAAAATATATATGCTCAAAAATACACAAATTTGATTTATGACCGCAGTTATCCGTCAGGCTCTTTAATTCGCCGTTCGCTACATACACAACCTCGCCGGGCTCAACATCACGGATGAATGTCGCGCCGACGCTGTCGAGCGCGCAGCTCTCGGAAGCAAAGACAATCGCGTCGCCGCGCCTGCCGATGCAGAGCGGCCTGAAGCCCCAAGGGTCGCGGGCTGCGATGAGCTTTCTTGAGGACATGACGACGAGTGAATACGCGCCGTACAGGTGGCTCATTGACCGTTTGACAGCCTGCTCGACACTGCCGCTATGGAGCCTTTCCTGAGCGATGATATAGGCAATGACCTCAGAATCTGTCGTTGTGTGGAAGATCGCTCCTTTGTACTCATACTCTCGTTTGAGCTGCTCCGTATTGATTAGGTTGCCGTTATGCGCAACGGCAAGTGAGCCTTTGACGTACTTTAACGTCAGGGGCTGTGCATTCTCGCGCCGTGATCCGCCGGTCGTTGAATATCGGACGTGCCCGATGGCCATGGTACCGTTTAACTCGTTGAGGATGGATTCGGAAAAAACATCGCCGACGAGGCCGGAGTCTTTATAACAGGTCAGCTCAAGATCGTTGACGGCAGCAATGCCGCACTGCTCCTGGCCCCGATGCTGCAGGGCATAAAGGCCGTAATACGTGCTGCCCGCGCAATTACCGGCAGTATCATAAATGCCGAACAACCCACATTCTTCATGTATGGACATTGAGCGTCTCCTTCATCAAACATAATACTTACCAGTCAGTACATAAATAACCGGCAGCTGCGGGGATATAATACTTTTACGAAAAAAATCAGATGGGCGTGATACGATGGCAATTGCGATTATCCGAACACTTATTTTATATGCGGCGATTGTCATATCGCTCAGAATTATGGGAAAGCGGCAGATCGGTGAGCTGGAACCGGCGGAGCTCGTTGTCGCTGTTCTGATATCGGATCTGGCGGCTCATCCCCTGCAGGATATCGGAACACCGCTGCTTTACGGGCTTATCCCTGTCCTGACGCTCTTGTGCTGCGAGGTTCTTATATCAGCCTTTATTGTAAAGAGTATCAAATTCCGCGCATTTGTCTGCGGCAAACCGAGTGTGATCATTCACAAAGGTAAAATCGTCCAGTCGGAAATGAAGAAAAACAGGTTTACACTCGACGAGCTGTCGGAACAGTTACGGAAAAAAGAAATTACCGACATCAGTACCGTTAAGTACGCCATACTTGAGACGGATGGATCTCTCAGTACAATCCTCTTTGCCGAACAATCACCGGTAACGCCAAAACAGATGAATATACCGGTAGACGATGCCGGGTACCCGGTTATGCTCATAAATAACGGCAGAGTGCTTGAAAATAACTTGAAAAAAATGGGCTATAACGGTATCTGGCTGAAAAGGCAGCTGCAAAACAAAAACATCAGCCGAGAAAAGGACGTTTACCTGATGACGGTTGATGAAATGGGCCGCATCTATTTTGCGGTCAGGGAAGGCACGATATGAAGAAAGAAATTCTCGTCGCGTGTTTTCTCGTTTTGATGCTTGCCGCCGCTGTTATCAATATCCACTATATGACCAAACTGACCGATAGTGTTACAGACCTTATTGAGGAATCGGAAAAATACGCGAAAGACGAGGATTGGTCAAATGCGGAAAAGAAAGCGGAAGAAGCCGCCGATCTTTGGACGAACAGCGACACTTATACGCATCTTATACTCCGGCATCCGGAGATAGAATCGGCGACAGACGCAATTTATAATTTCCTGGCGCAGATATATGCCAAAGAATCAGGCGCTGCCGAGGGCGCCGAAAAGGCGGCAGTTGCCCGGCTGAAGAGCATCTCCTCAATCGAACAGATAAAATTCGGCAGTATTTTTTAATGGTTACTATTTATCGGTTAAAAGTTTGTTCAATTCCTCCATGAATGTGTTCAAGTCCTTGAACTGACGGTAAACCGATGCGAACCGGACATAGGCGACTTCGTCAAGCGTCTTGAGCTTCTTCATGACAAGCTCACCGATCGCCGCAGAATCCACCTCGCGTTCGAGTGAATTCTGGAGTTCCTGCTCAATTTCATCCACAGACCGCTGCATATCAGCGAGAGCGACGGGACGTTTTTCACAAGCTCGGAGCATACCGTTTAAAATCTTCATTTTGTCAAAGGTCTGTCGGCTTCCATCCTTTTTAATAACGATCAGAGGCACACGTTCCATGATTTCGTATGTTGTGAACCTCTTTTGGCAGGAGAGGCACTCGCGGCGGCGGCGGATTGTTGCGCCTTCTTCGGCTGGCCGTGAATCAATCACCCGGCTCTCAGAATAACCGCAATATGGACATTTCATAATGGGGCCTCCGATCTTTTTAAGTAACCTGCTTGAGCCTAAATTATTAAATATCTTATATTATAACATATGCTCGTTGCATTGTGTATAAAAAAAAGTATGGGTATGCAACAAAAAACAATGCATACCCATACAAAAATTATATAATTTGTCAATTATTTAACGATCTGTGCAAGTCGAGCCTTGATTTGATGCATCATTGGTTTAACCAATCATCTACGATGTCGCCGACAGAAACAGGAGTGACGAGGTAAGCGGACAGCAGCTCTACAAGCGTCAGGATGCTTGTCTTGCTCAATGTCACATTTGGGATGACCGCCGATTCACCGCTCTGGCATATCGTTACTCCGACACCATATGACTCCAAGATTATGCCGCTTGCTACGTCGGTCAGATCATCAATGGTAACAAAATAAACGATGGTACTTTCTTGCGCGTTTTCTTCATCCTGGCTCAGTTTTGAGTTCATTCTGCATATTTCCATCTGTCTCATCGCTAACCTCTCCTATAATATTTTCTATGGGCTTGTGGGAATTATTTCATAATAAAGTCAATAAATCCACACTAAAATATCGCGGAAAATGACATGATTCGACAGCGATACAACATGTTGTGACAACTTTTATACGCTGAAACAACAAATTGGAGCATAGCAAAATATTACATTAATCTTTTGGGATTTTGCTGAAAATTGAGTTCATTAAGCAAAAAAACTCTTTTTTTGTTAAAAGGGCGTTTAATACATCAAGAAGACCGTTCGGCGAGAGATGTTCCGGCAGTTCAAGCCGTTTCAGCAGCTCCGCGCGGCGTACAGCGCTGCCGTCTGTACCTGATAAGCCCGAAGCATACATATCGGCTTTGGTAATCGGTTCACCCGTCTTGACAGTTTCACTTTCATCTTCAAATGTCGCACCCGCACGCTTGAGAGCGCTCAGAATAACGTCACGGGTCATGCCCTCGACACCAAGCTTACCCTCCTTTGACACAGAGCGTTTTCGCTTTTCGCGGCCCAATATATCGGGTATATAGGCGTGCTTGACATATTGACTGCCTAACAAGCCCTTCAGGTAGCCGCGTATCAAAAAACCGGCGCTGTCGCTGTCTGTCAGGATAATCAGTCCGCGTTTCTCCGCAAGCTTTTTCAAAAGATTGACTTTCTCGGTATCCGAAAAGATACCGTAACCCGAGGTTTCTATAACGGTGCCATGCACGGCCTGGCTGACGGTATGCTTATCATAACGCCCCTCGACGACGATGACTTCCTTGACCGTCAGCATGGGCGCATGCTCCGCCGATTCTCGGCTAATCGGATTAAAAGTTCAATGAGCTGATCTTCCGGGTCGCTGCCCGAGTTCATGCGGTACGCTGCCTGAGTACTGTAAATAACGGCCCTTCGGCATTCATCAAGCGTTGCTTTCCTGGCGCTGGTCAGCAGATTCCGCGCCTGAAAATCAAACCGGATGGCGCAGAGCTCCATGAGCTTTTTTTCACCCAAGCCGCTCTCGATACACAGACGCGCCGCCATGAGCTGACGGAGCTTCATGGCTATGGAATACATGAGCTTGTGGGGAACTTCCCGCATGCTCAGGAGATCCTGAAGAACGTGAGCAGCATTATTAAAATCCCCGCTGACAATATAGTCGGTCAGTTCATAGATAACAGCGTCGAGTACGGGCGTCACAACGGCGTCAATATGCTCTCGGGTTATCGTCTCTTCATTTGTGGAGGAACCGACTTTATTGATCTCCAGATTAAGAGAGGTCATCAGCCCGCCTGTAATAAAAGCGAGATATTCAGCTGTCGGGGTATCTATTTTTTTACCGATTTCCAAAAAATGCTTTTTTATCCACTTGATCAGCTGAGATTGTTCCTGAACGTTAAACTCAACAATATTCGCTGTGCTTTTAAACAGCGCGGCTAATTTTTGCCGTCCGTCGGGTGCATATTCGACGACATCATAAACGAATATCAGGCACACATAGTCAGGTAAATCGGAAATGAGCGCAATCAGCTTTTGCTTAGCTTCATCATTTGCTTTGAATATGTCAAAATCGTTTACTTCAAGGAATGTCCGTTCGGCAAAAACGGGCAGCATGTCGCATGCGGCAGCCAGTGCGTCCACCGTAATGCCCGACCCGGTAAATTTTTTATAATTAAAATCGGCAAAATCGCCGTCAACAAGCAGCTTCCGTATTTGTAAAAGCGCATTTTCCAGAAGATACCGTTCTTCGCCATGAAAAACATACAGCTTGCCGAGCTGCTTGTTCTTGATTGCAAGCTTCAATGCTTCATATGCACTGTTGTCTATTTTTTTCTGAGCCATTCGGTTACCCCTTAAATCTCGATTGAATTATGTGTTTCCGCTTATATTACCATCCGTTTATCGTCACGCTGCCGGCTTCGTCTGTGCGATAGGTCATAATGCTTTTGAGAGCCAATTTTTTGAGAGTATCCGGTGACGGGTGCCCATAAGTATTATACCCGACTGAAATGATAGCTGTCTCCGGCTTTACCGCGTCAAGCAGTTCGTCCGATGTAGAGCTCTTTGAGCCGTGGTGCCCGACTATGAGCAGCTCAATATCAGGTAATTGAACAGTATTAACGAGTGTACGCTCTATGTCGGCATTCATATCGCCCGTAATGAGGGCATCAAAATTATTTTCTGAACAAAGAACTGTAAGCCCGCGTTCGTTTTCGCTGTCGCTTCCGATGGGAGCATACAGCGCGAGTACTGCGTTATGCGGATCATCAAACGAAGCAAGTAGATTCTCCGTTACGTTCATGATATGTATCCCTTTATCGCGGGCAAGCTGATTAATTTCGGCCTGAAGCGTTCCGCCGTCAATTGACGGATCGGGCTCGGCAAGAGCGGCAACACGATTGCGCTCCAACAGCTCCACCACACCGTTGGCGTGATCCGAGTGATAATGGGTTAAAATCAAAAGATCGATCGATGTCCGGCCGTGACTTTGGAGATATTTCGTTACGATATCACCCGCATCCTTCCCGCTGGAGCTGCCGCAGTCGATAACAGCCGTGTATTTCCCCGATGTAATGACGATGGATTGTCCCTGCCCGACATCAAGAGCTGTCACTGAAAGCGCATGACTATCGGAGAGAACAGACGTGATGAAGAGTATAAGGCATAATGTTATTGCGGACAGGCAGACGGAATATACAAGCGGCCTGAGCCTTAAATGTAATCTGAAGGCGGAAACAAGGAGTATATATACGTAAACAAGCCAGATCACGACGGCGGGATTTGCTGTGAAGATTGAGGCGAACGGCATGTGTGCTAAAAATTCAATCATATGAATTATGTATCTGGCAAAAAGCGCAACGATAAAAGCCATAACCGTCCCAATGGGCATGAATATAAATCCGAAAATGACGGCGACGATTCCTCCGCAGAAAGCAAGTGTCACTGCCCATAAGATGAGCATGTTTGTCAGCGGCGCAATCAGAGAAACGCTGCCAAAATGCAGCGCAATGAGGGGAATGGAGAGAATCAGAGCACCGATTGTCGTCGCAAAGCTTGCGATAATAAAGCGTATAGAGGCTTTTAATAGACGGTTCTGATATAAGCCGCTTTTACGCAGAGGTGAGTCGAGTGCCGAATAGAGCTTCTCGGTAAACAGCAGGATTCCCAGCGTTGCCGAAAAGGACAGCTGCAGACCGACACTGCCGGCGGTATACGGGTTGACAAGCAGGATGAGCATGAGCGAAGCGGATAATGAGGTGATATTATCGTTTTCGCGTTTGAATATCGGCGCCGTGAGCAGAAACATCTGCATAATACCAGCTCTCACAACAGGCGGCTGGAAACCGACCATTGCCATGAAAAGCAGGATTATTGGAATGCCAACGGCTGTCAGCACCCGCTTCTTCCGGATAAAAAGAGCCAGGAAACCCATTAAAAAGGCGATGTTCATCCCCGAAACAGATATGATATGGGATGTACCGGTCGCTGACAGCGCGCCGGATAAAGCGGTATCTTTATAAACATCGGTTGTATCGCCCAGAATGAGCGCGCGCATAAAAGCGGCAGTGTCCTTGGTGAAAATCCGTGTTATCATTTGCCCTATTGATTGCGCTGTTTTTGTGGGTAAAAATAAAATTGGTTCAATGGCATCGCTGACCGTTACGCCGCTTTGAGCCGTCGCAAGCAAATAAATGCCTTTGGCAAAAAACGTTTCTGTTTTTTCACCGTAAATCGTATCCGCTATGCGAAAGCGCGCTGTAAATTCAATTCTGTTGCCCGGCTGGACGTTTACGGTGCTGCCGTAAACATAAAGCTGTGCTTTAATTCCGGGCGCGCCGCCGCGGTTAACCTTGACAAGGACCTTTGAGCCGTATTCCGTAATGTCAGGTTCACCGCAAACAACAGCGGAAACCGTTTGCGTTGTGCCGTTGAGCTCCTGGGCCGGTTTGATAAAAATGCAAGCGTACGTAAAGCACCAGGCAAAGCCGGCGGACAGACCCAGTAAAATCAAAAATAACCGTAACCGTGTATTTGCTTTGAAAAACAATCCCAGCAGTGAGAGCAGGGCGGCTATGCCGCAGCAACAGGCAAGCCATGCCGCAGGAAGCAAGTATTGCGACAAAAGAACGGCGGCTGAAAATGAAACAGCAGCTGCTGCAAGCTTCCTCATTTGCATTGCCCCTTTATCTCCATGTAAGTTTAAAGATAACTGAATGTTAACATCATGGTATTTTTTTGTAAAGCAAATCCTTTTCGAATTATTAATAATTAATCTCTGGCTGAGACGGCTGCGTTCTAAAAAACTGTCAGTGAACTCTTGACAAACAGCGTGTTTTTTGGTATAGTCGCTTTAACGCTTTAAAGTCTAAACGCTTTAAAGCCCAAGGAATTTAATGCGCTGATGCTTCATCGGCTCTTAGCGTGACGTCGATTTTTTTATGAAGAATATTCACCGCAGCTTGAAAATTGAGT
This sequence comes from Clostridiales bacterium UBA1316, assembly GCA_002307055.1. Taxonomy (GTDB): domain Bacteria; phylum Bacillota; class Clostridia; order Oscillospirales; family Oscillospiraceae; genus Sporobacter. The sequence continues at coordinate 27,242 of DBTM01000068.1, forward strand.
CAGAGACGACTGTTTGCGGCTTGGAATAGCTAGGTTTGCAGCCGAATGGCTGCATCTTCTATTAATAAATAGAAATATTGCTAATTTTTGATGGGAGTAAGTCATATGCCTATTACCGAAATCCTGGAGAAAAATTGTGCGTTATACGGAAATGACGTCTGTCTTGTGGAGATCAATCCGGAGCGTCACGATAACCGCCGTGTTACATGGAAGGAATACGAACTGATTGAACCGTCCCACGCGCCTTATTACCGGAGGGAGATCACGTGGAATATCTTTAATGAAAAAGCCAACCGATTCGCAAACTTTCTTCTGAGCAGCGGAATAAAAAAAGGGAAAAAAGTCGCGATACTCATGATGAACGGACTGGAATGGCTGCCGATTTATTTCGGTGTTCTGAAAACAGGCGCGCTCGCCGTCCCTTTGAATTTCAGGTACACATCCGAGGAGATAAAATACTGCCTGAATCTCGCCGAGGTGGACGCCCTTATCTTTGGGCCGGAGTTTATCGGACGTGTTGAGGAGATTGCCGAAACTATCAGCGAGAACAGGATGATTTTATATACCGGCTCCGGAGAATGCCCGCCGTTTGCGGAGGATTACGGACAGCTTACAGCCGACTGCTCCAGCGTATCACCGGATATCAAGATTAAGGACGACGATGACGCGGCGATTTACTTCTCCTCAGGGACTACCGGTTTCCCAAAAGCGATTCTGCATAAGCACACCAGCCTGATGCATGCATGTGCCTGCGAGCAGGCACACCACGGGCAGACGAAAGACGACATTTTCCTTTGCATACCGCCGCTGTATCATACAGGCGCGAAAATGCACTGGTTCGGCAGTTTCCTCGTCGGCGGCAAAGGCATTCTTCTCAAAGGAACTGAGCCGAAATACATATTTGAGGCGATATCCAATGAAAAATGCACCATCGTATGGCTGCTCGTACCGTGGGCGCAGGATATTTTAAATGCGCTGGACCGCGGTGATTTGAAGATATCCGATTATAAGCTCGACCAGCTTCGGCTCATGCATATCGGTGCGCAGCCTGTTCCGCAAAGCCTGATCAAGCGATGGAAGCAATATTTTCCGAAACACCAATATGACACAAATTACGGCCTTTCTGAATCAATCGGACCGGGCTGTGTCCATCTGGGCGTAGAGAATATTCATAAGGTCGGCGCTATTGGTGTGGCTGGCTATGGATGGCAAGTCAAAATTGTTGACGAAAAAGGAGCTATTGTCAAAAAAGGTGATGTCGGTGAGCTGTGCGTCAAAGGTCCCGGACTGATGACCTGCTATTATAATGACCCGAAGGCGACGGCAGAAACACTCAAAGACGGCTGGCTGTTTACAGGTGACATGGCACAGGAGGATGAGGACGGCTTTATATTCCTGGTAGACCGAAAAAAAGATGTCATTATAACAGGCGGTGAGAATCTTTATCCCGTTCAGATCGAGAACTTCCTAAGCGCACACCCTGATATAAAGGATGTTGCCGTCATCGGCTTGCCTGACGCGCGCCTTGGCGAAATTGCGGCGGCAGTTATCGAAATCAAACAGGGTCATTCCTGCACCGAGGAAAGCGTTATGGAGTTCTGCCGCGAGCTGCCGCGCTATAAACGCCCGCATAAAATTATCTTCGCAAAAGTACCGCGCAATCCGACCGGGAAAATAGAAAAACCAAAGCTCAGAACTATATACGGAGCAGACAGTATCGTCGCAGATCAAAACAAGGGTTAATAACAGGGTTATTTATAATAGGGGGAGAAAGTATGCAAAACAAAAAATTGGTCAGGTGGCCGCAGCTTGTTATCGGCGTTATCGTATTGTTATTTGCCGGTATTATTTACGCTTGGTCTATCCTCAAGGGACCGTTCGCGTCAAAAGATTTATTTAGTTTAAGCCCCACCTTGTTAGGGCTCAACTTTGCCTTAACCGTCAGTATGTTTTGCATCGGCGGATTTATCTCAGGCTTACTAAATAAAAATGTATCGACGAGGATTCGATTAATTGCCAGTGCATTGTTACTTTTCTTGGGCTTCTTTATAACCTCGCAGATGCAGATAGGCCAAACAGCTGTCCTGTTTCTTGCTTATGGCGGAATTGCCGGTCTGGGTATCGGCATCACATATAATGTTATACTGTCGGCCGTCACGGCATGGTATCCTGATAAAAAAGGTTTTTCATCAGGTATCCTGCTGATGGGTTTTGCGCTCAACTCTTTGATTATAGGAAAAGTTGCGAGCTATTATCTCGGTGTGCCGGATCAGTGGCGGAATACGTTCGTAGTGCTTGCAATAATAACTGCAATCGTTATTCTGATTTCTGCTTTCTTAATCAAATTCCCGCCCGCCGGAACAGTTTTCCCGGCACCAAAAGCGAAAAAGTTTAAAGAGCAGAATGACTTTGAAGCGAGAGATTATACAGCCAGCGAAATGGTGAAGCGCACCTCCTTCTGGAAATTGTTTTTCTTCTTTATGCTTCTGGCTTCCGTAGGCGCTGTCGCTATCGGTGTCGCAACGAATGTTATGATCGATAATGGTGCGGCAAAAGATTTCGCAATTACATTAGTCGGCATTATTTCGATTTTCAATGGGGTTGGCCGTATTACATCCGGCTTGCTGTTTGACAACATCGGACGGAGGAGAACACAATATATCACAAGCTTTGTCGCGATATTGGCTCCCGCTGTCGTTGTGCTGGCATATGCGACACATTCGATACCGATTGCGATCATCGGCTTATGCATCTGCTATTTCTCCTACGGGTTTGCGCCAACCGGATCGACGGCTTTTGTTGGTACATTTTATGGGACAAAGAATTTCGCACTGAATCTCAGCGTTTTAAATCTCATTTTAATACCTACAGGCTTCGCGTCCTTGCTGACAGGATTCCTGAAAGACACCTTCGGCAGTTTTATGTATCCGTTTATGATGCTGGCGGGCTTTTCTGTCATCGGTCTCATCATCAATTTGAGAATTAAAAAGCCGTAAGTTAAACAGACATATTTCATTCCGAATATATTTACAAAACACAATTTGTTCAGACGGACAAATTGTGTTTTGTAATAACAGAATGATACAAAACCAACGTTAATTTCTCTTGGACAACACTGCATTAGCGTGCTATAATCACAATAATGCGGCTCTTTAATAATATTAGGGCTGCATTATGGAATTATCAGTTGCTGATTGTTGTTGATTCTAAGCAATTATTAAAGGGGGATCTATCTTTTGAAGACGTTGATGCTTGGGAATGAGGCTGTAGCCAGAGGTTTATATGAGGCCGGATGCAGTGTTGTTTCCAGTTATCCGGGTACGCCCAGCACGGAAATAACAGAATATATTTCGGAATGTGACGAAATTTATTCGGAATGGGCACCCAACGAAAAGGTGGCTATGGAGGTAGCCTTTGGTGCAGCATTCGGCGGGAAACGGAGCTTCTGCGGTATGAAGCACGTTGGCCTGAATGTCGCCGCCGACCCTCTGTTTACCATCTCCTATACAGGAATAAACGCAGGCATGGTGATAGCAGTTGCGGACGACCCGGGTATGCATTCCTCTCAGAACGAGCAGGATTCAAGGCACTACGCAAAAGCCGCGAAACTGCCGATGCTGGAGCCTGCCGACTCGGAAGAGTGCCTGCAATATACAAAATACGCTTATGAGCTGTCCGAAAAAATGGATACACCGGTGCTTCTGCGCATGTGCACAAGAATCGCACATTCGCAGAGTATCGCCGAAACGGGTGAACGTGTTGTTCCGCCTGCTGTACCATATGTAAAAAATGGCGCCAAATATATCATGATGCCGGGAAACGCCAAGCGCCGTCACCCCATCGTTGAACAGAAGATTAAAAACCTGGAAACGCTGGCTGAGGATACTTTCCTTAACCGTGTTGAAATGGGCGGGAAAGAGCTGGGCATTATTACGTCGGGCACCTCGTATCAGTATGTAAAAGAGGTTTTCGGCGACAGTGTCAGTGTTCTAAAGCTCGGGCTTGTCTATCCGCTGCCGACAAAGCTGATTCGTGATTTTGCAACGCAGGTGGAACGCCTTGTCATAGTCGAAGAGCTGGACAGCTTTATCGAGGATCATTGCAGAAAGCTCGGTTTAAAAGTCTCGGGCAAAGATATCTTCCCGATGGTGGACGAGTTCTCTCAGAACCTCGTCAGAGAAGTGCTGGGTACAAGCGCCGCTCCCAGCAGAGCGCTCGACGCTGAAGTACCGGCGCGCCCGCCTGTGATGTGCGCGGGCTGCCCGCACCGCGGGTTGTTTTACGCGCTTGTCAAAAACAAAGTCAACGTTATCGGCGATATCGGCTGTTACACGCTCGGAGCGACGGCGCCTTTAAACGCGATGGATTCGACGATCTGTATGGGTGCGTCTATATCCGGTCTCCATGGATTCAACAAGGCGCTCGGAGAAGAAGGCGAAAAGCACACTGTCGGTGTCATCGGCGACTCCACGTTTATGCACTCCGGTGTTACCGGGCTCATAAATATCGCTTACAACGGATCGAATTCCACTGTCTGCATTCTTGATAATTCCATCACCGGTATGACGGGCCATCAGCAGAATCCGACGACCGGATATAACATCAAAGGCGACCCCGCGGGGAAGATTGACCTCGAGGCGCTCTGCGCCGCAATCGGCATAAAGCGAATTCGCGTCGTTGATCCTTATAATATTCAGCAGTGTGACGAGGCAATCAAAGAGGAACTCGAAGCCGCGGAGCCTTCCGTCATTATTTCGCGCCGCCCGTGTGCGCTTCTGAAAACAGTGAAAGCAAAACCGCCGCTCAAGGTCGATGCCGATAAATGCAAAGGCTGCCGGTCATGTATGAAAATCGGCTGCCCGGCGCTCAGCTTCAAAGACGGCAAAGCCATGGTTGACCCGACGCTATGCGTCGGCTGCGGCGTCTGCACGCAGCTGTGTGCTTTCGGCGCGTTTGAAGACGAGGGGGCGAAGCAATGAAATTAAGAACACAAAACATCATGATAGTCGGCGTCGGCGGACAAGGTTCGCTCCTTGCCAGCAAGCTTTTAGGCAGGCTATTAATGAACGAAGGTTACGATGTCAAGGTCAGCGAAGTACACGGCATGTCCCAGCGCGGCGGCTCGGTTGTCACCTACGTCCGTTTCGGCGATAAGGTCTCTTCTCCCGTCATCGACGAGGGCGAAGCCGATTATATTGTGTCCTTCGAGCTGTTAGAAGCGGCACGCTGGATTAAATACTTAAGCCCGGAAGGGCAGATCATCACCAATACGCAGCAGATTGAGCCGATGCCGGTCATCACCGGCGCGGCAAAATATCCGGAGGAGCTTGTGACAAAAATAAAAGCGGCGGGAGCAAAAGTAGACGCTTTTAACGCCCTGTCCTTGGCCGAAAGAGCCGGATCAGCCAAAGCTGTCAATCTCGTGCTGATCGGCAAATTATCGAAATATTTTTCTCTCTCTTTAGAAACATGGTTAAAAGCCATTGAAGAGAGCGTGCCGGCTAAATTTATAGAGCTCAACCGCAAAGCCTTTGAGCTTGGACGAAATGCCGGTTAGCTATGCGGTAAACACTAAGAATCTATATGAAAGGAATGGTTCGTTTGCAAAATTATTTACAGCCGGAAATCGAATGTGCGTCACCTGAAGAAATGAAAAGAATTCAAGGTGAACGGCTTGTCAAGACTGTCAAGAGACTTTATGATAACGTTCCGTATTATAAGAAACTGATGGAGGATAAGGGGGTAACCCCATCGGATATCAATTCGGCTGATGACCTCAGTAAACTGCCCTTTGTCACGAAAGCGGATCTTCGCGACGCTTATCCATATGACCTTCTGGCCGTGCCGCTGCGTGACTGTGTCAGAATTCAGTCGACAAGCGGTACGACGGGCAAACGCGTTGTCGCGTTTTATACACAGAAAGACCTCGAGCTCTGGGATGACTGCTGCGCGCGTTCTATTGTCGCCGCAGGCGGTACGAAAGAAGACGTTGTCCATGTCAGCTACGGCTATGGTCTGTTCACAGGCGGTGCGGGAATCAACGGCGGCTCTCATAGGGTCGGCTGCCTGACACTCCCGATGTCGTCCGGCAACACAGAGCGCCAGATACAGTTTATGGTTGATCTCGGTTCAACGATTCTCTGCTGCACACCGTCTTACGCCGAATTTTTAGCGGAGACAATCGAGGATATGGGGCTCAGAGATCAGATCAAGCTGAAAGCCGGTATTTTCGGTGCGGAAGCGTGGAGCGAAGAAATGCGTCAGCGATTGGAGGCAAAGCTGGGGATTAAAGCGTATGACATCTATGGACTGACTGAAATCATCGGCCCCGGCGTCTCCTTTGAATGCTCCGAGCAAACCGGCATGCACGTCAATGAGGATCACTTTATTCCTGAAATTATCAACCCCGAGACGGGAGAGGTGCTTCCGGAGGGCGAAAAGGGAGAGCTTGTGTTTTCCTGCATCAGCAAAGAAGCGTTCCCGCTTCTGCGTTACAGGACGCGCGATATCTGTGTCCTCAGCCGTAAAAAATGCTCCTGCGGCAGGACCCTTATCAAAATGGCGAAGCCGATGGGCAGAAGTGATGACATGCTCATTATCCGTGGCGTTAATGTCTTTCCGTCGCAAATCGAGACGGTACTGATAGGTTACGGCTTGTCGGCAAATTACCAGATCATTGTCGACAGGATCAACCACGCCGATACGCTCGAGGTCTGTGTTGAAATGAACCCTGAAATGTTCTCGGATACCGTCAAGGCAATTGAGAACAGGGAAAAGGAATTGATGGAAAAGCTAAAATCGATGCTGGGCATTGCCGCTAAGGTGACGCTGAAAGCGCCGAAAAGCATGACGCGCAGCGAAGGCAAAGCCGTCCGTATCATAGATAAGCGTAAGATATGAAATCCATTATTGATCGGAGGAATGGTTATGACAATTGATCAGATTTCTGTTTTTGTGGAGAATAAACCCGGTAAGCTTGTCGAAGTGATTGAAGCGCTCGGAGCAAATAATATCGACCTGCGTGCCATGTCCATTGCGGATACGTCAGATTTCGGCATTCTCAGGCTTATCGTTGATAAACCCTCCAAAGCACTTGAAGTTTTAAGGGACGCCGACTGCGTGACCTCGGTGAATAAGGTCATCGCCGTATCTGTTGAGGATGCGCCCGGAAGCCTGGCCAAGGTTTTGAGGATACTATCCGACGCGGGCATCAGTATTGAATATGTTTACGCCTTTATTACGCATGAGGCGCATAGAGCCTATGTCATTATCCGCGTGGAGAACAACGACAAAGCCATCAGCGTTCTGACGGCTAAAGGCATTAAGCTGGCATCCGGCGGCGAGCTGTACGAGATGTAACCAAAGAATATCAAAGATATTCTCATGAATCTCTTGCAGGTTCCCTTTAAAACAATGCAGTGAGAAAACCGGTGCAGACTTTCTGCGCCGGTTTTTTGTGCATTATGCTGAAAATGGGCTTTTATGAATTATCTTTCTTGAAAGAATGCAAAACTCAACATATTAAGCTTAATATGCTTGCAATTTTGCAGGATAGCGAATATAATATTTTAAAAAGTTGAAACACTAAGCGTAATAAATATAGCCCTGCTTAATCGGCTAGTATAACTAAGGAGTACATTCGATGAAGGAACTTTCAATAATAGCCTCGCGCGTCCAGGCGTCAACGACACTGGCTGTCGATGCTCTCGCCAAACAAATGAAGGCGGACGGTCTTGATGTCGTCGGGTTCGGCACCGGAGAACCTGACTTCGACACGCCCGATAATATTAAGGAGGCGGCTATTAAAGCAATAAAAGCCGGCCAGACAAAGTATACGCCGGCAGACGGTATAGTTCCTCTGCGCAAGGCTGTTGCAGCCAGGCTGAAGGCGGACTGCGGTATTGATTACGACTATACGCAGATCGTGGTTTCAAGCGGTGCTAAGCACAATGTTTTTGTTGCTCTTATGGCGCTTTTAAATCCGGGCGACGAGGTGATTCTGCCTGCGCCCTTCTGGGTTACTTATTCTGAAGCCATCCGGATTGCCGGTGGTATACCTGTGGTTGTGCCGACGACAGAAGATATGGATTTCAAAATGACGCCTGTACAGCTGGAATCGGCAATCACGGCAAAGACAAAAGCCATTATCATCAATAATCCCTCGAACCCGACGGGTATGCTGTACAGCGGCGCAGAGCTCAAGGCGCTGACGGCTGTCTGCGTCAAGCACGATCTCTACATTATATCCGATGAGATTTATTACGGCCTTGTTTATGACCAAAAAGAGTTTGTCAGCATCGCCTCTCTCGGGGAAGCTGTTAAAGAGCGCACAATACTGATTCACGGCGTGTCAAAATCCTATGCGATGACAGGCTGGCGTATCGGATATTCGGCGTCAAACGCGAAACTTGCTAAGATTATGGCGAATTTTCTCAGCCATTCGACGAGCGCACCGAGCACGATCTCCCAATACGCTGCTATTGAAGCCTTAAGCGGCCCGCAGGAAGGCATTAATGCCATGCGAGACGTCTTTGAACAGCGCCGTAATTATATTGTAAAACGCATGAATACGATTGAGGGTGTCAGCTGCATTAAGCCGGACGGAGCGTTTTATATCATGATGAATATTGAGAAGCTGCTCGGCAAGACGCTGGGCGGACGCGTCATTAATAATGGGGACGATTTTGCATTGGCGTTTCTCGAAAAAGGCCTTGTTGCCGTTGTTCCGTGCAGCGGTTTCGGCGCGCCGAATTTTGTGCGCTGGACATATGCGGCTTCCATGGAAAACATAAAAGAGGGCCTTGACAGGCTGGAAAAGTTTCTGAAAAGCTAGAAAATACCAATGAAATGATATATAATAAGGCTGTCTCGGATAAAAAGAGGCAGCCTTAAATAAATGTCGCGTTCCGAATCTCCTTTGGAAAAGGATGCGCACAATGGTACGATGTTTAGCGAGAGGAAACAAAATGGCGGAATATAGGATCTATGCTGATAACGCCGCGACAACTGCGGTTTCTGATGTCGCTTATAATGCGATGCTTCCATATTTTAAAGAGAGTTACGGTAACCCGTCGGCAACGCACAGTTATGGCACCGATGCCAAGCGTGCTGTCGAAGAAGCGCGAAAAACAATAGCGGACGCACTTGGCGCGCGTGTCAATGAAATTTTCTTTACCTCAGGCGGTACAGAATCGGACAATTGGGCGATAAAATCCGCAGTTGATTTGCGCGGAAAAAAAGGAAAGCATATTATAACAACTGAAATAGAGCATAATGCTGTGTACAAGACAGTCAAACAGCTGGAAAAAGACGGTTATGATGCAACATTTTTATCTGTCGACAAACACGGGCAGGTAACAGCCGAGCAGCTTGAAGCAGCCATCAGGCCAGATACGACGCTCATCACGATAATGATGGCAAATAACGAGATTGGGACGATTCAACCAATCACAGCGCTTTATATGGTGGCAAAAAAGCATGGCATATTATTTCATACGGACGCCATTCAAGCTGTTGGGCATATCCCGGTTGATGTATGCGAACTTGGGATTGACATGTTGTCGGTTTCATCGCATAAATTTCACGGACCGAAGGGTGTCGGCATACTCTATGTCAACCTGAAGACCGTACTTCCGCCGCTTTTAATCGGCGGGGGACAGGAGAAGGGAAGACGCTCCGGTACTTCCAATGTTCCCGGAATTGTCGGTATGGCCGCAGCGCTGAAGGATGCCGCTGCTCATATGGATGAAAATGAAAGAATAATAATGCGTTTAAGGGATCGGCTCATTACCGAAATCCTTAAAATACCCGGTGCACTGCTGACAGGGCATCCTGTACATCGGCTGCCGGGGCTTGCTTCGTTTGTTTTTGAGGGAATAGAAGGCGAACCACTCGTCGCCGCACTGAATGAAGCCGGTATTTGCGCAAGCTCCGGCAGTGCCTGCAGCGCAGAGTCGGGTGAACCGTCCAGGATGATGAAGGCAATCGGAATAGCGGGCAGCCATAAAACTGCGCCTCTCAGGCTGTCATTATGCCGGTACAATACGGTTCAGGAGATTGACAGCATCATAAGTGTTTTGCCGGAGGCATTAAAGAAAGCCGCAGCCTATAAGGTTGTCGCTCAAAACATAGATTTAGATGATTATTAAATGTCACAACGACACGCGTATTTCAAAGCGAAAGGACGACGACAATAATGCCGACAAACATTTATGAAAGCCCTCTGTCATCTCGATATGCGAGCGACGAAATGCTCTATCTGTTCTCCGCTGATAAAAAGTTTTCAACCTGGCGCAGGTTATGGGTTGCACTCGCCAGAGCGGAAAAAGAGCTCGGACTCGACATTACCGACGAACAAATAGCGGAGATGGAAGCTCACATCACCGACATAGACTATGAATATGCCGCAAAGATGGAAAAGGAACTCCGCCATGATGTCATGGCGCATGTCCGCACTTTTGGAAAAGCGTGCCCAAAGGCCGACCCGATTATCCATTCAGGAGCAACGAGCTGCTATGTCGGTGATAATACGGACATTATCCTCATGCGGGAGGGACTGGAATTAATCCGCGATAAGCTCCTCCGTGTCATCGAGAGCCTTGCCGCGTTCGCGGATAAATATAAAGCGATGCCAACGCTCGGGTTTACGCACTTTCAGCCCGCGGCGCTCACAACGGTGGGTAAGCGCGCGACTTTATGGATCAATGAGTTATTGATCGATTTTGACGAAGTCAGGTACAGGCTCGGAACCTTGAAGCTGCTCGGTTCTAAAGGAGCGACAGGAACTCAGGCGACTTTTATGGAGCTTTTTGACGGCGATCATGAAAAAATAAAGAAAATGGAAGCGCTGATCGCTAAAGAAATGGGCTTTACTGCCGTCGTTCCCGTATCTGGTCAGACCTACTCCAGAAAAGTTGACGCAGGCGTTTTGTCGACCCTATCCGGGATTGCGCAAAGTGCCGGTAAATTTGCCACGGACATGCGGCTCTTAAGCCATCTAAAAGAATGTGAGGAGCCGTATGAGGACAAGCAGATTGGATCTTCAGCGATGGCATATAAAAGAAATCCGATGCGCTGCGAAAGAATATGTTCACTCGCACGCTATGTCATCGCTGATTCGCTCAACGGCGCGATGACCTCCTATAACCAGTGGTTTGAACGCACACTCGACGATTCCGCCAATAAGCGCATTTCAATTCCTGAGGCGTTTTTAGCGACGGATGCGATTTTAAACATTTATCTCAATGTCGCCTTGGGCATCAAAGTATACCCAAAGGTGATAGAAAAGCACATTCTCGATGAGCTTCCGTTTAATGCAACAGAGAAATATATAATGAAAGGCGTTAAAAAGGGCGGTAACCGCCAGGAGCTGCATGAGGCAATACGTATCCACTCCGTAGCGGCAGGGAAAGCTATCAAGGAACAAGGGCTGCCGAATGACCTTATATCCCGCATTGCCAATGACCCGCTGTTCGGCACGACAGAGGCTGAAATTTACGCGGAGCTCGAACCTGCACAGTACATCGGCAGAGCGCCGGAGCAAGTTGAGGAGTTTCTTCGCGACTATGTAACGCCATTGATATCGAATAATCAAGACCTGAAAACTGAAAGTAGTACAGAATTAAAAGTATAAGAAAAATATAAGTAAAAATAATAAAAAATTGCAGATTATTGCTATTATTTTTATCACATATAGACATAATAAGGGAGCAAAGCGCTTGACGAGGGCTTGTTTATGCTGTATGATTTATTCACAATTTATTCACATGAAATGATGAAGCCTAATCAGGAATAAAAGAAAGGGGATATTAAAATGACCTTTAATATCAAAATAACAACCTCTGAAGATGCTCAGAAGCTGAATAAGATTGCTGAAAAATACCCCTTTGATATCTGGGTACATGGAAAATCTGGATATGCCGACGCCAAATCCCTCCTCGGACTAATGCTCCTCACGATTGAGACCGATCTCAAGCTCGTTATTGAAGACGACCATGATACGAAGGCTCTTGAGAAAGATATCGAGAAATTCATCGTTTAATAAAACGACATACAGCACAAAATTGACGGCTGCGGAGAATACTCCGCAGCCGTTTTGTTATGGGTTTAAATGTGCTTTATTTCTTTTCGCTGATGTACTTGATGATGGATTCTGCCGCTGTCTTGCCGGCGCCCATGGCGAGGATGACGGTTGCGGCACCTGTAACGGCATCGCCGCCTGCGTAAATACCTTCGCGGGTTGTTTTACCGGCTTCGTCGGCGATCAGACAGCCGTGTTTATTCGTTTCGAGGCCCTTCGTTGTTGATTTGATGAGGGGATTGGGGCTTGTACCAACAGCGATGACAACAGTGTCGACGTCAATAGCGAAGTTGGAGCCTTCAATCGGTACGGGGCGCCTGCGGCCGGATGCGTCGGGTTCGCCGAGTTCCATCTTGACGCATTCAATGGCGCGGACGCGGCCGTTTTCGTCGCCAAGGATTTTAACGGGATTATTCAGAAGCTTAAATTCGATACCTTCTTCAATGGCGTGATGGACTTCCTCTTTACGGGCGGGGAGCTCATCCATCGAACGGCGGTAAATAATGTAGACATTTTCGGCACCCAGGCGCTTAGCGCAGCGGGCGGAGTCCATGGCGACATTGCCGCCGCCGACAACAGCGACGCATTTGCTCTTGACAGCAGGGGTATCGTAACCGGCCTGATAGGATTTCATGAGATTAATACGTGTCAGATATTCATTGGCGGAATAGACACCGAGTAAGGATTCGCCTTCAATTCTGAGGAATTCCGGCAGACCGGCGCCGCTGCCGATGAAGACAGCCTCAAAGCCGCTTTCGAAAAGCTCGTCAACAGTGATGGATCTGCCGATGACGGCATCTCTTTTGACCGTAATGCCCATATTCTCCAGACGTCCGACTTCTTTTTTAACAATTGCTTTCGGGAGCCTGAATTCGGGTATGCCGTAGATCAGAACGCCGCCCGCCTCGTGGAGAGACTCAAAGACAGTGACTTCATAACCGGCAAGCGCAAGGTCTCCAGCGCAGGTCAAGCCCGCAGGGCCGGAACCGATGACGGCGACTTTATGGCCGTTTTTCGTGATATCAATCTTCTTGGGGGCTGTTTGATGTGCCATATGCCAGTCGGCGACGAAACGTTCGAGTCTGCCGATACCGACCGGATCTCCCTTGAGACCACGAACGCACTTTTCCTCACATTGCGTCTCCTGCGGGCACACTCTGCCGCAGACGGCGGGCAGACTGTTCGTAGAGGTCAGGACTTCATATGCGCCTTCGTAATTGCCCTCGTTTATTTTTGCAATAAATTCAGGGATACGCACATTGACGGGGCAGCCTTCTATGCACGGTTTTGTTTTGCAGTTTAAGCACCGTGACGCTTCGATTTTAGCATTTTCTTCAGTATAGCCGAGTGAAACCTCCTGAAAGTTTTTATTCCGGATCATTGGTTCCTGCTCTGGCATTGCTGTTTTATTCTTATCCATGTTAGGCATTAGAACGGACACCTCCCGTTAAATTGCAGATATGTTCTTTATCGTGCGTTTCACGTTCTTTATAAACGGAATTTCTTTTAATGAGCTCGTCAAAATCGACCTTATAAGCATCAAAGTCGGGACCTTCAACACAGGCAAAACGCATTTTGCCGTCAACGCTGACGCGGCAGCAGCCGCACATACCGGTACCGTCGATCATGATCGGGTTGAGGCTGACGGTACAAGGGACGCCAAATGGCTGTGCCGTCTGTGCAATCAGCTTCATCATGATAATCGGGCCGATGGCAATGACCATATCGTATTTATTTCCGGCTTCCAGAAGCGCCTTGAGCTTCGTTGTCGTAAAGCCCTTTTCACCGGCTGTGCCGTCATCAGTCATGAGATAATAATTTGTGCAGACAGAACGCATGGAATCCTCAAGAATAATAATATCCTTGGAACGGAAACCTGCGATGACATCGACTGTCGCACCGTTATTGAACAGTGCCTTTGCTGAAGGATAAGCAATCGCGTTGCCGACGCCGCCGCCGACGATAACCGCTCTTTTAATACCTTCAATGTGTGTCGGTATCCCGAGCGGCCCGACAAAATCGAGTATGTAGTCGCCCTCCTTCAACTGATTGAGCAGCATTGTGGAACGGCCTACAATCTGGAAGATGATCGATACGGTCCCTCTGACAGGATCTGTATCCGCAATGGTAAGGGGAACACGTTCGCCGAATTCATCGAGCCTGAAAATGATAAATTGGCCTGCTAGAGCCTTTTTTGCGATGTCCGGAGCTTCTACCTCCATAAGGGTGACGGTGTCATTGAGTTTCTGTTTATGAGCAATGCGATACATAAAATCAGCAGCCTCCCATTTTTCTGATTGATTTCTGACATAGATGGTATATCAGCTGAATGTCGGGAAATCGAGTTCTTGGATTATAATATTATAGCTTTTCAGCGCTCAATTGTCTATATAAAAAAATAACTGGAAAACTTCAAATTCAGCAAACTTGTTTCACATTCGATTAAACTTTTTCGTTTTCAATCTCTTTTAGTAGCTTTAAATCTTTTTTATCGGTTAAATCCAGCTTTGCGTACATATCAGGACGTCTTTGACGCGTTCTGATGATAGATTGTTTACGCTGCCATTTTGCGATATTTGCGTGATGACCGGACAGCAGGACTTCCGGCACCTTGAGCCCGTTCCAGTTTTCCGGCCGGGAATATTGCGGATATTCCAGCAAGCCGTTCCAGTGGCTTTCATTTTGAAAGCATTCCGCATCCGGCAGGACACCGGGAACAAGCCGGCATATGGCATCGGCAACAGCCATAGCGGGTATTTCGCCGCCTGTTAAAACAAAATCTCCGAGAGAAATTTCTTCGTCCACACACATGTCGACAAAGCGTTCATCGATCCCCTCATAATGGCCGCAGACAAGAATAAGGCGCTCATAATCATTCTTCAGCCGAATGGCATCCTCCTGACGAAACACTTTGCCGCCGGGAGTCATGAAAATCGTGTGGACACGGAAACCCGCCTCGTCGCAAATATGCTTCCAACAGTCGTAAAGCGGCTGCGCCTGCATAACACAGCCGCGGCCGCCGCCATAGGGATAATCATCCACCTGATTTTGTTTATTAGTCGAATAATCGCGGATTTGATGACACTCAATTCGTATAAATCCGCGCTCCTGACCGCGCCCGAGAATACTCTCCGAGAGGATATCACCCATGGTATCAGGAAAAAGCGTCATGATATCGATTCTCATATAATTTACATGCCTTCTATCAGTCTGAACGAGACATAGCCTTCTTCAACATTGATTTCCTTAACAAATTCCTTAACTGCAGGTACGAGGATTTCACGATTGCCGGTTATGACATAGACATTATTCGGATTGAGCGGAATAATTTCAGTGATTTTTCCGAGCTCATTACCGGAATCGGCTTCAATGGCTTTGAGGCCGATTAAATCGGAGAGAAAATGCTCGCCGGGCTCGAGTATGGCCTCATTTCTGTCGATATAAACGGTTTTGTTCTTCAGCCTAACGGCGCTGTCAATACCGTTGATACCCTCAAATTGAGTAATGACCCCGGACTTGTGAACGGTTGAAGAAACAACCTTTATCGGGACGCTGTCTATATAGAGCGTTTTGAAGCCGCAGAGAAATTCGGGTGAATTTGTCTGCGGCTGTATTCTGACCTCACCGCGAATACCGTGTGTAGCCGTGATCTTGCCGGCTTCAAGGAATTGTTTGAGCATTTAGAACCTCCGAAAATGAACATCATGAAAGCCAGTCAGTCGATGATCTCAATTCTGATGCGCTTACCCTGCCGCTGGGCAACCGAGCGCATGAGTGTCCTGATTTCCTTGGCGACCTTACCCTGACGTCCGATGATTTTACCCATATCGCTTTGGGCAACACGGAGTTCATAAACCGTTTCTGCCTCTGCTTCTTTTTCTGTTACCGTGACATCGTCAGGGTTGTCAACAAGATTTTGTGCGATATAAATAAGCAAATCCTTCATCGGTTTACCCTCAATTATAAAGCGCTGGCTTTTTTCAAAAGAGCCCTGACTGTTTCTGTCGGCTGTGCGCCGTTCTTAATCCAGTATTGTGCGCGTTCGGAATCGACCTTGAGTGTCTTCGGTTCGGTCATCGGATCGTATGAACCGATTTCCTCAATGCATCTGCCGTCGCGGGGCGCTAAAGAGTCGGCAACAACAATCCTGTAGTAGGGGTTTTTCTTGGCGCCCATTCTGCGCAGCCTGATTTTTACCATTTTATATGCCTCCGTAAATTTAATAAGAAATATATCAGTAAATACTTTTCGAGTATTAACCTGCCTGTCGTGCCCGTCAGAAGCCGAAGAGGCCTTTTTTGCTCTTCATGTTTTTACCGCCAAGGGCTTTGGAACCGAACATCGCCGGCATTTTCCCTTTTGACATTTGCTTCGTCATCGCTTGCATCATCTCAAATTGCTTTAATAAACGGTTGATATCGACAACCTGCATACCGCTTCCGGCAGCGATACGCTTTTTTCTGCTGGAATTCAGAACACTCGGATTTTCACGTTCAGACGGCGTCATGGATAAGATGATCGCTTCGGTTTTTGAAATCATCTTCTCGTCGACTGAAGCACCGGCCAGAGCTTTGGCATCCATACCCGGAATCATACCGGCTATTTCAGATAAGCTGCCCATGGACTTTATCTGCCCCAGCTGCTCGTAATAATCGGTCAGTGTAAATTTATTGCCGGAGAGCTTTGAGGCCATTTCGGCTGCTTTTTTCTCGTCAAAATTTTGTTCGGCTTTTTCAATCAGCGTCAGCATATCGCCCATGCCAAGAATTCTCGATGCCATGCGGTCGGGATGGAAAACCTCAATCTGGTCTAGCTTTTCACCTGTACCGGCGAATTTAACGGGCTTTCCGGTAATGGCCTTGACGGACAGCGCCGCGCCGCCCCTGGCGTCGCCGTCGAGCTTCGTCAGCATGATACCGTCAATACCCAAAGCATCATTGAAGGCTGTGGCGGCGTTGACGGCGTCCTGACCTGTCATCGCGTCGATGACGAGCAGGATCTCTGTGGGATTGACGGCAGCTTTGATATTTTTAAGCTCATCCATGAGCGTTTCATCGATGTGGAGACGGCCGGCTGTGTCGAGAAAGACGATGTCATTGCCATGCTGATGGGCATGCACGATGGCAGCTTTAGCGATGTCGACAGGGTTAGCTGTACCCATCTGGAACACCGGGATATCGAGCTGCTTACCGACGGTTTCCAGCTGTGTAATAGCGGCGGGGCGGTAGATATCGCATGCCACGAGTAAGGGCCGCTTGCTCTGCTGCTTGCGCATCAGAGCCGCAAGCTTAGCGCCGTTCGTCGTCTTACCGGCGCCTTGCAGACCGACGAGCATGACAACAGTGGGCGGCTTGGAAGCTATTGTGATCTTTGTGTTTTTGCTGCCCATCAGATTGCAGAGCTCTTCGTTGACAATCTTGATAACCATCTGCGCAGGCGTCAGGCTCTCTAATACGTCTTTACCGACAGCGCGCTCCGTGACGGTATTAATAAAATCCTTGACAACCTTATAACTGACGTCCGCTTCCAGCAGTGCCAGACGGACCTCGCGCATGGCTTCCTTAATATCGGCTTCATGCAATCGGCCTTTGCCGCGCAGCTTCTTAAAGGCGGCATTTAATTTGTCGGATAAGTTTTCAAATGCCATCGGATATCTATCCTTTCAGTGATGAAAGTAAATGGATGAGCTGTGACGCCAGGGCGGCGGATGCTTCGTTCTGAGCATGACTTTTAATATCTTCGGCAAGGCAAACGGCTTTTGCGATTCCGCCCTGCAATTCAGTGAATCTTTTAATAATCCCTGTCTTCTGTTCGGTCTCAAGCAGGATGTTCTCAGCCCTGACGATAATGTCATAGACGCCTTGGCGCGTGATGCCGACATTTTCGGCGATCTCCGATAATGACAAATCTTCGTTGTGATGCAGGTCATAGTATTCACGCTGCTTATCCGTGAGCAAATCACCATAAAAATCGAAGAGCATCGTCATACGCAGCTTATCGTCCGTCATTCAGATCGCCTCCGGCTGTTAAGTGATTATACTTGACAGTGATTAATAATACAAGAGCCGTCGTTAAAAGTCAAGGCTAAAATACATATGTTATGTAATTTTACGTGCTTACTAACGGCTTATCATAAACTATGCGTACAGGTTGGGTTATTTGTTTGCATCTCTATGAATAAAATGAAGGGGAGAATTAAGTTTAGGAGGCTGGTATAATGCAGTGCAGAATTGCGGATCTCCGCTGTAAGGAGGTCATCAACATACATAACGGTTTTCGCATGGGCTTCGTCTGCGATGTGATTATCGATACTCTAACCGGCTGTATACTGGCAATAGTCGTGCCGGGACCCTGCCGCTTTTTCGGGCTTTTCTGGAGAGAGGATGACTTTGTCATACCGTGGGAGTGCATCCGGCGCATCGGCGACGATATCATACTTATCGATGTCGACGGAGATTTTAAGCGCGAAAAACGCCGCAAAATCGTCTGGGT
The DNA here is from genome assembly GCA_002307055.1 of Clostridiales bacterium UBA1316. Lineage (GTDB taxonomy): Bacteria > Bacillota > Clostridia > Oscillospirales > Oscillospiraceae > Sporobacter. Next base: position 45,813 of record DBTM01000068.1, read on the forward strand.
GTGAGCGAATAATTCGGGACTGAAAGCATTGCCGGGTGCCATTCATCCGGCAATGCTTTAATAATATAATAATTGTGCTTGATTTTACTCTGTTTATTTGGTAAAATGCTCTTTGCTTCGTAAAATAAGCGAAATACGCACAGTTCCTGATTTTATGCCATGTGCCGGAGGCCATGCGTTGCCGTATGGTTGGCGTAAAAGTTGACGGGGCTGGAGGAAAAACAAAAATTGGAGGAAAGTAAATGTCAGTAATTTCAATGAAACAGCTTCTGGAGGCCGGTGTGCATTTTGGCCACCAGACAAGGCGCTGGAACCCTAAAATGGCTCCGTACATCTATATGGAGCGCAACGGAATCTATATTATCGATCTGCAGAAGACCGTAAAAAAGCTTGAGGAAGCGTACAATTTTGTCCGCTCAATCAGTGAGAACGGCGGCTCGCTCCTTTTCGTCGGAACAAAGAAACAAGCACAGGATGCCGTCAAAGAAGAAGCCGAACGTGTCGGCATGTTCTACGTCAACGCCCGCTGGCTCGGCGGCATGCTTACGAACTTCAAAACCATGCGCACTCGTATCGACCGTCTGGCTCAGCTTCGCAAGATGCAGGATGACGGCACGTTTGATATGCTGCCTAAAAAAGAGGTTATCAAGCTCTCCAATGAGATCATCAAGCTGGAAAAATATCTCGGCGGCGTTAAAGACATGAAGAGACTCCCCGCAGCGCTCTTTATCGTCGACCCGCGCAAAGAAAGAAATGCAATTGCGGAAGCCCGCAAGCTGAATATCCCGATCGTCGCAATCGTTGATACGAACTGCGATCCGGACGAAATTGATTATATCATCCCCGGCAATGACGATGCCATCCGTGCCATCCGTCTGATATCGCAGGCAATGGCCAGCGCAATCCAGGAAGGCAGACAGGGCGCGGACGCCGTAGGAGATGAAATAGCTGTCCCTGATAAAAAAGACGAAATTATAGAAATAGCAGCGGAAAAGGCAGCGGACGAGGAGGCTGAGTAAACATGGCATTTACAGCACAGGATGTAAAGGATCTCCGCGACATGACGGGCGTCGGCATGATGGACTGCAAGAAAGCGCTGACAGAAACTGACGGAGATATGGATAAAGCAGTTATTTACCTTCGCGAAAAGGGTCTTGCCGACGCACAGAAAAAAGCCGGACGTATTGCCGCTGAAGGCATTGCATATGCCGCTGTATTCGATACTGTGGGCGTCGTTGTTGAAGTGAATGCCGAAACAGACTTTGTTGCCCAGAACGAAATGTTCATTAATTTCGTTAAGGGTGTAGCCGAAGCCGTAGCTAAAAATGCGCCTGCCGATATTGACGCACTTCTTACCGGAAAATATCCCGGCTGCGACATTTCTGTTCAGGATAAGCTGCTGGAAATGATCCAAGTCATCAGAGAGAACATCACCATTCGCCGATTTGTTCGTTTTACGACCGGTGTTAACGTCCCGTATGTTCACGCAGGCGGTAAAATCGGTGTGCTTGTCAATATGGAAACAGCCAATATCAGCGATTTGAACGCTGTTATCACGCTCGGAAAAGATATCGCCATGCAAGCCGCGGCGATGCACCCGCTCTATCTTGACACGAACTCCGTTGACCCTGCCGAGCTTGAAACAGAGCGGCATATCCAGCTCGTCAAGGCGATTGAAGAAAATAAAGCTAAAAACCTGCCTGAGGATAAAGCTCTGGCGATCGCTGAAAATATGGTCAAGGGCCGTATCAATAAGTTCTATGAGGACATCTGCCTCATGAACCAGCCCTTTGTCAAAGAGAACAAGCTCACTGTTGAACAGCATGTCAAGCAGGTCGCCAAAGCACTCGGCGGCACAATCACCGTCAAAGCGTTCACTCGTTTTGAAAAGGGCGAGGGCATCGAAAAGAAGCAGGAAAATTTCGCTGACGAAATTGCGAAAATGGTTAAATAACTCAATGCCTATCAAGCAGCGCAGCCTTTCGGCTGCGCTGCTTTTTCGACTCAATCTATTTTTTGAATAGGGGAACGGCAACAGTAAAGAGTGCGACAAGAATTGAACCATATTGCGGCGCATACCAGGACAGGTCTGCAAACGGCCCGCCGATGACATATACCCAGAGCGCAAAGGAGAAAAACGAAACAATAATCTGATCCCAAGCAGGCGGTTTTGCTTGAAGAACCGTCATACGCCACATGTAAACAGGCGTGAAGGCAAGCAAAAGAAAAAAGAGACTCCAACCGACAGCAGTACTTGAATGGAAGGATTTCAGGATACCGTCAATAAATAGGAATAATGTTACAATTTCTGTGGGAATATATTTGATTAATTTCGTTATGTAATCGTCTGAAACCGCCGCTTTTGTTGCAGATGTCGTACCGACGGCTGCCGTTGTTCCCGTCGCTGCTGTCACTGCCTTGTTTATTATCGCTGATTTATCAGTGATGATCCTGCGCCCCATTTTATTGCCTCCTTCATAATTACCACAAAATAATAATTAAAGAATTATATGACAATTACTGTATAACATAAACACGTAATAAAAGCAAATATAACATGACGCATGACAAGAAAAATATACAAAACTGTCGTATGAATGTGCAAAACTACGTATGGACAAGATAATGCAGTCGTGGTAATATATATCCATAAAAACTTGGCTGCGGCAGTTTAGCTGTAGTCTAAGCAGAGTAGGTCACCTTGCGTAAAGTGCCGACTGGACGGGGAGTTGTCAGTTGGACGAAGGATTATTCCACGGTACGGTGTCCGCATCCCGCTGCTGCATACCGGAGAAAACCTCCTATATGTGGCGCACAGGAAGTGCTTGCTGTATATAGCTCAATTTCAGTATACGCTACTTTTATAGCATGTACTGGTGTTACGGCTTTATAAGCATGCGCACACATTATTAAGGAGGTATTATTATGCCCAAAAAGAAGTTTTTCACAACAAAAATGATTGTTACACTTGGATTGCTCATGGCGATGAGCATCGTTCTGGAACGCATGCTCGGTTTTATGCCGACGCCAAACATCCGAATCGCATTCGGAAACCTCCCTATCATCATGGCAGGTCTTTTATTTGGCCCAATTGCAGGCGGAATCGTAGGGTTAGTGTCCGATTTCCTTGGGACAACATTGTTTTCCGCATTCCCCTGGTTCGCGCCGATGGCATTGACGCCTGTCATTATGGGCGTTGTCCCGCCGCTCATAGGGATGCTGCTTAAAAAGAGAACAAAACTCGTTACATTTATTGCGATGATTTTACCGGCTGAGATTCTTGGCCCAGTCCTCTGGAGTACCCTCTCACTGCAATGGCTTAATAACGTACCGTTTTTAGTTAACCTGCCGATTCGAACACCGGTCAAAACAGCCATTGCAGTTTTTGATATTATGTTAGTTTTCCTTTTATATAAGAGCGGTCTGTTTAACGCTTTGGGATTGGACAGGTATGGAGGCAAAAAGAATGAGTTACGAGGAAACGCTGCGGTACATCCACAACGTAAAGTGGCAGGGAAGTAAACCCGGTCTTGAGAGAACGCGGAAACTGCTGGCATCACTCGGGAATCCGGAAAAAGCACTGAAGTTCGTCCATATTGCAGGGACAAACGGCAAAGGCTCGACAGCAGCCTGCACAGCAGCTGTATTACAGCAGGCGGGTTACCGGACAGGGTTATATACCTCGCCGTATATTCTGCGGTTCAATGAACGCATGCAGGTCAACGGCACGCATATCACCGACGAGGAGCTCGAACAGCTGACGGAGGAGATTCGCCCGTTTGCCGATGCCATGACAGACGCGCCGACGGAATTTGAGCTGATTACAGCGCTGGCTATGAAGTATTTCTTATATCAAAAATGCGACATTGTCGTACTTGAGGTCGGCATGGGCGGAGAACTCGACTCGACAAACGTGATCGACACACCGGAAGCGGCTGTGATAACAGCTATCGGACTTGACCATACTGCCGAACTCGGGCCGACACTCACGGCGATAGCTGCGGCGAAAGCCGGTATCATCAAAACAGGCGGCGATGTCGTCATCTACGGCGGCGAAAGGGAAGTAGAAGAGGTCTTCGAGCGCGTGTGCAAGGAGAAAAAAGCGATGCTGCACCGCACGGATTTTACGCGCCTGACAATTCATGGGTTCGACTTGAATACCGCATGTTTTGATTTTAAGCCTTATAAAAACATTAAGCTACCGCTCGTTGGTACATACCAGCCGAAAAACGCGGCCTTAGCAATCACAGCTCTCGAAGTTTTACGCGCAAAAGGCTGGAAAATCAGTGACGCGGATATTATGACCGGTTTATCGCAGGTCTACTGGCCCGGCCGGTTTGAAGTCCTGATGAATCACCCCGCATTCATTTTGGACGGCGCACACAACCCGCACGGCATCGAAGCGACGGCAGAGAGCTTGAAAAAGCACTTCGGCGATAAGAAAATTATTTTTTTAGTCGGCGTTATGGCAGATAAGGATGTCGGCGGCATGATGAGCTTCATTACACCCCTGGCAAAAGCTTTTGTCACAGTGACACCGCACAACCCCCGTGCGATGAAAGCGGAAAAGCTTAAAGAGATCCTCTCCGTGTACGGCAAGCCCGTCACAGCCAGCGCCTCGATTCCTGACGGCGTATCAGAAGCGATCAAGCAAGCCGGACCCGACGGTATCGTCTGCGCACTTGGCTCCCTGTATTTCTCGGGCGATATAAGAGAAGCAGCGGAAAGCTTAAAATAAACAAACAAAAGAGTCTTGTACTATCTGCGATGATAATACAAGACTCTTTTTATAGATTCCGCATTGTTTCTTCAATCCATATCCGGTATAATACCTGCAGTTTATATGTGAGCTGGTGGTTTGGATATTACAGATACAGATAGAGATTTTTATACTTATAGCTGTCGGCTATATTATAACAAAGAAGGGGATTTTCGGGCCGGAAGCACGGCGGGATATGACGAATGTTGTGATTTATATCATTTTGCCGTGCAATATATTTCACTCATTCGAAATGGCTTTGTCTATTGATATGCTTCGGGAATGCGCGATCGTTTTTATTATCGGCTTTGCCGCACAGCTTATATATATGCTGCTCAACAAGTGCCTTTATCAGCGTTTCCCTGTTGAAAGGCGCGTTGTAATGCAATACGCCACCATCACCAACAATGTCGGTTTTATGGGGCTGCCGGTCATTGCCTCGGTCTTTGGGGCGACTGGCGCCCTTTACACATCCATCATCCTTATACCGATGCGCCTGTTTATGTGGACGTCGGGACTGTCACTTTTCACGAGCTCGGATAAAAAGCAGCAGCTTAGGCAGCTTGCGACGCATCCGGCTATCTGGGCGGTCATCCTGGGCTTTGCGTACCTGTTTTCTCCGGTACGGCTGCCGGAATTCCTCAGCGGCTCGATCAATGTCATCGGCAGCTGCCTGACGGCGATGTCGATGATCGTCGTTGGGTCGATCCTTAGTGAGGTCAATTTCAGGTCGCTTTTAGATAAAGCGTGCTTTTATTATTCAGCGTTCCGGCTCATTCTCATTCCAGCTATTACATTCGTTGTGCTGCGTCTGATGAGCATCGACCCTGTTGTAACCGGAGTGGCCGTATTAGCCTCAGGAATGCCGGCGGCGACGATTACGGCGATGCTGGCAAAAAAATACGGAGCAGATTCGGCATTTGCCTCAAAGCTCATTTTTGTGTCGACACTTTTATCTCTGGTAACACTGCCGATTATTGCGGAAATTTTAAAATCGAAGCTCTTCTGAACCTGATGATTAATGAGGCAAAATGTATAAAAACCGGCAGTCCAAGGCTAAGAAACGGCATAGGACTGTCGGCGTTATATATTGGGTAAGTTTATCGCTTAATAACCCATGTTTTCTAAAATTTCTACAGCGCTGCTCACCATGCTGACACAGACAGTATTAAAGAGATTTTGTTCTTTCGCTTTTACTCTGTTGTCGCCCACTGAGATGTCGATGCCCAGAATATCACGGCAGACACGGCTGCCGTTCCGTTCCCGGAAACGTTTCATGAACTCAACGGTTTCTTTATTACATAGTTCTTTAGCTTGCATATCGCCGAGGATTGAATGACCGCAGCTGAGTCCAATAACCAGAACAGCGCCGGACGCCGCTCCGCAGATCTCACCGCAGCGGACACCGCCGCCCAACCCGCTCGTCAGCTTCAAAGCTGTATCTCGCGGCAAGCCGTAGTCTTCACAAAATGCGGTGAAAACAGACTGAGCACAATTGAAATTGTTTCTGAATAGCTCAAGAGCCGTTTCGGCTTTATCCACGGAAATCTCTCCTTTAATCAATCATTTAGCAGCAGCCTCATATTATGGGAGACTGTTTCAAACCCCATGCGTTCGTAAAATCTGATACCGCCGTCGTTTTCGGATAGGACGAACAACTCGAGATAATCGAGCCGACGTGACGCAGCCCACTTCTTTGCAGCGCTGACCAGCGCTTCGCCGACGCCCTGTCCGCGATATGTTGGGTCGACGAAAAGGTCAACGACTTCAGCATATTTATGAGGGATGTATGTTTCGTATGGGGGGGTGCTTCTCTCTTCCACATGGATGAGCCCAATGACGACTTCTTCATCGAGAGCTATGTAGATATCGCCGTTAACACTGCCGATAACGCTTCTCGGGTATTGACCTTTTTCAGAAGCTTCCTTATAATAACTCGGCTGATGGGCGGCGTTATAGGCGAATGAATGCTCCAATAAAACACTGATCTGAGCAATATCATCAGGCGCTGCTACTCTCATTTCCACAGAAATTACCCTTTCGTTGAGAATTTATATTGAAAATATAACACTTCTGATTAATACTGTAAAGAGATCTATTCCTGCAGATGCAGTTAATACTGAAAAAGAAGACCTAGCAAAACAAAGCAGGTCTAAAAATAGTTGGTTTCCTTGCAAAAAATAACGCTCAACTGTGAGCATACGTTTTCGTATGCTACCGGTACTTCCATTAAATTGACATGGTTAACCCCCAGAGTAAATAGTTTTTATTACATCACTCAACTCCGGGGGTACCCTATTATAAAACGACGGGTCTGTTACTTATGAAAATATTGCTTGATCTACAACATAGGCTTACCGATTTGCAGAGGGATGACATTGGAACCGGGTTCTGAACGCAGCATATCAAGAAAAATATGAACAATATCAGCGTCGAACTGCGTCCCGGCGTTGCTCTGGAGTTCCAGAAATACAGCACTTGGGCATAAAGCTCTGCGGTAAACCCGATCATTTGTCATCGCGTCATACGCGTCGATTACAGATATGATCCTGCACAAGAGTGGTATGTCTTCGCCTTTAAGCCCCATAGGATAGCCTTTTCCGTCCCAGCGTTCATGGTGATATAATATGCATTCGTCAATACCGGAAAGCTCCGGTAAGGCTTGTACAATTCGGCATCCGATCTGCGGGTGCTGCTTCATTTCCGCCCATTCTTCCGCTGTGAGCGGCGCAGGTTTCTGCAGGATGCTTCTGCTGATGCCAATTTTTCCTATGTCATGCAGCAGGGCAAGCATCGAGAGGTCTTCTGTTTGATTTGAAGACAATCCGAGCTTTATGCTGATCCGGCTGCTTAAGGTTAACAGTCTCTGCGCATGGTCATCTGCTCCTGTGTCCTTTTCGTTAAGTGCATTCAGAAGTGCGCAGACAATCGAATCTCTGACATATTGATCCACAACGTGTTTTTGGCTACAGGAATCAAATGGTCGGATTAATTGCTGAAGGTTCATTTTTAGATAATGATCTTGCATTGACGAACAATCCCTCCAGGTCGTAGCTGACGACCATGATACGCGATGTTACAGCTCGTCCTTACTCAGTACTTACCGAAATCGCCGTCTCCCATGGATATTTTAATTTTTGCGGCAGGCAGCGTCGGGATGCTTTTCTTTTCGACTGCAAGCACGGGAGTGATTGCCGGTTTAACGCCGATATTCCGCTTGAGTTTGAAAATGCTTACGATCTCTTTAAGCTGTGCCGCCTGGCTGGATAATTCTTCGCTTGCCGCCGCGCCTTCTTCAGATGTGGCAGCGTTTGTCTGAACGACCTGCGAAATCTGCATAACACCCTGATTGATCTGTTCGACTCCGGATGCCTGCTCGCTCGAAGCCGTGGCGATATCGCCGACTAGAACCGCGGCTTTTTTGACCTGCATTACAATCTGACTTAACGCGTCTGCCGTATTGTTTGCGATCTTCGTACCGGTTTCCACCTTAATAATTGAACTCTCAATCAAATCAGTCGTCTCTTTTGCGGCATTGGCCGATCGCGCAGCCAGACTCCTCACTTCCTCTGCGACAACGGCGAATCCCTTCCCATGCTGCCCCGCTCTGGCTGCTTCGACAGCGGCGTTCAGCGCGAGTATATTCGTTTGGAAGGCAATATCGTCGATCACCTTGATAATTTTGCTGATGCTGCTGGAGGATTCGTTGATTGCCGCCATTGCCGCCTGCATTTCTTTCATCTGAACATTGCCGTTTTCCGCGTTTATTTCCGCGTCCTTTGTCAGATCGCTGGCTGTTTTCGCATTACTTGCGTTAATGGTGATCTGAGAAGATATTTCTTCCAGAGAAGCCGTCAGCTCTTCAACCGAGCTGGCTTGTTCCGTTGATCCCTGTGATAGTGCGATGCTGGAGTTGGATACGATCGTCGATCCGGAAGCGACTTGGTCAGCTGCCTGGACAATCGTCTCGATAATCTGGTTCAGCTGTTCAACCAGCGATTCGATACTTTTCCCGAGCAGATCATCTTTCGACCGGATCATGACGTCGACTGCCAGGTCGCCCTCCGCGATCCTCTCCGTAAGAATCGCCTGTTCCTTTGTGCTGACGATGAGATCATCAAAAGCCTTTGCCAGTGTGCCAATTTCATCACGCGTATCTACATTGACGCTGACATTCACATCGCCCTTGGCCAGCAAAGACGCCGCATCGACCATCTTCCGTATCGGCTTGCTGATAATACGCGATATGCATACACCGAGAAGGATTGCCGCAGCCATGCCGGCAGCCACAATAACAATCAACACGATTGTCGCCGTATTTGCCGTTGATTCATTTGTGTCGGAGCTTTTCTGCGCCATATCGACCTTGAGTTTCAATAAATTGTCTCCTGCGGTTTGAACGGTATCGGAAATTTGAGCGCCGTCGCTATACATGCTGTCGATTGCCCGCTGTTTCTGATTTGATTGGTAATAACTGATCTCATTGTCAATATAAGTATTGAAATCTGTTATTGCCTTGCTCAGCGTGTCGAAGTTCTGCTGAACATTGCTGTCCTTAATGCCTGCTTCAAACGTCTTGAGCGATGCAGCAATTTCTTCTTCCAGAGGCTTGAAGCTGTCAATTTTCTGCTGTGCTTTTGACTGGTCTGTTAAGATGAGCATATCGCGTAAGTTAACGCGAGATTCCTGGTAGTCCTCCAAAACTCTCGCCAAATCGTCAAATGTAGCAGTATGCCTTGTAAACATATCAACATCCAACGACTGAATTTCTTTTAAATAGAGGATGCCGAATACACCGACAACACCTGCAATAATTGCCACAACTAAAAATCCGCTAAGTAGTTTTTGCGAAATTTTCAGGTTTATATACCATTTCATCAAGATGCACTTCCTTCGATGTTAATAGAATCTGATTCAAGCTCGATCAAGGCGCTGCAGTTAATCAGTAAAATGACATTATTACTGCATTTGCCGACATTATTGATACAACTGTTGGAATTGACGGTGTTTATTTTCGACAGCTCCACTATATTAGTCTCCGGGATCGTCAGAACCTCAGAAACGCTGTCGACTATGAGTCCGGTCATGTGCTCGTAGTAATTCATTACAATGATGCAAGTTCTGTCGTCGTACTGCCGCTCCTGCTTGCCAAATCGGAGCCTGACGTCAATAACGGGTATAATCCGACCTCTGAGGTTAATAATACCCTTGATGTAATTCGGCATTTCCGGCATCGCGGTGATTTCCTCGATACTGACAATTTCGGTCACATACCTGATCTCTATGCCGTAAGTTTCCTTACTGATAATAAAAGTCAAGTATTTGCTTCTCAAGCTATCCTCCTCGGCTTCGGGCTCTATGTTTTCTTGCAGGTCCTGTGTCGGTTTATCCAATGTAATTCCCTCCTATAGTGTTGGTTATCTGATGATCAACTGTTCTCCCGCCCTCCGATCTTTTGTTTTTCACAGCGGCGTCATAGATCGACATTAATTCAAATAAACGATTGTCAAAGCTATGTCGGCTCGGAGCCGCAGTTTATCAGGAACTGCGGTGTTTATCGGATTTCAGTTGCATTGCACGTTTTAAACGGCTGTGACGGAATCCTTGACGGCGTATAAGTTGAAATCAAGACGAGAAACATAGAGAGTATTAAACTTATCAATAGCTATCTTTTTTTGTTCCAGCAGGGAATGTGCATAGGTGTTTAGCGTAATGGAGACATTAGAATGTCCCAGAATCTCGCTGAGGGTCTTGATATCCACGCCGAGTTCAAGAGCCCGCGTGGCGAAGGTATGACGGATCGCATGAAATTTTCGGTATTTGACTCCGGCGCACGACATGATTTTTTTGTATCGCTTTTGATACGAACGCGGATCTAACGGCGTTTCACCGCCGGAAAGGATGAAACAATGCTCGTCTGCTGATGTGCTTTTCCATTCGCAGCACAATTTCAGTAAAAAGTCGGGTAAGGGAATTTTCCTGTTTGACTTTTGGCTTTTCGGCGTACCAGTAAGAAGCGTTGTTTTATTACCGCCCTCGCAGAAATTTTTAGACCGGGACACCGTGCGGGAAATGGACATGACGCCTGCTTCAATATCGATATCACTCCACTTCAAAGCGCACAGCTCGCCCAGCCGTATACCCGTATACAGGCACAGCAGCATCCCAAGGTCACGTTTTTCTCCGGACATTAAGATGGTATTTTCGAAAAGCCTTTGTTCCTTTACCGAGAAGACCAAAATCTCGGAATTCGCCGCTTTCGGAAGGCTGATTATCTGCAGGATTGACGCATACTCCGCAGTACCTTTTAAGATAGTACGTAAGGCTGTTTTGAAAATAATCAGGATTTTTCTCTTGTATGAATCCGAAAGCATTGCGTTTTCTTTGATATAATTCACAAATCTCTCAGTCGACGTTACGGTCAGCTTTTTGCCGTTGTCATGCGTAAAAAATGGAATGACATAATTTTTCATGCAGGAGTGGTAATTTTCAAAAGTGGACGGTTTCACTTCGCCGGAACAGCAGCTTTTCAACCAGCCATCAAATAATTCTGCTGGGTTTTCTGAGCCGGGCGGCGTGTCACACATCTCAGAAGCGATAATACACTGGTATTTTGCCTTTTTTTCTTTGATCTCCTTGTATGTCTTTGCATAAAGATAGTGATATTTACCATCAGTTCGCCGTATGCGCCCCTCCCATCTTCCATCCTTTCGCTTGTACACATTTTCGCCTCTTCTCGGCATAACCATGCTCCTTCCTAATATGACGATTATTTTGACGGCTAATAATTAGGACATCAGGATTTTAAGAAGCTAATATGAAAATGAACGAATATATTTGCATTTTTCATTTACTTTTTGTGTGTTATACTACTAAATAATTGTAATGAAATTGTATAATAGCCTAAATAATCCTAAATAAATGCCGATAAATATAAATAAATGAGGTCGTAGTTCCTGATAAACTGCGGCCTCATTATCGCTGCTTATGTACGTCTTTGTATTTTCGACATTTGGCGTCATTGAATATCATTCTGCTATATAATCCGTCGAATAAACAGAAAGAAAAACAAGAATGATTAGAGAAAACGCCATTTCCGGAACGGGAATGGCGTTTCCATTATCAGCTATCTGTCGGCGGGGGGAAGTGGCGTAATCATTTACTGGAGCGCGCTAATTACTTTGCTTTTTATTCTCGAGTTCGTCCCGCACCAAATATATCCCTTTTCGTACAACCTCTGAACGGGTAGCATGCATTTTCACCGTACAGGCATCCAATATTTCTTTTGTTTCTGCGTTTACGCGTAAATAAATTCTCTCCGATAAAGGATTATCGGATGGAGGACGACCCATCTTGTTGTCAGACATTGGCTCACCTTACTTTTTGTAAGCGCATAAGTACAATATATTATAGCCGACAAAAAGTCAAGGTTGGCTTATGACTGGAATTCAATATTCAATAATGGCACGCAGTCGTCGAAGCAGCCTGGCAGAGAGGCTGAAGCAAGAATAAAAAGTGCGTGCAGTGCACGTGTACAGGCTAAATACGCTTTATGCCTATCCAGTTCCTCGCGACCGCTGTCGGAAAAGCAGTTAACAAGAAATACAACGTCAAATTCAAGGCCTTTGGTTAGGATCAACGGCAATACCGCAATGCGGTTATGTATCTCATCTTGAGGATCGGTTATCAACTGTACAGTGATGCTGCTGTTCAGTGATGCTTGTATATCAACCGCCAGCTCTGCGGTGGCAGTGATAATGCCTATTGTGTTATAACCAGATAAGCTGCTGATGCTTTTGGTAATCGTTTCGCTGAAGTTTTTGGTGACGATGTAGTACGGCAGTTTTCCGTCCCGGTTAAAATAGGAGGAATCATCAATGAAGCAACCGCCGGATTTTCCGATAAGCTGAAATGCCAAAGCGTTGATCGGACCAGAGGAACGATAACTCCTGCTGAGATGGCATTTTTGTAACGCATCACCAAATATCAGGTTAAAATCCTCATAGCGATGGATTGATGTGATTTGATGAATTGCTTGGTTAATATCAGCCAATAAAGTATAATAGCTTCGCGGGTAGAGAGCTTTTATAATATAGAGCTGAATCAGGTTATAATCCTGCGCTTCGTCAATCAGCACATGAGAGACGTTCGTGCGGGGAGAAACCTCACCCATCAAAACGCTTACGAGTAGGTATAATAAGGCATCCTCATACAAGAATTTCTTTGCCCGTATAGAAATTTCCAACTCAGTCGCCAGTGTGTCGGGAATACCGTTTATTTCGCAGTAGTTGCGGCAGACGCGGCACAGCTGCGCAAAGGTATCAACATTGTTTACATTTCTCACTTTCTGTACGGCACTTAATCGCGTATGCCCTCTTCTGCTTGGAAAAAAAAAAAATATCAC
>DBTM01000001.1 GCA_002307055.1 Clostridiales bacterium UBA1316
CTTGAAAGACGCCTTGACAATACAGTTTACAGACTCGGCTTTGGGATGAGCCGTGCAGAAGCAAGACAGCTTGTTCTGCATGGTCACTTCACTGTGGACGGCAAGAAGGTCAATATCCCGTCGTTTCTCGTCAAACCGGGAATGGAAATTTCACTAAAACAAGCAAGCCGCAACCTTGATAAATTCAAGTCTGTTATTGAAGCAAATTCCTTCAGACAGCCGCCAAAGTGGCTTGATTACAGCGCAGCCTCACTGTCGGCAAAGGTCTTGGATAATCCTTCAAGGGATGATATCGACCTGCCCATCACTGAGCAGCTGATCGTTGAGCTTTACTCGAAGTAAAAAACAAGCCCTCATATTGGAAAGCTGACACACTAGGCGTAGTACTGCGCTGAATATTGAAGGAGGGTATATATGGTAGAAATAGAGAGACCGCGTATTGAATGTATTGAGACACCCGGTGATGACTCTTACGGCAAATATGTTGTTGAGCCACTGGAACGCGGTTACGGCACGACCTTAGGAAACTCCCTTCGCAGGATACTTTTATCCTCTCTTCCCGGGACTGCCGTCACAACAGTAAAAATAGCTGGTATACAGCATGAGTTCTCGACGATACCGGGAGTAAAAGAGGATGTTACGGAGATCATACTCAATATCAAAGGAATCATTGCGCGGCTTCATAGTCAGAGAACGAAAACAATTTATATAGAAGCCACGGGTGAGGGCGAAGTAACTGCAGGAGATATAAAGCCTGACGGCGAAGTGGAGATTTTGAATCCTGAGCTTCACATAGCAACATTGAGCAGCGACGCTTCCCTCAGCATAGAAATGACGCTGGGCCATGGCAGAGGATACGTTTCGGCTGAGCGGAATAAGTTACAGCAGCCAATTATTGGTGTTATTCCGATTGATTCAATCTACACGCCTGTCCAGAAGGTTAACTATACGGTTGAGAACACCCGCGTCGGCAACATGACGGACTTTGACAAACTGACGCTTGAGGTTTGGACAGATAAAACGATTTCAGCCAGAGATGCTGTCTCTTTGGGGGCAAAGATCCTCTGCGATCATTTTGCGCTGTTCACAGACCTGTCCGAAACTATCAGCAGCAAATCCACTGTTGTCGAGAAGGCCGAAACACAGAGAGACAAAGTTCTTGAGATGACGATTGAAGAGCTGGATCTTTCGGTTCGCAGCTTTAACTGCCTCAAACGCGCGAATATCAACACGGTTGAAGATTTGATATCCAAGTCCGAGGATGAAATGATCAAGGTTAGAAATCTCGGACGCAAATCGCTTGAGGAAGTCGTACACAAGCTTGCGATGATGGGACTGTCACTCACGAGCGACGATAATAACTAACGAACTATTTATATCTCAAAATAAGGAGGCAAACGAAATGCCTGGAATACGTAAGCTCGGCAAAACAACAGATCAGCGTATCGCAATGCTCCGTCAGCAAGTCACCGATTTACTTGATAAAGGGAATATGGAGACAACGCTTACCCGCGCAAAGGAGATAGCGCCGCTTGCCGAGAAGATGATCACTCTTGGAAAGAAGAATACATTAGCAACCAGACGTCAGGCGATGTCTTTCATCACAAGAGAAGATATCGTAACAAAAACATTTAAGGAGCTGGCGACGCTTTATACAGAGCGCAACGGCGGCTATACGCGCATTACCCGCACCGGTACGCGCCGCGGTGACGCTGCCGAGATGGCTATCATTGAGCTTGTCTGAATAATCTGACTCTGAGCAAAAATTGTAAAGAGCACCGATAAGGTGCTCTTTCTGTCGTTGGTTTATTATGATTGAATAATACTTTTGAATAATCTATTATCATCAGGAAATTCTAGTTTCGGGACGTTTTGTCCGGCTGCTGTGCGGCGGAATTGGAGTTTTTTATGAAGATGACAAAAAAAGAGTATGAAAAATATGTTGCAAGAAAATCACCGAAGTCTCCGTTATGGATGAATATGCTCAAGGCGTTTGTATCCGGCGGCGCTATATGCTCTATAGGCGAGGGAATTTTAAACGGCTATAGCAGCCTCCTGCCCAAAGACAGCGCGGGCCCAGCAACGTCGATCACGATGGTTTTTATCGGCGCACTGCTGACAGGACTAAAAATCTACGACAATTTAGCCAAGTTCGCTGGAGCTGGAACACTTGTCCCGATAACAGGCTTTGCCAACTCTGTCGCGGCGCCGGCGCTTGAATTTAAAAGCGAAGGAATTATCACAGGCATGAGCGCTAAAATGTTTATTATAGCGGGGCCTGTCATTGTGTTCGGCATATCGACATCTGTTATTTACGGTATATTCTACTGCCTTCTTAAATGAATAATATATAAGCGTCTAATGTCCTCCGGCGGTTTTTAAAATGTTTCCTTCATTTGTTAAGCCATCTTGTTCCATCAGATTCTCAAGCACATTGATATCAGAAGAAATATCAATTTTATCCGCTTTAAACAAGTTGTCGAGCTGCTGCTCGAACCCAGCTGCGAGCGTTTCAAGGATACGTTCGATATCCTGTTTTGCAGATGTAATATTTTCGCCGCCGACGCCCTGCTTCTCAAGTGTTTCGTATGAGTGCAGAAGTTTAAGTGTTGTCGGCAGGTAATAATTCATAAATCGTCTGATTTGGGGCGCCTTTTCAGGCTTGTCCTCAACAATCTTGAATATTTTCGCTGTTAGTTCCTCAATGCGCTGGATATTGGCGCAGATAGAAGGATCAATCGTCTTGCTGCAGAGCATATGGAGTTCATTAATAATGGTGACATATTGGTTTTCGCTGCTCACAGGCTTATCGGAAATTACCTCGCCGGCAGCGCTTGTGCCATGACGCGCTTTTTCAGCTGCGCTGGATGTCAGGCATAGGCTGTCGAGCCCGGTGTCAAAATAAGCCGATTTGCCGAAGTGACCGTTGTCAGCCAATTCGATGAGATCCTTACGCAGCTTTTTTTGCGATATGCCTGCTGATTTGGCCATGTCGGTGACAGTCATGACCTCCCGGTCGCCGAGAATCGCCCAGTATTTATTGCAGCGGCGTACGCGCCCCATGATATTCCAGCGGGAGATAAAAGATATGAGGCCCCCCAGGCTGAAAAATATACCCACCAAAAGTGTTCCCAGCGCGCTGCCATCCATTCCCGCAGTGACCGAACGGCCGATGCCGGCAGAGATGCACGAAATACCGACAACGCTGAAGATGATACCCAGTAAGGTCAGGAAAGCAGCCAGGCCCTTGCCGTTATTTTTTACGTCTCTGCCTTTTTTATCTGATGTATCCTTTTTTAAGGCTGGATTTTTCTGAGTGTTCTGCGCGTAGTAATTAACCCGCGGCTCCCACGGAGCCTGCGCTGTCTGGTAAGGTGTATACGGCTGCTGCGCCTTGGGCGCAGGGTGATATGATGTTCGTTGCTGCTCCGGCTCCTGCGGTGCCGCTGTCTGCCGCTGATACGGCTTCTTCGCCCAAGCATTGTGCTTGTACTGATTTCCATGCGACGGCCAGGAAGCCCGCCCGGGCTTGAAATTTGAGTAACCAGACGAGTTGCTCTTGGCGGCAAAGCTTATTTTTTTCAGTAAGAGAACAAGCCCAAGCGGCCAGAAAGCCACCAAGCATATAATTACGATAACCCATGATATGACATCATCGGATGAGCTTCGGTTATGATTGTTGTTGTTCATCGGCATATCCCTTTACAATAATATTGACAGAGTATATACTATTTTAGTATATCAGAAATATAAACGAAATTAAAGGATTCTTTAAATGTCATGAAAACTTGGCAAATGGCACAAAATATTAACCATTAAATAGTATTTAAAGGATAAAAGATATGGAAAACACTTATATAATTGCCTTTTTATAATGATTGCCAAGATGTTTTGTCAAC
>DBTM01000043.1:0-170 GCA_002307055.1 Clostridiales bacterium UBA1316
TGTAACGGTAATGACGCAGGGCATCTTTACACCGATAATTTCAAAGCCGTCTTCAGCTTCTTTTTTGACCTTGACGCGATCTCCGTCACGGAAAGCCTCAACGGCGTATGTGACCTGAGGATAGCCGAGATGCTCTGCAATTTCAGGGCCGACCTGAGCGGTATCGCCGT
>DBTM01000043.1:409-12680 GCA_002307055.1 Clostridiales bacterium UBA1316
ATTTCCGGGCCAACCTGAGCGGTATCGCCGTCGATTGCCTGCTTGCCGCAGAAAATGATGTCGAACTTGCCTTCGGTCTCCTCAAGAGTCTTAATTGCAGAGGAAAGAATGTAGCTTGTTGCAAGCGTATCGGAACCACCGAAGCAACGGTCAGTTACGAGGTATGCTTTGTCCCCGCCTACGGCAAGGCACTCTTTAAGAGCGACCTTGGCCTGCTCGGGGCCCATCGACAAAAGAACGATCTGAGCATCGGGATCCGTGTCTTTAATTCTTGCGGCTGCTTCCAGAGCATAGGCGTCGAAGGGGTTAACTATGCTGGGAACGCCATCACGTATTAGGGTATTCTTAACGGGGTCAATCCTGATTTCCGTGGTGTCAGGTACCTGTTTTATACAAACAAGCATATTCATGTTAGGTATTCCTTCTTTCCATTTTGTTGCTTTTTTCGATTATATAAGCCTTGTGCTTTTGCAGCAAAGCTGTGCTGCAGACAAAACACTATTTAGCAAAATACACTCGAAAACGCTGATGTTTCCACGATATTTAATTATACAGGTTAAAAAATAAATGTCAATATAGAATGGCTTGTTGCCAAACTAATGCAATAATTTCTATAATTATGCATATTTATTTGAGTATTTGCAGCTCAACATTGTCATATTATTGATAATATATTGACAATAAACAAACACACAAAGTCCGCACAGACACAGAGCGTCGATGCGGACTTTCTGAGCACGCTACTTTTTGCGGCTGAACAATTTGGTATGTATTTTAAAAAACCTGAGACTGATTACATCATGCCGGCAGCCTTAAGAAGGGACTTAACAATAACCATGCGCTGAATCTGGTTTGTTCCTTCAAAGAGCTGGCTGATTTTTGCGTTTCTGTACATGATTTCAATCGGATAATCCTTGCTGTAGCCGTTTCCGCCGAAGATCTGAACTGCGTCCTCTGTTGTCTTTACAAGATAGTCGGAGGAAAGAGTCTTAGAAGCGGAAGCAAGAGCACTGTCGGTAATGCCGGCATCTATAAGAGACGCAACCTTGTATGCAAGAGCGCGGGCGGCTTCATAACGGATTTCCATGTCGGCGATCATGAACTGAACAGACTGATTCTGAAGAATGGGGTTGCCGAAAGTAATACGTGTTGCCGCGTATTCAAGGCACTTATCTATGCAGCTGCGCATAGCGCCGCAGGTGCAGGCACCAACTCCTGCAGGGCGGGTGATGTCGAAGGTGCTCATAGCGATTTTAAAGCCCTGTCCCTCTTTGCCGACAAGATGGTCAGCGGGAACGCGGACATTATCAAAGACCATTTCGCAGGTGTTGGAAAGACGGATACCCATCTTTTCCTCTTCCTTGCCGCAGGTGATACCGGCGCGGCTGCGCTCAACGATGAAGCATGACATACCGCGAGTTCCTGCATCGGGGGTAGTGACTGCAAAAACAGCATAAACGCTTGCGTTGTTTCCGTTTGTTATGTAGCATTTTGTTCCGTTGATAACCCACTCGTCGCCGTCCTTGACAGCTGTGGTGCGTCCGTTTGCAACGTCGGAACCGGCGTCCGCTTCGGTCAGAGCAAAAGCTGCAAGGCCGCCGTCAACGATGAACTTACCGAAAAGCTCCTTCTGAGCCTGAGTGCCGAACAGATCAACAGGTGTGTATGCAAGACTGCAGGCACCGATTGTGGTTGCAAATCCGACATCCTGATAACCGATTTCTTCGAGAACGAGGGAGTTTGTTACCTGACCCATTCCGCCGCCGCCGATTGATTCAGGAAGAGTAATGCTGGTAAGTCCCATGTCGGCGCATTTCTTAACGACTTCCATTGGAACTTCGTTCTTTTCGTCGCATTCCTTGATTCTTTCGAAAGGAAGTTCCTTACGAATAAAATCGCGAGTCATAAGCTGAATGTCAATTTGGTCTTGGGTTAAGCCGAAATCTTCTTTCATGATAAATGTCTCCTTTTTGATTGATAAATGCAATGCAAACACACTGTTCCTTCCTTCTCCCAAAAAGGGACTTCCAGCGTGTTCCATTACTCTTCATAATGGTGAGTATCAAGTTTGGCCTGACATTTGAATTTTGCAAGCGGAATTTAGGGCTTCCGTCTGCAAAATTAATGACAATGTTAAATTCTTGACGTTTCACATTTCCTAGATTATACAGCAAATACGTCGTCTTTGCAACGCTTTTATTTGCTAATATGAATAATATTATTGTGAATAATGCAGAATGTTCGGAAATTGTTAACATGTTTGTATGAAAGAAATCGGACATTAGTAACGTATTAAACGTTTGACAAAATACATGAGACCCAACATTACCTTGACAAGAAGAGCTGTTCCGTGCGATTATAAAAAGAAATAGTCGAATTAATAAGACGTTTTAATATATGGAGGTAATTATGGCGTTTTGTACCGAATGCGGATATAAACTTCCGAATGGAGCATTGTTTTGCCCTGAATGCGGAGCTAAACTGGCTGTCGCCCAAGATTGCGGCAGCGTAGAAGAAACTGAAAACCTTACGCAAGATTCCGGAACTCTGAATAATGAAGCTGAAGCCCGCAAGGAAACTCATGAGCTTCCTTCGGGGCTTAAAAATCCATATTATATGCCGGAGGAACTGGAATATCCCACATCTCCCGGAATGAAACCAAAGTCTAAAGGCGTAAAAGTTGCGGCAATTGTAATTTCAGCCGCGGTTATTCTCTTGTTAATCGCCGTGGTATTGATTTCCCAGACTTTTCAGGATAAGAATCCTTATGTCGGATACTGGGAGAGCTCCGCGATTGATAATGGCAGCGGAGAGCTGACAAATACATATTTGGGTGAAAAGGTTGACGGGCTTTTTGGAATACAGATTAACAGTGACGGCTCAGCCTTCATTGCCTCGGCATATAACACGGAAATAGAAAACGCTACCTGGGTTGAAATCGAGGGCGGTATTGAAGCGTCCGATGAGAATGATGTCTACGACCTTACACTGATGAACGGAAGACTGCTTCTGAACAATGAGGGTTTTTATGTTGTTTTTGAGAAGTCGGGTAAGGACATATATCATCCGACCGTTTCTCACGGCTCTCTGTCGGGTCATGACCAGGGCAGTCTGTCTGAAAAACCGGATTCCACGCTAAATCAAAACATTTCGGGCAGCGGCTATATCGACAGCGATAATTACTATATTTCTTTTGTCGGAGCCAATGATTTTACGGATGTTGGCGGAGACGCGGCAATGCGTGTTTTCTATGAGTTTACAAACGACTCCTCAAACTCCGTTTCCGCCGGCAGTGTACTCGGATTCACCGTGTCACAGGACGGTGATGAGCTTAGTGAAACCTACGCCTTCGACGACAGCGACGCATATAATAACCAGTCATACAGAATCAGACCGGGTATAACAATTCAGTGCTGCTATGAGTTTAAATACGATCCTAAAGGCGGAGCTGTCAGTATTACTGCCGGCTCATGGAATGACAAAGACGAAGAGGGAGAAGTTGCGGCATCATATATTCCGGGGAAGCTTCCGGGAAAACCCGCACAGCACCTGACAAAGCCTGTTTCAGACCCAAAATGGACGGAAAGTATTCCAAATCACGGCACTCTTGAGAACTGCTATAAGGTCTCGGTTCAAAAAGCCGAAAACACAACCGACATTCTGGGAAATCCCGCTGTCAGAATCTATTATGAGTATACGAATGGCACGGAATACTCAAACAGCCTTGCGGAAACACTGAGCGTATATTCCTATCAGGACGGCATTTCGCTTGAAACCACAAACGTTGCGGTTTTTACAGATACGGATATAGGCTTTAGCAAAAGGATTGCACCGGGCGAGACAGTCACCGCATCCTGTGTGTTTGCTCTGCGAAATGACAGCTCTCCCGTTGAGGCAGAGATTGAAGCCCTATCAAGCTATGACGCTATAGGCCGGGTATTTGAAATTACAAAATAATGATTTTTTAAATTTCAGTTTAATACAAAAACAGAAGATACGGGGAATAATTCCGTGTCTTCTGTTTTTGTAATATTATTTAAGAGAAACTACCGCTCAGCTATCGGAAGAACCGAACCAACATCAAATATCGGTTTGTCTGTTAAAAATACAGGCTTAATTCCATGCAGATTTAAAAAGCCTTCAATCGCGTTTCTGTCGGGGTGATTTGAGAGTATACCGGTGAAAGCAAGCTTATCCCCTGCCATTTTAAAGGCCGCGCCGCCTATAAACCCCTCGTCATAGCCCTTGAGCTCAATTCCGTGAGAGCTTATTTCCAGGACATCAAAGCTTTCGCTTTTCATGGCTCCCGCCATACCGTGATCCGCTGTTATTGCGGCTGTGGCGCTTATTAGACATACGGCACATTTTGCGTAGCCTTGACTTACCTGCACTTTCTTATACAAATTAATATTATGCAATAAGCTGTCGGAGAATTTGAAATTATGAAACAGCCTGTCCCCCGCCGACAAAACGCAGAGCCCCGCGTCAAAAGGATAATTCGGCAAAACCTCGGCATCGGAAACTATAATGTCTGCGTTAAGCTTCCTCAGCTCATTGAGGAAGCCTGAATGCAAAACTGCACCGGATACTATGAATCTGTTTTCGCAAACGTGAAGCACAGTCAGATCAATATGTGAGCGAAGCCTCTCATCAACAAACGAATTGTTTGGGCAGGCAAGCGTTTTAATCCCATAAGGCATAAGAGCCGCGCCGATTTCTTCGGCATAGTCCTCCCCTACCGCCGCGACGCAAACGTTTCCGAGCGGCAGATTCGGTGTTTTGACAAAGTAAGGCATAGCTATATCTCCGTAATAATTCATTTTACAACAGCGGCTATTGCCTCACGAATATTCCGAACGGAAATGATTTCAAGACCCTCGGGAGCTTTGATATCATCACGGACATGCGCCGGAACTACACAGCGCTTAAAGCCCAGACGCGAAATCTCCGTAAGACGCTGATTGAGAGCGGTGACGCTTCTGACTTCGCCTGTCAGTCCAACCTCGCCCACCGCGGCGACATCGTTTCCGATAGGCTTATCACGGTGGCTGGAGGCAATGGCAAGAACAGTCGCCAAATCCGCTGCCGGTTCGTCAAGCTCAAGTCCGCCTATAACATTAATATAGGCGTCGCTGCTCCCGACGGAAATTCCGCCGCGTTTTTCAAGAACCGCGAGAAGAAGCGTTGCGCGATTATAATCCACACCGTTCGCGTTGCGTCTGGCAACATTAAAACCACTGGGAGTGACCAGCGCCTGTATTTCCGCTAAAATCGGGCGTGTGCCCTCCATCACGCAGGTTACGCAGGTGCCCGGACTGTTAGCGGGTCTGCCGGAAAGCAGCATTTCCGAGGGATTCAGAACCTCACGAAGTCCGAAGTCCACCATCTCAAAAACACCGATTTCGTTTGTTGAACCGAAACGATTTTTTGCCGCACGCAGAATCCGATAGCTTGCCGCCTGTTCGCCTTCAAAATACAAGACACAATCGACCATGTGCTCGAGCACCTTCGGTCCGGCGATAGCTCCCTCTTTATTGACATGTCCGACGAGAAATACCGTTACGCCCCTGCTTTTAGAGAGCTGAAGGAGTGCCATAGTGCATTCCTTCACCTGCCCGACGCTGCCTGGAGACGAATTCATTTCGGGATTATATAAGGTTTGAATCGAATCGATGATCATGATATCAGGCTGCAGCGTATCGGCGGCTGCAATGACCTCGCCGAGGTCTGTTTCCGCGTGGACGTAAAAGTTGCCGCTTTTCACATGAAGACGCTCGGCACGCATTTTGAGCTGTCGCTCGGATTCTTCACCGGTTACATAGAGTATTTTTTGAGTTTTTCCGAGATGGCTGCATATCTGCAAAAGTAGCGTCGATTTCCCGATACCGGGCGCGCCGCCCACGAGGACAAGCGAACCTGTGACGGCGCCGCCGCCCAATACACGGTCAAGCTCACCAAGACCCGTGCTAAAACGTATTTCCTTCGAACCATCCAGCTCGCTCAAGAGCTTTGGTTTATTCCGCGCCTGTATTTTCGTGTTTGAATTTGGCGCGCCTGCTTTAGACTTTGTTTCCGCAGGCTGTTCAACAATGGTGTTCCAGCTGCCGCAGGCTGGGCATTTGCCCTGCCACTTCGGTGTTTCATTTCCGCAGTCGGTACAAAAATATGCTGTTTTATCCTTCATTGCCTTCATTCGTCCCTCCAGAGTATACGCTGCTCAAGCGGCTTTGATTAGTAATATAACCGACGGCGACGGCTGCCGCGATCTTTAGCTGATACGTTTCCGATAATAATAATTTCTCTTCTATGTCATTTGATAAAAAGCCGCATTCAATGATTAGCGCCGGGCATTTGATGTGATTAAGCAGCAGAATGCTGTCCGGAACCTTTGACGCCGCGCGGCGGCTTTTTGGATTCAGCGCCGTGATTAATAATTTCTGCATCGCTTCACCGAATTCTTTGCTGCTGTTTGTCGGCGCATAAAGAATCTGCGCGCCGAATGGGCTCCCGTCGGGAAATTTATTCTGATGAATGCTCAATAATACAGCGTTCTGGGTACCGTTAATCAGCTGCAGGCGCCGGTTTTGATCCTCAGCTTTTTTTTCTCTGATCGTATGGGATTTTCTAGAATACTCCAGAGTCTCCGACATACGCGTCATTGTCGTCCGAACACCGTAAAAACCCATGATTAGATCGAGCTTTCGCGCAATTTCAAGATTAATCTCGCTCTCTTTTGCTCCTGTGCGTGAAACAGCGCCGCCATCCTCCCCGCCGTGACCGGCATCTATAATAACCGTCAGACAGGAATGCTCCGCAGATGTTTTTACACTTCTGCTGCCTGCTTCATTCTGAATTAACGCGGCGATAATACTGATGACCGAAATCAGTAAAATGAGAACGATCAGGAACCAAAGCTTCTTTAATGTTGATTTCACATGTCCTCTCCCCTTTCAGTAGATGTTATGAAAAGGGTGGATATGTTATGAGTAGCATTTAACATCCGTAAAACACAATTCATATAATGACAAGGAGCTATTTTCCCTGGAACCGGAGCTCCTGCATGATCAACGACATAGGAGGAAGACACTTGGAGGAAAGATATATACCATCAGCCAACACCGGAACACATAGAAGCACTGCCAATACTGTGAGCACCTCGAATTCCGGAAATACAGCAAATATGTCGAATTCAAGGAATGCTGTGGTAACACCCAGCAAGTCCTATATGCCGGCAACGCCGATTATCAGCGCGATGCCGAATACCTGCGTAATGCCTGAGATGACCGCGAAGCCGAACACAGGTGCAATGCCTGATATGGCCGCGAAACCGAACACGGGTATGATGCCCAACATAACAACCAAACCGAACACGGATATAATGCCGAACATGACTGCCAAACCAAACACAGATATAATGCCGAATATGACGGCTAAGTTAAACATGGATATGATGCCGAACATGACGGCTAAGCCGAACATGGATATGATGCCGAACATGACGGCCAAGCCGAACATGGATATGATGCCGAACATGACGGTTAAGCCAAACATGGCTATAATGCCGAACATGACGGCTAAGCCGAACATGGATATGATGCCGAACATGACGGCAAAACCAAACATAAGCATGATGCCGAACACGGTCGTTAAACCAAACGACAATACTGAAGCAAATACGTCAGGCTGCGGTTATAAGAATGGCGAACTGCCACCCTGTGCGCCCCTGTCTGTCGGCTTTGTACCCTTCCAGCAGAAGAACCCGCCGAAATACAACACGGATGAAGCGCTCACAAAAGGTACATTATTCCCCGGCCTTGATTTACCTTTCATGAATATAACAAACAAAACCAATCCATATGCCGGCACCCCAATGGGAGAACTGATGGCGCTCGGTTTTGCTATAAAAGAAATTAATCTCTATCTGGACACGCATCCAAAAGACAAAGACGCATTTGATACGCTCAAATCACTCAATAAACTCATGCAGGACGGCCAAGAGAAATTTGTCCGCATGTTCGGCCCGCAGACGATCATGGATATCACCTCCGGCGACGAATATACCTGGCTGAATAACCCCTGGCCCTGGGATTTCAAAGATTCAAATAATTCCAAAGAATCTTGGGATAAGGGGGCGTCAAAATAATGTTTGAATATCAAAAAAGACTGCAATACCCTGTTCACATCACAACCCCAAACCCAGCTCTGGCTAAATTCATCATCAGCCAATACGGCGGCCCCGACGGTGAACTCGGCGCCTCCCTGCGTTACCTCAGCCAACGCTACTCCATGCCCTACCCCGAACTAAAAGGGCTGCTTACCGATATAGGTACATCGTTGGCAGGAATGGCCAATATGGGGAGTTAGCCATAATGTATCCCGCCGCCCATCACCCTCGCCCATATCACCCGCCGCGCTGTCATTCCCCCCACACGCGGGAATCCAGTCTTCGCTGAGATCATTCCAATTCGGATTGTTTTCTTCAATTAGACGCAGCTTCCATTTCTTTTACTCGCAAGAATATAAACATAATAGTTGTTCATTTCTACAGCCTTTCTGGATTCCCGCCTGCGTGGGAATGACAAACGAGGGTTGCGGTAATGATAAACGGTAACAACGGGATAATCATTAAATGGGTTAGAACTCCGCAGTGCGGTTGTTAGCGAAATTGAATAGCTACTGCGGTTATATCGTCATAAGACGTTTCAGCAGCAAATGCAATTTCTTTTGCTTGCCTGATCAGGATGTCCGTACCGTCTTGAATGCCATGATTCTTTAATGTTTTAAGAATATTATCAGGCGTTATCCAGTCACTCAAACCGTCACAGCACATAAAAAACATATCACCTTGATTGACAACATATTGCTCAATCACATTAGGCGGTACTACTTCCGGTATAAACCATTCAAAGCAACTCTGCATATGTTCGTGCATTTGCCGTATGTAACCTTCGTATTCAGCTCTTGTTATATAACCTTGCTCAATCATATCTTCATACTTTAGTTTATTTTTTGCGACTTGTTTTATTAATCCGTCAGAAATAAGAAACGCGGGGGAATCTCCAAGAGTAGTTACCGTCAGCGCATCTTTCTCTATAACCGTTATAATAATTGTTCCATAAAACCGTTGGCGGTTTTTTTGAGAAATGTTTATCAACTCGTTATTAATTTTATAAAACAAAGAATCCACATATTCTATAGGGCCAAGATTTGAAGTTGAAAAATCATAATGCTTTGCTATTTCGACGCACGAATTACTCATTATAACCTTTCCTTTTTCGCCTGCGCCGGAAGCCCCGTCCGATAATATAAAAACTTTTTGATCAGGCGATATATAGAAAGAATCTCCGTTGATACCCGAGCTGCCGGTCAAAGTCGCTCCATATGATAATATTTCCATGTTGGCGCAAATCCTCTACACATTCTTCCTAAAGCACGAGTCCGCATGGTCGTTGACAATCCCGATTGCTTGAATATATGAATAAACAGTGCGGATGTATAATGGGCCGGTACCGCACCAGCTGCATCTATTCATTTTTCGGCCTGTATCACTCAACGACGCCGAAAATGAGCGGCAGCTCTGCGGGCTTGTCCGGGCCGAGTATGATTGCTTCCGTCATATAGGCGGCGGCATTTTGCAGTCTTGCTTCTTCTGACGTATGGAAGACGGCAATTGTTTCATCTTTCGCGCAAAAATCACCTGTTTTGCGCAATAAAATAATCCCAGCCAGAGGGTCGATCGTGTCGCCTGTCTTCTCTCTGCCGGCGCCGAGGACTGACGCCGCCTTGCCGATAAGCTCAGCGTTCATGTGGCTGATATAGCCGCTTTGAGCGGCTTTAAACGGATGCTGTATCGGTGCTTCTCCAAGGGCTTTGGCGTTATTGATAAATGAGGCGTCACCGCCCTGCGTTGTTATCCACTCTCTGAATTTCTCGAGCGCTATGCCGCTTATAATGGCATCAGTTACCTGCGCGTCGGCTTTCTGATACGACCATCCGTGGCACAGGCTCAGCATTCTGGACGCCAGCTCTTTGCAGACGGTTTCTAAATCCTTGCTGCCGCAGCCCGACAGGATCTGTACAGCCTCCAGAATCTCCAGGGCGTTTCCGACAGCGCTGCCAAGCGGGACATCCATATTTGTAATCACCGCGGCCATATTTCTGGAGCAGGCCTTCCCGATTTCGACCATGGTTTCAGCCAGCTTTTTGGCGTCATCGATTGTCTTCATAAAAGCGCCGCTGCCCGCTTTGACATCCAGGACGATATTTTTTGAGCCGGAGGCCAGTTTTTTGCTCATGATACTCGATGCGATCAGCGGGATACTGTCGACCGTCGCCGTCACGTCGCGCAGCGCGTATATTTTTTTATCGGCAGGCGCGATGTGCCCGGATTGACCGATAACAGCAACGCCGGTTTTCTTCACCTGACTGATAAAATCCTCTCGAGTCAGTGTCGTTTTGAAGCCCGGCACGGCCTCGAGCTTGTCGACGGTTCCGCCGGTATGACCAAGGCCGCGGCCGGACATTTTTGCAACCTTACCGCCGAGCGCGGCAACAATAGGCGCCACAATCAACGTCGTTTTATCGCCGACACCGCCGGTCGAGTGCTTATCCGCCGTCAGATTACCGAACACGGACAGGTCAACGTTTTCTCCTGATTCCGTCATCGCCATCGTCAGCGCTGTAAGCTCCCGTTTATCCATCCCATTTAAAAAAATCGCCATGAGTAAAGCGGACATCTGATAATCCGGAATTTCTCCGTTCGTGTAGCCGTTTACCGCAAAATATATTTCATCATTTTTCAGCGTCTCTTTGTCGCGTTTTTTCTCGATTATGTCATAAATACGCATAATATTCTCCTGAACGCTCTGTCAAAATTGCTCGATACTGCTCGCCTGTTGTAATTTTAACACATTGTTCATACAAAGTAATCATTTTTTATCATTCCAAAATATAACAGTCCATTTACCCGCCTGACCCTTCAATAATATCTCAATATCATCAGCGCCGATAACGTTTATTTTATTAACAAGCGCCAGATAAAAATCACTGTCCGGGTCGTCACCGGAGGCCATCAGTGACATTATCTGCAGCATTTCCGCCGTCCTGCCGCCCGTGTCTGCTTCTTTTATCCGGTCAAGTGCGGCGCAGCATTTTGCCAGCTCCCCGTCATATTGCGCTTTAACGGAGCAGTACTCTTCCCTGCTGACATCGCCTGAAACAAATGCATCAATCAGATTAATCTTCTTATTTTCAATATGAATAATATTCTTTTTCTGCGCCGTTGCGCTGCGTTCCTGATTGCAGATTATGTCCATGATAACCGACCGCAAGCTGTTCAAAAGCCGGTCTATGTCCATTGACGCCATGATGGTTCTGACGCAGAGCACCAAATCCTCTTCACGTAGCTGCCGTTGCCTGAGCGTGCATCTGCACTGGCTGCAAGTCCAAGCGCGGTAACACTTACCGTCTTTTCCGGTCCTCGTGCGGCAGAGATAAACTGTTTTGCATCCGGCACATGATATCCTGCCTGAAAGAGCGTATCTGTTTCCCCCGGCTTCCGTATTGTCCTTCTTAGGAGAGCGGCGCGCCAATTCATGCTGCACAGCCTCCCAGTCTGCTCTTGATATAATCGGTTCATGATGACCTGGGATAATGATGCGGTCACCATTTCGGTTTGCTTTCTTTTTATGCGTCAGATAATCCACTGTCACTGTTTTCTTCTGAATCAGATCACCGCAGTATTTTTCATTCTTTAAAATTTTCAGAACCGTCGCCCCAGACCAATTAAAACCACCGGATTTCGTCGCTGTTTTACTTGCCGACAGTGCCTGCGCAATGGCGCGTACGCCCACTCTGTTATGTAAGTACATATCATATATGATTCGTACGATTTCCGCGCCCTCAGGCTCAATCGATAGCGTCCCGCCTTTCACATCATAACCCAGCAAGCTTCTGCCGAAGACAATGCCGCGTTCCATTTTGCGCATCTGCCCCCATCTGACGCGCTCGCTTGTCTTCCGGCTCTCTTCCTGCGCAACCGAAGCCATGATACCCAGCCGGAGCTCCGCGTCTGTTTCGAGCGTCGATATCCCGTCATTCAAAAATATAACACCAACACCCATTTCTTTTAACCGGCGCGTATAAGAAATGGCATCGAGAATATTTCTCGAAAAACGGCTGACCTCCTTCGTAATAATAAGCTCAAATTGTCTTTGCACCGCGTCCTCAATCATTTTCAAGAACCCGGCCCGATGCGCTGTCATCGTCCCCG
>DBTM01000043.1:12925-89313 GCA_002307055.1 Clostridiales bacterium UBA1316
ATGCGCTGTCATCGTCCCCGTGATCCCCTCATCGGCGTAGATCCCGGCGAGCATCCAATCCTGCCGATTATTGATATAATCAGCGAAAAAAGCCTGCTGACTGTTGAACGAATGCGCCTGATCACTCTTATCCGTAGAAACGCGGCAATAAGCCGCCACCCGCGTCACCGCCTCTTCTCCTTCAGCAGCGCAATGCCCTTTTCGCACTCCAACTCCGTCAAAACCCTGCGCTGAGCAAGCGTTCTCAATACCTGAATCTGAAAAACAGCACTAAACCCCTCAACCTCCGCCGCACCTTTAAATTCCACCTTTCGTATGCGCCTACTTTTCATACTCTCCGCCTCCCGATAAAACATATTCATCACGAGCCGGTTTTTTGTCTGTCCGAAAAATTATTGTACATTCCTGCATACGATATAGGTACTGAGGAACTAGGCCATCTTGAGATGGTGGGGACGATTGTGCATCAGCTGACGCGGAGCATGACACCGGAGGAGGTGAAGGCTGCCGGGATGGAGGCGTATTTTGTCGACCATACGGCGGGCGTATTTCCGACGTTTGCGTCGGGGACGCCCTGGACAGCGGCGACGATGCAGGTGTCCGGCGACACGATAGCCGATCTGACGGAAGATATGGCGGCAGAGCAGAAAGCCAGAAAAACGTATGATAATATTCTCAGGCTCTCTGACGACCCGGATGTCAATAATGCCATCCGCTGGCTCCGTGAACGCGAAATCGTGCACTTCCAGCGCTTCGGCGAAGGCCTGCGGCTCACAACCGATCGCCTGAATCAGAAGAATGTATATGCTTTTAACCCCAGCTACGACAAATAATCACACCGGGGTATAAAAAACGGCAGGACCGCGTCATCATGCGGTCCTGCCGTTGTCATCACTTACTTATTATTTAATATCGAGCTTGCCGCTGTTTGCGATAATGCAAAAATACGTTTTGCCCTTACCGAAGGTGACAGCGGTTCCGTCTTCGCGCGTGAACGTGAACTGGTCCGTGTTCCTTCCCCTTGACCATTTTATGTCCTCGTATTTCCCGCCGCTGAAAAAGGTGCCTTTCCCTGTGCCGGTAACGCCGACATCGATTCTGCCTTTTTCATCGCCCGAAATAACATTGACTGTTGTGCGCAATACCACCACATTCTTAACGGAGATTTGCGCGCTGTTATTGCCGTCCGTGTACGCTTTGCCGAATTGGCTGATATTATAGACGCCGTCCGCGTCGGAGTAATTAAATGTTGTTGACTTTGAAGACGAAAAATGCGCTGTGATGCTTTCAGCCGTCTGCCCCCCGTCTGGGGCGGCATTATCAGAAAACGACATGTTGACGGTATATCCGGTCTTGTGCTCCAGATCGACCTTGTAGGTTGGCAGGTATTTCAGTATCAGATCAGCTGTCGTGACCAGGCTGTGTACAGAGCCCATTTTTTTAACCCTGTCCGGATCTCTGAAAAAGATGTCCGTCTTTCCGCCGTTGACGCCGTCGAGATGGAAGATTCCGGTTGAAGCGAGCTCTTCATACGCGTCAGGGCTGCCGCCCGCATGGATATACAATGCGTCGAGTCCGAGGGCAATATCGACAAAGTACGGCCGCGCACTCCTGATGCTGCCGATTTCACCGGCATTTGATACATCCTGAAATACCGCCATCATCCGGGTGATGCCGCCTTCGACAAGGATTTCATATATGAGGTCGGCTTTTGATATGCCAATCTGCGGCTGCGCCGTACTGATATTATTAATCATGATCGCATAGGGGCGCATATTGCCGATCTGGCTGTCCACAGGCAGGCCGGTAAGCGGGTCGACCGGACCGTTGCTGGGCGACGGCGAGACGGACGGCGAAGCGGAAGGTACCGCTGAAGCGGTTTCTGACGGCGTACTCTTCGATGTGAGATAGTCCTCAGCAGTCTTGCTTCCCCCCTTGTTGGCTATGACCACTACAACAAACACGATAAGTACCACGATAATAACTGAAGCTACTTTCAGGAATACTTTCAAAATACCACTCCCATCTAAACACAAAAACGGTGTTCTCTCTATTCTTCTTCTGGAAAATTAGCTGTAATACGATATAGCTACTGTACGAATTCTTCATATTGTACTATAATCAGATTAATATAAAAAGCGGCAATTTGAAGGTGGTGCTCCGATGGAAGAACGTTTTGGTTTCATACATGATAAACTGGATATAAAAATACTCATACTGTACATATTACGGCGTTTACCGGAGCCTGTCCCCTTTGAGACACTCAGTGAGCTGACCTTATGTGACGAAGGCATCAGCTATTTCGACTTTGCCGAGTGTGTCGCCGAGCTGGTCGCCACAGAGCATATCAAAACGGACGGACACACATACAGCTTAACCGATAAAGGCATAAAAAATGCTGATATCACAGAAGACAGTATTCCGTTTTCAGTCCGCGTCAAAGCGGAAAAAAGCGCATCCGAGCTTCGCTTTCAGCTCAATCGCAAGTCAATGATCTCTTCGTCTCATACGATCAGGCGCAAAGGCGGCTACACGGTCGATCTGTCGATGTCAGACGGAATCAGCGACCTTATATCGCTCAAGCTCTACGCGGTCAGCCAGGCACAGGCTCAATCCCTCGAAAACGGTTTTACGAAAAACGCTGAAGATATATACAACAAAATCATTAAAATAATACTTGAAGAATAAATCTCTTTTTGAAAAAAGCCGCATGTCATCATGCAGCTTTTCATTTTCAGCATGTTTGTTTATGCTCTCGGATGTGCTTTGTTGTAAACGTCCTTGAGCTGTTTTTTTACGAGCTGCGTGTAAACCTGCGTCGATGAAATGTCGGCATGACCGAGCATTTCCTGTAGAGACTTGAGATCGGCGCCGTTTTCAAGCAAATGCGCGGCAAAGGAATGGCGCAGTGTGTGCGGTGTGATTTCTTTATCGATGCGGGCTTTCTCCTGATAATGCTTGATGATTTTCCAGAAGCCCTGACGGGACATTCGTTCACCGCTCATATTGACAAACAGCGCCAGCTCCGACGGAAGCGCCAGCATCTGCTCACGAACCAGATTTATATAGTCGGCGATGGCCTTGATAGCGGCGGGATAAAGCGGTATCATACGCTCCTTATCATTATTATGGCAGCAAATGAGTTCAGTCGAAAGATTGACATCATCCTTATTCAGCGAAATAAGCTCACTGACGCGTATCCCCGTCGCGTACAAGAGCTCGAGCATCGCTTTGTCCCGATAGCCCTTCATGTCTGTGCATTCCGGCTGCGCCAGAAGCAGCTCCACCTCGCGGTTTGTCAGAATCTGCGGCAGTTTTTTTACTGTTTTCACTGTCTCTATATTGGTCAGCGGGTTGGTTGTTATTTTAGCTGTCGAAATCAGAAAGCCGCAATAGCACTTCAGTGACGCGACAGAACGCGAAATCGTCGCACTGGATTTGCCGTTCTTATTGAGCCATTCTATGTAACGTTCGACATCGCTTTTTATGATGTCATTAATGTCCTGAATATTTTTCGTCCCGAGGTATACATTGAATTGATTGATATCTCGCATATATGAGGATATCGTATTATTTGACGCGTGTTTATCCTCCGTCAAATATCTCTGAAACTCACTAATATACGCAGAATCAAGCATTTCATGTACCTCCAATTAAATTTGCGAAGCGGCGACGCTAATTAAATGCGGAACGAGGTATGTATCAAGCAGTGCTGACAGCACCAGCACTATAAGGCAAATCCCGCAGTTCAAAAAAAACCTGGTGTTGAACGGTGATACAGTACTCTTGACGTTTTTTGAAAACACGAGGCGCAGAAAATAGAGTGAAGCGGAAAACGCGGAAACCGAAAGTACAAAATAGCAAGGGATTGTGAGCAGGGTGTTTATTCCGAATATCGATAAAACCAAGAGAATGCCTTTTCCGCCAAGCAGCCTGACGATAACTGAAACAGAGAAGCTCAGGAAGAAACCCCGCACAGCCGATAAAACAGGAATACAAATGACACCCAGAATGGAAAATCCGAGAAATACCGCACACAGATGGTATTTGAAGCTGTCACCTAAAGCCGAAAATATATCCGGCTTAGCTGAAGTGCTGTTCAGGAAAAATGACAGATAATGCGAAACGGAATCATTCAGCTTCGCTCCGTCGCTGAGCAAGCCGGCGGATACAGTCCCGATTATTGCGCCGCATAAAAAAAGCGCGCTGCATATCAACAGTCCAAGATAATTTGTTTTCGTATCACCGGAATCGCTGAGAGAAATCAAAAAAGATCTTTTGTTCAAATAAATCACCCCATATATAAATATGGGACGAGTTAATAAATAATAACGTTTTTTATGTAATTTTTCATTTATGCTCTTTAATATATTACAATCACAACAAAGAATCAACAACTTCATTTTGTTTTTCTAAAGTTTGTTAATTATGTCCATCTATTATGTTGATATATTTATGTAAACAATAAATTCGTAAATATTACAACAAAGGTAAAAGAGCACCGCGGCTATATATAGTGTGCGCGTGAAACGGCGGCACAATATGTCGCAGTGCGTATATGTATTATGTTAACTTTACAATATTTCAAATTGCAAATATTCACATCGTATGTTAATTCATGTCAGCCATGGAGTCCTCCGCTTGTCAGTCAGGCATGTTTATGTTTTTTTCTCTTTACATTGAGAAATCCGCCGATGATACCGCCGAGTATAAACGTTAGAAACAGAATCGGTGTCATCCTCCCGATGAGGGCACCGTTTTCTGAAAACGCCGATCCGATGAGCGTAATCAGAAACATCAGCGCGCCGACACTCAGGCTCACCGTCATGATCTTGCCCTTGAATCTTTTCACCGCGGCGATACTGCCGATAAGCGATCCGGCTAATGACGCTGATACAGTGATATACAGCATCATACTGTCAGATATTTTGCCTGAAGCGATGATCGCGGCGAAAATCGCGAATATAACGAGGATTGATAAAAATCCGACTGCGATACCGATACCCACGCTGAAAGCAAAGCCGTGCGTGAGGTTTTTCTTATCCTCGAGCTTACGCATAAATAAACCCTCCATGCAAATAGTTTGTACAACATACTATTCGCACAGAGAGTATAAAATGACCACTAATTACCCTATTTTAACTATTTCGGCGGCTCTTCGGTTGCTTTGCCGATCGTTGATATCGCCCATTTTGTAACCTGGATACGCACTCTGTCCTCACCGGTCTCGAAGGTCACTGTGTCCTTGTCGCATGCGACGACCTTGCCGATAATTCCGCCGATTGTTGTCACATCATCACCAATTGAAAGCGAGCTGCGCATTTCGGCGAGCTTCTTCTTCTTCTTGTTTTCCGGTCTGATCAGAAAGAAATAAAAAACGACAACCAGGACGACA
The DNA here is from genome assembly GCA_002307055.1 of Clostridiales bacterium UBA1316. GTDB lineage: Bacteria > Bacillota > Clostridia > Oscillospirales > Oscillospiraceae > Sporobacter. The sequence goes on from DBTM01000043.1 coordinate 18,321, forward strand.
ATCATAATAATTGTTGTTCCGTACTGTTCCATTTGAAAACCTCCCATTGCCTCGCTCAACGAGACATTATTTATAATGCTTGCATTATACGTTTAGCGCCTCAAAAAAGCAAGTACAATTATTCAGCTTGAAGCCTCTTGTCCAGGACTCCCGCATATTTCGACCGAAGCTCCTGAAAAGTTCCATTTTCGATGGAATTTCGTATAGCGAGCATCAGATTATTATAAAAATATAGATTATGCATCACGCTGAGCCGCAGCGCCAGCATCTCTTCGGCTTTAAACAGATGCCTCAGATAGGCTCTGGAGTATCTTTGGCACACGGGACACGCGCATTGCGCGTCAATCTTCGCCGAGTCATTGCTGTATTTTTCGTTTTTAATATTTATGACGCCTGACCACGTATAAAGATGCCCATGCCGTCCGTTTCGCGCCGGCATAACGCAGTCAAAAAAGTCCACGCCGCGTGCGACCGCTTCGATGATATTAACCGGCGTCCCAACGCCCATCAGATAACGGGGTTTATCCTTCGGCATATGCTCCTCAACAATTTCAATAGTATCATACATCTCTGAAACGGATTCCCCGACGGCAAGCCCGCCGATGGCATATCCCGGCAGCTCAAGCTCGGCGATCTGTTTCATGTGATTTATTCTGACATCAGGAAATGTCGCTCCCTGGTTGATGCCAAAGAGCATCTGTCCTCTGTTGATAACATCCGGCATCTCCATTTGGCCGGCAAGGGCATCACGGCAGCGCACGAGCCATCGGTATGTTCTCTCGCAGGATTTTTCAACATAGTCGCGCGGGGACGGTATTTCAACGCATTCGTCAAATGCCATCGCAATATCCGAGCCGAGGTTTGACTGGATGCGGATACAGTCCTCCGGCGACATGAAAATCCGTTTCCCGTCCACATGGGAATTAAAAGCGACGCCCTCTTCAGTGATTTTGCGCAGCTTCGCCAGCGAAAATATCTGAAAACCGCCGCTGTCGGTCAGAATTGGCTTGTCCCATGTCATAAAACGGTGGAGCCCGCCCTGGCCGCGTATAAGCATATCACCTGGCCGAATATGCAAGTGGTAGGTGTTCGATAATTCGATCTGGCAGCCGATTGTCTCAAGGTCTTCAGCGGATAACGCGCCCTTGATTGCCGCCTGCGTACCGACATTCATGAAAACCGGCGTCTGCACAGTCCCATGCGCCGTCTCAAACTCCCCCCGCCTGGCATGTCCCTCTTGCTTTATTATTTTAAACATCGTTCATATACCTCTTAGAACAACAAGCTCCTTAAGGAGCTTGTTGTTCATTTCATTTTTAGTTGCTGCCAAGAATATCAAATTTACTTGGCAGTTCTGGGTCAGCATCCATCATGCTAAGGAGTCGACAAGCAGGTCCATTTGGTATATTCGTTCCTGCTTCCCACGCTTCAACTGTTTTCGTTGAGACACTCATAACACACGCAAAATTGCTCTGAGTCAAGCCAAGTTTTACACGAACTCTTTTAATATCGTTAGCGGCAAACTTCTGCGCTGGTTTTATTGTTACTGTATGTGTACGAAGTACCTTGTTCCCTTTGGCGTGTTCCAGCGCATCGTTTAACCCTTCCATAATTTCATCAAAATAACTGCTCGTAATAATCACCGCCTACATTAATGTTTGTTCAATTGCATCGACTATTTTTTTCATCAAAATCTGTTCCGCTCTTGTTAGATTCTCTTTCTCGCTCTTCGAAAATGCACCGATAAGATAAATCTGCTTAATATCCTCAAAATCGACATACAAAACACGGACACTTCCGCTTTTTCCACGGCCTTCGAAAGCAAACCGCATTTTCCTAAGTCTCCCTGTATTTGGAATTACGGGATTTTGTTTAGGGTCTCTTAATATTTCAATTTCAAGCTGTCGGAGTTCTTCGTCTGCTAATCCCATGCTTTTCCAATGGCGTTCAAATGGTACAGTGATAACAAATGATCTTGTCATACCGCTAAACCTATCTATCTTTTATAATATTACCCTATTAAATAGGGTGTGTCAACTAGCTTTGACTTTTTCTTTATTATTAAGAAGTTTTTATATAATCAGCATCGCATCGCCGAAGGAAAAGAAGCGGTATTTTTCGCCGATGGCTTCTTCATAGGCGCGGAGGATATTCTCGCGGCCTGCCAGAGCGGAGACGAGCATGATGAGGGTGCTCTCGGGTAAATGAAAATTGGTGATGAGTCCGTCAATGCATTTAAAGCGATAACCGGGATAAATAAAGGTGTTTGTAAAGCCTGCGTACGCGCTCAGCATGCCGTTTTCAGCGCTGCGCGACTCCAATGTCCGGCAGGAGGTGGTGCCCACAGCAATAATACGCCGGCCCTCAAGGCGCGCCTGATTAACGGCATCCGCCGTCTGCTGCGGAATCTCGCAGTACTCGGCATGCATTTCATGGTCCTCTATGTTTTCGGACTTGACAGGCCGGAAAGTGCCGAGACCGACATGCAGAGTCACATAGTTGATACCGACACCGTTTCTCTCAAGCGCGCTGAGCAGTTCCTTTGTAAAGTGCAGCCCGGCTGTCGGCGCGGCGGCAGAGCCCGGCGAAACGGCATAAACAGTCTGATAACGTTCGGAATCCTTCAATTCGGCGTGAATATAGGGTGGCAGAGGCATCCGCCCCAGCTTTTCCAGTACTTCTAGAAAAATGCCGTCATACTGAAAGCGGATCAGTCTGTTGCCGCCCTCGATCTCATCTTCGACAATGCCTGTGAGCGCCCCTTCGCCGAAAAAAAGCGGTGTGTCTGTTTTCGTCTTTCGCCCAGGTCGTGTCAGGCACTCCCACAAGCCGTCCCCTCTGTCCCGGAGGAGCACCACCTCGACAGCGCCGCCGCTCGCTCTTTTACCGAAAAGTCTCGCCGGTATTACCCGCGAGTCGTTCAAAACGAGGCAGTCCCCTTCTTTCAGCAAGTCGGGCAGGTCGTAAAAATGCCGGTGGCGCATTTCTCCTGTCTGCCTGCTCAGGCACAGGAGCCTCGAATAATCGCGCTTTTCAAGCGGCGTCTGAGCAATCAGCTCCGGCGGCAGGTCAAAATAAAAATCACTTTTTTTCATTCGATCTTCGTTCCTGTGAAATAAAACTTTAATATCTGGTCATATGTCATCGCGTGGAATTTCGCCATGGAATATGCACCCCACTGGCTCATGCCGATATTATGCCCATGCCCGGTGCCCTGCAGGACAAACGTATCAGAAGTCACCGCTACTTGATTCTGGCTGCCGACCACGGAGGTTTCGCCCGTACCGTTGATCGCGTAAACCTTGCTTTGTCCGAGGATTTCCGTCAGGCCGTTTCCGCCGATGGCGGATGCCGATGACAGCCCTCCTGTTATTTTTCCCCCGGCGTCGTTGACATAAACGTCATTTGGGCTCGCCCCGTTAATCGTAAAACGTATGGAACCCGTACCGAGTGCCAGACGGATGCTCTCCCCTTTTGTAAATGTAAAGGTTTTACCGCCGTTATCGGTAAGCGTCACTTTATATACATTACCCATATCCGTATACTGCGTAACAGCCATGCTGACGATTGTACCGCAGTTGTAGCCTTTGCCCTGCAGGCGCGCCGTAATTTCGCTTGAGGAGTATTCCACAGTCCATGCGTAGCCGGGAGCGATTGCCGCGATATCCTCTTCGTAGGGGTCTGATACGCCTCTGAGGTAAGGCACCATCTCCGGCCATACATTCTCGCTGTTTTCTGTCGCGCCGCCATCGCTCGATGTATAATAAGTAATGCAGAGCTGGCCGTTATAAGTTAGGTACTGCCCCGCTGTCTGGTCAACAGCGCTGTCAGTTACGGCGTTAGCTTGACTTATACCGCTGTAAACCTGACAGTCCTGCGTCGTGCAGACGTCAAAGCCCGTGTGCTTGCCGATGTTCGCTATGGCATAGGTTCTTGCGCAGACAGCCTGTGCCTTGAGTGCTTCAAGCGGCCAGGTATTTGCCATTTCGTAGGGTATAACGCCCTTCGTATAATCCTCGATATTGACGCAATTCAGAACCGTCAGATTTTCGCCGTCAAACCGTGGGTATTGGAAGCTGCCGTAATACTTATAACCCTTAAACCACGTCCGGCACTTTGTCCCATCGGGAGAAACGGGCATAACGACAAGATAATACAGGCTGCCGTATTCAAATTCAAATAATATTTTGTTTGTACCGGTCTTAACGACGGTCACAGTGCTCGATGTCCCCGAAGTGACGCCGCTCTTAGTGATTCCGTTTGCCGTTATGGCGGCGGCGGCATCGTCGGCTGAAACGTAATTACCGACGCAGGCGTAGAAATTGCCGCTTGAGTATTTGACAAACCCTGTCGAATAGCCGCTGACAGCAGCCAGCGCATCGGCATATGTAGAATACGCGTTGTTCAGCTGTATATGAAAGCAGCCAACGACGACGCTGCCCGTTAAACCCGGATCATATTCATTGTTATCGGCGTCGTAAACCATATTTCTATCTCGGAGCATCGTTATCTTTGTTTCCGCCGTGACTGCTCCAACCGGTACAAACTGCCTGTTTGAGTCCATAATACCAAACTGATAGCCGCTTCCATACCCCGTCACATTCTGTAAATTAGCCGAGGGCAGCGTATTTGAACCATAAAAAATGCCGACCTTGAGTGTTGTGCATGTCGGCGTGTATGCGGCTGCGTTCTGATAAACGTAAGACGTAAGAAACAGGGTGATGGTCAGAAAAATTGCAAGCCAAGTCTTTGCTGTTTTTTTCATACCGGATCCTTTCGCGAAAATAAGCTCTGTGTGTCACTGCGTCCGCACAGTTATAATACGATTTTTTGATATTGACACAAAATTACTTGTATGCTAATATATATAATCAATTAAAGAAGCGCAGAGGCGCGGTCTTAATAAGTAGCTGCGGTGAGGAGTCCGATGTATCCCGTGAAGCGCAGTAAAAGGGCAGACCGCCGAAGGAATGTTATTATCGGAGATGACTTTTCTGGTTTTTGGGTCAATAACCCGGAGACTGTCACCTTATTGAAAGGTGGAGAGCTGACTGCTTTTGAAATATTAAATGCCGCTGTTTTAATAAATTAATTATTAATTTATCGACATTATATTACAAAATCAGCCGGTTGACTAGCCTGCTGATTAATTTTTTACATTTATCTTATTTTCGTTTCATTACTTTTTAGTAAGCGAATATTATAAATAAGGTGAGGGATTACGGGAGGGTTATCATGAAAAAGTATAAAGTCGGAATTATCGGAGCCACAGGAATGGTTGGGCAGCGTTTTGTATCCCTTCTCAGCAATCACCCGTGGTTCGAGCTTACCACCGTCGCCGCAAGCAGCCGTTCTGCGGGCAAAACGTATGAGGACGCCGTTTCCGGGCGTTGGGCAATGCCTTCTCCGATACCGGAATCAGTTAAACAGCTTGTCATGAAAAACGCCGAAACAGATATTTCAGCCATAACAGGCGCGGTCGATTTCGTTTTCTCCGCTGTCGATATGAAAAAAGAGGTTATCAAGGCGCTTGAGGAAGCTTATGCGAAAGCGGAATGCCCCGTCATCTCCAATAACAGCGCCCATCGCTGGACGCCGGACGTCCCGATGGTTGTCCCGGAGCTCAACCCCCAGCATATCGCCGTCATCGGCAGCCAGCGAAAACGACTGGGGACAGCGCGGGGGTTCATCGCCGTCAAATCAAACTGCTCCATTCAGAGCTATGTCCCCGCTCTGCATCCCCTCAAGGATGAATTCGGCCTGACAAAAATCCTTGCCTGCACGTATCAGGCAATTTCAGGTGCCAGCAAAACCTTTGAGCAATGGCCGGAGATGCTCGACAATGTCATCCCGTATATCCCCGGCGAGGAAGAGAAATCCGAACGTGAACCGCTGAAAATCTGGGGTAAAATCGAAAACGGCAACATCGTCACCGCCACCTCCCCGCTGATCACCTCTCAGTGCCTCCGCGTCGCGGCCTCGGACGGCCATATGGCTGCAGTCTTTGCTTCTTTTGCGAAAAAGCCGACTATTGATGAGATTAAAGCGCGCTGGGCTTCGTTTAAGGGGCGCGCTCAAGAGCTTAATTTGCCGTCGGCTCCGAAGCAATTTCTGCATTATTTTGAGGATGATAACCGCCCGCAGACGAAGCTTGACCGCATGCTTGAAAACGGTATGGCTATTTCCGTCGGACGTCTGCGTGAAGACACACAGTATGATTATAAATTCGTATCCCTGAGCCATAACACACTGCGCGGCGCTGCCGGCGGCGGTGTCCTGATGGCGGAGCTTCTTTGTGCCGAAGGGTATATTTAGCGTCAAATAATAACTTCTTTAGGAGGTCCATTCATGAAAACACCTGTATTTACAGGTTCGTCAGTTGCCATTGTCACACCGTTTAAGGATCACAAGGTGAATTATGACAAGCTCAGCGAGCTGATAGAATTCCAGATTGCCGGCGGCACCTCCGCTATTACGATTTGCGGTACTACCGGCGAAGGCTCAACCCTGTCTCTTGAAGAGCATATGGAAACCGTTGATTTTTGTATTAAGCATGTCAACAAACGCGTCAAGGTTATCGCCGGAGCCGGCAGCAACGATACAATGGCTGCCGTTCTGCTTTCACAAGAAGCCGAGCATTCCGGTGCGGACGCACTGCTCCTGGTAACCCCGTATTATAACAAAACTACGCAGCGCGGCTTGATCAAGCACTATAATTACATAGCCGACCGGGTCAATATCCCCATCATCGTCTATAATGTACCGAGCCGCACGGGCCTCTCATTTACGGCAGATACCTATAAGGAGCTCTCCAAGCACCCCAATATCAACGGCACCAAAGAAGCTTCCACCAACTTTTCTCTCATTGGTTCGACAATTGCCGCCTGCGGCGATGATTTTTATGTCTGGAGCGGGAACGATGACGAAACAGTCCCCATGATGGCTATCGGTGCCAAGGGCGTTATTTCGGTTGTCGCCAATATCATGCCCGCCTTTATGGCTGAGCTCTCAAAATCCTGTCTCGACGGCGATTTTAAGCACGCGTCGGAGCTGCATCTGAAATATCTGGATATTATGGGAAAGCTCTTTATCGAGGTCAACCCCATCCCCGTCAAAGCAGCGATGAACCTGATGGGCATGGATGTCGGTGAAACGCGCCTGCCGCTGTGCGATATGGAACCGTCCAATCTGGAGAAACTGAAAGCTTCAATGCAAAAGATTGGTTTGATAAAATAGAATCGAGGAGTACCAAAGATGCTAAAGATGGTCATTTCGGGCTGCAACGGCCATATGGGCCGTGTAGTCACTGAGATCGCGGCAGGTGACGCCGACATTGAAGTTATCGCCGGTTTCGATATCAATACCGTTAAGCTCGACACCTTTCCTGTCTACGCCGACCCCATGGAGTACGGCGGTCAGGCGGATGTTGCCGTTGATTTTTCAAACCCCGCAGCGCTTGAAGGCCTCCTCCGTTATTGTGTGGTCAAAAAGCTCCCTCTTGTCCTGTGCACAACAGGCTACGATGACCGGCAGCTGGATATGATTCGTGCAGCGTCAAAAAAGATACCGATTTTTAAAACCGGCAATCTTTCAATCGGCATTAATCTCGCTGTTGATCTGGTTAAACGCGCCGCAGCGTTTTTAGGCGAGGGGTTTGATGTTGAGATCATTGAGCGCCACCACAGGCGCAAGGTCGACGCGCCGAGCGGCACAGCCCTCATGCTGGCCGATGCCGTGAGCAGTACCCTCCCCTATGACGCCGAATACGTCTATGACCGGCAGAGCGTCCGGCAGCCCAGAGGCGATCACGAAATCGGCATATCGTCCGTCCGCGGCGGTACAATCGTCGGCGAGCATGAGGTGATATTCGCCGGTCTCGACGAAGTGCTTGAAATCAAGCACACCGCCTATTCCCGCGACGTCTTCGCCGCCGGCGCAGTCAAAGCCGCTAAGTTTCTCGCCTCAGCCAAACAGCCCGGCATGTACGACATGCAGGATTTGCTGAAATAATAAGTCCGGTCTCAATCAATACGCACTTGAGACCGGACTTTTTTATATAATCTACCGAATAAATTGTATTATCCTCTCTCATCGTGCTGCCATGTATTGACACCTCTTTATTTTATTGTATACTTAAATTTAAATTAGTGTATTCTGACCAATATTGCGATTCCCGGAGGTTCCTTTATGGATAGATTCGACGACATTGTTGATAAGATAACAGCCTTAGAGTGGGATATGTTCCAAGCCGTCAACGAGGGCGGAGCGCGTGCCGACTGTCAGGATGACCATGTGACCTTTGACGCCATGCGCCGCGGTCAGTTTTCGGCGTGGTCCCGAGAGGCGTGCGTTTGCTATCTGGACGATTTACTCAATGCCGTACTTGACAGCCGTAATCTCATCACCGAAAAGTACATTCATATGATGAAATACGCGACGCCCCTCCAATATGAAAAGCTTATTCATACAATACCGCTGCCGTCGGCTGCCGCCCAGGAGCTGGCACAGGAAATTTCGGATAAGCTGCTGGAGCAGGCAGCCGTCCTGAACAAAGCTTACCCATATGTATCGGGCTCCGGCCGTCCGATGCGGTCTATTTCTGATTTATCCGGAGTTATTTCTATCGAAACTTACCAGTTCGGAGAGCTCCTGACCTATTCCGTCGCAACCCTCACCGCCCTTAAAATGCATCTTTTGGATTTGGAAAAGAGCGGACTGTCTCTGGCACAGCTGATTCTCACGAATTCAGTTAAATATTACGGCTATAAAACCCTCGAAGACGCGGAAGCCTCGACGAAAGCGCGCATTGACCGGAAAGGCATCCATATTTCGTTCGGCTGTGAAGGCGATGACTGCGGCAGCTGCGGTGCGGTCCGCCTATGAACGAGTTTTTTGAAGTGCTTGACAGGCTCTATCAAGCAGGCAGCCGGAATGCCATCGAGGATTTTATAAAGCAATATTTGAATGATCTCGAAGAAGCCGGAGAAGCTCAGAGTCTTGCGTACGCGTCCGTTCTCAACGAGCTCGCCAGCTTCTACCGAGGCATCAGCCGTTACGAAGATTCTGCCGCGCTTTATAGCCGGGCGCTCGTGATCCTTGAAAAAAATAATATGGGCGCCACGCTGCAGTATGCGACAATTCTATTAAACGTCGCCGGCCTCTATCGGCTGATGGGCAATCCCAGGGATGCTATAACCAAGTTTTTGCAATCAAAAGAACTGCTTATTTCCTGCCGGGAACAAGATGATTACGCGTACGCAAGCGTTCTTAATAATCTTTCCCTGGCATATCAGGATATCGGTGATTATAAAAACGCTTTTGATGCGGCGTATGAATCCTATAAGCTGATGCTGAAGGATGAGGCAAACGCGCACGAGCGCGCGACGGCGCTCAATAATCTCGCCGTTATACGGTTTAAGACAGGTGACTATTCTCAGGCGGAAAAGCTGATTGACGAATCTCTCGGATATTATAACGAAATGAACGCTGAAAACGTCCATCTTGCGGCGGCGCTTTCTACGAAAGCGTCTCTGCTCTACCGATTGGGCCGATATCAGGAAGCTCTGGATTACTTTTTAAAAGCCCTTACCCTGACGGATACCTTTTTCGGTAAAAACATTGAATACGCCATCGGCGAGCGCAGCCTTTCCCTGGTTTATGAAGCACTGGGCGATTGGCAAGCCGCGCTGGCGCATACAAAAAATGCGTCACAACTGTTAGAATCCATTCTGGGTGCTGAAAATGAACGGACGAAGGAATATCGCGCCGCCGCCGAAAGCCTCGCGTCAAAACTAAAATCTTATGATACATGAACCGCTGGCTAATGGTATGGCGCTCAGCCGTCAGTATTTTTTTGATAAAGCCGAACCGTCATTAAAAAACGAATTTCCGGATATATATAAACGTATCGCCGCAGGGCTCGTCGGCAACGGCTCGGAGTGCTTTGGCTATGACGACGCATTCTCGCGCGACCATGACTGGGGCGTTGACTTTTTCTTATGGGTACCGGAGTCCGACCGCCCTTCCATACCGCTTTTGCGGGACTGGAAAACGAAGCTTTTCGACGATCACCCGCCTGCTTATATACGGACACGCTCAGAATACGGAGCCGGAATCGGCGTCATGACCGTCGGTGATTTTTATAAAAGTCTGATCGGCTATCCAAATGGGCCGGACGATATTCAGGCCTGGCGCAGAGTCCCCGAGGACAATCTGGCCATGGCGGTGAACGGCTCTGTCTTTATCGATAACAGCGGCAGCTTCACGGCAATTCGTGAAAAGCTTCTGCGCTGCTATCCCGAGGATCTCCGCAGGAAAAAGCTCGCGGCGAAATGCATGGCGATCGCGCAGACCGGCCAGTACAATTTCAGCCGCTGTTATATACGAAAAGACTGGGTTACCGTGAGAACCGTTCTGTCGCGGTTTAATGACAGTGTTATTGCCGCTGTTTTCCTGTTAAACAAGGTGTACCGTCCGTATTATAAATGGGCTTACAGGAAAATGACGGAGCTGCCCATTCTCGGTGGCAAAATCGGCATATTACTTGAGCATATCGCCGTAACCTGCGGCATGGATGACGCGGCATACGAATCAATTCAAAAGGATATCAGCGAAGTTTGTGCACTGATTACAGAAGAACTCAGCCTGCAGAGCTTAGCCTCGTCCGGCGATTGGTTTTTAACAACGCAGGGCGAAGAAATTCAAAGCACGATCCGGGACAGCTTTCTTCGCGCGCTGCCGGCGCAATATGAATAAAGGAGGCAAATATCGTGAGCAAATCTATTCTTGTCATCGGCGGAAGCATGTTTACCGGACGTATATTTTCCATTCAGATATCAAAAAACGAAGACTATCAGCTGCATGTCGTTAACCGCGGTCAGTTTCCGCTGAACCTTAAAAATGTTAAGGAGTACAAATGTGACCGGCACAGCCCAAGAATGGTCGCGCGGCTCCTTCCAGATATCACGTTTGACGTTCTGATCGACTTCTGCGCCTATAATCCGGGCGAGGTCAGCTCCCTGCTTGAAGCGCTCAAAGGCCGTATTAAGCAGTACATTGTTATATCATCAGCGAGTATTTATGAGCCCTATGACCATCAAATCAAAAATGAAGACGATCCCTTAGTCGTCGGCTCCGTCGGCGACAGGACCTCGGATTATATTTACAATAAAATTCTCGTCGAGCAGGAAACGGTCAAAACATGCCAGAGCCTCGGCATCCCATATACAATCTTCAGACCGACCTTCATCTACGGACCGTTCAACTATTCTTCCCGAGAATCCTATTTTGTCGAGCTGATCTCCAGGGGGCACGTCGTCCCCGTCCCGACCGACTCAACCGCACGCTTTAATATGGTCTACGTTTTCGATGTCGCGCGCGCGTTGGAGCTGTGCATCGGCAACGAAAAAGCGTATAACGAAATTTTCAACCTATCCGCCCCTGAAGAAATTACCTATTCCATCCTCCTCGAAGCGTTTGAGATATTCAACGGCGGTCCTTTCATGACAAAGCCTGTCACCGTCGAAGAGGTGCTCGATAATAACATCCCGCTTCCCTTCCCCCTGACGGAGGATGAGCTCTTCTCCGGAAAAAAATTCGCCGATACCTTCGAATTTTCTTATACCCCCTGGCTTGAAGGCATGGAGAAGACCTATAAGATATTTTATTCTCTGTTTATCAGCTGATGATCATCCTTGAAACTAACGCGTAGACAAGCGGTATGTTATTACTGTATGCTTAAGACAGCACCGGGGCAAACCCGCTGCTGTCTTAAATATTTAATAAATTTACGATTCATCTGCAAGGATACGGTATTCTCAATCGTATTATGATCAAAGGGGACAGAGCATGGATAGCTTCTTGCAAGAAAAAAATGACTATATCGTCAGAGCCTTGGATAAATATGCCGATACGGTACGCCGTATCTGTTTTATGTACCTTAAAAATCATGACGATGTCGAAGATATCTTTCAAGATGTATTTTTACAGCTCCACCGATATGACAAAGGCTTTGAAAGCGACGAGCACGAAAAAGCCTGGCTGATCAGAGTCGCTATTAATAAATGTAAGGATCTTCATAAGAGCTTCTTTAAAAGTCGGGTCAGCTCCCTGAACGATATGGAAATACCCTATGAGGATAAAGCTGAAAATGATGTTATGCAGGAAATACTGGCGCTTCCGCAAAAATTTAAGGATGTTATATATCTCTTTTATTATGAAGGCTACTCCGTACCGGAGATATCAAAAATCCTGGGTAAGAAAGAAAATACAATTTATTCGCAAATGCATCGCGCGCGGTTGATGCTCAAAGAGAAGCTTGAGGGGAAAACGTATGGAAACGACATTTAAGACCGCTCTTAATCGAGTTAAAGCTGATGAAAACTTAAAAAACAAAACCTTGGAATATATTCTGAAAGCAGATTCAAATGTTGTTTCGATTCATACTCTGACGCCGTCAAAGACCAAACCTGTCCGGATAAAAAGGCTTGTTGCAGCTACCTGCGCTGCAGCAGTCCTATGCGCGCTGCCGATCGGCGCGTATGCGTATTATAAAACACCGACTGCTTATGTGTCCGTCGATATCAACCCGAGTGTCGAGCTCGGCATCAATTCCTTCGGCAGAGTCGTTTCCTGCAAAGCTTACGACGCAGACGGCGGTACGGTCCTCTCCGGCTTGTCCCTGATGAACGCAAACGTTGAACACGCTGTCAGTCTCATTGTAACCTCCGCGTCTCAGAACGGCTTTATTAATGCTGACGGCTCAACCTGTATAGCTGTTACCGCGGAAACAAATAACACAGGAAAAGCGGAGGCTCTCAAAAAGGACGCCCAGGCCGGAGCACAGGACGCTGTTAAATCCGCAGCTCACGAAGCGATAATTGAGACAGATAATATCGCTTTAACTAAACGCGCCGACGCCATTGCGCTCGGTATAACACCGGGCAAGCTCAATCTGATTCGAAAGCTGCAGGCTCTTGACCCGACAATTAAAACTGAAGATTATAAAGACGCTACTGTCTCTCAAATCCAGAAGAAATACGCTGAACTGAAAAAAAATCAATCAGATCCAAATAGTGCTGAAAAGAGCAATACAGATAACGCGAAATCTTCTGCTGCCAGCAACGTACCATCCGCTGTACCTTCAGCCGTTCCGACAACCGGTGAGGTCAGCGGCAATAATGAAAGCAAGCCAAATATGCACTCAAATAACAGCGTACAGGGAAATAATCAAAACACACCCGTCACCGCCCCAGCAAGCTTACCAGGTAAACACAGCGATACCAGTCATCAGAACGATAACGCTGCGTCTGATAATAAGCAGCAGGCCAGTACCAGCCACACCGCGCGTGGCAGTGACCACGCTCATGACAATCATAACGGAAAAAACAATCATTAGTTCGTTATGATATAATTCCAAGCTCAGAGTAAACACCACAAAAAAGTATCTTCGCTGTCCAGCGAAGATACTTTTTTAATATTAATATCTGTTATCAAATATCCGCTTTGTTTTCTTTTCGCTGCGCGGGAGCTCGCCGATGGCGACGCCTTTTGGTACGATTGAAAGGCCGACTTGCGTTTTAAATACGTTTTTAACGTCCGTTTCAACAGTTTTGAGCTCGGCTTTCGGCAGCGTCTCAAAAAAGAGGGTCATGATGTCTTTGCCGTTCAAGTGGTCAATCATCACCTGATATTCGCTTGAGACACCGTCGACCCCGCGTAAAACATCTTCTATCTGGCCCGGGTAGATATTGACACCCTTGACCTTCACCATGTCGTCCGTGCGCCCGATCAGTGTGTCAATCCTGGGATATTTACTGCCGCAGGCACAGTCGCCGGGTATAATCCGGGTCAGGTCGTGCGTGCGGTAACGGATAAGCGGCGCGCCTTCCTTTTTGAGCGTTGTGATGACAAGCTCACCCACTTCCCCGTCGGGTAAAACCTTACCTGTCTTCGGGTCGATGATTTCAAAGTACAGATAATCGTCCCAGTAGTGCATGCCGCACTCGTGCGCGCAGCTCATGCCGATACCGGGGCCGTAAATTTCAGTCAGACCGTAGATGTCATATAGCTCAACGCCGAGCTCCCCCGCGATTCTGCGGCGCATTTTATCACCCCAGCGCTCAGAGCCGATCACGCCCTTTTTGAGGTGAATCTTGTTTTTGACGCCGCGTTTTTCAATTTCCTCGGCTAGCAGGAGCGCGTATGAGGATGTTGAGCACAGCACCGTGCTTTTGAGATCCTCCATCATCTTGATTTGTTTATCCGTGTTGCCCGGGCCCATCGGGATTACCATGCAGCCCAGTAGCTCCGCTCCGGTCTGAAAACCGATGCCGGCTGTCCAGAGCCCGTAGCCCGGTGTGATATGCACGCGGTCCATCGGCGTGATACCGGCCATCTCATAGCACCGCTTAAACATCAGCGCCCAATCATCGATGTCTTGCTGCGTGTAGGGTATGATGATCGGTATACCGGTTGTCCCTGATGAGGAATGGATCCGCACAATGTCTTTTTCAGGCACCGCCGCAATCCCCAGCGGATACGCGTCGCGCAGCTCCTCTTTGACGGTGAATGGCAGACGCTCGAAATTCACTTTAGTATTAATTTTGCTTGTATCGAAATCCGCCAGTTTTTTCTGATAAAAACCGCCGTCAAAATTCTTGAGCCGCCCGATAAGGTCCCGTAAGGCGCTAAGCTGTTCCTTTTTCATTTCCATTTATATAACCTCACAAACAATAAATTGGTTTCATGATGACGCAGAAACTTTGAATAATGTTGTAGCGGCGGGCTTCCACGCCCGCCCGGTTTCAAACGTTCGCCGCAGGACAGGACGGCGTGGAAGCCGCCCGCTACATTAAACCATGAGGGGGAGCGCCTTAATGTGGAAATGTAGCAGTCATCGTGTACCGGTCTATATCATACTGCCGAGCTTCAGCGCTTTCAGATTGGCTTCGACATACTTTGGCGCCATCAGCGTATGTATCGCGGCAGCCATGTCCTCCTGCGTAAAGCCGACAGCGCCGCAGGCTGATGCCGCGCCGATGAGTGCGATATTCAGCGCACGGGACGACCCGCACACTTCACATATTTTTTCGCCGTCAACGATGACGAGTTTCCTGACTTTGGTTTTTAAATAATCCAGCATATCCTCGCCGTTATAGCTGCTGTCTGATAATGTATCCGTCGTCGGTCTTATCGCGTGTTTAGCGACGACGACAGTACCGTCGGGCTTGAGATAATCGAGGTTTCGTACGGCTTCGGCGGGCTCGAAGCCGATGATGACGTCCGCCTGTCCTTTTGGGATAATCGGCGAAAACATATCGCCGCCAATGCGCACATGGCTGACGACGCAGCCGCCGCGCTGGGCCATGCCAATGGTTTCAGCAGTATGTGCGGGCAAGCCCCGGCTCATGCCGCACTGCGCCAGCAGCTTTGAAGCGAGCACCGTGCCCTGACCGCCGACGCCGGCAAGCAGTATATTCATGCCCAGCATACTCATGCCCAGCATACTCATGCTTTGCATACTCATTCTTTGCTTCCTCCCTTGATTGCTCCCGTCGGGCAAACCTGCGCGCACAGTGTGCAGCCGGTGCAGAGGCTCGGCTCTATCGCGGCTTTTCCGGCTTCTTTGGTAATAGCCGGGCAGCCGAGCTCCTTGATGCAGCGCAGGCAACCGATGCATTTCTCTGCTTCAACCTGCATCGGCTTTCCCTGATCGGCGACGTAGATGCACGGTGCGCGGTAAATAATCGCTTGAACACCGCCGTCTTCTACAGCGCTTTGAACCGCGGCAACCGCAGCTCTCAAGTCAAGCGGATCGATTATCTGAACGTTCTTAACCCCAATTGCTGTGAGTATATCGGGTATGCTCAGCTTCCGAGCGGTATCACCCATAAGCGTCTTCCCCGTTCCCGGGTGCGGTTGATGGCCGGTCATTGCCGTGGTCGAATTATCGAGCACGACGAGGATAATGTCGGTATTGTTGTACACCGCATTGACAACACCGGCGATTCCGGTGTGGAAAAATGTTGAATCGCCGACGAACGCGAAACAGACCGTATCCGGCTCCGCGCGTTTTATCCCCTGCGCAATCGTGATACCCGCGCCCATACACAGGCACGTGTCTACCATATCCAGCGGCGCGGCGTTGCCGAGCGTGTAACAGCCGATATCGCCGGAAAATACGGCTTTCTTCTCAGGCATTTTTTTCATTGCCTGCTTCACTGCGTAAAACGACGCTCTGTGCGGACAGCCCGCGCATAAAACCGGAGGCCGTACCGGCAGCGGCGGGAGTTCGCTCGTCAGCGCTTTTTTATAAGGTATATTTAAAAATTCAGAAAGCTGCGCGGCAGCGCTTTCCACCGTGTTCTCTCCCGCGCTCCGGACATGCCCGGTCAGCTTTCCTTTTATCGTCAGCTTAATGCCGCGCTTGCCGCAGAGGTATATCAGCTCCCGTTCAATCACTGGGTCGAGCTCTTCAATAACAAGCACTTCCTCAAGTCCGTCCATAAATTCATACGCCTGCGTTTCCGGGAACGGGAACGGCGTCCCAATCTTCAAAACGCGGCATTCTGCCCGGAGTATCTTGAGCGCTTCACTTGTATAGGCGTAGCTGACGCCGCCCGTCGCAACGCCTTTTGTTTCAAAAGTCGCAACGCCTTTCGTTCCAGTGCCTGAGATGCTGTTAAACCGGTAGGACGAAAAATCTTCGCCGATCAGTGGATTTCGTTTCTCTATATATAAATGCGAACTGTAGGATAGCTTTGGGAAAATGACCCATTTTGAATCCTTCACGAAGCCCTCGGGCGTTATCTGCCTGACTGTTTCGGAAATATCGATCGGCGCGGTGGCGTGGCAGAGCCGCGTCGTCGGTCTGAACAGGACAGGTGTATGATATTTTTCAGAGTAGTCGAAGGCGTCCCCGATCATTTCATAGGCTTCCTCTGGTGACGAGGGGTCGAAAACGGGCAGCTTTGAATACCGGGCAAAGGTTCGTGTGTCCTGCTCCGTCTGCGAGGATATCGGTCCCGGGTCATCCGCTACCAGCACGACCATACCACCCTTTATGCCAATGTAAGCCAAGCTCATCAGCGGGTCTGAGGCGACGTTCAAGCCGACCTGCTTCATCGTCACGAGCACCCGAGTTCCCGTATAAGCGGCACCCGCGGCGACCTCGAGCGCTGCTTTTTCATTAACGGACCATTCGACATAGATACCTGGATTCATTTTTTTGTTATGGGTTGCGATTGTTTCCAGTACTTCCGTAGACGGCGTACCGGGATAACCGCAGGCGACGCCGATCCCGGCGCGCAGCGCCCCCAGCGCAATCGCCTGATTTCCCATGAGCAGTCTCAGCGACATATATATGACCATTCCTTTCCATGGAATTGATTTTTATAAATTAATAAACTCAGCCTATATTACATAAATATTGACAGTTTGTAAATGCTTTTACATGCATTTTTCCAAGTAAAATCGCATTGTGCGTGCCGCTTCGGTAACATCTTATTGAATATTTGTTCCCACAAAGGGAAAAATATCACAGATTCGCCATAGCAGGAGGATATAGATGACACCGCAAAGTAATGACAAATATGATAACTGCATACAGCCCGAAGATTTAGGACAGTTTGCCCGAGACAGCGCCAAAGCGCTTGTCACGGGCAACTCGGTTTCTCCGTTATATACAGCGATTACGGCTGAAAAATACCTCACGTTCATTAAATCCGTTATGCATGAGGCGTCCGGCTTTGCCGAGGCGCATGTCACCATCCCTCAGGAAATTGAATGGCTGCTCGATAACTGGTACATTGCCGAACGCGAAGGCAAGTGCGCCATCTCTGACATAAAATCCTCCCCGCGTCTTCAATCCGCTTCGCGCCTTAAATGCGAAATCATAAAAAAGAAGAGGCTCGTCGTCAGCGAAGCGGCACTTGCTCTTGTCAAAGCGGGTGCCGGTATCGTCACCAGCGAAGGTGTGGAGATTTTTCTGGACGCTTTTCAGGATGAAATTTGTCTGTCGGAAGCCGAACTGGCAGCCTTCATACCGGCTTTACGGCTGGAGCTTATCGCCAATCTGGCAGAAGCCTGCCGTAAGCTCCAATTTGTCATGCATGCTGGTGAAGCCGGAGACGGCTTAGACAGATATTTCGGCAGACTTTTTTCCTCCCTTAGATTTCTATCGGGCTTTGACGCCTCTCATATACTCGAAAGCATCAACAGAGTCGAGCGGACGCTCCGGCGTGATCCTGTCGGCATCTATGCGGATATGGATGAGCAGACACGGTATTCCTACCGCCGTGAAATTGCCCGTTTAGCAGCAGCCGGGGAAGTGAGCGAGCATTCGGCAGCCAGCAGAATTCTGACGCTCTCGCAGACGAACAGCCGCCATGTCGGATACTATATTTTTACAGACCCAATGGGTAACGGCACGAAAAAAAGAATCCGTACAGGCACCTTTTATATCAGCATTATTCTGCTGGCAAGCTTATTCATCTCTCTTTTAATCAGTTTCATGCTGGATGAGCCTGTTATCTCGCTGCTTTTGCTGCTGCCGGTGTCGGAGTTTGTTAAAAACCTGACGGACTATACTGTCCTGCGGTTATGCCGCCCTCAGCGTATACATCGTCTTGAGCTTTTAAACGGCGTACCGGAGCACGGCCGTACTTTATGCATTATTTCTGTGTTATTGTCATCAGCCGACAGCGGCACGCGTGCCGCGGGTCTGTTAGAAGAATATAAGCTCGCCAATCGTGACGCGGGAAATAATCTGCGTTTCGGCATACTTGCCGATCTGCCGGATTCGGCAGCAGAAACCCAGCGCAGCGACGAGCTGTTCATCAGCAGCGCCAAAGCTGAAATCAAACGCTTAAACAGTGAATATGGCGGCGGCTTTTTTCTTTTCTGCAGAGGCCGAAAGCTGAACGCCCGTGACGGCAGATTCACTGCCTGGGAGAGAAAAAGAGGCGCTATTCTGGAGCTCTGCAGATTCATTAAAGGTCTGGGCTCCGGCCTGGAATGCGTCACCGGGCAAGCAGACGAATTGACGGGAACTCACTATATCATCACGCTTGACAGTGACACCCGTCTGTGTGCCGGTTCGGCGCTTGAACTCATCGGTGCGGCGCTGCATCCTCTTAACAAGCCGGTTGTGGATCAAAAGCGCGGTATTGTCGTGTCCGGCTACGGCATTATACAGCCGAGGATATCCGTCGATCTCGCTGCTGCCGGCCAAACACATTATACGAAAATATTCGCCGGCCTCGGCGGCATTGATCCATACGGCGGAATGACAAGCGATATCTATCAAAACCTGTTCGGTACAGGCAGCTTCGCTGGAAAAGGCATCATTGATATTGACGCATATCTCAGCTGCCTGAACAATCGTTTCCCGGAAAATACCGTTTTATCGCACGATCTTCTGGAGGGTGCTTATCTGCGCTGCTCCTTTGCCGGCGACATTGAACTCACGGACGGGTATCCGGCTAAGGTGACAACGTATTATGACCGCATGCACCGCTGGACGCGCGGCGACTGGCAGTCCCTGCCCTGGCTGTTCGGCACCGTGCGAACAGCCGAAAGCAAAAAAGTTAAAAATGTCCTTGGTCAGATCGATAAATGGAAGATTGTCGACAATCTGCGCCGCAGCCTCGTTCCGATTTTTACGTTTGCGGCACTTTTATCGGGCATGCTGCTCGATAATAAGGATTTTCTCTGGGCGGCAGTCATCGCCGTTCTTTCAGCGATTTCGCATCTCATCATCTCGTCTGCTGTCGGTGTTTTCACCAGAAAATGCGGTAAAGTCCGATATCATTCAACGGTGCTCAGCGGCCCAAGCGGCCAATTTCTGCAGACGGCCATTCGGCTGGTCCTGCTCCCCTATGAAGCCTCGGTGTGCCTAAGCGCTATTATAACGGCTTTATATAGGATGTACGTATCCCACAGATACCTTCTGGCCTGGGTGACAGCCGCCGATTCGGAGAAAAAAGCAAAGAACAACGCCGTCTCCGTGCTGAAAAGGCTTTGGCAGTCCTGTCTCGTCGCGGCAGCCGTTGCGGTGTTGACACGCTTTTACGCAGCAAGAGCCGTCGGTATTATCTGGGCACTCTCACCCCTGCTCGTTATCTATCTTGGGCGCGACTGCCGTAAAAAAGAGAAATTGGAAGCTGAGGACAGGTATCTGCTCTCACGCTGCGCCGGTGATATCTGGCGTTATTTTGACGAGCTGATGGCACGGGAAGACAATTACCTGCCGCCCGATAATTTCCAGGAGCAGCCGGCCGTTGGCATCGCTCATCGGACCTCGCCGACAAATATCGGACTCGCGTTCTTGTCGGCACTCGCAGCGCTGGATCTCGGCGTCACCGCGCACGAACGCGCAATTGAAGTCATTTCGAATCTATTTGATACAATGGATAAGTTGCCTAAATGGAACGGCCATCTTTTTAATTGGTATGATACCCTGACGCTGCATGTCCTTCAGCCTGCTTATGTCAGCACAGTCGACAGCGGTAATTTCGCCGGCTGCCTGATTGCGCTTCGGGAGGGCCTGATAGAGCTGGGTGAAAACGGACTTGCAGCCAAAGCGGAAGCTCTGCTTGAAAAAATGAGCTTTACACCACTGTTCGACGAGAAAAGGCAGCTTTTTTATATCGGCTGGGATATATCAAAAGACATGCCGACCGAGGGCTGGTATGATTTGCTCGCTTCTGAAGCGCGCCAGACGAGCTATATCGCCATCGCCCGCGGCGATATTCCGAGAAAGCACTGGCGGCGTCTCGGCCGGTCCCTCGTCGCCAAGGACGGTTACAGAGGCATGGCCTCATGGACCGGGACGATGTTCGAGTACATGATGCCGGAACTGCTGCTGCCGTTGTATCACAATTCCCTCGTTTACGAAAGTCTTAAATTTTGCCTGTATGTTCAAAAAAAACGTGCTGAAAATTTTCCTTGGGGCATGTCCGAAAGCGCCTTTTATTCGTTTGACCATACGCTCAGCTACCGCTATAAAGCACACGGTGTCCAGCGTCTGGCTCTGAAGCGGGGCATGGGGCGCGAAGCCGTTGTCTCTCCATATTCGACCTTTCTCGCTCTCCCAATTGACACCAAAGCCGCCCTACAAAATCTCAAACGGCTGCAGAAGCTCGGCATGGAGGGCCGTTACGGATTTTACGAGTCAGCTGATTTTACACCGCGCAGGCTCCGCGGCAGCGACTATGAAATCGTGAAAACCTTTATGGTTCATCACATCGGGATGAGCCTTCTCGCCATTGATAACGTCCTGAAGCCCGGAATCATGCAGCGGCGCTTTATGCGTAATCGGGAGATGGCGTCCTTTGCCGAGCTGCTGCAGGAGAAGGTCCCCGTCGGCGGCATCATACTCCGGCAGCCGCCGCGCGATGTGCCCGATAAACCTGTCAGGTTATCGTCACAGAATTGGCGCTTTCAAAGCGGCGGCATTGATTACAAAAATCCGCGCTGTACGCTTCTGTGCAACGGTGCTTACAGTGTCACTATTGCCGAGACAGGCCAGAGCCGCTCCGTATGGAACGCCGTTGCACTCACAAAAACAACCTTTGAACCCTTTGAAATGGAAAACGGCATCTCGTTTTTCTTAAACTGCGGCGGCGATCTGCTGTCTTTGCTGCCCTCACCTGTCTTTGATAAAAATGTCCGGTACACGGCGGAGCTGACGGGCGCGTATTGCCGTATCGACGCCAAAAGCGGGTCAATTCGTTCTTCCGCCGCCGTCAGTGTGCCGGAAAACGAAACCGGTGAGCTCAGAACAATTGAGATCGTTTCCTCCGTGCAGCGTGAGGCTGAGCTCATCTGCTATTTTGAGCCGGTGTTATCCCGCCAAACCGATTATGACGCACACCCGGCTTTCTCAAAGCTGTCTTTAGAGACGTCTGTTTATGACAATTCCGTCATCATCAAACGCAGGCCGCGCGGCAAAGGCCGGGGGATTACGCTGGCCTTTGATTCGAATTGCCCGTTTGCCTTTGACACCTCCCGCGAAGCCGCGCTTGGCCGCGGCGGCATCACCGCGTTAAAAGCAGCGCTTCTGCGTGAACCGCAGTCAACGCTCGGTGCCGTCCTCGACCCCTGTGTATTGAGCCGTGTCAAGGTTCTGCTGGAGCCGGACATCCCCTTCAGGGTCAGCTTTTCTCTTACCACTGCGTCAACCCCGCAAGCCGCCTCGGCAGCGGCAAAAAGGATTCTCTCGATCACCTGCCCGCCCGTTTATTCGCGTCTGGACGAGACGGCGCATCACCTGAAGCTGTCACCGGAACAGGTTGAATGCGCAATGGCTCTGCTGCCCGGCTTGCTTTACACGGCATCTGACCGCCGTATTCCGTCCGAACTCGTGCCGTTTTTAAAGCATGGTCAAAAAAGCCTTTGGAGTCTCGGTATATCAGGCGATCTGCCGATTATAACAGCCCTCATTGAAGATGAGAACGCCCTTGCAGCTTCCTCCGAGCTCGTGCCGATCCATCAATTATTGACCGAAAGCGGGATTTCGTTCGATCTTGTTTATTTGCTCAAAGGCGGCGGGGATTATCGCAGCACGCTTCGTGACGGTCTCCTTGACATTCTTCGCCTTAATAACACCGAGGGCCGTTTAGGCACCCGCGGCGGAATTCACGCCTCTGATATGGCCTCCGAAGGCTCTGAAACCGTCCGTGCCGTATCCGCTAAGCTCATCGGCCCGCGTGAGACGCTGCTTCAGCCTGAACGTGTAGAAAACACGCCTCTGGCGGTATACCCGCAGCTCTGCGCATGCCCCGCGCAGGCGATTGACAAGCACTACAATGACGACAACAGCTTCACCTTCAGCGTATCCGGTAAGCTGCCGCATAACGCCTGGAGTCATATGCTCGCCAACGAGACCTTCGGTTATCTCGCGTCAGACGCCGGTACCGGCCACATGTGGCATTTGAACGCCCGCGAAAATAAAATTAACCGCTGGCTGAATGACAGTCTTGCCACCGACGGCACCGAAAAGCTGGAGCTGCTTGAGCACGGCGGCAGATACTCGCTTTTTGCGTCGGGTGATGGCTGCGCATGTGCCGTTACCTATGGCTTTGGCTGGGCAGAATGGGAAAAAACAATAGAAGGCAGAACTTTCATTACAAGAGCCTATGTCCCACCGGACATAGCGGCGCGCGTCTTCATCATCGAAACGGACGCTCCCGGCGAGTTTGAAATTTCTTATTGCACCGACCTTGTTCTGTCCCCGGAAATAAGCGACTGCGTTTATGTGACGACGGAGCACCAAAAGGGCATCATTTCAGCACGTAATTTGTATAACACCGATTTTCCTGACTCCGTTTTCTGTCTTGTCGCCTCTGCTCCGGAGGAGGCTTTTACCTGCTCGAAAAGCAGTTGGCTGACCGGTCGTCTTGACGGTATGACAGGTACGGGTTTTATTCCCTGCGCCGCCGCCGTTTACAAAGTAAGCTCTTCTCTTGTCATCGTGACCGGCTGCGATACGCCCGCACAGCTGAAAGCGCTGGCTTCGTATAATGCCGCCTATGCCAAACTCAAAGAGACAATGACCTATTGGAAAGAAATAACCTCGAAGCTGACCGTCAAAACACCGAGTGAAGATTTGAACAGATATCTCAACGGCTGGGCAGTTTATCAGACGCTTGCCTGCCGGATTTTCGGCAGAAGCTCTCTCTATCAGAGCGGAGGCGCCTACGGCTTCAGAGACCAGCTGCAGGATGTCTGTGCCATTATTGACGAAATGCCGCAGCTCGTGCGTGCTCACCTTCTGCGTGCCGCCGCGCACCAGTTTGAGGAGGGCGATGTCCAGCATTGGTGGCACCCGGCGCAAAAAGCAAGCGGTCTTGGAGATAAGGGTGTCCGCACAAAATGCAGCGACGATCTTCTCTGGCTGCCTTATGCGCTGTGTGAATATATTGAAAAAACAGGCGACACGTCTGTTTTAGATGAACCGGTCCCGTATATACATTCTCAGCCGCTTGCCGAAGACGAGTCCGAGCGTTACGAGCAGCCTAAAATCAGCGCATTGACAGAGCCGCTGCTGCTGCATGCCATAAAAGCGGTTGATCTTGTCATAAAACGCGGCACAGGCAGTCACGACCTGTGCCTTATCGGCGGCGGCGACTGGAACGATGGTATGAATCTTGTCGGTGCCGGCGGCAGGGGCGAAAGCGTCTGGCTGACCTGGTTTCTCTGCGTAACAGCCTCGAAGCTGGCGCCCTTATGCCTTGAAAACGGCAATCCGGGTGCCGCTTCGCGGTTTCTCGCAGCAGCCGGACAGCAAAAACGCGCTGCGGAGGAAGCCTGGGACGGCGACTGGTATAAACGCGGTTATTATGATGACGGTTCTCCGCTTGGCTCCTGTACTTCCGAGGAATGCCGCATCGATTCCATCGCGCAGAGCTTTGCCGCGCTGGCCGGCAGCGATCCGGCAAAAGCAAAGACCGCGCTCATCACCTCCGTCAAAAGGCTCTTCGATAAGGAGGACCGTGTCGTCAGGCTTTTCGACCCTCCTTTTTCAATCGGCAGCAGCACGCCCGGGTATATAAAAGGCTACAGTCCCGGTTTCCGGGAAAACGGCGGTCAATATACGCATGGTGCAGTCTGGCTCGCCATGGGCCTTTTTCTGACTGAAATGCCGGATGAGGGCTGGGAAATACTCGAGGCGCTTCTCCCGCAGAGCCGGCCCGATGAAATTTACAGAACAGAGCCATATGTCCTCGCCGCCGATGTTTATTCTGCGGAAGGGCACGTCGGCCGCGGCGGCTGGACCTGGTACACGGGCGCCGCCGGCTGGTTTAAACGCGTCGCCGCGGAAAATCTTTTAGGACTGAAAATCAGAAATAACATTCTTAACATTGATCCCAACCTGCCTGCAGCCTGGGATGGCTATCAAGCCGACTGGACTCAAAACGGCAAAGTATATCATATCACCGTTAAAAAAGACGGTTATATTAACGTTTCCGTCAATAATGAGCCGATCGGAACCTCGCCGGACATCATCGTAAGCGCGGCTCAGCGGTAATTTCCAAAAAATAAAATAAAATAATTTCCAATGTTTATGAAATGTTGTATAATAACAGAATAATGGATGGCTTATATAGACAAATTGATTCATTTTTAATTTATCAATTAAAATATAAGACTAATTTCTGCTGGGAGGCTCGACATGCAGGAAGTAATCAGAAAACAAATCATGCCGGACACGAATTTAACGTGTGTCAAGACGGACAAGTTTAAAACATGCTGTCTATCAATCAACCTCATCACAAAGCTGGATAAAGAAACCGCGGCGAAGAACGCGCTCCTGCCCAAAGTTCTGCTCCGCGGCACCTCAGCGCATCCCGATATGGAGAGCATCGGTAATTATCTTGACGAGCTGTACGGCGCGCGGATTATTCCGATGGTCAGAAAAAAAGGCGAACGGCACTGCATCGGCTTTCTTGCCGATTTTGTCGACGACGACTTTGTCCCCCCTGGTGAAAACATTCTTGAAAAGACGTCCGCCCTTCTTGGCGAATTGTTGCTGTCACCGAATACGCACGGCGGTCTTCTGCTGGCCGAATACGTTGACAGCGAAAAGAAAAACCTGATTGATGAAATACGGGCGGGTATCAATGACAAACGGAGTTATGCGTTAGATCGGCTCTTTGAAATAATGTGCGCCGATGAGGCGTTCGGCACCAACAAGCTCGGCAGCGAAAGCCACGCTGAATCAATTTCCGCCGTTTCGCTGACAAAGCACTTCAGAAATATTATCGCGACTTCTAAAATAGAAATATTCTACTGCGGCGCGCACGAAGCCGAGCGCGTTGAAACGGCGGTTCGGAGCGCGCTGTCAGGCTTGCCGAGGAACGGGGCCGCCGACCAGATCAATACGGATGTCCGGCTCCACGCAGCGCAGGCGGAACCCAGGACCTATACAGATAAGCTTGATGTTAATCAAGGCAAGCTGACAGTGGGTTTCCGCCTTGGTCATTGCATGCTGTCGCCTAATTATGCCGCCATGATGGTCTTTAATGCGATTTTCGGCGGCTCGGTAACCTCCAAGCTGTTTTTAAATGTCCGTGAAAAGCTGTCTCTTTGTTATTATGCCAGCTCCTCAATAGAAAAGCATAAGGGCATTATGGCTGTATCTTCCGGTGTTGAGTTCGCGAAATTCGACGAAGCGCTCCGTGAAATTCTGGCTCAGCTCGACGCTATAAAAAAAGGCGACATCAGTGATTGGGAGCTATTATCGGCAAAACGCGCCATCATCACGGCAGTCAAATCGACGATGGACAAAACCACAGGGCTGGAGGAGCTGTTTTTCGACCAGGCTGTGGCGTCTATTAAAATTACACCGGACGAACTCGCTGCTTTAGCCGACGGCGTTACGCGCGCGGAAGTCTCGGAGATTGCGTCGGGTGTCGAACTGGATACGATATATTATCTTGCAGGGGTTTCAAGTCCCGCAGAAACAGTCAGCGGAGGTAACGTCAATGAAGAATAAAGGATATGATCTCATCAAGGAGCAGGTTTACAGCGAAAAGCTGGAAAACGGCCTTTCTGTTTTTGTCATTAAGAAGAGCGGTTACAATAAAAGCTATGCTTTCTTTGCCACAGATTACGGCGGAGCGGACCGGCGCTTCAAGCTCTCCGGCAGCTGGATCGACACACCGATGGGCGTAGCGCATTTTCTGGAGCATAAAATGTTTGACACCAAGGATGGCAACGCGCTGACCGACCTCTCGGCGAACGGCGCTTCCCCGAACGCGTTCACCTCCACGGATATTACAGCCTATCATTTTGAGAGCACAGAAAAATTCGAGGATAATCTTAAAATTCTGCTGAGCTTCGTCTCGATCCCCTATTTCACGCCTGAAAGCGTTCAAAAGGAACAGGGCATCATCGGTCAGGAAATCCGCATGACGGAGGATGAACCCGATTATGCCGTGTATTACGGCTTGATGAAGGCGTTATATCAGCACAATCCGCTGCGTGACTCCGTCGCCGGTACGGTAGAGAGCATCGCAGAGATTACTTCGGATACACTTTATAGCTGCCATAAGGTCTTCTATAATCCGTCCAACATGGTTCTCTGTGTTGCCGGTGACGTTGACCCCGAGAAAATCATCGCTATCGCTCGTCAGATACTGCCTCAGCAAGCGGGCGAGGTACCGCAGCGCGATTACGGTTCTCCTGAAAAATCGATACCCGAGACGCTCAGAGCGGAACAGGAGATGGAAGTCAGTATTCCGATATTCTTAATCGGCAGTAAAGCCACTCCCGTCAAAGACGGCCGCGGCTATTTAAAGCAAGAGCTGATCGGCACCCTTGCCCTGGAGATATTAGCCGGTCACTCTTCTCCGCTCTACCTGAGGCTTTACAGGGAAGGCCTTATCAACAACAGCTTTTCCGCCGCTTACGAAGCCACTGCCGGTGCCGCCTATATCATGGCCGGCGGTGAGAGCTCGGACCCCGACAAGGTCCTTGAAGCGTTTAAAACCGAAGCCCGGCTTTTGTCGGAAAAAGGACCGGACCTTCCGCTGTTTTACCGTCTCAAAAAAGCGATGACCGGCCGGCAAATTCGTTCTTTAAACTCATTCGACAGCATTTGCTATAATTACGCCAGAGGCTACTTCAGAGGCTACGACGCCTATGAGTCGCCGGAAGTGCTCAATGGGATTACACCCGAGGACGTCATAGCCTTTGTCAAAAATACCATCACCCCCGAAAAAATGGCCATTTCAATTATAAAACCCAAAAAATCGGTGTGAAGCTTTTTCGCCCGATCATTAACAACATGCTCCGCTGGTGAATAATTTATATATAAAAGGGTGGTTCGGTTGCAGGGTGTAAAGATATCCTTTCCTCTTTTCGGCGATCATTTTATTATGGATCCGCCGACCTATTTTCTATTTTTGGGACGTGCGGTTTATTGGTATGCCGTTATCATTGCCGTCGGGTTTATCCTTGCCATACTTTATATCTTAAAAAGGCGCGGCGATTTCGGCCTGACGCAGGACAATGTCCTTGACATGTTCATCATTTGCGTGCCCTGCGGCATCGTCGGCGCCCGGCTGTATTACGTTATCTTTAATTCCTCAATTTACTTCGGATCCGGCAAATGGCTGAACATTGTTAAAATTTGGGAAGGCGGCCTGGCGATATACGGCGGCATCATCGGGGCGGCAATTGCGCTTTTTATTTACAGCAGAAAGAAAAAAATACCTATTACCGTTTTCTTTGATGTCGGCGCTCTGGGCCTGCTCATCGGTCAGGCTGTCGGGCGCTGGGGCAATTTCATGAACCGCGAGGCTTTCGGCGGCGTGACGGATTTACCCTGGAAGATGGGGCTCACGACAGCCGCCGGAACAGTTTATGTACATCCGACCTTCCTTTATGAATCGCTGTGGGATATTGCAGGCTTTATACTGATTCATATCTTTTCAAAAAGGCACAGAAAATATGACGGACAGATATTTTTACTCTATCTGGCATGGTATGGTTTCGGACGTTTCATCATTGAAGGCCTCAGAACAGACAGCCTGTATCTTTTTTCTACCGATATCCGTGTTTCTCAGATTGTCGCCGCGCTTTCATTCGCAGCCGCCGTCTATATCCTGATTCGGCATAGACTGCGAAAAAGAAAAACGCCTGACGAACTTTTCGTCAGCAGGCTCAGCAAAGCTGATATAATCAGCTCGGAGGAATGAGAAAATTAACTTTTGCGGACGCCGCCCAAAACAGAACGGCTTTAAATAACCATCATGAATGAGGAGGTATATCGTTTATATGACAAACTTTGATGAATTCAAGCAAATAGCAAAGGATAAAATGGAAACAATCGCCGACAGGTCTGTTGAGCTCTATAAAATTGCTGAAGAGAAAACAAAGCTGTTTGCGAAGATGACGCGGCTTTCAACAGAAGTCGCTCTTGAAAAAGGAACCGTCAGAAGACTGTATAAAGAAATCGGAAAAAAATATTACGAGCTGCATAAAGCATCGTCGGAAGATGAACTTACTCAAGCGTGCGCTGAGGTCACGTCTTCCCTTGAATGTATTGCCGCCAAGCTGGCAGAAATTGAAGAACTTAAAAAGTCGATAGACTGCACCGTCAAAGAAGATGACAGCCCAGCCTCAGACGTTAAGGCTGCTGTCGTCAACATCATTGTCGAGGATTTCGGGCAACACGAACCGACCGAAGCTGATATTGCTCCCGATAACGAAGATGTCATCGATTAAGCTCCTCCGGGATTTATACGCAAACAGAATATCTGATATTTGTAAATAGACCCAATCCCCTCCTTCATCGGAGGGGATTTTCACTAAAATATATCAAAACAGTTTAACAGAGAAATACATTATAAAGCATTACGTATAAAGGGAACACCTTTACTAAAAATAACTTGTATGCTTTACCCATGTCAATTTGTTCTTCAGCTGTTTTTAGCATGCCATAATAAAAATGCGCCATACTCTTACGGTAATATTCGGTAAAAATTCATTAATTGTTAAAATTTTAACGTATTAACCGTTTTTATTTTTGTATTATTTAATCGCCTTTTTGGAGTATTGTATTAAAGTGCCTTTTTAGAACAGTTTTAAGGGTTCTTATATATTTACTTAATCGTTTATAGGTGATAAAATCTAAGCTGGCCCAAAAGGTTTATAATTCCAGCAAAAAATTATATAGACATCTGATCTGGTTTTATTTTGAAAGGAGTTTATCAATGAAAGTCCACGAAATTATGCAAAAGCGCATGGCTTTCTCTTTCGAAGTCTTCCCCCCCAAAACCGACGTCGGTTTAGAGAAGCTGGTTGGGAAAGATGGCGTGCTCGAAAAGCTGTACAAGATGAATCCTGACTACATTTCCTGCACTTATGGCGCCGGCGGCAGCAACGTTGGCACGAACCTTGTGGTTCTGGACGCTATTAAGAAATCCGGCCGCGTCGTACCGATCACCCACTTTACCTGCATCGGCAACACCCGTGAGGGCATCAAGCAGCAGCTCCAAACATATCTTGATCACGGTATCAATCATATACTGGCGCTCCGCGGCGACCTCCCCTTCGGCTGGACCGGCACCGGCGGCGACCTGCATTATGCGACCGAGCTCGTTAAATTTATCCGTGATGAATTCGGCGATAAGTTCTCCATCGCTGTCGCCGGCTCTCCCGAGGGCCATATCGCCTGCCGCAGCCTGGAAGCCGACATTTCCTTCCTGAAGCAAAAGCAGGATGAAGGCGCCAATTTCATCATGACTCAGCTGTGCTGGGATATGGACAAATTCCGTTATTGGATTGACGCTATCCGCAAGGCCGGCATCACCATGCCCGTCGACGTGGGTATCATGCCTGTTCTCGACGCCAAAGCTACAATCAACATGGCACTCTCCCGTAATGGCTGCGTCATGCCCAGAGCGCTGTGCGAAATTATCTCCAAAAACTGGATCTTCCCCGATCCGTTTGCCCCCAATGAATCTGAGCAATCCATCGCCGCCAAGCAAGCCGCCTTCAAAGAAGCCGGTATGGCTTACACCGTTAAGCTCATAGACGAGTACCGCGTCTGCGGCATCAACGGTATCCATCTCTATGCTCTGAATAAATATGAGGATGTTGCCCGTCTGGTCTCCTTAATCGGCCTGAAGGATATGTAAATGCCATCCGGCATATATGCAGCAAATCATGATGTTTATTAACTTAAAGAAATAACAGCAAAATAATAAGGAGGATATATACATGCTTGATCCGATCAAATTTAAAGACTGGCAAATAGCTGAGGATGCTGAGAAGAATTTACCCGATGTCGAATATTTCCGCAAAAAGATGGGTCTCCTCCCAGACGAAATTATCCCCTACGGCAAAACCCCGAAGCTCGATTTCATCAAAATCATGAATCGTTTAAAGGACAAGCCGGACGGTAAATATATCGAAGTTACCGCTATTACCCCCACCCCCCTCGGCGAAGGCAAATCCACCACCTCCCTCGGCATCATTGAAGGCCTCGGCAAGCTCGGTAAAAGCGTCGGCGGCTGCCTGCGTCAGCCCTCCGGCGGCCCGACCATGAACGTCAAAGGCACCGCAGCCGGCGGCGGAAACTCGCTCCTGATTCCGATGACCGAGTACTCCCTCGGCCTCACCGGTGATATCAACGACATTATGAATGCCCACAACCTCGCCATGGTCGCGCTTAATGCCCGTATGCAGCATGAGCGCAACTATACCGATGAAGAACTCGCCAAACGCGGACTCAAGAGACTTGATATTGACCCTGAGCGCGTTGAAATGGGCTGGGTCATCGACTTCTGCGCTCAAGGCCTGCGCAATATCCGCATCGGTATGGGCACCACGAAGAATGACGGCTTCGAAATGAATTCCAAGTTCGCCATTGCCGTTTCCTCCGAGCTCATGGCCATTCTCGCCGTCGCCCGCGACCTCAGAGATCTCCGCGAGCGTATCGGCAAGATTATTGTCGCTTATAATAAAAAAGGTGAGCCTGTCACCACAGCCGACCTTGAGGTTGACGGCGCGATGACCGCTTGGATGCGCAATACCATCAACCCGACGATGTGCTACACGATTGAGGGTCAGCCCTGCTTCGTCCATGCCGGCCCGTTTGCCAATATCGCCATCGGCCAGTCCTCCATCATCGGTGACCGCCTCGCGCTGAAGCTCTTTGATTACCATGTCACGGAGTCCGGCTTCGCCGCCGACATCGGCTTCGAGAAATTCTGGAACGTCAAGTGCCGCCTGTCCGGCCTCAAGCCGAATGTTTCTGTGCTTGTCTGCACCATCCGCGCTCTAAAAATGCACGGCGGCGGCCCGGCTGTCGTCGCAGGCCGTCCGCTCCCGGCCGAGTACACCGAGAAGAACCTCGGCCTGCTTGAAAAGGGCTGCGATAATCTGTTCCACCATGTGAACAATGTTCTTAAATCAGGCATCAAGCCCGTTGTCTGCATCAACAAATTCTACACGGATACCGATGAAGAAATCGCTCTCATCAAGAAGCTCTGCAAAGAGAAAAACGTCCGCTGCGCGCTGAGCGAGCATTGGCAGTACGGCGGCGACGGCGCCAAAGAATTGGCTGAACTCGTTATTGAAGCCTGCGAAGAGCCTGTTGATTTTAAATACCTGTATCCGCTTGAGATGCCTCTCCGCCAGCGCGTCGAGAAGATTGCCAAGGAAGTATACGGCGCGGACGGCGTCGATTGGGCGCCTCTGGCTATCGAAAAAGCCGAACGTTTTGAGGCTGATCCGTATTACGCGGACTTTGCCACAATGATGGTTAAAACGCACCTTTCGCTTTCTGCCGACCCTGCCATCAAGGGTGTTCCTAAGAATTGGCGTCTGCCGATCAGAGATATCCTTGTTTATGGCGGCGCTAAGTTCCTCTGCCCGATGGCCGGTACCATCAGCATGATGCCCGGCACCGGTTCCGACCCCGGATATCGTCACATTGATGTTGACGTTGAGACCGGCAAGGTTTCCGGTATCTTCTAAAGAGTAAATCTCCTGTACGCTGTGCCGCCATTCTTTATGACGGCACAGCAGGCTGTATAGCTTGTGTAACGCATGCAATAAATCGTGCTTAAGCGAAATGCTGCGAGTTTATAAAGGAGAAAAACATTATGTCATTTGTTACAGTCAGCTGCACTGAATTTGTCGACGCGCTTGCCTCTAAAGCTGCCGTCCCCGGCGGCGGCGGTGCTTCCGCACTTGTTGGCGCTGTCGGTACGGCTCTTGGTTCTATGGTAGGCAACCTCACCGTCGGCAAGAAAAAGTATGCCGATGTGGAGACAGAAATATATGCGATCATGGATAAGGCGGCCGTTCTTCAAAAAGAACTCCTTCATCTTGTCGATGAGGATGCCGTTGTTTTTGAGCCCCTGTCAAAAGCTTACGGTATACCGAAAGAAGACCCAAACAGAGAAAAAATCATGGAAGAGGCGCTTAAAACCGCTTGTTCCGTTCCGATGGATATCATGCGCACCTGCTGCAAAGCCATCGAGCTCCACGAGGAACTTGCCGCCAAAGGCAGCGCTCTCGCGCTCAGCGATGTCGGCGTCGGTGTTATATTCTGCAAAAGCGCGCTCATGGGCGCAAGCCTCAACGTGTTTATCAACACGAAATCAATGACCGACAAAGCATACGCTGCGAAAATCGAAGCCGAAGCAGACGGTCTGCTCAATAAGTACTGCGCACAGGCGGACAAGATATACCAGTCTGTCATTTCCCGTCTGAGATAACTTGAAAGATTAATCTTTCAGGCTTGAAAGGAATGATTAATTATGGCTGAACTTTTAAAAGGCGCAGCTGTTGTCGCTGCGATAAACGAAAAAATGATGGCGGATATCGCCGCCCTTAAAGTCAAAGGCATCTCCCCTACGCTCGCGATTCTTCGCGTCGGCGAGAGAGACGACGACATCTCCTATGAAAGAGGCGCGATGAAGCGCTGCGATACCGTCGGCGTCGCTGTTAAAAACGTTATTTTACCGTCAGACGTTAAGCAGGATGTGCTGATGCAGAGCATCGAAACGCTTAATAATGATGCGAGCGTCCACGGCGTCCTCATCTTCCGCCCTCTTCCCAAACAAATAGACGAGGAAGCGGTCCGCAAAGCCCTGAAGCCCGCAAAGGATATCGACGGTATTACCGACGGTTCGCTCGCCGGCGTTTTCACAGGCAGCGGTGAAGGCTTCGCCCCCTGCACGGCTCAAGCTTGTATGGAAATACTGGATTATTATAAAGTTGACTGTAAAGGCAAACGCGCTACGGTTATCGGGCGCAGCCTTGTTGTCGGCAAACCCGCTGCCATCATGCTGCTTGGTAAGCACGCAACTGTCACCGTCTGTCACACAAGGACAGTCGATATGCCTTCAGTCGCGAGAAACGCTGAAATTCTTATTGTCGCCGCCGGCAAAGCAAATGCCGTGACGAAAGAATATCTTGCCCCCGGCCAGATCGTCGTAGACGTCGGTATTAACATGACCGATGAAGGCAAATTATGCGGCGATGTAAAATTTGGCGATGCCGAACCGATTGTGGGCGCTATTACGCCCGTACCCGGCGGCGTCGGAACTGTCACAACATCAGTTTTAGTCTCACATGTTGTAGAAGCTGCAAAAAAATTATTGTAATTAAAGGAGACTTTGTGGTATGATTGTCATTGCTGAAAAATTAAACGGCTCAATTCCCTCCTGCGCAAAAGCGATTGCTGAGAAAGACGCGGATTATATCCGCACTTACGCCAAAAAGCAAGCTGACGCCGGAGCCACCTTCATCGATGTTTGCGCATCAGTCAAGGAAAATGAACTTGAAACCCTGAAATGGATGATCGATCTTGTTCAGGAAGTGACGGATACTCCGATTTCCGTTGACAGCCCGGATTCACGCGTTTGTTTGGCCGCTCTCCCCTTCTGCAAGAAGCCGGGACTCCTCAATTCTGTATCCGGCGAAGGCACAAAAATCGCTGATGTTTTCCCTGTCATCGCCAATACGAAATGGGACGTCATGGCACTTCTCTGTGATGATACCGGTATTCCGAAAACAGCCGGAAAGCGTGTCGAAGTTTTTGATGTGATTATGAAGCGCGCCAAAGAATACGGCATTGCCGAAAACCGCATCCACATCGACCCGCTGGTTGAAATGCTCTGCACCTCAGAAGACGGTATCGCAATGGTTGTGGAAGTCATGAGTTATATCAAGAAGAACTACCCCAAAGTCCACATCTCCGGCGCCGTTTCCAACATTTCCTTCAATCTTCCGGTTCGTAAAATCGTCAATCAAGCTTTTGTCGTCCTCGCGATGAATGCCGGTATGGACAGTGCCGTTTTAGATCCAACGAATCAGGATCTGATGGGCATGATCTTCGCAACAGAAGCTCTCCTCGGTATGGACGAGATGTGCATGGAATATATCGGTGCGTATCGTCAGGGAATCTTTGGCGTAAAAAAGTAAAATAGTTTTTCAGCAAAAGGCTTTTTTATAATAAGTAATAATAATTAATTATTTACAGGAGGAATTTCACATGTCAAAAATCAAGGATGTCGCAACCGCAGTAGAATTCGGCAAAGTCAAGCTTATTGAAGGTATCGTTCAGGAAGCGCTGGATGCCGGTGATGATCCAAACAAAATCCTCAACGAGGGCATGATCGGCGCTATGAGTGTTGTCGGCGCGAAGTTCCAAGCTAATGAAATTTTCGTCCCCGAGATGCTTGTTGCTGCAAAAACGATGAAAAAAGGCGTTGAAATTCTGAAGCCTTTCCTCGCTGGCGACAGCGTTGGCAAAAACGGCAAGTACATTATCGGAACAGTTGCCGGAGACCTTCATGATATCGGCAAGAACCTGGTCGCTCTGATGATCGAGAGCGCCGGTTTCGAAGTTATCGACCTCGGTGTCGATGTCCCTGCCGACAAGTTTGTCGAAGCAATCAAAGCCAACCCTGACTGCAAAGTTGTCGGCGCTTCCGCTCTTCTGACAACAACCATGGATTCACTCAAGAACACCGTCCAGACAATGATCGCAGCAGGCTGCAAAAACCAGGTTAAGATCATGGTCGGCGGCGCCCCCATCACCCAGGCCTTCGCAGATGAAATCGGAGCCGATGCCTATACCCCCGACGCCGGCGCCGCAGCTGTCAAAGCCTGCCAACTCATCGGCAAATAACTCTATAACAGCCCCAAAAACGCCCGAGCTAAAAAGCCCGGGCGTTTAGTTATGCAGTTTGTTCGCTTTCACTCCACGCTGTTGTCTCCGAAATAATTATTCCTGAACCGTTTCGGCGAAACACCCGTCTCTTTCTTGAAAACTTTAGTAAAATAGCTCTGGTCCTTAAAGCCGCACTGGCTGGAGATAATCGCCAGGCTGATGCAGTCCTCGAGGAGCAGCTTTTTGCTCTTCTCAACGCGTACCTTCGTGATATAAGCGGTCAGGCTCATGCCGGTCTCCTGCTTGAAAATGCTGCTCAGATAGGATTTACTGAGGTAAACCTCTTTGGCGAGCGAATCAAGCGTCAGCTTTTCGGCGCAGTTTTTCTTGATATAATTCGTAATTTTAAACACAACGTCGGAATGCTTGACCTGTGCTAGGTCGAAAGCCTGAACGATGAACCGCCGGACAATGTCGGATATCCAGAAAGCCAGCTGATCGACGTCGACGTAGGATTCAATCTGTAAAATAAAGTTTTCCGAAAGCCGGAATGTCTCCGAGGGATCCGCACCCGCCTCTATTGTGGCACGGGATAAAATAACCAGAAGTTCTAACAGCCGTGCTTTGATGGCGCTGATATCGAAATTTGAGTAAACGTAGATATGCGCAAGCATCTCATTGAGCATCGACAGCGCCGAGGTCTTTTCACCGCGCAGAACGGCAATCCGCAGGTCCTTCTCAAATTGTAGGAGCATATCGGCGCTCTGGGCGTCCACGTCATCATAATAATCTTTCGCAACATAGATCTCTTTCAGAATCTTTTCCTGGTCATAGAGCAGATTCTGCAGCTTCTGATGCTCAACTCCCGATATATGCGCTGTGACAACCGATAATATTTCCGAAATGTGCTGAACCTTTCGCGTTGAAAACTCGCTCAGCTGAGAGACCGCCCACGCCATATCCGGATTCGGTAAATCAACCAGAACATCACCGACATCGCCCATGACAAACGGACCCAGTACAAGCCCTCCCGTAAGTGCGCCGGAACTCCCGGATATTGAAGCGGCGATAAATGTCAGCCCCATCGGGCAATAATAAATATACTTTCCGTTCCATCGGTGGGCTTCATGGCAACCGTAAAGGTGTGTCTTCAGCTGATCGTTTCTTTCAAAAGAGCAATGTCCGCAAAAATTCTTAAGCTCGTCCTCATGCAGAAGACAAGGCTGTGCGTTATCCGGTACATCGACAATCTTACAGCCGATTTCAAGTAATTCAGAAAAATGCTTTTGATATTTTTCGCATTTTTCCTGTAAACGCTGCATCATAGGCCTGTCTCCTTTCTGTAAATATTAAATGTATTTATACTTTAGGATAAATCTGAATTAAGTTTTTGTCAACTTATATGTTGTACTGCTAAAAAAAGTGCAGCCGTTAATATCGGCCGCACTTTTAAATCCGTTATGATACCCCTTTAACGCATATATCATAAGCCGTCATCGCCGCTTCTACAGCGTCATCGGTATAGATATCCGCGCCGATATGGTCACAAAAACGCTGCGAAACCGGCGCGCCTCCGATCATGATCTTGACTTTTTTTCGATAATTTTTTTCATTAAACAGGGCAACAACATGACGCATTTCTTCCATCGTCGCCGTCAGCAGCGCTGAGCAGCAGACAATATCCGCGTTGTTTTCAACAGCTGCGTTAAAATACTGTTCCGCCGATACGTCAACGCCAAGATCGATCACCTTCAGGCCCTTGCTTTCCATCATGATATGCACTATGTTTTTGCCTATATCATGCATATCTCCTTTAACTGTACCGACGATGACGACACCTGCTGACACCTGATCTTCAGCAAGCAGAAATGGCCGTAAAATCTGCAGGCCTGTATTGATTGCCCTGGAGGCAACAAGCACCTGCGGAACGAACACTTCGTCAATTTTAAATTTTTCTGCAACGATTCGCATTCCGTCAAGGAGCCCTTTATCCATAATAACTCGTGGTGGGATATTCTCTTCCAGTGCCTGTTCAACAGCTTCTTTGACTTTGGCAGAACGACCTTTTTGCAGATAATCGCTTATCCGTTCCAGCGTGGTCATATTTCCTCCAAAACATCTTTTTAGTGATTCTATCATGAATAGAGCGTTATTTCAATTAAAACATCATTGTCGATTATATATGTTTGTATCCTATTGTCATTTGACCGCAGCAAGTATACACCGTAATTTTACCGGACGAAACCTCCATGATGGTGCTTCAAATAACACCGATCATGGAGGTCTTTAAACGTTATTGTTTTTTTATTTCTATCAAGACGCGGTAAATCGAGCTTACTTTTTAAATAAATGCGCATTATTGCGCAAAATTTTATCTTGTCTGCCCATATAGGTCATCCGCATAATATTGATGATACATCCAATGATGAACGGAATCAAGATGAGCATTGCAATTATGAAATACGGTATAATCGGACTGCCCGGGGTTTTGGATGCTGTGCTGCCGCCGAAGCTTGTGGTACCGCCGAAGCCGCCGCCGCCGAAGCCTGTAGTGCCTCCGCCAAATGTTGTAGTGCCTCCGCCGAAGCCGCCGCCAAATGAGGAAGCAGCCGAGGGTGCAGAGATGGCGGAATCATGCGTCACATTGATGGCTGCATAGCCGTCAATAGCAACAATGCCGCTGGCCGGAACAGGAACAGTGATAGAGCCGCTGGAATCCGTTACGCCCAAGGACTCCCCGGTTACCGGGTCGATAACCGCCGCACCGCTAAACGGAGTCGACTTATATGTGAATGTCGTAAAGTCCAGTTTCCAAGACAGCGCCGTAATAGTCGCCGAATCGCCGTTAACTTTATTCGTCAGGGAAATAGCCGTTGCGGTCTTGGTCATGTCACTGGAAACAGAGACAATAATGTTGTCGCCTGCCTTAATCGTTGCCGTATCGGCGGATGGAGAAGTCGTCATATCAGAGCCAAGAGGCGCGCCGTTAAGAATAACGTAAGGCGTGGATTTGACACCCCAAAACTGGCTTATCAGAAACATATTGTAGGTTTTGTCGGTACCGGCTTTATAACCGCTTTCGCCGCCGGAGTAGAACGCCTTATGGGCCGCGATCAGTGCGCCCTGAACAGTCATATCCGTTGTTGTTACAGGCTGTGCGGCAACAAGAAGCTTACCGTCAACACTGACACTGACGGTGATATTGCCGCTTGCCGCACTGTCTGAAGGTGCCACGGCAGCAGGAGCGGCAGCTGTTGTGCTTTTAGACGTAGCAGCATCGGTTTTCGTCGCCGCTGTGTTTGTTTTAGCTGCCGATACTCCGGATGGAGCAGCAGGTGTACTGCCGCTGACGTTAATGGCCGCTAAACCGTCAATCGCCACAATGCCGCTGGCCGGAGGCGCGATATTAATCGCCCCTTTTGCATCGGTTGTGCCCAAGGCCGTACCTGTCGTCGGGTCAACTACCTTCGCGCTGGCAAGTGGTGTTGTTTTATACGTGAATGTCGTCATGTCCAGGTTCCATGCTGTCGCCGTCACAGTAACCGAACCGCCGGAAACGGACGCTGTCAGCGCAATCGGCTGTGCGGGTGTCATCGGGTCGCTCGTGAAGGTGACAATGATATTATCGCCGTTCTTGACCGGTGCCGTATCGACAAGCGCAGGGTTCGTCGGGTCGGAGCCAAGCGGTGCGTTATTGACAATGACATAAGGCGTAGTAGCCACGCCCCAAAACTTAGATATAAGAAACATGCTGTAGGTTTTGTCGACACCGGCCTCATAACCGCTTTCTCCGCCGGAGTAATACGCCTTATGGGCTGCCTTAAGTGCGCCTTGAACCGTTAAATCACTGGTTGAAACAGGCTGTGCCGCAAGGACGAGCTTCCCGTCAATGCTGACGCTGACATTAACCGTCGCGTCCGCCGCCAGCGCAATGGGTGCCATCGCCACTAACATGATGACGGCAATAACAAGTGCGAGTATTTTTTTCATCTCGTGTCTCCTATATAAACTAATTTGATTACAAAATAACCGCTGCCGGTAAAGCGCTGAAATATAATACCGCAATCTCATCTTTTCAGTAAAGTTTTCTTTTATTTTAAAATATTCCCTGATATTTTGTCAATCTTGCTTGCGATACTCCTATGCCATATATGTCATAATCTCACAAGATAACGCTCAAAAATGAGCATAAGCATATTTATACTGTACAACTGGATTATACTATATAACTATTGACCGATATGTAAACCTTCTGTTAACTATTTTAAAATTTATCAAATATTTATAACAGCACGCATAAAGGTTCAGTCATATAAATGAACCGCTGTCTGCGCATGTATATGCGTTGTTTGTATAATGCGCGTATGTTATTATTGTTTAAAATGAGATAAGCAAAAAAACGAACGAATGAAATATTTTTCATGATATTTTCGTGCATGAAAAGCTAGGTCTAAGCATCTTTATCGTGGTAGTATTTGTCTTGAAAGGAGGGAATCTAATGGATTGGCTTGATAATATGAATGCGACAATGGACTACATCGAAACGCATCTGACAGATGAAATCTCTTATGACCGTGCCGCACAAATCGCCTGCTGCTCGACCTATCACTTTCAACGGATGTTTTCATACATCACGGGTGTACCGCTGTCGGAGTACATCCGGCGCAGGCGGCTGACCTTAGCCGCTTTTGAACTGCAAACTGGAGATTTTAAGGTTATCGACGCAGCGTTAAAATACGGATACGAGTCGCCGGAAGCGTTCAGCCGAGCATTCAAAAAGCTGCACGGCGTCATGCCTGTATCGGCGCGCGATATCGGCGTTTCACTCAAAGCCTATCCGAGGATGACCTTCAATATCACAATTAAGGGAGATGTCGAGATGAACTACCGCATTACACAGCGAGAAGCCTTCCAGGTGTTCGGCGTCTATACGGATGTCAGCACGGACAGAGAAAAAGCATTTGAACAGGTTCCGCAATTCTTCAGAAAGTGCGATGATGACCTTGTGCCGGACGAAATTAACGCGCTTTTAGGTCGTTTCCACGACAATTATACAATTTCGGCGTTGTACGGCCATACGGAAAGTACATTCAAGTATATGCTCTGCAATTTCCTGCCCAAAGGACTTGTTATACCTGATAAATTTACCGTACTCGCTGTCCCCGTGTCAACATGGGCCGTTTTTGATGTACCCGATGGTGATATGCAGCCCATGTGGAGACGAATATGGGCTGAATGGTTTCCTGCCTCTTAATATGAATCGGTCGCAGGCACATCCTTTGAGATGTATTACGGCTTGGCGAGTCACGGAAATGTCTTCGGCGAGATTTGGGTTCCTGTTAAAAAGAAATAGCAGTTAAAGAAATGGGCGCCGCAAGGCGTCCATTTCTAATATCAATATTCACGAAAAATGAATGCGATGTTCTCATTACAGAGAGACATTAATTCAAAAAATCCTTCAGCTTCTTGCTGCGGCTGGGGTGGCGCAGCTTGCGGAGCGCTTTGGCTTCAATCTGGCGGATACGCTCACGGGTGACGTTGAATTCTTTGCCGACTTCCTCGAGTGTTCTCGTACGTCCGTCTTCGATGCCGAAACGGAGGCGGAGCACTTTTTCCTCTCTCGGCGTCAGTGTCCCGAGAACCTCTGAAAGCTGTTCTTTTAACAGGGTGAAGGAAGCGGCTTCCGCCGGTTCTGAGGCATCCTCGTCGGGAATAAAGTCACCCAGGTGGCTGTCCTCTTCTTCGCCGATCGGTGTTTCCAGTGATACCGGTTCCTGTGCGATTTTCAGAATCTCCCGTACTTTTTCAACAGGCATGCCCATATCCTCGGCAATCTCCTCAGGGGTCGGGTCGTGACCAAGCTCCTGCAGAAGCTGGCGTGATATCCGCATGACCTTATTAATCGTCTCTACCATGTGGACGGGAATCCGTATTGTTCTGGCCTGATCGGCAATCGCGCGTGTAATCGCCTGGCGGATCCACCATGTCGCGTAGGTTGAAAACTTATAGCCTTTTGAATAATCAAATTTTTCCACGGCTTTTATGAGGCCGAGGTTGCCTTCTTGTATCAGGTCCAAAAAGAGCATGCCGCGTCCGACATAACGTTTGGCGATACTGACAACGAGTCTCAGATTGGCTTCCGCCATCCTCTTTTTCGCCTCTTTATCACCATCAGCCATCTTCATCGCCAGGCTGATCTCTTCATCTGCCGATAACAGATTGACCTTGCCGATCTCCTTGAGATACATCCTGACCGGATCGTCCACGTTAAAGCTGTCGACAAGTGTCTCCGGGTCGATAATTTCGTCTTCATTGAGGCTCTCAATTTCCTGCAGCTCCTCAATCTCCGGCGTAATATCATCAACAGGGAGAAAAGCCGCCTCGTCTCCGTCGTTTGTTTCAATATTAAAGTTTTCTAATGTATCATAAAACCTGTCTATCTGTTCCTGTTCGAGATTCATCTCTTCCAGTACGTCAAGCAGATCCTTTGAGCTGAGCCTTCCCCGCTTTTTTCCCTCTTCAATCAGCGCCGACAAGCGTTCCTCGTTAAACTGATCTTTTGTTTTCTCAGGTATTTCTTCTTCCTCGCGCGTTTTTTTCTTTAAATCCATTTCTTTATCCTCCACAATCATTACGCTGGTTGTTTTTGTATTTAATACCGCTTCGCCGGCGGGCTTTATCTGGTGTTTTCATTATTCTTTCTGTTCTTAATCTTATTATGTAATCACCCGTATAAGCTTCCTGTTTCCTAGTCGTCCGTTATCTTCAGAGAAGCGGCATCAAGAGCGATTTTAAGAATATCCCTTATCTTTTCAACGGATATTCCCATTTCCCCGGCAAGCTCCTCAGGGGTCGGCTCGCGCCCGAGCACTTGCCGCAGACGGCGTGACAGCCGCATAACCTTATTGACCGCTTCAGCCATGTGGGCGGGAATCCGGCTCGCTCTGGCCTGCTCGTCGACAGCGTCTATGATTGCCTTGCGGATGTACCACACCGCGAACGCCGAAAATTTACAGCTCATTGATTTATCGAATTTTTCTGCGGCTTTGATGAGCCCCAGGTTGCCCTCTTGGATCAGGTCCATAAAGAGCACGCCGCGCTCGATATAACGTCTGGCGACACTGACGACGAGCCCAAGGTTCGCTTCTGTCATTCTGCTCTTGGCTTCTTTATTGCCCTCAGCCAGCCTTATTGCCAGTTCGCTCTCCTCATCGGCGGTCATCAGAGCTATTTTGCTGATTTCCTTGAGATATATTCGGACAGGATCGTTCGCGCTGAAGCTTTCGCCAAGTGCCTTCAGGTCAATCAACTCGTCCTCGCGTAAGTGTTCTATTTCCCGCAGTTCTTCTGTTTCGGGGGTATCATCGTCAAAATGCGCTTGATCATTATGTGCCATTTTAATCCTCCCCGCTGTCATGACGCCGCTTTTCTTGGTATTTGAGCAGCTCGGCTAAGGGGTCCTTTTTACCGCTCATTTTTTGTTTTTCGGCTCTTGTTTTTGCTATGTAATCCCGCATGGCTTTATTACTGTTGGGCATCGACTCCGGTTTTTGAATAATGGCGGAAAATTGCGAGGCCTCGGCATTATTCAGCTCCGTCAAAAGCGCTGCCGGGGTGATGTCCAGCCCTTCTTTTTGTCGCTTCCGCAGCAAGCTGAACAGCCTGCAAAGGAAGGGCGAGGTAAAATCCTCTTCACATAATTTGAGCTCCTCCGCGGTAGCGAAAAGCTCGTTATCGAGCATTAAAAGCCGTATAATACCCTCTTCCGCTGCCGCCGAATAGATATTTTCATACCGGATGGATTTATCGTTGGGCTGTATGTTGGCAGCGACATTATACTCTTTGGCTTCATTCCTCTTCTTTTCCGCCGTGATGCGCCGTTTAAACGCCTTTTTTATCTCGTTGTTCACGGCTTCAGCTGAAATTCCTGCGGTCTCCGCCACTTTTGAAGCATATATCTCGCGTTTTACCGAGTTTTCAATTTTTGACAGCATATCGGTCGCTTCAGTCAGATAGCCCAGCCTGCCCTCATCCGTTTCAAGGCTGTATTTTACCTTAATGGACATGAGCTTATAATCGATGTCATTCTCGCTTCTGTCAAGCAGCAGGCTAAATGCGTCACGCCCGAATTTTTTAATATATTCATCCGGGTCTTTCGCGCCCTGCATTTTGATGAGCTTGATACCCACGCCCGTCTTCCCGAGTATATCGATCGCGCGCTGCGACGCCTTGACCCCGGCTGAATCCGCGTCGTACGCAATCACAACCGTTTGTGTGTACCGTGTCATCAGTCTGGCCTGCTCCTCCGTCAGCGAGGTGCCGAGCGAGGCAACCGCACAGTCAAAACCAGCCTGATGAAGAGCGACAACATCAATATTCCCTTCGGTCAGTATCAGCATTCCCGCCTTTGTTTTCTTGGCAAGATTCAAAGCAAAGAGGTTCCTGCTCTTATCAAAGACGATTGTCTCTTTTGAATTCAGATATTTAGGTTCTCCGTCTCCAAG
The DNA here is from genome assembly GCA_002307055.1 of Clostridiales bacterium UBA1316. GTDB lineage: Bacteria > Bacillota > Clostridia > Oscillospirales > Oscillospiraceae > Sporobacter. Next base: position 62,463 of record DBTM01000043.1, read on the forward strand.
AATCCGTCCCGAAAAGCCAATGACACTGCCCCGTACATCGATCACAGGAAACATCAGTCGGTTTCGGAAAGCATCATAGACGCTTTGAGATTCCTTTTGACTCTCCTTGATAAGTCCCGCTTCCAGAAGCTCTTGTCTGGTATAGCCTTTTTTTGTCATGGCATTATATAACGCGTTCCAGGAATCCGGGGCCGCACCGAGGCCAAACCGTATCACCATCGCTTTAGAAATATCTCTTTTGATGAGATACTTAATCGCCTCATTGCCCTGCGGTGTCGATAATACGGAATTGAAAAACCGCGCCGCGTCGCTGTTAAGTTCCAATATCCGTGCCCGTCTGCTCTGCGTCTCCTTTGAAACAGTGTCATCCGGTACGGTTAAGCCCGCACGTTTGGCAAGTACTTCAACAGCGTCCTGATACGAAAGCTTCTCTGCCTCCATTATAAAATTAATAACACCGCCGCCTTTTCCGCACCCAAAGCAATGGTAGAACTGCTTGTCCAGGCTGACGGAAAACGACGGTGTTTTTTCGCTGTGAAACGGGCAGAGCCCAAACATATTGTTCCCGCTTTTTTTAGTCAGGTGCACATAATCGCCGACAACCTCGGCGATATCGTTTTTCCTGACGAGCTCTTCAAGGAACATTTCAGGAAAAGCCATTGATTGACCATTCCTTTCATCGGTTTTATATCCCGGTACATACACGATGGTATTTATACCATTGAATTCACTGTTTTATACATTATTAATACTGAACAAGACCAAAATTCCGAATTCTCGCGGCTTTATTCCCGCATTTGCCCCTATTTTACCTGCCACGCTTCGGGAATAAAAAGCGTGCTGAACTGTGACATAGCATATTTATCGGTCATCCCCGAAACATAATCGGCCGCCGCGCGCCGGAGGCCATCCTGCTCGGCAAAAATCAGATAGTCCGGCGGGAGGTGATCCGGATTTTTCAAATAATACTCGTAGATGCCGCTTAATATTCCAAAAACCTTTTTCTCTTCACTTTTTGCCCGCAGATTTGTATAGACGTTTTCATACATAAAGTTATGGAAACTATCAAAAACAAAATTTATATTCGGACTCATGCAGATACGCGCACCCGTCAGACTCGCATGGAGGATATCTTTGATCATCGTGTCAATCCGAGCGCTGTAGTTGTCTCCGAGCGCGCATATAATTTCCTCGGGGATATCAGCCTCATTGAGTATTCCTGCTCTGATGGCATCGTCAACATCATGGTTGATATAAGCCGCTCTGTCCGCGATTCGGACAATCTGTCCTTCCAGCGTTTCCGCCAATCTGTCCGCCGTATGCGTCACGATGCCGTTTCGGACCTCATATGTAAGGTTTAAGCCTTTTCCGTCCTTCTCGATTTTGTCGATTACCCGGAGGCTTTGATCCGCGTGCCTGAAACCGCCCTCAGCCACGAGAATGTCATTCATGGCGCGTTCACCGGCATGTCCGAACGGCGTATGTCCAAGGTCATGCCCGAGCGCAATCGCTTCTGTCAGATCCTCGTTAAGCTCAAGGGCACGCGCGATTGTTCTGGCAATGCGGCTCACCTCAAGGGTATGCGTCAGTCTGGTCCTGTAGTGGTCGCCCTCCGGCTGTAAAAACACCTGCGTCTTATGCATCAGTCTCCGAAATGATTTGCTGTGAATAATCCTGTCAACATCCCTCTGGAAACAGGTTCGGACGTCACATTCAAGCTCAGGGATGGCGCGTCCCTTTGTGTTTACGGCAAGGACACCTCTTTGGGATATCACAACCTTTTCAAGAGCTTCGCGTTTTTCTCTGAAATTTGTCATGATATTCTTCCTTTCACTTTTTCACTACATTATCTTATACGCCGTGAAAATCTCGAACCCTTTTTATTTATTAAATAAAAATATAACTATCGTGATGTATCAGCTTTCCAGCGTCTCCGCTTGTCGTTCCCGCGCAGGCGGGAATGACAGACGCGTAACGCGATAATGCTGAGTTAATGCGTTAGCTATAAATAAAAATTGCGATGAAACAGCTGTCGCTGTTTCATCGTCGCCGCAACGCCCATATGATTTATACAGCGCTTATCTTTCATAGCTGCGGGCGCGCATCGGTTTTGGCCGCATCTTAATGCCGGATACGATTCCCATCGCAGCGAACATCGTGACGAGCGAAGAGCCGCCGTAGCTGAGAAAAGGCAGTGTCAGTCCGATAACCGGCGTCAGTCCCAGACACATGCCGATATTCTCAAACGTCTGCGCAATCAGCATTGCCGCAATTCCCGTGCACACGAGCATCCCAATCGTATTGTTGGATTTGATGCCGACATAGATGCATCGTGTAATAATTGCTATAAGCAGTACAATGATGAGAAAACACCCGGCAAAGCCAAGCTCCTCCCCCGCGACTGAAAAGATAAAATCCGTATATTGCTTCGGCACAGACCCCGCCTGCGTCATAATACCGTGAAAAAGCCCCTGACCCAAGAAACCGCCGCCTGAAATAGCAATTTTACTTTGGTTGGGCTGCCACAAAAAGGTAAGTCCTTTTGGGTCGATGGTCGGATCATACGGAGCAAGAATCCGGGCTCTCTGATTGTCTGACAGAAACACACCCCACGCCAATGGAATAAGTGCCCCGACAACACCCAAGCCGAGTAATAACCATTTTAAATCAACACCGCCGACAAACAGCATAATGATCAGAATAAACACATAAACAAGCGCTGACCCAAGGTCTTTGGATGAAATGAGAATAAAAATGAACAGAATTCCAAAAACAATGATAATTTTTAAAAGCGATATCGGCGTATTCAGCGTTCTTCGTTCCTTATAATCAGAAATCATTTTCGCGATAATAATGATATAAGGAATCTTCACAACCTCCGCCGGCTGTATACCGGTTGACCCGAACCGCAGCCACGCTTTGTTTCCCGCATCACCGACACCCCAAATAAAAAGCGTCGAAATAAAGAGAATACTCAGAACGTATAAAACCTTTGACTTATCAGCCATGGTGTCTACATCCAGCAGCGAGAAAAGAATATAAAGCCCGATTCCGATAATGAGCGAAACAATCTGTATAAAAACACTTGAGCTCCCGGCTGTGTTTTTAGTGGAGCTGTAAATCAATATAATACCGTAAATTGTGCAGGAAACGCAAAGAGAAAGCAGAAGCATATCTGATTCTCTTATGTATTTTAAGATGCTGTCGAGTTTCTTTTTCACTAAGCCGCTCCTGTCGTCAAGAATACTTGCTGTTAATTTTAGCATTTTTTCTCTTTCGAGTAAACAGATTTCTCATAATACAAACATTAAAATGCCTCTTTAACATTTTATTCACAAGTGGTATACTTTCAATGTTTGTACAATCAGCAGAAAAGGTGACCTGATGACGATTGTTTTAAATTCCGACAGCGCGCATGATACGGCCGAAGCCGGGCGCTCACTTGCCGCCCAACTGAATAAAGGCAGCTGTGTCGCTCTTTTTGGTGACTTAGGTGCCGGAAAAACGTCGTTTGTCAGAGGTCTGGCTGAGGGCCTGGGCCTGAAAGCCCGCGTGACAAGCCCAACCTTTACCATTGTCAACGAATATTTAGGCACTGTCCCGCTTTTTCATTTTGATATGTACCGTCTGAAAAGCGAGGACGAGCTCTTCGAGCTCGGCTGGGACGATTACCTTGACCGCGGCGGCATTATCGCCGTTGAATGGAGCGAACGCGCCGCCAATTCCTTCCCGGAAAATACCGTCCGCGTTCACATCGAGAAAACGGGTGAGCACAGCCGCCGGATCGAAATCGTTTATCCCGAGGAGTAATTATGATAACACTGTCTATTGAATCGTCCGCTAAATCGGCCTCCGTCGCGCTGACGGACGGCTCCAGCCTCCTCGCTCAGTACTTTCAGAATTCGGGCCTGACGCATAGCCGGACGCTGCTGAAAATGGCGGAAGACATGCTTTCTAATCTTGATATGAAAGTCAAGGACCTGGAGCTTATCGCTGTCGCCAGCGGCCCCGGCTCCTTCACAGGAATACGTATCGGCGTCTCCGCGGCTATCGGGCTTGCCTGGGGAGCCAATCTCCCAATCTGCGGCGTATCGACACTGGAAGCGATGGCTCACCCGCCTGAGCAACCGGACTGCGTGATCTGCCCGGTGATGGATGCCCGCCGCAGCCAGGTTTACACAGCATCCTTCGCGTATACCGAGGGCCGCCTGCTGCGCCTCAGCCCGGACCGCGCCCTATCGCTCGCCGAGCTCTCCGCTGAAGCTTCCGCGTCCGGCAAGCCCTATCTTCTTGTTGGAGACGGCGCGCAGCTGTGTTATAATGCTTTTTCAGTAACCGGCGGCATCTCCTGCGCCCTGGCCCCCATCCCGCTCCGATATCAAACCGCCTGGGGCGTTGCGTGCGCTTCCGTTAACGCGCCGAAAACAGCCGCGTCGGAGCTCAAGCCCAACTATCTCAGGGCCTCGCAGGCCGAACGCGAACGTCAGGAAAAGCAGGACAAGCAGACCGGCTCGTAAAGAGCAGTCAATAACACTCTTAATTATTGTACAGCGGCAGCCTTTGTAAACCGTTATCCTCAAACATCTCATCAATTGACCGGCGGAATTGATGACGCGGAAATAAACGCCGGAGAAATGGATGAATATTATGGCATCATTACATGTTCTCGACCATCCCCTCCTGCAGCACAAGCTATCAATCATCAGGGACAAAAACACGAGCGTCAAAGAATTCCGCGAGCTCATCTCCGAGATTGCCACGCTGATGTGCTATGAGGCAACGCGGGACCTGCCCGTTGAAATCTGCAATGTTGAGACGCCTGTGGCTATGGCAAAGGTCAAGAAAATAGCCGGTAAAAAAATGGCTGTTGTCCCCATTCTCCGCGCCGGGCTCGGCATGGTTGACGGGATGCTCACCCTCGTCCCCTCCGCCAAGGTCGGCCATATCGGTTTATACAGGGACCCCGACACGCTGGAGCCGGTCGAATACTACTGCAAGCTGCCCAAGGATATCGCCGAGCGCGAGGTCTATCTCGTTGACCCCATGCTCGCCACCGGCGGCAGCGCCACCGCCGCCATCCGTTTCATCAAAAACTACGGCTGCACCCATATTAAGCTTATGTGCATCATCTCCGCGCCGGAGGGTATCGCCCGCGTTCAGGCCGATCACCCTGATGTTGACATATTCGTCGCTGCCGTCGATGAAAAGCTCAACAGCCACGGCTATATCGTCCCCGGCCTCGGTGACGCCGGCGACCGCATCTTCGGTACGAAGTAAGCTCCAACACGTCAATAACACCGAAGCCTCACGGCTGAAGGGGAAAATATTCAGGTACAGGGTACGATTCGTATTCTGTACCGTTTCCTGTTGTGCTTATTTTAATGCGTTGAGAGGAAGTAAATACGATGATTGTACTGCAGAATATCAACAAAACATTCCGCGTCGCAAAGCGTCAGCCCGGCTTCGGGCAAGCCTTTAAAGCCTTATTCGCCCGTGAATACGAGACGGTTCACGCCCTTGATGATGTCAATTTCACAATCCGCGACGGTGAAATGGTTGGTTATATCGGCCCCAACGGCGCCGGTAAAAGCACAACAATCAAAATCATGTGCGGCGTCCTGACGCCTGACAGCGGCACCTGCCGGATTGACGGACGCACCCCCTGGGAAGACCGGATTGCCCACACGCAGCATATCGGCGTCGTTTTCGGTCAGCGCAGTCAGCTCTGGTGGGATGTCCCCGTCTGCGACAGCTTTGAGCTGATCCGTGATATCTATAACGTGGATGACGCGGCATACAAACGCAAGCTTGACGAGCTCGCCGCGCTGCTTGATTTGTCCGAGCTTTTAAAAACACCGGCGCGCAGTCTCAGCCTCGGTCAGCGCATGCGCTGTGAGCTGGCCGCCTCCCTGCTGCACAGCCCCAATATCCTCTTCCTGGACGAGCCGACCATCGGCCTCGACGCCGTATCCAAAATCGCCGTCCGGCAGTATATTAAAAAGCTCAACGCCGATCACGGCACCACCGTCATCCTGACAACGCACGACATGCAGGATATCGAAGCCTTAACCGAGCGTATCCTGCTCATCGGCAAGGGCCGCATCCTGCTTGACGGCAGCCTTCAGGAGCTCAAAAAGCATTCCTCCGAACGCAAAACCGTTGTTTTTGATTATCACGGCGAGCTGCCCCTTCTCTGTGACGGTATGACCTTAAAAGACCACCGAGAAAGCCGCCTGACCATCGAGCTCAACCCTCTTATATGCTCCGTCTCAACGGCCATCGCCTATTTATCCGCGCAGGTGGAGGTGCTGGACATTTCCGTTTCGGACATCAGCGCCGAGGAAATGGTCGCGGGCCTGTATAAGGAATACCGCATATGAAAAAATACATGGCCATTATCCGCATCCGCTTTTCAAACAGCCTGCAATACCGCACGGCGGCTCTGGCTGGCCTTGTGACGCAATTTGCTTGGGGCTTCATGGAAATACTCGCCTTTTCGGCCTTTTACAGAGCGAACCCGTCCGCTTTCCCGATGACTTTTTCGCAGACAGTCTCTTACATATGGCTTCAACAAGCATTAGTGATGTTATTTATGGTCTGGTTCTTCGAAGCCGATATATTCAAGGCGATTTCCGACGGCAGCATCGCCTATGAGCTCGCGCGCCCTGTCGACCTATATAACCGCTGGTTCTGCCAGTCCATCGCCAACAGGCTCTCTAAAGCCGTACTGCGGTGTATTCCCATTCTCATCGTCGCCTTTCTCATCCCCGGACCCTTCAGAATGTCCCTGCCGCCGAGCGCCGCCCAGTTTCTGCTCTTTCTCATATCCGCTGCGCTCAGCCTGTGCGTCGTCGTGGTATTCAGTATGATCATCTACATATCCACCTTCTACACCCTGTCACCAATCGGCGTGCGCATCATCTCGGCCGTCCTTGCGGACTTTTTAGCCGGTGGGACAGTCCCTCTGCCTTTCTTCCCTCCGGCCTTTCGCGCCGTTGCGGAGCTCCTGCCCTTTGCCGCCATGCAGAACATGCCGCTTCGTCTCTACAGCGGCAACATCGCGGGCTCCGACGCCGTGCGCGGCATCGGCCTACAGGTATTCTGGCTGCTTGCTCTCACGCTCATCGGCAAGCTCATGATGCGTCACGCCCTCAAACGCGTCGTTGTCCAAGGAGGTTAGTGGGTAAACGTTTTCACGACCATTTACTACGCAAAGCATTGATTTTTATAATCAGATTGAAGGTGATAAAGTCATATGAAGCTGTATTTAAAGTTTTTCGCGATGAACCTTAAAAGTCAGATGCAATATAAGGTTTCATTTTTCCTGACGGCTATGGGGCAGTTTCTCGTCTCTTTTTCCGCGCTTCTCGGCGTCTGGTTCATGTTCACCCGCTTTAATGCGGTTGAAGGCTTCAGCTTTCCGCAGGTGCTCCTGTGCTTTGCCGCGGTGCTGATGGCTTTCTCGCTCGCCGAATGCTTCGGCCGTGGCTTTGACGTCTTCCCGCAAATGATCAGCAACGGTGAATTTGACCGCGCGCTCGTCCGCCCGCGGCAAGAGGTCTTTCAGGTTCTCGCAATGAAAATGGAGTTCACGCGCATGGGTCGGCTTTTGCAGGCTGTGCTGGTCTTTTGCTACGCGCTCCCCGCCAGCGGCGTCCTCTGGACCTGGGATAAAATATTGACGCTCATTTTGATGATATCCTGCGGCAGCATCATCTTCTTCTGCCTGTTTTTAATCTACGCCGCCATCTCCTTTTTCACCATCGAAGGCCTGGAATTCATGAATGTCTTCACCGACGGCGGCAGAGAATTCGGCCGCTACCCCTTCTCAGTCTACGGCAAGGACGTCCTCAAATTCCTGACCTACATCATCCCCCTTGCCCTTTTCCAATACTATCCCCTTCTCTATCTGCTCGGCAAAACCACGAATGTCCTCTATATGCTGACCCCAATATTAGGCCTTCTTTTCATCATCCCCAGCACCGTCTTCTGGAAATTCGGTCTCAGGAAATACAAATCGACAGGCTCGTAGTTAAATTTCGCACACAACAGCCATAGAAGTCGAATACGCATTCTGCCTGGTTCTTTGCTCCAGGAGGCTGCGAACCGCCGTAGGGGCAGACCTCGTGTCTGCCCTTCGTCCTTCAAGTGTAATGGTCTGCGGGTTTCTTACGACAGAATTACGACAGAATTCTAATTTTACCAAATATATACTGGTAGCCATTTAACAAGTATGATATTATTCAAGTAATTTTTGATATATGTGTTAAATGAGAAGTACCAAAATATAGGGTATGGCAGTGAAGCAACGAAAACGATGATTGATTATGCTTTTAAACAAAGGGTTCATCGGATTTATGCTGAATGTGCTCCGCAAAATGAGCCATCTTGGAAGGTTGTGGAATGTGTCGGACTAACGAGAGGCACATTTTAGACAGAACGTTTCTTTTCGTGCTGATGAAAATGGAAATCCGAGAGAACCCCTGCTCCACCTTGGGGGAGCTGTCGCCCGCAGGCGACTGAGGGGGAGACCTAGCTGAAAGGAGCACATATCATGCCATTGCCCTATAATAAAAAACTGACACCAAGGGCCATCGCGCTAAGGAAAGACTCGACCCCGCAGGAAAACAAGCTTTGGTACCGCTTTCTAAATAAATATCCAGTGAGATTCAAACGCCAGAAACCAATTGATAATTTTATAGCGGATTTCTATTGCGATTCCGCAATGCTGATAGTCGAGTTAGATGGTTCTCAGCACTTCACAGAAGACGGCCGCCAGTACGACGAAACCCGATCAAGAATCCTCGAGCATTATGGCCTTCAGGTACTTAGATTCACGAACTCTGACGTAGATACGAATTTCGACATTGTCTGTGAGCAGATCGATGAAACGGTAAAACAGAGAACAGGAATATCCTGATACTATCACTGGAGCTTCCCCCTCAGTCGCCTGCGGGCGACAGTTCCCCCAAGGTGGAGCTGGGGTTAAGCGGCAAATCTACGATAATTTTTTCTAGTTTCTATGTAACGCCGAAAACAAATGAAAACCGCTGCGGCGTCTATGATTCTAGGCGCTGCAATAGTCTGCCCTCGCCCCCGCATCCCACGTCCAATAATTCTCCTCCGCGGAGGGGTGGCACAAGTCCTTACAAAGCAAGTGCCTTGTGCCGGGGTGGTTCCGCGCGACGCCGATTTTCTCCGTCTAAACAAACCATCTCGTCTCACTCCGACAACGCCGCCCACTCACCATATTTTTCATTAATCGCTGCTTTTATTTCCGCTTCCTCCGTATCAAGCGCCAACAGCTTTTCGTAATCCGAGCAGTACGCGTCGCGTTGATCTCCTAAATCCTTCAGCTTTTCTTCGAGAGAGGCGATGTCTTTTTCAAGCTTCGCAATCTGTTTCTCGGGCGAGGCGGTGCTTTTCTTCACGGGTTTTTGCTCGGGATGATGCTTTTTCGCGGCGCTTTCACTTTTGGCGTTACCCGCTTTTACGGCGCGGTATTTCTCATACGAGCCCCTGAAATCGGTAATTTTCCCGTCCTCGAGCTCCCAAATCCGCGTTGCGAAGCGGTTGACAAAATAGCGGTCGTGCGAAACAAAGAGCAGCGTTTCGCCGTAATCCTCAACGGCTTCCTCAATCCACTCGCGGGACGAGATATCGAGATGGTTCGTCGGTTCGTCGAGAATCAAAAAGTTGATACCCTCCTTCATCAGGATGCACAGCCTCAGGCGGCTCTGTTCGCCGCCGGACAGCGCGCCGACCTGCTTGAACACGTCCTCACCGGAAAACTTAAACGCGCCGAGCCTGTTCCTCGCTGTCTGCGGGGAACAGTTTTCTTCATAAACCAGCGTATCGATCAGCGTTCGTTCCGGGTGATTAAAATGGACAATCTGCGGCAGGTACGCCGTTTTGACGGACGGCCCTTTTTTAACGATTCCGCCGTCCTGCTTAAGCTCATTGAGTATAATTTTTATCAGTGTGGACTTCCCTGTCCCGTTATCGCCGATGAGCGCGATGCGTTCGCCGCCCTGCACCAGCAGCTCCACGTCTGAAAACAGCTTTTTTCCGTCAAAATATTTCGTGAGTCCTTTTAAAACAAGCACCTCGTCTCCGCGGAAAGCCTTTTCGCCGAAGCGCGCGCCCAGGCTTTTTTCCTTTTTCGGCCGGTCTGTCTGGAGGAGCCGTTCAATCCGGCTCTCGATGGCAAAGGACTTTTTCATGAGGTTCTTGTTGCCGGTGCCCCACTGATAAAGCCTGTCCGCCGATTCCTGGAGCCGTTTTGCCTCTGTTTGCTCGAACTCGTATTTCTTGAGCTGCTCCTGATACCGGCGTTCCTTCTCGATGACGTAAAAGCTGTAGTTACCGCCGTAATACTCCGCTTTCCCGGCTTCGATCTCAATCGTCCGGCTCACGGCGCTGTCCAGGAAATATCGGTCATGCGAAATGATGAGCACGGTGCCCTTATATTTGCTTAAGTACTCCTCCAGCCACTCCGTCGCGTTGATGTCCAGATGATTTGTCGGTTCGTCGAGCAGAAGGATATCCGTGTCCTCGAGTATGAGCCGCGCCAGATTGACGCGCGTCTTCTCTCCGCCTGAAAGCGTTGAAAACAGCTGTTCCCGCTGCTTTTGCGGAATCTCCAGCCCGTTGGCGACGCGGTTGCGCTCAATCAGCACATCATAGCCGCCGGAACGGTCAAAGTCATAAGCCAGCCTGTCGTATTCGTCCAGCAGCGCGTGAGAACCGTCTGTAGCCATCTGCTCCTCAAGAGCTTCCATGCTTGACTTGAGTTCGAGCAGCCTTTTCTGTGCCGAAATTAAAACATCCTCCGTCGTAAAGTCAGCGGGGTAAGCGGGTATTTGCGAAACAAGCCCGAGCCGCCTGTCTTTAGGCAGGACAATGATCCCCTCATTCGCTTCGATTTCCCCTGAAATAATGCGGAACAGCGTCGTTTTTCCGGCTCCGTTTTTGCCCAGCAATCCGACGTGCTCACCTTCGTTTATCTCAAAAGAAAGCCCGTCCAGGATGTCCTTTCCCTCTTCAAAAGCCTTCTTTATATTTTGCACTGAAATGTCAACCATATAACCATCCATCACAAACGCGGCCGTGTTTACCGGTTTTTACACGGCATGCGGTACATTCTAATTAAATTTTTGTAGATTAATCTACTGATATTTATTTACTATTATAGCACAAAGATGTTGTTAATCTCAATGTGCCTATGCTATAATACGTGCAAATGCAAGTAAATTATGCGTAATAATTATAGACTTTTAGTCGCAACTGAGGTGTTTCTATGCAATTTGCCATTGACGGCTCAACCAAAATAAAGCATACGCTGCGGTATGATGTCGTCATCATCGGTGCGGGTCTGGCCGGCCTGTATACCGCACTCAATATTGACGAAAATTACTCCTGTCTCATTTTAGCGAAGGATACGATCGATATATCCAACTCTTGGTTTGCCCAAGGCGGAATTGCCGCTGCCATGTCGAGTGACGACGCGCCGATTTTCCATCTGGAGGATACGCTGATCGCCGGTGCCGGACTCTGTGATAAGGATGCCGTCGGTGTTCTTGTTGCCGAAGGGCCGCTCGATATCAACCGCCTCGTGTCGCTGAGCGTACCGTTCGATTTCAACGAATTCGGCGATTTGCTCATCACGCGTGAAGGCGGGCACCGCAAAAACCGCATTGTCCACGCGGGCGGAGACGCGACGGGGCGTGAAACCGTCAAGGCCCTGGCCCATATCGTCGCGCAGCGCAAAAATATTGCTTTCAGCGAAAATACATGCTTTTACGATATCATCAAGGATGAAAACGGCGCCGTTTCCGGCATCGTCGTCAAAAAAGACGACCTTGAATTTTACCTGATTGAAACACGCAAGGTTGTCATCGCAACCGGCGGTATCGGTCAGGTGTATAAATCAACAACAAATCCTTCCGTCGCCACGGGAGACGGCCTTGCAGCCGCACTGCGCGCAGGTGCTGTCATCAAGAATATCGAGTTCATCCAATTCCATCCGACCGGCCTGTGGAGCGCCATTCCGGAAGACCGTGAGTTCCTGATATCCGAAGCGGTTCGCGGCGAAGGCGGACTGCTGAAAAACAAAGAAGGCGTCCGCTTCATGGAAGGCACGCACGAATTAAACGAGCTGGCCCCGCGCGATATCGTTGCCAGAGCTGTCTTCAAAGAGCTTCAGCGGTCCGGTGAAGACCATGTCTATGTTGATATCACCGCCAAATCCGAGGAGTATCTTCAGCACCGTTTTCCGACGATTTATGAGGAATGCCTGCACCGCGGCATCAATATTTCACACGACTGGATTCCCGTATGCCCCGTCCAACATTACCTGATGGGCGGTATCGAGACGGATTTACATGGCCGTTCGAGCATCAATGGGCTCTACGCCGCCGGTGAAGCCGCCTGTACGGGTGTTCACGGCGCAAACCGCCTGGCGTCAAACTCCATGCTTGAGTGCCTTGTTTTCGGCCGCCGCGCCGCCGATGATATCAATAAGACTCTGCGTGGGAAGCAAAGCACACTGAAAGCCGCCATCCCCGCAATCCCCGTCAGGAAAGCTTCCGACCTGGATTATTACGCGCTCCGCCAGGAAATCAAGGACCTCATGAGCGAGTACGGCTACGTTGTCCGCACGGGTAAAGGATTAACCTACGCGCTCAGTCAGATCAACAGTATATTAACCCAGCTTCAAAATGTATATGACGATAAAAATGACTATATGGAAACCCTGAGTATGGCAACCATCGCGTCCTTAATTCTGACGGCTGCCCTTGCCCGAAAAGAAAGCATCGGCTCTCATTACAGGGAGGACTCTTAAATGTCTGATCAATTAAGCTATATTGGACTTGAGCGTTTTCTGTCAGAGGCTTTAGCCGAGGATATCGGCACCGGTGACATCACCACGCTCAGCTGTGTCCCTGATGAGGCAGTTTCGAAAGGCCGTTTTATAGCCAAGGATACCGGCATCATCTGCGGTATCGATATACTGTCCAAAGTATTCGTTGTTCTCGATCACCGTGTTAAGGTTCTGCCGCTGCTTACCGACGGCGCGCCCGTCAAGGCCGGTGATATCATCGCCGAAATTGAAGGCCCCTCCCGCAGCATCCTGACCGGCGAGCGCACCGCCCTCAACCTTCTGCAGCATCTCTCCGGTATCGCCACGCGCACACACGAAACGGTTCAGAGCCTCCAAGGCCTGCACACCCAAATAGCAGACACGAGGAAAACGCTGCCCGGCCTCCGCGTCCTCGAAAAATACGCTGTCCGCTGCGGCGGCGGTAAAAATCACCGTTTCAACCTGTCCGACGGCGTTTTAATTAAAGATAACCATATCGTCGCCGCCGGCGGCATCAAGCCCGCCATCGAGAAAGTCCGCTTGAGCGCCCCCCACACGCTGAAAATCGAAGTTGAAACAGAAAATCTTCAGCAGATCGACGAAGCCCTGGCAGCCAAAGCCGACATCATCATGCTCGATAACATGTCCGTCGACCAGATGACTGAAGCTGTCCGCCACATAGCAGGCCGCGCCATTACCGAAGCCTCCGGCAACATGGGCGACAAGGACCTTCGCGCCGTCGCCGCCACCGGTGTCGACTATATCTCCATCGGCGCCCTCACCCACTCCGTCAAAGCCCTGGACATCAGCCTAAGATTCAAATAAAAGTCCATCGAAGGCGGGATGCCATCATCCCGCCCTTTATTTTTATCCCGCCACTGGACAGAATTTTTCCGTGCATCGCCCCTATGTTATAATAACCATAACACGTTCCTCACACCTTGGCTTCCCCTCCGAGGGGAAGCTGTCGAGCGCAGCGAGACTGATGAGGTGTCCCCCTCTCGCGCGTAACATAATAATCCAGGCTAAAGATCCCACCCCCTGGCATTAAGTACCCTCCTGATATTTGGCGGCAAACTTATCAGATCTGCACAGCCTACAAAGAAGCTACTTTTTGAAAATCGCTTGAGCTAAATAGTCGTTAAGCATTCCGTCACCTGTTTAAACAATTAAAAAATCGGGGGCATTCATATTTGCGTATTAACGTCACTCTCACGAGCTTGTTTCAAAAACTGTTTAACTGCTTTATTGCCTTTCAGCCGGTATACCTGCTTCGGCGGCTCGATTTTAGATAACCATTCCAGTGCGCGCCCACGTGAACGTTTCGGATAACCCCAAATCCACTTGATCAGCCACAGCGTCATCCTCTCCGGGCAGTCGTCGCCAACGTCATACCGTGTATGCCCATAATTTGCAATCCAGCGCTTGAAGGCACGCATCAGGCATATATATCGGCTGAAATCCAGAAAAATAACTGTGTCCGCACGCTCAAGCCGAACATCCCGTGTGCTTGAATAATTGCCGTCGATAATCCATTCCGGCTGGCTTGCTGCCGCGCGAACCTTTTTATCCATCTCATCTCTAGGTGTCGCTATCCAGCCTGGATTCCAAGAGAGTCTATCTAGGTGCACGACAGGCAAGCCGGTGATCTCGCCTAAACGCATCGCCATAGTACTCTTGCCGCTGCCCGATGAACCCATAATCATAATACAGCTTCCAAGATTCACAGATATCACCCTTTCTTACCCGAGAACACAGGGGCACGGTTCTCCCGTGCACTTTTCCTTCTAACTTAACTGGAATCGTATTCAATAAGCTGTGCGATTTGGCGTATTAAGTGACCAATTTTTTTAGTACATTTTTCCTGTTTTTCAGTCTCCGGATTATTATATCATCATAATATCGCGATTCCAAATAGTACAAGCCTTACGCCATTTTTTACTATCGCACCCTCACCATTGAGATAAGCGGAATTCAATAATTTATATGTATATATGTATTTTCCGATATCCGAAAAAGCAAGATTTCTTTAACCGCAATGGTTTAAGCCCTCACGAGCTCGCGTTTTGTTAACACTTTCTTAATATCTATAACACAATTGTAACAATAAAAGCGTATTTTAAAGCCAATAACACACTGTTTATACGCGTTTTTACATCAATATCCGCAATAAATTGCGCTTTTATCGTGCTTTTTAAACGTCATTTTTGCTTGAAATGTACCGCTGAGTGTACGGACAAGCTGCCATACATATGCCGCATGTACCTTCAGTCAGGCCGAACGGTTCGCCTCTTTTGATAACGGCAGCTTTACACACGGCAGGGTCTACTAATTCATCGCGGTCAATTTCAACACGCCAGCTGATGCCTTTTATTGCTTGGCTGGGGCAAAGCGAGGCACACACGGTGCAGTCCCCGCACTTGGAATCGGTTATTGGCGATTGAGTATGTAATGGCATATCCGTTAAAACTGAAGTAATTCTTATAGCGCTGCCATAGCTTTCACTGACAAGCAGAGCGGATTTCCCGATCCAGCCGATACCGGCGAGTCTGGCAACTGTCTTATGCGGCAGCGGTGTTCTCCAATACTGATCCTGCTTAATAAACCGCCGTGACTGCGGAAATGCGTTGAACCCCTTATCCATAATAAGAGCCACCGTAAACTCACATAAATCATTCAGTTGATTGCTGACACGCGCGTATTCCTCGTAATATTCCAGATGCGGCCCTGACGGAATTCTGGATATAATCTGCGGATTCAAAACAACAGCAATCGAAACACCGCGGCTAAAATCTCTCCTGATATTTAACGGCAAGCTTGTCAGATCCGCAAAGCCCACCAAAGAAGCTCCTTTTTGATAAAGCATTTCAGCTAAATAGTCGTTAAACATTCTATCACCTGTTTCGAAATTCATAATTGCGTATTGATATCGCTCTCGCGTGCTTGCTTCAAAAATTGTTTAACTTCTCTATTGCCTTTCAATAAAAAAACCTGCTTAGGCTGCTCGATTTTAGAAAGCCACACGAGAACTTCCTCCCGCGATTTTTTGGGATAAGACCATATGCTGCTGATTAGCCTTTTATCAATTTTCTGAGAGCGTCCGACGCCGCGTTTATGCCGTGATATTTTGTGCCCATGATTATTGTTTCCGCGTTTTAGCGCGCGCCAGAGGCAGATGAGGCGGCAATAATCCAAATATACAACAGTATCTGCACGCTTAAGACGATCATTTCGTGTACCTGAATAGTTACCGTCAATTATCCAGCGCGTTTGGCTTGAGGCGAGTCGCACAAATTCATTCATTTCATCGACAGACTTGGCTTTCGATGTAAGCTCGTCTAAATGCACGACGGGCAAGCCGGTAATTTCGCCTAAGCGCATCGCCATTGTGCTCTTGCCGCTGCCCGACGAACCCATTATCATGATGCGGCTTCCAAGATTCATATAGATATCCCCTATTTATTTGCTGAAGAATCAAAGCACCAAACAAAAATGTTTCGTGCTTTGATATGAGCTTGATTGTTGAATGTCACTCTGGGGTTATGCTTTGCCGTTGCTTCCCAGGACGTTAACGATTTTGTTTTTGACGAGCTCTCTGATATTGTCGCGGCCGGGGGCAAGATACTGGCGGGGGTCGAAGTGGGAGGGGTTTTCGGCCATATGCTGGCGGATGCCGGCGGTCATAGCAAGGCGCAGGTCGGAATCGATGTTGATTTTGCAGACGGCGCTTCTGGCGGCTTGGCGGAGCATCTCTTCCGGAATGCCGATAGCATCGGGCATATTGCCGCCGTTTGTGTTGATAATGGCGACAAGCGCCGGAATGACGGAGGACGCGCCGTGCAGGACGATCGGGAAGCCGGGCAGACGCCTGCTGACCTCCTCGAGGATGTCAAACCGGAGCTTCGGCTTTTGACCCGGTTTGAATTTATAAGCGCCGTGGCTTGTGCCGATGGCAATTGCCAGAGAATCCACACCCGTTTTAGTCACGAACTCTTCGACCTCATCAGGCTGCGTATAGCTTGAGTTTTCATCCGATACATTGACCTCGTCCTCAATACCGGCCAGCTTCCCAAGCTCACCCTCGACAACGACGCCCCTGTCGTGCGCGTATTTGACGACCTCACGCGATAAACGGATGTTTTCTTCAAAAGGATATTTAGAACCGTCGAACATGACGGAGGTAAACCCGCCGTCGATGCAGGACTTGCAGACCTCGAAGCTCTCGCCGTGGTCGAGATGAATGCAGATGGGCAGCCCTGTGTCGGCTTCCGCCGCTTCAACGAGCTTCATCAGATAGACATGCTTGGCGTATTTCCTCGCTCCGGCGGAAACCTGAAGAATCAGCGGTGCGTTTACTTCCTTCGCTGCCTCCGTAATCCCCTGTATAATCTCCATGTTATTCACGTTAAAAGCGCCTATAGCGTATCCGCCGGCATAAGCTTTTTTAAACATTTCCGTAGATGTGACAATCGGCATAATGAAATCTCCTTTATTGAACATAGTAATGCTGTTAATATGCGTCCATTGCATTATTTTACCACAATATCATTTGAATTCAAGACAAATGGTGTATATTTTCAATTTGATTTTACGCATTTACTGTGTTATTATGCTTATCACAATAAGCTATTCTCAGGAGGGATTTTATGGCAGACAGATTAATCGGCGCCTGCGTTTTTGCGCAATCAGGCGGACCGACAGCCGTTATCAACGCCAGCGCTTACGGTGTTATCAAGGCGGCGCTCGCCGCACCGGAAATCACAAACGTTTACGGCGCCGCGCACGGTATCACCGGAATTCTAAAGGATGTCCTGTATGACATGGGCCAGGAGGACGCTTTCGAGCTTGAACTCCTGCTGAATACGCCGTCTTCGGAGCTTGGGTCCTGCAGATATAAAATTGCCGACCCGAACAAGGACGATAAGGATTATCAGCGTATTCTCGAAATTTTCAGAAAATACAATATCAGGTATTTCTTTTACAACGGCGGGAATGACTCGATGGACACCTGCAACAAGGTCAGTCAGTTCCTGACAAAGTCCGGTTACGAATGCCGGGTAATCGGTATTCCGAAGACGATTGACAACGACCTCGTCGGTACCGATCACTGCCCGGGCTACGGCAGTGCCGCGAAATACATAGCGACTTCTGTTGCCGAGGTCTGCAAGGATACCTGCGTCTATGACGTTGGGACAATCACTGTCGTCGAGATCATGGGCCGCCACGCGGGCTGGCTTGCAGGCGCATCCGCGCTTGCGGCGATTTCCTGCGCGCCCCCCGATCTGGTCTACCTGCCTGAGGTCGACTTTGACATTGAGCAGTTCATCTGCGATGTTTCAAGAATATACGGTCATAAAAACAATTGCCTGATCGGCGTTTCCGAGGGCATTCACTATTCCGACGGCACCTTCGTCTCCGAAGCGAAAGTTTCTAATACCGACGGCTTCGGGCATGTCCAGCTCGGCGGTCTGGCTGCGACACTGGCCGGTCTCATTAAGCTGCATACCGGCTCAAAGGTCCGCGGGATTGAGCTCAGCCTTCTCCAGCGCTGCGGCGCGCATCTGGCCTCGCAGACAGACATTGACGAGGCGTGCCTCGCCGGCAAATACGCCGTAGAAAACGCTGTCGCGGGCGAATCCGGAAAAATGGTGGCATTTGAACGTGATCCCGCGAGCCGCAGCTATGTTTGCAGGCTGCTCCTTCAGCCGCTTAGCATCGTCGCCAACGCTGAAAAAAAGGTGCCGCGCGATTGGATCAACGCCGAGGGCAACAATGTCACCTCTGAATTTTTTGACTACGCGCTGCCGCTCATCCAAGGCGAGAACAAGCGCATTCTCGATAACGGCCTGCCGCGCTTCGCACGGCTGAAAAAAATACCTGCTCAATAGGACGGCATATTCTTATACTCATAGGCAGGACGCCTTTATTATAAGCATTATGCCTCTGGTGTAATGCCATATTGAATTGGAGGGTATTTATGTTCATCACATCAATGGAAAACGCCTATTCGCTCAAGGGTAAAAACGCGATTGTCACCGGCGGCAACAAGGGTATCGGTCTTGGAATCGCAACGGCACTCGCCCATCAGGGTGCCAATGTCGCCATCTTCGCCAGAGACGAAGCGAGCGCCAAAGAGGTCATTAAGGATTTCAGCGCAAAATACGAAGGAAAATTTTCTTTCTATAAAACAGATATCTCCAATATGCAGAATTGCAAAGACTCCGTTGCCAAGTGCATCGCCGACTATAAAACAATTGACGTTCTTGTCAACAACGCCGGTATCGGCACGGGCGGCAGCCTTCTGGACATGGACGAGAACATGACCTCCTGGTTTGAATGCTTCGATGTCGATCTGCACGGCGCGGTCAGGATGTGTTATCTCGTCGGCAAGCATATGCGCGATACCGAAAAGGGCGGCCACATCATCAACATTACCTCCAACGCCGGTGAAATCATCAACACCCCCTTCCTGACGGCATATGCCGCGGCAAAAGCGGCGCTCAATCACTTTACCAGATGTCTGGCGGCTGAGGTTGCCCCCTTCGGCATCCGCGTCAATGCCATCGCTCCGGGCTTCACGAAGTCTAATTTCACAAAAGGAATACCGGAAGAGTTTGTTAAGGTCATCGCCGCAACCGTCCCGATCAACCGTTTCGCCGAAGCTGTCGAAATCGGCGCCCTCGCGGCGTACCTTGCCAGTGACGCCAGCGACGCCATGACCGGTGCCGTCCTCACCATCGACGGCGGATACTCCCTGCAGCACTAAGCTCTCCACATCCTTACATATCAAGCAGCCGGTGAGAATAACTCACCGGCTTGCGTGATTTCAGTTACTTTTCAAGTGTCAGCATCCAATTAACCCCAAATTTATCCGTCAGATACCCGTAGCACTTCGTCCAAAAGGTCTCCTGCAGCGCCATGATAACCGTTCCGCCAGCTTCGAGCTTGCCGTACACCGCTTTGAGTTCGTCAACATCCTTAAAACTGATTACGATACTTGTGTTATTTCCTATAATTGCCGGTCTGTCTGGCGGCACATCCGAAAACATCAGCATCGTCCCCTGAATATGCAGCACAGCGTTCAAGATGCGCCCCTGCAATTCATCAGGCATAACCGTACTGTCATTTGACGGTAAGTCACCAAACAGCATCATCACAGGTTTTTCGGTTTTAAAAACCATCGCATAGTATTCAACCGCCTCACGGCAGTTTCCATTATAATTGATATATATTGTAACCGACATAACAGCACTCCCTATTTTTCACGAAACTATACGAGTCACAGTATTCCTTGATTCCGGCGGCGCTATTACAGTGACGCGAAAAATAGTGTATATGAGAATTTAGAAACAATTTATTTGATCTATAAAGTCTCAATACCGAGGAAATTGACGACAGGCGGATAACTATTATTTGCATAGCTTTTCAGTAATTCAAGCGTTTCAATATAGACCGGTTCTGATTCAAGACCGTTATAATATCCGTTTTCAACGTAGCCGTGAAGCAAAACATAGGCACTGCTTTTTTCGGCGTAAGCTTTGGCATCCTTCAAGCAATGAAGATCACATCCGATAGCTAAATTCCGCTGAACCAAGTTTACTGTAAAAACAGCCTGATTACCGTCGATATAGGGCATGCATTCAACAGCGCGTTTGAAATACTCCGCAGACCTTTTACTATTACCGGCTTCAAGTAGTGTTCTTGCCGCGCGCTGATGCAGGCACATATAGGTCCAAGCCGAAAGCTTCGACGTCTGTCCATCCTTTTTGTCCTGTTGGGCATATATAGCATCCCAGATAGTAATATCACGCTGGCATTCCTCAAACGAGTATTCATACACTGCTGCTGATTTATCGTCATCAGCATAAAACATATGGTTGACAAATGCTGCTGTTACAGTTGTAAGTGCCGGTAAGTATAAGAGAGAATACATTAGACGCGCTGTACCCTTGAATGCATACTGCGCCATGAATTCCTGAGCCATTGCGAAGCTTGGCAGACCTAAGGTTAGGGTTAAGGCTTCCTCCCGCCGGTTTACAGAACATAACATAGTAATAAGTATGCCCTTTGCCGAAAGGCGTATAACGTCGTTTTCGTCACTTCCTCCCTTGCAGTCCCTCAGGATGCGCTGGCACAGAGCGATAGGTTCATCATAATCATGGTTGTATTCACCTTCGTTTGGAGAAGCAGCTGTACCGCTGGAAAAGGGGTTGAGAAGTGACGCCAATTGGAGAGCGAGCTGATGATTCTGCGGGTATAGCGCCAAGCCCCGCCGTGCTTCTGCGGTACTCTCCTCGTGTTTTCCCGCTATGAGCAGAGATGCGACTTTTGCGCTGATTGACGCCTGTTCCTGTTCTGACTTGTCATAACACAGCAATTCGTCGATTGTGATATTGAAAAAAGATGCGAGGGACGGCAGGATCTCTAAATCAGGATAGCAGGATTCCGACTCCCAGCGCGAAACAGCCTGCGCGGTGACGCCCAGATACTCGGCAAGACGGTCTTGCGTGACATCGTTTTTTTTGCGAAGCTGCTTAATCTTTTCACCAATTTTAATTGTCATATTCCAGCCAAACCTTTCAATATTTTGCAAGCTTGTGACTTGAGTATACTGTGTTGCTTTCGCGAAGGCAATTATCAATCAATTGTTTTTAATTCAATCAGTGGTTAACTTTTAGCAGCATGTTAGAGCAGTAATTCCTGCCAGTACGAAAAAGTCTTGCAGTTTTTCAACTGCAAGACTTGAATTTCTATATGTATGCGCTTTGATAATTGCTACAGAACCTGGTACGGCGCGTTTGTGTCAAAATCAATTGGTTCTTTTGATCCGATTTTGCTCTCTTGTTTTTCATAGGTCGTCGTGACGCTGCCGGTATTTCGCCTGTACAAATTATTCCTGAAACGCATATTCGAAATTTGCAAAAAAATAAGGGTGCCGACGATGAGGGCAACTATGATGATACCAATTATTAAGCAGCCCTTGTTTTTTTTGTTTTTGTCAACTAATTTGTCACTCTCACAATACGGACATTCTTCACTGGAATAGTGCCTTCCACATTTCGGACAATCTCTACCCGAATTATCCATCTTAAACACCTCAACAAATGCTATTATTTATTTTACTAAGATATCACAACAATTTCCATAATACAATATAGAATATTAATAAATTCTATGCTGCTCCAGTTTACATTTTGTCGATTTTTCTTGACCGTTTTCATCGCGCTCATCGGCAGCGGATAAATGCCAGACAGCTATAAGCAGCATATTGATCAGGCCGATTTTCTGACGACGTTAAAATTATTTGAATTACATCGGGGGCATTTCCCAGGTAAATGAATGCCTGTAAAATTGTATTTTGAGCATTGCTGCAAAGAGCTCCCTTTATATATTAAATACCTCTCATCATCAATCTCAATGAAGTTAATGTCTACATTTTCGTCGATAGGCGCGTCCATCCCAATAATTGTTTGAAGCGCATCCGGTAAGAGTATTTCAGCAACCGGCCCGACTATTGGATTACCTTAGGATACTCCAGTCTAAATCGGTAGTATTTTTATTAAGAAACTGCCTTCAATGAGGCTGAGCGTATTGGCGATAAATGCGAACAGAACTGTGTGCGGTTTTGATTGTTCGTTAATAAATACAGGCATGATAAGCATTTCAGATAAAAACACAGGAATTTCAGCCAAAAGCAAGGAATAAAGCACGTATGGCGACGAATTGCCGCTACTGCTCAGAAGAATACTTAACAAACCCTGTGTGGTTATATTAACCAGAAGAAAAACAAACCAGCTTCTTCTTGTCCTATAGCCGAACAGCCAGAACAAGGCGCCTTCAATTATAAGCGTCATTACCAATCTGACCGCAACCATCAGCGCAGAGTGTAAGGGTGCTGTGCCTGGCGTCAATTCTTGCTTTGATAAGTTAAGAGTAAAAACAGAGCAGTAATGGGTGAGCGGCTGGCTGGTTTGGCAAGTAAAGCTCTTTCCGTCTGCGGTGACCTTCAAATTATATATCCCGTCAGTCTTAAAATTATGATAGGAAATATAGTAACCTTCCCAGGCAACACGCCGAAATGTGGCCTCTTTTCGGCCACTGTCATTCGTTATTTCTATTTTCAAATCATCAGGCGGATTACTAACAACAATCACTAATGCGGGTGGTTCAGCAGAATTCGCCGAAGCTGAAATGGGTAAAACAGAAAAGAGCAGAAGACATAATAAATTTAAGGTCAAAATCCGCTTTACCGAACGCTTCAATGCCGACACCTCATTTCCATTTCATATTCTATCACGAATATATTAACATAGCAAAAAATGCGATATGGCAAAGCCCCGTAATTTTAGCGATTACAGGGCGCTATTGGTCCGAGTGCGAAAATTGAAATTTGGGATTCGTTGAGCGTTTCAGGCTTAGTATTTACCGAAATCTCCGCCGAGCGATATCTGTGTCTTTGCCGAAGCCGTTAAAGACGGTTTCACGGATGAGACGGCGCTTGTTCTCTGCTTTATCTTGAAGGTACCGACAATTTGCTTGAGCTGGTCGGCTTGACTGGCTAATTCCTCGCTTGCGGCGGCGCTTTCTTCCGAGGTGGCCGCGTTGTTCTGAACAACCTGAGAAACCTGTAAAATTCCCTGGTTAAGCTGCTCAAGGTTCATCGCTTGCTCCTTAGAAGCAATGGCAATAGATCCGACCAGCTCCGTGGCGTCTGAGACTCCGGTAACGATTTTTTTAAGAGCCGAAGCTGTATCATTTGCAATCTTGATGCCTGCTCCAACATTCTTAATAGAGTCCTCTATCATGTCGGTCGTCTCTTTTGCCGCGTTGGCAGACTTGGCTGCGAGCGTTCTGACTTCTTCGGCGACGACCGCAAAGCCCTTACCGTGCTGACCGGCTCTGGCGGCTTCAACAGCCGCGTTGAGCGCGAGAATATTTGTCTGGAATGCGATATCGTCGATGACCTTAATAATTTTGTTGATGCTGCCGCTTGAACTGTTGATCATTTCCATCGCTTTGAGCAGATCGTTCATTTGTGTATTGCCCTTTTCAGCGTCTGATTGCGCATTAAGCGCAAGCTGACTGGCTTTTTCGGCATTTTGCGCGTTATGTGCTGTTTGCGCTGCTATCTGTTCAAAGGAAGCCGTCAGCTGCTGAACAGAACTCGCTTGCTCTGTTGCGCCTTGAGAGAGCGTTGCGCTGGAGTGTGCTACAAGGCTCGCACTTGAATCCACCTGCTCGGCTGATGATAACAATATCCCCATGAGATCGTTGAAGTTATTGGCAACTCTTGAGAGTACAATGCCCAGCGCGTCTCTGTCTGACCTGAGTGTTATTTCTGTTGTCAGATCACGTTCTTCGAGTTTTTTCGTTTCCTCCACTTGCTTCTTTGTTCCTCCCATGAGGTTGCTGAACGCCAGAGCAAGCGCACCTATTTCGTCCTTACGGAATTTAAACTCATAATCTTCTTTGATGAGGAACGATTCCAGATTCACATCTCCTTTAGCAAGCATATCAGCGACCGTAGCGATTCTGCCGATTGGATAACTGAGCTGCCTCGAAATCCAGAAACCGAGCATTAGCGATACGCCAAGCCCGATAACGGTCGCTATGATCAGTACGGTGAGCGACCCGGCAGAGCTTTGACCGGCAGTGCCGGATGAGTCGGTGACAACGCCGACGATACCAATAATTCCGGTAACAACGTTAACGGCTGAACCGATCAAAAATCCAAAAATGATTTTATAAGCTATTTTAAGATTACCGAACCACTTTAACATAATAAATATCTCCATCTCTAAAATTTATATAATTTAAAATACTCTATAATAACTCACTTATTGACGTAAAATCATCGTCCGAGAATAACTTTTTGCAATTAAGCATCAGCACAACGTCATTACCGACCTTGCCGAAACTTTTGACGTACCTATTCGACAGACCAAAGCTGTCAGGCGGAAGCTCCACGATGTTCTCTTCTTGCAGCGTAAAGACTTCTGATACACTGTCTACAATCAAACCAATTGTTATTCCGTAAAATCAACGACTATGACGCATGTTCTGTCGTCATACTCCCTTTTATGAATTCGGGCATCTCAGGCATTTGAGTTATCAACTGAATACCAGCAATTTCTGTAACATATCTGATTTGTATTCCATAGGTCTCTTTTCCTACAAGGAACGCCAGGAACTTTCCAGTTAAATTATCATCTTCAGCATCTGCTGTGACCGCGTCAACATCCATCACTAAATCAATCCCCTTTCTTATTCTGAGTTGATTTGTTATCTATATATGTTTATCGTTATTAGCTAAATTGGCTGAAATATAAAAATTACGCACTTCCGATAGGAATTTCCTATCGGAAGTGCGTTTTCTTTACGTTTTCTGTTATACTATTTTAGAGGTAACGATATGAATTTGAATATTTTAAAATATGTTATCGCTGTATCTGAAGAAAAGAGCATAACAAAAGCTTCTCAAAAATTGTATGTCGCACAGCCTTCTCTAAGCCAAAGTTTACGCGCGTTAGAAGAGGATTTGGGTACATTGCTTTTTGACCGCAGCAAATCGCCCCTCCAGCCTACCGCTGCGGGTGAAATTTATATTAATTGGGCGAGGGATGTGCTGATATCCGAACAAATTATGAGAAACAAACTGTCAGATATATTATCAAATCGGCAAAATAAGCTTATAATTGGATTAACACCGCAAAGGAACAAGAGCATAATACCAACTGTTCTACACGAATTCTATGCCGCGACAACAGATTGTTCGATCATTTTGAAGGAGCGTGTTTCGGCAGAATTAGAAGCTTTAATGGAACAAAACAGCATCGACCTGCTGATAGACCAGCCAAATGCCGATATCGCGCGTTATGAAAGCGTTCCGATACTTAATGAAACTGTTTTAATCACCGCACCGGAATCATATGTGTTTAAAATTATCCGACCAGGCAAATATCCGACCATCAGTATAAAAGAGTTAGCGAACAAACCGTTTATTCTTCTGTCCGGAAATAAATACATTGAAGACACCTTCCGCGAATTGTTCAGGCACATGGGACAGTCACCTTCTATCGTTTTGGAATGCCTAAGTCCTCAGGTTGCGCATACCATGGTTTCACTCAATACGGGTATTACCCTTATTCCGGAATATAATATAGTCAACAGCGCACTCTCAAATGTTCGATATTACACATTAGATGAGTATCCTTTATCCCGCATCGTAGCTGTTACTTATCGGAAAGATCGGCCTCTGGCGGAAGAAGCGGCCGTGTTAATTTCTATCTTACAAGAACAATGCGCTGCGGCGGTCTATTCGGATAATAAGAACGGATAATAAGCGCGCGCATCGTATTAAAATCGAAAAACCTTGCAGCCGTTAAACTGCAAGGTTTTTTGGCACAACTGCTCAATTTAGATATTGGAGCGGATATTAATAAATATTTATTATATATTATAGTTTTTTTCGGGAAGATTTCGTTGGATAATTTCTCTTAACAGTTTGCCAAGTTGGTCGGTAAAGAATTCATCATCTGAATTTTCAATTTCATCACTTGTCCACCAACGAGCATTCTTAGTCAGATTCTTCTCAGCTTGTGTCCAATTTTCATATGAAAAGTTAATATCATCTTCAAGATATATTACGTAATATCTTTCCACAGATAAAAATTCTTCACCGTTAAGCCTTGTACAAATCATTTTTCTTTCGTAATGATGTCTATCTGGGCAAACAATATTTATTCCCAATTCTTCAGATACTTCTCTTTCCAAACAATCTTCATAACTCTCTCCTTTTTCAACTTTTCCGCCGGGCGTAACCCATAATGTTTTGTCACCTTGTAACATTGCAAAATGAAATTGGAAAAGGAATACTTTGTTATCTTTTATAATCATAGCGCGACTCGATTTACGTTCGTCCATTTTTAACCTCCTTATAACTAATAATTATATTAATAAATTTCGTAACTGTTCAGTCGCGATTGTAAA
>DBTM01000024.1 GCA_002307055.1 Clostridiales bacterium UBA1316
GTTCTGGATGTTCGCCAGCTCTTTATCGGCGGTGAAGTCATCACTCGCTGTGAGGGTTTTACTGCCAAGAACCCCAAAGGCGTATACAGCTTCACTTTGGAACTGATCCATTATTGGAACGCCCGAGCCCCAAATGTTAAAGCCCACCTGATATGCTTTTGTGCTTGATGGCTCGGTCGCACTCGCTCCAGCTGCCGGCGAAACCGACGCATCTGACGCAGCCGGCGTTGTTGAAGAACAACCGGTAACTGATAATGAAACGGCTAGGATTACAGCAATAACGAGCGCTACTTTTTTCTCAAAACCTTTTGACATTTCTACGTTCCTCCATATCATTTTTTCATAACCAACTCTGCCGGGTATTCTTTTACTCTATATACACCTCCACGGAATTGCAATTCATATAAGCCACCGCCAGTCTAAATCATAAAGGCACAATGACCGCATTTGAAAATTAATGGTTAATTGACAATTATAACAATTATTGTGAGTATTAGCTTCACTTTTCCGTGCTTTTATATAATAATATCACTTGAATTTACGAGAGTCTTCGTCATGAAAAGAAAATAGGACATTATATTTCCTGCACAAACAACAAAATTTCGATTTATCGGGTTTTTGCCCCAATAAATCGAAAACAGAACTCCTATTTTTAGCGGTAATGCATACTGGCTCATTGCTAAGTTGTCATTATTGCTATTTTTGAGCAACTTCGCAGCTTCAAAATTGACTTTTTAGACATGCTATGAGATATTATGTTTGAATAGAATAAATCGGTTATTTAGAAAGCAGAGGATTACTCATGCAGATTTCACTGAATATCATACTTGATGCGCTGAAATCATATTGCCTTGAAATGCACACTTCCAAAGATGGCGACCCATCATTCAGCAAATGCCTGCCTCTGCCGGGTGATGCTCAAAAATTGAGCAATAGCAACCTCTATATCAGCAGTCTTTCCAATGTGCTTGCTTTATCGGGCAGGTCTTCGGATATTTATTGTGTCTGCGTTCGGGATCGGATTAAGGATTGCAATGAAACAGACGAAAGCTTGTCTGGTATCATTGTTGTTAATGAAAACATTACTCTTTCTGACCTGCTGTCGCTTATAGTCACCCGCTTTTTTACAATCACAGACTGGATTCAGAAAATGCATGAAATACTCCTGCATAACGGCTCCATACAGGACATCGTTGACTTGAGCGAGCCCATTATAAATAACTATATTGCAATAAATGATGCTTCCCTGAAGCTGATGGCTTATACAAAATCTATCCCCTGTGATGACCCGATCTGCGTCGATCTTGTTAAAAATGGTTATCATAATGATGATTATATTAAAAAATTCCGGAAATACAACCTTTTTAAAATGTGGGATACGGCGAATTCTGTGTATGTTGATTATGAGAACTACGAGATGAAGAAATATCCCACCTTAGTTAAAATTTTTAAAGTTCAGAATATGTATTTTGCCCAAGTCGTCTTGACCTGTAACCGTAGTTCCATAACCCCATGCTTAAAAGATCTGTTCCAGATTTTCCTCGACATGCTGGCTATTTGTATTGATCGTATGTGTGTGGATAAAAGCGCATATATGCATATCTATGACTCTTTTATACTTGACCTTATCGATAAAAAAATTACCAACAGTAAAATTATCGATGAACGCGCACAATTTGTCGGTTTACCATTCACCGGTCAGTTTATTCTGTTTAATATAACTCCGTGTAATACGGCGAATCTGTACATTGGGAAGATGCTCCAGGAGTTTTCAGTAATGTTTCCGAATTTCAAGTTTGTCCGCCATCAGCATCGTATTGTGGCAGTCAATTGCTTTATGTCCCGGGATATTAATGAACAGATGCAGACTATTTGCAATCTAATGGATACGTTTTTGCCAAAATACGATGCCTGCTGCGGTGTCAGTCACTTCTTCAGCAGCATGGAAGAGCTCCCATATGCCTATAATCAATCTTTACTGGCAATAAAGTATGCACATCTCTTAAAGGGGCGGGATATTTTTACATCAAAGCTGCTGACTGATCCAAAAGACAGCCATATCCACTTTTTTAACCGGAACTATATTCACTGCTTGCTGGGTGAAAGCGAGGTCAATGCAGAAATTTGGTATCATAGCGAGTATTACTGGATGCTGCGCAAGCTTTATGAGCATGACAAGCAAAACAAAAGCAGTTATATCGAGCTGCTGTATACATACCTCAGCAACAGTCAAAATGCTACTTATACCGGTATTGCTTTGAAAATCCATCGGAATAATGTCGTATACCACATAGAGCGTATAAAAGAGCTGCTCGGAGTTGACCTGGATAACCCCTCCGTACGCTTTATAATGCAAGTATCAATTGTTCTGGTCGAGCTATACGGCTTTAATGACGATCCATAATAACGCTATCTGCCTCTTTTCACATAGCGCAGTTGGTCAGAGTCTTCTCCGCTTTGCGAAACCAACCATGAAAGTCACCCGGAGACGCGCTTTTTTCGGATACCCATGTAATCCAAAGCAAGGGGGGCGGTTCATCTGCTTGATGCAGAAAACCGCCCCTTGCTTGGTTATTATGGAGGAGACGAAGAGGTCCTATCTATGACCCTTATTACACGCCAATCTCGTATCTGGCAATATAGTTCTCCTGGTCGTCAAACGGCAGGTGCGTGAAGTAGGCGGAGAAGCCTGCGATGCGCACGATGAGGTCTTGATAATCCTGCGGGTTCTTCTGCGCTGCGCGCATAACAGCGGTGTCCGCTACCGTGAAGTGGAACTGGATGCCGCCCATCGCAAAGAACGATTGGATGAGCTCGCGCACCTTGGATGTGGCTTCGTCGCTCCGGACGGAATTCGCGTCTAGGCGCAGGTTAATCGCACCGCCGCAGCGCATCTTATCCCACGGTATCTTCGCAACGCTCTTGACGTACGCCAAGGGACCGTTTTTGACGGCAGCCGGGTACGGGTCGCCCGGAGGCGAGAGGGGGTCGCCTGTTCTTCTGCCGTCGGGCGTGGCAAACGTCCTTTTACCCGCGCCGACCCAGTAGAGGTCGAGTACCCCGATGTTATTCGTACCGTTGTTGACGCCCGGCTGAGAATTGAATTGGTCTGCCCAGTAATTTGTAAACCACTTGACAATCGAGTCGGGTTCGTCATTATCGTTACCGTAAAATGGCACCTCGTTCAGAATTCTCTGGCGGAGCAGCTCGTGGCCTTCCCAGTTTGCCTTCACGGCGTCATAAAGCTCACGCGTTGAGACCGTTTTATCGTCAAAGCAGAGCTTT
The DNA here is from genome assembly GCA_002307055.1 of Clostridiales bacterium UBA1316. GTDB lineage: Bacteria > Bacillota > Clostridia > Oscillospirales > Oscillospiraceae > Sporobacter. The sequence goes on from DBTM01000024.1 coordinate 3,286, forward strand.
TTAATGACAGTCAGGCTGTCGCCGACCGTCGCCGTGGCGCTGAACATTGAGCCCATACCGTTATATTTGGCGCCGCCCCAGGTGACATCCTTGCCGGACTCGAGGCAACCCTCGGTCATAGCGGAGGCGGAAAGGCACGGCCACTCGGCGTTGAATGTGAATGCAGAGCGGTGGTATGCTCTTGCGCCTTGCTCGTTGTACATCTTCATCTGGCGTTCCATCTCGGCCTTGATCTCTTCAAAGGACTCATAATCGTACAGCTTTTTGCCGGGATCACCGCCCGGGTAACCGCCCATCATGCCGCCCGCCATGGGGTTTTCGTTACCGTGAATGATGTTTTGCAGAATACTGAGCGGAGACGAGCCGCCGCCGAAGCCGCCGCCGTTGGCAGCCATAGACCACTCCTTGCCGCTGATTGCCGGTTCAACGCAGCCAAAAATAGCATAACGTCTGGCGTCCTCCAGCGTCACGCCTTTATCCAGCATCGTCTGGATAATAACGTCGTCGTTGTTGAATTGCGGGAAACCGCCCGAACGCTTGCTGCAGGCTATGGCAATATCCCAAACACGCGCCGGTGTGTATTTGTTGATCCTCAGCGCGAGACTCGGCTCGGCAACTCGCAGCCGGTAGTAGGACAGCAGCAGCATCTCTGTGGCCAGATTGTAGTCGCCCGTCCCGTCCGTTTTCTGTCCGCCAATGGTGATCAGGCTGCCCGCCGCGATGTTCTGCATGCCGCCCTGCAGGTCAAACATTGTCTTTCCGTTTTTATGCGCCTCTATAAGCTGGTCATTGCTGGGCTTGGGGAACATAATAATCTGATCGCCGGCGTGCAGTACGAACGCATCGCAAAGCTCCTGCGCCTGTTCAAGGGTCAGGGTGCCGGTTTTCACATCATTTTCCAGCAGCGGCCCGAGGTAGCTGTCGATCAGGCCGGGTGAATCCGCCCAGTGCGTTCCGTCGGCTATGATCAGATACCAATAGAAGAATACTGTCTGGAATCCTTCCCACAGGTTTCTGGCGGGGTGTTCGATAATCCAGTCACAGGAATCAGCCATTTTAAGCAGCTCTGCGCGGCGCGCAGGTGATGCTGCCGTCTCCGCTTTCTGACGGCACCCCTCCGCGTAACGTTTACTCATCAGAATCATACCGTCGCAGACTTTAATAAGCCCGCGGTAAAACAGCTCACTGCGGACATTGTCCGTGGTGGTGTGCTTGACGATTTCATCCAGCTTTTCGATGGCGGTCTGGCGCACCGTGCCGAACCCGACGGTAACTGCACGTTCATAGTTCGGGGTGAAGTGCCCGGGGTAGGAACCACTCATAAATTTTAGGAATGGGCCGGCTTTTTCAAGATCCTCATATGCCATCATACCGCGCGATGTCGCAGCAATGTCATTGTCTTCCCAGTAATCAGCTGCTTCTAGCACCCATTTGCGGTCTTCATCGCTGACCCATACGCTGCCGGGTACCTGCCACGCTGCGCGGAAGCGCTCGTCGGTGTCACCGAAGCAGCCGCGAATCCACATTTGACTGGTCTGCTCGATGTCAAAGTGCACCGTGCGGCAATGCGGGCCGGCGTCGCCGAGGAAAATATCGTCGTCCTCGATATTGATCTCGCGTGTCGCGCACCACTGGTAGAGATACCCTGCCTTTTTCAGCACCGGATACTGCTTCGGATGGGCTTTGAAGTAGTCCGTGAGAATACGGTTACGCTCAAAGTTTAAGTGCAAATCTTTGTTGATGCGCATACGTTTGGCTTTGAGCCCTTTAATACGCTCTGAGAGAGGAAAGTCAAAATTCTCCATATATTGCTCCTTCTCGCGCTTTTATGGCGCGTTAAATTACTAATGCAGCTGGCAGTTCAGCCCAAAACTCTGAAATAATTCGAGAGCATTTTGCATAAACGCTTCTTCCGGCGGTTCAACATTGGTCAGCTTATAACGCCAACCCAAACGGTCATACTTCATTCGCCCCGCCTTATGATACGGCAGGAGCTGCACCAGTTTCACCGCCTCGCCGAGTGAGACACAAAATTCCGCTGTCTGCCGCAGATTGGTTTCTTTATCGGTGAGCTTGGGAATAACGGGAACCCGGATTTGTAACGCGCCTCCGTGTTCGGCTAAAAATCGCGCGTTGCTCAGAATCAATTCATTACCAACGCCCGTAAGTTTCTTGTGCATCGCCGTGTCCATATGTTTAATGTCGTATAAATACAAATCGATATACGGCATAATCTCTTCAAACAATTTTGTGGCGGCAAAGCCTGTTGTATCAAGGCAGATATGGATTCCGCTGTCCTTCAGCCTTTTCGCCAGATTGTAAGTAAACTCAAATTGAGCCATTGCCTCCCCGCCGGAAATGGTTATACCGCCGCCGTTTTGGAAGAACCCGCGATCCTTCATGACGCGGTCGTATACTTCGTCAACCGTTGTGTCCCAGCCGGCCGAATAGAGTGCCTTGGTTATACATGCGCCGGCACACTTTAAGCAGCTTGTACATTTTTCGCGGTCGATTTTCGCTTTTTGTATACTCCCAGATCCGTCAAGTGCCTGTACGGCTTCATCTCTTGATAACGCAGCCTCCGGGCAGGCATTTATACACGCGTTTTGGCACAGCTCCGTGCCTATGCACTTTAAAGGTAAATAACCCAGTTCAAACTCGTGGTGTTGTGATTCCGGGCTATGACACCACAGACAGTGCAGCGGGCAGCCCTTTGTATAGACCGTCGTGCGAATACCCGGCCCGTCGTGTACGGCATAACCTTGTATGTCGTATATATGTCCTGTAACATTTTTATATTCCACCGCTGAACCTACCTTTAACGAGAGTTGATTGCCATCTTGGTTAATCTGCCGCAACGACGCAAGTAACGGCAATCGCCCTTATAATTCAACCTATATTGCATATATTAGTTCATTTCCCAGCATTTATCAAGGTGTAATTTTGCGACTGCTATGTCTTCAAATGCAATCCCAATTCAGTCCTTAAAAGGCAGATCATGCTGCATTTACCAATTCTCAGCGAACGGTGCCATTACTTAGAAAAATTATATAATAACCCATGTCACATTTGTGTGCCTCGAGTGCGACTCATAAGCGACCTAAATGCGACTGATATGTAACTTCCGCCGCATTTCGCATCGTTATTTTTCACAAAACGTATTCTGAAATGATAATCGAAAAAGCACAGGAGAGGCTGCTTCAACAGACTCTCCTGTGCTTTTAATGGAGACGAAGAGGATCGAACTCTCGACCTTACGGATGCGAACCGTACGCTCTCCCGAGTGGCGCGTAAAACAGGCCCTGATGCTGCTAGCATAACGGATAAAGTGTTAAATTTATTACCTGACTGAAGATATATCTGGTACTCGGGGAGTACATTTCTATCATTGACAAGTCTCTTGCATATCCCAAGCGCACGTCAGGCGTCCGCTGGTTCCGGGGTCGGAAGCGGGAGTCTGGCATCGAGGTATGTATTCAGAATACCCCTCGCCGATTTAATTTCCGAGATGTCGCTGATGTTACCTATATCTACGATCAGGTGATCGTCCACATCAGTTTGAAAAGCGAAAAGGCGATACTCTTGTTGATACGAGAATTTTTGACGTTTCCAAAAAGCGATTTGAGAATGGTCTTTGTTTATGACATCCTCGGCGTGCTGCTTTGTATTGCCGTTGTAGTATTCGACCCTGCCTCTTTTCATACTGATACCTGCGGCCTGAAAACCTTTAGTTAGCCTTGAGATGAATTCATCGTTATTTGTGATAACAAGAACGTGCGCTCCGAATCTTTTCAGCTTCTCCTTTTGCTCATCTGTGAAATCGTACCGCTCAATTAATTCGCCTTCGCCTCGCAACACTTCGGTTTTGTTTCTACGGTCGAGCGCGAACATACAAAGCGCGGGAGCGTTGCAATACCCTAAGTCCAAAACTGCATTTGCATCTGAAAACTGAACTATCATCTTATGGTTTTCTTCGGCGTTGACCACCTTAATGTTTACTTTTTCTATCGGCAGCAAACCGTCATACTTGTCACCAACGTCGTCATCTCCGGTTTCGTTTTCAAGGTCGATAAAGTATCGCAGCCTTTTTAGATAAATCTTGCCGCTTTGAAATTCTCTGAGACGCTTCTTTTTCCCGAATTTTATTAATATGCAGATATCATCTTTTGAGACTGTGGTGCTTTCGTTCTCGATCATTTCTTTGCCTCCCATGAGATTCGATAAGGTCATCGATGACCTTCTTCGTCTGCTTAGCTGCCCGGTAGACGTTCGGGTAGTCATGTCTTGGGTTTCAGTGTCGTTACATGTCCACAAAATCCGTCTGTCAGCAAAGCCGCTCACGACGGCTTCGCTCAACGATGTCAGCGCACCTGTTAGCATCCGCAACAATATCACTCTCCCAGAACCTGAGAACGAGCCAGCCTTCATTTGTGAGCTTCTCAGTCGTTTCCTTATCACGTTTAATGTTACCGAGAATTTTGTTTCTCCAGAACTCAGAGTATCCGGCGAGTTCTTCCTCAAGTGACGGGATACCGCGAATTGCCCAGTTGTGACCGTGCCAGAAGTCGCCGTCGCAGAAAACCACTATCTTAGCTTTTGTGAAAACAACATCCGGCTTACCGGGTAGTTTTTTATAGTTTACCCTAAATCTCAATCCCGTGCTCCATAAAGCTCGACGTAGAGCAATTTCAGGTCGTGTATTCTTTGATTTTACGGATGACATTATTTTATGTGTTATTTGTGGATCACGCACCATATACAACCTCAGCATAAGCAAGTATCCTTGCTTTGTAAAAGCCTATCAAAATACCTACAGTAATTAAAGTATTTTTAAGTATTCATTGTTATCTGGATAACATGTGCTAATAAACTTATTCAAAAGTATTTTTTCACTAGGATCAAGCTTAACATTATCCAAAACCCATAAGTGAATAGCTTTACCGAGAGCATACGAAAATCTTTCAGCATCGTTCTTCTGTACATTGTTTCTAGAGACATTGGGTACGATCGCTTTATTCTTAATATTAAAAAGCGCGGACTTCAAATTTATTCCGTTAATAATACAGGGAATAGAAATTGAAAAATCAGGTATAAGTACATTTTTAATAAATATCTTATCTGTTCTTTCCCAAGAGTATCGTCCAAAGCCTTTTGATTTTTCATATGGCAATACTTTATTAATATTATCGTTGATTACTAAACGCTCGATTTTTTGGGTACGAGTTGGCGCCTTGGAGGAATGACCATGATCTCTACAAAAATCGCCGAAATTGTATTCTCCTATAATTTGTTCATAAGAATTATTGAATGTGTCCTCAGAAAGCTCATTTTCATGAGTACAAAATATTTCTATATATTCGACGTCATTTAACTTCTTAATCGCCTCATCAAAATCATCGAGAACATCCAAATAATTATTAAACCTATCCGAAACATCATTTGAAATAATAGGGATCTTTAGATAGGACACCTGTTCATCATGAACGAAATCGTTAATATTTACTTTAGCTTCGGATTCTTCAACCAAGGCTTCTTTATCCGTTAAATATGCATAGCTTGTGTCGCCTTCAAAATCCACCAAAGATTCTATGCAGCCGATTGCTTTACAATTCAATTCGATATAGCCCTCGACATTATTCAGATATTTATCTAATCTTGCTATTGAATCAGAATTATCTTTTAAAGCGAGTAATTTGCAAGCAGTTTCTGAGGTATTGCCATTTTCATAATTCAGTATCTTTATCGGTATGCCGCAATCAACAAAGTTCAGCTCCAAAAATATTTCTGTTTTTTGTACATCAGGAAATACTTCAGTAAATTGATCTAAATCTAATATTATATGTGTTCCTTGCATCCTGGTTGATTGTTCTTGCGTCAGGCAAATATATTCGCTATTTCGCTCAAGTTCAATTTTGTTAAGCTTTTGATCATCATATCGCTTTGATTCTATATTTACATTACTTGATAACATGAAGCATGAAAGAAAACCTATCCCATAATTACCGATAGGATTATAGGTATACCCTTTATACTTATATTCGTTTGAAGAATAATAAGAAACTCCGACATTTAAGAAATACTTCTTAAGAATTTCCAAAGACATACCAACGCCATTGTCTGTAATCATTACCTCTTTTTTATCCCTGTTAAAGATTATATTAATATAAGGCTCATATTCTCTATATTGATAATCCTTATGGCTTTGCGATATTTCTTTCATTAACATGCAGGCATCTATTGAATTTTGTACGAGTTCTCTCAGCCCATATTTCTTATCACCGTATATATGCTCGCCCATTAAGAGTTTAGTGACGGCATTATAATCCAAATCAAGCCTAAAGTCAGAAAATGTAAATGTTTTTGTCTGAATCATGTTTTCAATACTGGATTTGAACATAATCGCGTACTTTTTATTCTGGAATGTATCGGACAAATTTATAGAATCTAGCAATTCTTGGTTAACATAGTCAAAGTATTTCAATAATTTCCTATGTACTTTTGGATCTTTGCTTTCGCCATATAGTCTGATAACTTTCTGCTTTGAAGTCATATTAACATATATTTTTTGAGCATTCTTAATTTCAAAGTGTTGACGCCATTCCAAATCACCGATTCCTTCAGGATTGATCAATTGGTAAAGGTGCATGGGGGTTCTGCTTTCATCAATATCCAATAAGTCAGCCAGCCTTAAAAGCAATGCGATATACTGTGCGTTATATGAATAATTACCTCGACAATCATCTTGCTTTAATTCAGTTTTTATCCATTGAAAAGACTCATTATGCGATTGACAAATTCTCTGTATATCTTCAGCGATACTGTTATTTGTGCTATTGGGAAGTAGAAACCAGCTTTGCTTTTCTTTGTCCATATTCGCAATATGATAGGCTGATCTTTTTGCATGGATAGGTCTAATACATTCTTGCAAGGCTAGCCTATCATCCTTTAAGGCCTGTAAAACAACCGAATATTTGCATTCAATTATATTTGGATCATCCAACCTGATTCCAGCGATTTCATCATCGGTAACGACCATTCCAATATCATGTAATAATGCGGAATATATCATCATTGATATTTCCAAATCATTCATTTGCGCAACATCATCTATAATTTCAAACATATAGTTTGTTATCATAATTGAATGGTCTACTTCATGCTGAGTATAGTCAGAAAAGACTTTTGTCACTAAAGGCAATGAGTCTTTTACATAGTCGAATACTTTTTTTATGTTCGGCAGGAAATCGCTATCCCTTTCAACAAGAATTTTATATAATTTTGAATCATTTATATCCATGCTGGGCTCCTTCTGTTTTCAGCTAACTTTAACAGTATTCCCCTGACTTTATTGTTTGAGAGGATATGCATAACTGCCGCATTTACACATTAACGAAACCGGGTTCTCGCCAGTATACGTTGCCGATAATGTAGCGTTGCATTTAGAACATTCAAAGCTGTGGCAGAATTGTTCTAATGCGTCTACCGCCGCTAAAAACTCTGATTTTGATATTTCATAATCCGGGTTGAAGTGTATAAGCGCGTTCGTTACCCAGCTGTCTGCTGAAACCGCTGAAATTTGAGTCTTTAAGGTACTGGAAAGAGAGCCAAGTTTGTCAAGCGCCTCCGTGTTCTTAAAATCACGCGCTTGTTGCTCCGCTTTCTTTATCAGGTCTTGCAGTTCTTTATATGCCGCGTTCATATATTGACCGTAATCCCACTTGTGAACATTATTATAACGAACGCGCGCGTGCAATTTGTCACAGACGTTTTCAAAGAAGCACTCCATTTCTCTTCTGAAGAATGCGGATGCTCCATGAATATCCACCTCAGCCTTCGCGCGGCTCGTATTCCAAACATCTTGCCCAACGACCATGACGGGACCTTCCGTAACGTTCCAATATAAGAATTGAATGCTGTTTTTGCGCTCAACAACGCCTTCATTAACGAGATTTTTTGCCCATACTGTATCATGCGTGGTAATAATGAATTGCCGTTCGGGGAAAAACTTTTTTAATAGCCTGCAGAAGTTTTTTCTGTGTTCTATATCTACAGACATAACGACATCGTCCAAGACCACCAATCCCGATTCGGACGTTGTAAGTTTTTCCATCAAAGCAAAAAATAAAGCGATGCCCATACTATCCTGATGTCCTTCGCTATGAAACGCCATTGGTGGGAATTGACCTTGTCCATAAAAATCAACGCTCATATTAACGGCCGCGCCATCATTATTCAATACGGCCGAGAAATCCTTCTCGTCGTCAATGTGCATTGCTTTGTAAAACTCTGTGAATCGATCGCTTATAGAAGTAAATAATTCATTTAATATGGTTGCTTGAGAAGCGTCATATGTTTCAAGTAAAAATATGGCTTTCTCAGCCACCGACTTAATAGTGGGCAGCTTCTTATTAAGCTCTCCAATTTTAATAAATATCTCATTCGCCGCGTTAAGAGCTTGCCAGGCGTCGCTTTTTATTTTACTGTTTTCATCAATCAAAGGGCGTAAAACCACCAGCTGCTTTTGAATAAGGTCTAGAAGCGTATCCGAACTTTGCTTTATGACAGTGTCCGTGAGTTCTTGAACTTTTTTGAAATTCTTAAATACGTTATTGTCCTGAAAAGATATGGCCGCAATTGACTTTAGCCTATTTTCTAATTCAGCGACGCAACCATTGTCCCACTTTTTAAGCTGCTGTGGAAGTATACCGATTTTAGTTTTATATGTTGAAAATTCACTCAATAAATTGGTAATTGAATTTTGATATGTATCAAGCTGAGCGGATAGAGATTCGCTCTTTTCTTTTCGTTCCTGCAATATCTGGCGCAGTTCGTCCTCGGATGCCCACTCATGCAAACACAACGGGCAACGACCTGTACCATCAAGCAGTGCAAGCCCCGATTTTATAAGCGAAATATAATTTATATTTTCTATAGATGTGTTTTCGTTTTCAATCTTTTGCACTGTATCCTGGACATTTTGCAATTTCTCCTGAAGCACGGGTTGTAATGTAGGGATGTATTTATCAAGTTCTTCTAAGTTGCGGAAGCAACTGGCTATCTCGGTATTTTCCTTGGTATCGCTATATAATAAGCCATTAGTAAAAGAGCTTTCATCAAGAGACGCAAGAGCGTTACCTCCTAAGACAGCTCGTAGTGAATTTATATTTCCAAGTAATTGATCGTCAGAGCCGGCACCGACTTTTAATCGCAACTCTGATGAATGGCGTTTAAGCGAATCTGTCGCATCTTTTAAGTTTCCTGCCGCAGTCTTCTTAAGTTTTGTAAACGCGTCACGGACTGTTTTTGTATCGGCGATGTCAAGTAACATCTGAATTTGCTGAGATCTCGTTGCGGGAGTCGTTAATATGTAACGCAATAATTCACGTCTTGCAAGGCAATGAGCCCCACTTTGAGCGTAGGCAACCATATCGTTAAAATCAGAGGAGAAAGCGGAATCAATTGTTACCTTATCTTTCTGAGCCACTGTACGCTCAACGGTGAATGTTTTACCAGATATGCTCTGGATTATAGCCGTAATTTTTGCTTCTTCAGGTTGGTTGCCAATATGCGGACCGTGTTTTGCTGTCGATACGTCGCCAGTGCCCTCTCCAGTTAACCTCGAAACCTCACCACGCAAAAGGAAATCTACCGCGTCAACAACAGCGCTTTTACCCACGCCATTTGGACCAAAAACAACGGCGTTTTCTCCATTGAGGTTTAATTTGAGATCTACAATTCCGCGGAATTTCTGGATATGGAGGTTAAGTATCTTCATCGGCTATGCCTCCAATACTTTTTAGTATGCTCTCAGCCATTTTATCCGCTTTCAGAGATGATGAAATTGTCGTTACAATACCCTTGATCTCATCCTCTGTGAATTTAGAAGATTCAGATATGGCATTCATGAAGGTTGTTTTTATTTTATCTTGGATAGTCTGTTCATCCATATTTCTTATCCCCCACAATTAACCTACCATAACGACACAAATTCTATATCTATAATGTTATTTGGGTTATCAGATATTAAAAAAGTTATACAGGTAATCAGCCACGCGCTGCTCCAGCTGTGTTGCCGTGTATGAGCATGGTTGTAAGCGCTCGGCCCAAACGCGTCCGGGGTGCAGGCAATCCCATTGTGGCATCATACCGTTGTATCTGCCCTTGCCTGGATCATGATTGCCAAAGCCGTCAAGTACACGGTTCCACACGGGCTTGAACCGCTCAATTAGCATTGATTCGGCAAGTGGTATCCAAATATCGTCCACAACGAGAAAACGGCAGTGGAAGTCGCTAAGTTCAAGGTTACTTACAGCGGCGATAGATTCAGCGTGCTCGGATAGTCTCTTATACAAGGCCAGTCCATGCTCGACTTCGTCCAGTCCAAGTCCGCCTTTTCGCGCGCCAGAGGGAACCGCTTTCCCCACATAAATCGGGCATCGGAATTGCCCATCACGGTTCACTCCGACTAATCGTTCATAAGGAGAAAAAGGGCCTGTGTAATACAAAGCATACACACCCGCGCCTATAAAAGGTTCGGGTGGTAAAGGCCGTGGCTCTGTTTCCAGTAAGGCGTCCGCGATACTCTCGCCAAGATTTCGTTTGTCTAACGGATTAAACGGCTTCAAGACCGGAGTGTTCTCTTTTGCCATCGCTCGCGTCCATCCTTTCAAGTTGTTTCGCTACCGATTCACCAACGATATTGGCGAGCTTAACCGGCACAGCGTTTCCTATTTGTCTCATACTTTCCGTCCAGGAACCGTGGAACAGATACTCATCAGGGAAAGTTTGTATCCGCGCGCTTTCACGAACCGTGTAGTATCTCAAGGAACTATCGTCGAGAACCAACATATTTTCCCCACCAGGCACCCCGTGATCTCCCGCTTTGATAGTTTTCGACGGTTCATCCAACACACTGCCTGAATGCCCAGCATATGGACGTGCCCCGTCACGAAACTCGTGATTCGCATACCGTGACGTGTTCTCACTTCTGGGGTCTGGCAACCCTTTGACGGCATCTCGAACCGTCTGCCATCTTTCACCTCGCTCCCTATTGTCGAAGGAGCGTAGTATCCTATCTCTCTCATGTTGGGTTACGCGTGGACGCTTCGCTTTTGCGATTTTGTGTGATTCCCAGTATGAGGAATCAATGTATTTTGAGTAAAGCAACGACTCTTTTGTATGTGTCGGCTCCGGAAATGACCAGTTGGCGTTCAGGTCGTTCCTGAAGCCTACGATAATTACACGGTGTCTGGACTGCGGGACACCATAGTCGGCCGCGTTAACCAGGCGGAACACTACATTGTAGGAAAGGCCGTGATCGCCTGCCGATGTATGGCATTCCTCCAATGTTTTCAAGTGTTCGAGCCAAGTCATTCCTTGTTTTATCGTCACTTCAGGGTGTGATAATTGCAGAATAATATAACTGAAATATGTACTGAAGGATTTTCTGAGCAAACCCTTTACATTTTCAAAAATAAACGCTTGAGGATGAAGTTCCCTGACAGCTCGGACCGCTTCTGGAAACATATCTCTTTTGTCATTATAAGCTTGATGCTTGCCTCCTAAAGAAAACGGCTGACAAGGTGGCCCACCGGCCACTAATTTAATATTTTCGCCATATTCATCATAATGAACTAATCTTACATCGGTCTGTATGACATTCCAGTGCTGAACAAGAGGGAATCCTCTCTGAATATTAGCCTTGATATTGTCGCAGGAATTCTTATCCCATTCGAGCAGCGCCCGATGGTCAAATCCCGATTGTTGTAAACCTAACGCTAGACCGCCGGTACCACTGAATAATTCGATTGAGCTGTACAACGCGAACACCTTCTCTTTCTGGAGTATCTATATCTAACCGATTAACCGCATTAATCTTCTTCAATTTCCATGATATCTGAAATGTCACATTTCAGGGCGGTACAGATCTTCAAGAGTACGTCGGTAGTAACGTTTTCGTTTTTCCCAAGCTTTGCCACAGAAGCGGGACTTATACCAGAGATCGCTCTCAGATCTTTCTTTTTCATATTTCTGTCAATAAGGAGCTTCCATAGTTTTTTATAGCTTAGCGACATGCTTTCACCCCAAAACTGTTTGTTACAGCATATCACAATGAGAATGCTATTATCAACAAATTAATCCATGGATATGAATTTTTTGTTCATTAATTCGACTTGGATTCTTTGCCAGTTTTGTCCGCAACACCGCTAGAGATGAATTCTATTTTCTTATGCATTCTCATAATCAATCTGTACCTATCGTAATAGTGTAAAACACGTTCCAGCGCGCTGTGTTGTTTCACAAGCTGTTTAATAGAACATCACTTATCGCGACTGTTTTATGTCCATAATAATTTGAGAGGTCTTGATAATCAAACATCAAGACCTCCTTGTATTATAGCACATTTTGTTATAAAATGACAGTTAATGTACAACACATATTGATTGAACTTCTATTTGTTGTGTTGAATACTTTCTTCTTTGTCGGCTTCCATAATACTGCCATATAACTGCAGATTCGTTTCAGCCCATCTCTTGGTTAAATACTCGATATATTTTTCTTCATCTGTTGTCAGGCTTGATGAAAACTCTCGGTCATCAAAAAAGTCTTCAGTTAGTTTTCGCCTTTGATCATCACTGAGCATTGTATTCACCTCATCCAAATATTACTACACACTTTGTGCTAAAAAGCGGCGAAATAGAGCGAGATGCTTAACTTGCTTTTATATATGAGTCTCTTATTACCGGAGAGAAAGGGGGCCGACTTTGCAACTTTTCGACATTATTTCTCCAGATTTTTTTAAACCCCTAACCGGCATTAATCATCAGAAATATGCGGATATCATTACCATGATCTGGTTTCGATGCAAACGGACTCCGCTATATGGTGAGAGCAAAAATATTATGCTGGATTGGTTGGAGGATTACTTCTCCGGCTTAAATGAGGATATCCCCTTAGATAGTGACGAAATCGTTTATAACGAAGTTTCGGATGGCGTTCAACGCACTCCGCGTTTTTGGGCGGCTGTTTTTTTACGGCGCCTCAAATCAACTGGCTGGTTGGAAGAACGGGAAGGAGGATACGAAGAAGAAACACAGATTGTTGTTAATCATCGCATTGTACCTATAATCCGTTCTTTTAGTGATGTGATTTCCCCTCAAATGGTCACTTATAAGGGAAAGCTCTTTAAAATATATAAGCTCCTGAAAAGCGTTTCAGAAGCCGACAGTCCATATGAGAGTGTTTTGCGTGAGGTTTCTGGAGATTTGGATGAACTTAACGCCGCTTTAAGGCAATTAGCGGCTTCAATAGGAACTTATGTGGATGAGCTGACACGAGGCAAAACGCCAGAGGAAGTCCTATTGCTTTTTGACACCTATGAAGAAAAAGTTGTGGTGGGCGCGTATCATCGCTTCAAAACAAACGACAATCTGTTTTATTATAAATCTGAGTTATTTGAGCAGTTAGAGCTCTGCCGCACTCAATATTTTGAAGCTTTGGTGAAGGATTTTTCCACTATTGAACAGGTATCCGACGAGGAGGCTGCTCTTGCTATTGGAAGGCTCGTGTTTAAGCTGGAAGATGATCTGAAAGAAATTAGCGAGATAATGAAGATCATTGATGAGCGTCATATTCTTTACAGGTCTAGAGCTGTTCAAAGAGCTCAGTTTTTACTGCTATCTGACGGCACCGTAAAGAGCAAAGTTAATCGGATTCTTCAATATTGCGTCTCAACAATAGTCGATGTCGACAGCTTACAAGATTTTGGAGATGAAAAAATCGGATCAATATTCCAAATGTTTCCACAGTGGTATTTCGATGAGAAAGCGTTGAAGCCGCCGATACTGCCACGAAAACCAACACCAATTGGAGAGCTTGAGGAACAAGAGGAATTAGACCCGGAGGTAATCGCGCAGCGCCAAGAACAATTGTTTCGCTTTGTACGCAACGCGGTAACTGCTGAAAATGTAAATCGTTTCGCACAGAGCGTTCTAAAAGAGCATCAGGTTACCACAGCGCAAGCCCTTGTCGCGCAGTACCAGGCATCAGACGATTTAGTGAAGATAATAGGGCTTCATACATATTCCTCATCTGCGGAGCGGACGTATGAGATTGCGGTAAAACCCAGTTTTGTGACATGTAATGGTTTGAAATTTCAGGATTTTTCGGTAAGAAAGCGAGGATGAGAACCAATGAGAGATGAGCTACGTGAGGAACTGGCTAATTATCTGCTGAATCACTGTTTTGTCATCGGAAACCTGGAAACGACTCGCGAAAAATATTACTTGATCTCAAATAATGAACCAGAACTGCAAGAGATTTTTCGTCCGATCGGGTATTCCATTGTCATCAATCGAACCCTTCGCGTGGCTCAGCTTGTCAATCTGCGCTCCGCAGGTAGAATTGAGCTGCGTAAATACGAAAGTATCCTCCTGCTTATTCTCCGCCTGCTCTACGTGGAAAAGCGCGAGAGTCTTTCCGTAAGTGAGCAGTTAGTTGTTATAACAGTTGAGGAAGTCGAGGCGGAATATAATAAACTGAATCTACCAAGAAAGCTTGACAGGCGTTTACTAGAAGATGCCATGCGTATCTATAAAAAGTATAATTTAGCTGTAATGCTTGAACGGTTGGAAAGCTCTGCCTCACGTATTCAAATTTTACCATCGGTTATGCTCGCTATGCCTGAACAAGCCATCAGCAAAGCATATGTGCAAACCAGGGATGAGCTGCTGAAATATCAGAAAACCATATCAACTCAGGAGGAGGATGAGAGTGATGATTGAAATGTCGCGCCTTCGCCTCGTCAACTGGCACAATTTTCAGGATGAATGTATTCCATTCCGAATGGTCACTTATTTGATTGGAGTCAACGCGGTCGGTAAAACGACGATTATGGATGCGATTAGATACTGTCTTACTACCAATAAGAACTTCAACGCTGCCGGAAACCGTCGGAGTGGCCGGACATTACAGGGGTCCGTACATGGAAAGCAGCGTGGGGAGAACATCTACCTACGGCCCGGACATACTGTGGCCTACATTGGTGTGGAGTTTTATGACCACGAAAAAAACGCTCCTTTTGTAATTGCGGTCCGAGTTGAATCTGAAAGTCCAGCACAGGAGTTCCGCCACGTGTCACAGGATTGGTTTATTACAAAATCAGGCGTTCAGTTGGAAGATCTACTGTTTTTAGATAAGGACCGCCGTCCCACGAAAAAAGAGGCTTTTAAAGCATCTAGTTCCGGATTGAAAGCACCTGTAACGCAGAAAGACGCACGAGCATACATCTGCAGGATTTTGGGAATAGGAGATTCGGAATCAAGCCACGGAAAAAAATTCAATGAGGTATTCCATATGGGCACCTCACTAAAAGAAATTGATGATATTCGGACCTTTATCTATGCTTATATTCTTCCTGAACCTGAAATCCGCGTCGAGGCATTACAAAGTGACATGCGCGAGCTGGAACGCCTGGAGGAAACCTTGTATGAAGCCAAGAAGAGAGAACAGGCACTTGGTGAAATTGTAGAACGTGGAAAGCAGGCCACCGAATTGGAGACGCAAGTCCAAATAAACGAGGGCTTGATTCTGCTAGCTCGACTTAAAAAAATGTTAAGTCTAGAGGAGGCGTATCAACAAACTTCCGAAGGAGCCAACCGCAAACTTGAGCATTTGGAGCCGCAAAGGGAGGCACTAAAAGATAAAAGGCAGCGAGCGCAGGACGCGTTGCTTAAAGCCCTGCAGGATAAGGACGAAAACAAACAGGTACAGGCGTCGGCATTCTACAAGGATCAGGAAACCGAACTGAGCAGAGAGTACAGAACACAGGTTCAACGCCAACAAGCTTGGTATGATAGCTTGGACAAGCTAAGGCAACTGCTCAATCGCGTTCGATCAGCGGAATTGTCCGCCACAGTTACCCTGTCACCGGATGATTTCTGTGATTGGTCAGAAGAACAGCAAAAGAAAACTCTGGCAGAGATTGATCGTGAAATTGAAGCTGCTGGTAATGAGATTGAGGACCGGAAATTTGCTTGTCGCAAAGAGAGCGAGAGTCTGAAAATATCCGCCGAGTCTTTAACACGGGAGCTTCGTACACTACGCAGCGGGAAAATGTCGTATCCTGACTCAGCAGAGCTACTTCGAAATAGCATCAACGAGGAGCTTCAAAAGCGTGGCATGGAACCAGACGCCAAGATTCTCTGTGAACTTTTATATATGGAAGATACCGACTGGCAGGAGTGCGCGGAGGCAGTGTTAGGTTTTCGCCGTTTTGATATAATTGTACCCCCAGCCCACTATTACCCCGCAAAAATGGTATTTTCATCTCTGGGCGATCAAGTGGGAGACGTGTCCTTAGTGAACACGGCGGGTTTGGAGCGTGATTCCGTCCGCTGGAAGGCACCGGCACAGAATATGCTTGCATATAAAATTGGAAGCGAAAATCATTATGCAAGGCAATATGCAAATTATTTATTGCACAATATAGTATGCTGTGAAAGCGAAGACGATCTTGAAAAACATTCACGAAGCGTGACCCGGGATTTACTACGCTACCAGGGATATCGTCTTCAACGTATGCATCGCCCTATTCTTTACATCGGCGCAAATGCGCGAAAACAACGTTATGATTATTTAGAAGTTGCTTTGCGTAAAAATAATGAACGCCAAATAGCGTTAGAGAAACAAATGAAAATACTGTTGGAACTCAGCGATACACACAGCGGCTTTATTCACGAAAAGCATACATCCTGCCTAAAAAATAATCTGGATGCCCGCGAGCAAGTTGATAGGCTGAATACAAAGCTTAATAACGTGCGAAAAATACTGCGGGAATATGAGACAAACCCGATGCTGGCAGCCTTATTCGACCGTTGCGCTTCCTGCGAAAAAGCTTGTGAAGCAGTTGATGAGGAAATCAGCGGTCTCGATAAGAAAATTTGGGAGCAAGAAAAGATCGTTAATGATGCTCAAGAGCTTATTACCCAAAATATATCTGATATTGAGAGCACTCAAGCCGAAAATGATAACTTTGTTTTCGCGCATCCGGAACTGACCGAACTGATAACCGGAAGATTTTCGGAGGCATCCCGTAGCAAAACACCTTCCGAAATTGAACGGAATCAAATGAACTACCGTGCGCAGTGCACAAAAGCACTAGACAATTACATCGTTTTAGATCTTCAGCCGCTTCAAAAAGAATACAACGCAAAATACACAGCGGATTATCCGTTGGGGCTGGACGGTCTCGAAGCTTATCGCGACGCCCACATTACTCTTGTTCACATTGAGTTAGAGCGTTCTTTAGAAGGCCTTCGGAAAGCCCAAATACGCTGCAAAGAGCGTTTCCGCAAGGAAATTCTGTTTAGGATGAAGGATGATATCCGCAATGCAAAACAACAATTTCGCGAACTTGATCGGATTATGTCTGAACTTACATACGGAGAGGAAAAATATCACTTTGTTATCAACAGTCATCGTGATAAAGAAATTCATGACTTTTACCGAATCATAATGGATGAAAATAATGAGCAGATTACTGAGGAGGATAGTTTGTTTACGCGGGAGGCTATGAGTCATTCGGCGTATGAAGCTCAAGTGGATGAATTAATGGCAAAAATCATGGCGGATGTTAATGCCGCCGTGCAGGATCGCTCTGCCGGAAAAAGAACGTCAGCGATCAGATATCAAAATACGTGGATTATCGTACATATCTGGAATATGACATTATTGTGGAAAACGCGGTAACAAAAGTGAGTGTCCCTCTTTCTCAAGTCAGCGGGGACAGCAGCGGCGGCGAAAATCAGGCTCCCTTTTACGTAGCTATTTGCGCTTCGCTACTGCAAATATACCGCCAAAGCCCAAACAGTATCCGCCTGATTCTTTTAGATGAGGCATTCAACAATATGACGAGTGACCGCATAGAACCAATGATGAGAATGTTTGCCTCCGTACAGCTTCAGCTCATCCTTATATCAACAGCGGAAAAATGCAGCGCAATATATCCCTATTGTGATATTGTTTATTCCATAATCAAATCAGGCTCCCGTGCGGCACTGGCACCATTCGAGAAGCTTTATGAAGGAAATGACTGATATGTACTATCAGAATATTATTCTAGAAAAATTTCTTGCCATATATGAGCAGCGAGGACTGTATGATTGCACGGACAAAAATAGCAGGCAGGGAGTCTTCCTAAATGTAGAAAAACTGTTTCCAGAATACTCTGACAATTATGACCCAACCGCGTATCGGGAGATCAACGAAGCCGTTGACCGTATGCTACAACAAGGTATTCTTGACGGAAAAAAAGATTCGCGCGGAGATTACGGAAGACTGCGGCTAATAACGGATAAAATTGAGCTCTGTTATGAGTTATCAGGAAAAACAGCATTAGGAGATATTCGCCAACTGATTAAACAGCGTCTGATGAACTGGGATACCGGCGGTTTTCCATTATTAGAACGATTCCGAACGGATCAGCTTGAGCGGCTCACCAGGAATCGAGCACTAGAGTTTGGGATCGGAGATGATGCCGAAAAGCTTCAGGACGTGTTGAATGCACTCTCTGCTTTGATTAAGCTAAATTCCGAAACTTACATCCGTAACTTTTCGGAGGCAGTCTTTTCCGATTCAAAGAAGTTCCAGAAAATGCGCGGATCGGTGGAAGGTATTCTCTGCACCTATGGCGGAGAAGAGTTAACGCGCAAAACCGTTTTGGAATCCTTCAACCTGTTGGATAACCCTGTCTATATTTTGATTAAAGGAAACCTCAGAGTTGTTTTTCATGATCAAACCATTTCTATCGGAAATATACCAGGGGGAATTGCATTACCTTCCATGGCCATCCCCTTCATTACAGACATTCATATTGATGGGACGATTTTGATTACCGTTGAAAATTTGACAACCTTTCACGACGAGACAAGTAATGACCACGCGGTACTGTACCTGGGAGGCTTTCACAACGCTCTACGTACCACACTCTTGAAAAAGATATATGAAAGTAATGCAGATAAGCAATATTTCCATAAAGGCGACATTGATGTTTATGGATTCCTGATATTGGAGAATCTGATATCCAAAACAGGGATTCCATTTATGCCACTGGAAATGGACTTGATAACGTTGCAAAAATATGAAGCATATAACTTGGTGCAGCCATTGAATTCAACTGACAGAAAGTTACTGCATTTGCCTCAACTTGCACCCTACCAAGATGTTTTATCTTATATGGAACGAAATAACTGCAAAGCGGAACAGGAATCTAGGCAAGCGATGCAACTCTTGAGGAATCAAGACTAAGAGCAATATCGCTGTAGCACGAGAGAGTCTGCGCTAATTACTGGTTCTTTTCGACAGGACAGTCTTTGTTATTATCCATCCGATAGATATTAACTACAGCTCCATCTTCATGCCGCCGAAGAACTGCGATTCGGTAATGTTGAGGTCAACGTTTACCTCGTAATCCCGGCTTACGGTCACTCGCTCGATCATGTAGGAGGCTATCATTTTTTTCACGTCCGGGCTGGATTCGTGGAAAACCTGTGCCCAGGTCGCCAATTGCTTACACTCATCCTGGATGCGTTTCAACGTAATATGACTATCTTCCATCGCGCGCTCAGTAGAGAAAATAACCCCCTGAACCTCCGCGATTGATTCCTTGATCGTCTGCATGCGCCTCTGGAGATCCTGGGGAGAAAATACGCAAGTCCCGTCCATCGCGTCCATCATCATGGAGTCAAGTTTGGAGAGCTCTTTGGACAATTTGGCGTAGTCAGCCTTGGCGTGCTTTAATTTGACAGAATACTCGTCTGTTTTTGCCTTATACTGTTTTTCCACCCAGTCATTTTCATGTTCATTGCCCACGCCGAGAAACACTCTGTTGAGAATTTCCTCAACCGCGGCATCAACCTTATCAGACCGATATGTTGTAGGGCCGTCGCATAAGTCTTTATGCCGGGTTCGGTTATAACATTTGTAAATCGCGATCCGCTCATTGACTGCTTCTCCGGATATCGCATGATGTGTTTTTCGCGCTGTGGTAGCAAAAATGCGGCCACCGCAATGGCCGCAATAAACATTTCCTGAGAGTAACGCGTTTCCCATTACCTTACGAGGCACATTGCGCCGCTCCTCATATGTATTAGACCGCTGTTGTCGAATGGCGGTTACTCTTTCAAATGTAGCTTCATCAATGATCTGCAGCTCCGGGAATACTTCTGAGCGTGTATCTCCGCTGCGGAGAACTCCGGTATACATGATATTCTTCAGTATGTTCTGAATCGTTGAGTAATGAAACATTTCGCCGGAACGATTGAGAAACCCTTCATCTTTTAAATCCGACGCGATCCGCCTTGCCCCATATCCGTAATTGGCGGCTTTTTCGAAATTTCTGCGTATAACAACAGTCTCATCCTTGTTAATCTCAAGATCAAAAAGCTCTTTATTCTTTTTACCTATGCGGCCCCGCTTTACGAGCTGGTACCCATATGGCGAGATGCCGCCGCGAAAACGGCCTTCCTGAACAATCTGTCCCAATCGTGTCTTTGTACGTATAGAAGTTTTAATGCTCTCGCCAGACGCCTGCCAATAACGGATATAATTCATGAGCTTGTCCACATGATTATCAAACCGCTGCTCGCCCTCCATCGCGCTCCATACCTCGACGCCGTTTTTAACAAACCATTCAACAACAAAAGGCGTTTCATCTTCTTTACGTCCAAGGCGGTCAAACATAAACACCAGAAGGATGTCAAACTTCCCAGCAGCCGCGTCATGTTGAATTTCCTGGATCGCGTCGCGTTCTTTCGCGGAAACCTTAAATCCGGATACACCCTTTTCAGAGAGTTCATTTACCCACGTTATTCACCCGCTTCCGTGAGCGTCAGATGCATGGACTTTTCACGCTCCAGCCGTATGAGGGTTTTTGCCTGCTGCTCATCGGCGATGAACACGACGTAGGCCGGCGCGAAGTCGTAATCCGCCGCGTCCGTGTCCGGGGCCTCCTCCAGTCTGGCGTCCAGCTCGTCCAGAGGTAACAGGTTGCCGTTTAGCACCTCGTATACAGGGAGATCGGATATCACCTTGCTGACCGCGGCGTTTCCGAGCTCGTCTGTGACGTATTCGAACACGTCAACCACATCGCCGCCGCGAAGCACGCCCGCGACGCCCGCCGAAGCTGTGGGCAAGCTGACAGTCAGCAGATATTTGCCTTCGGTCAGGAGTTCTCCAGCCCCGGTGGCTTCCAGCGCATATTCCTCCGCCGAAACGAAGCGGTCACGCCAGAGATACTCACCCGCGTAGCCTGTGGCGGCTGCGACAAGTCCGACGACTTCCGCCTTTTCTGTTATTATCTTATCCGGCAGCCCATATGCTCCGGCTTCCGTAACGGTCAGCATCGTTTCGTCGATCACCGTACCGCGCTCGACCGTTTGATTAAGCCGCACAATTTCCGTGGTTGACGACTGTGCTTTGTATAGTCTGGGTAGCAAAACAAACGCCAGCACGGCAGCCATAAGCAGACATAAAATGCTGATAAATATTCTGTTTTTCAATAGCTTCATAATGGCTTGTCTCCTTTAATACATTGTCATATCCTGTGCTTCAGGCTTCGGCGCCTCAAGCTGACCGCCGTCATATCGGGAGAGCAGTCCGTAGGCCGTCTGACGCATTTCCTCACCCATCAGCTCCCGCGCGTAGGTGTACATATTGATGTGGGGGCACAGAGCCTCGTACTCATCGCGGGGGAGGAGCTTTTGCAGATGGAGCATTGCCGCGTCCTCCGTCCGGATTACGCCGTACAGGAGGTCGTATTCGTCAAGGCTGTCGGCGATAAGCGTCGCCTCATGAATACTCTCGCAATCCGTGGCTTCGAGAACCGCTTTAAGCTTACGAATGTCCTCATGCTTAAGGGTGGCCATGGTTCTCGAAAGCTCGTTCAACTCATGAAAATCCTCCAAAAATCCGAAGGCTTCCGAGAGCTGTGGGATAGTGCTTTCGTATCGGGAAAAGCCGCAGCCCTCAATGCCCTCCGTACCGAGCTTTTCGAATATTGAGTTTATCTCATCATCCGCCGCCGGCAGCCTAACCGTAACATAGCTTTGATTGTTTTGATCCCCCGCCTCGGGGAGCTTCGCGATATCCAGGGCGAAAACATAGTCCGGCTTATGCGGATAGGGGATATTATCGCTGCTGTATACCTGCCTGATATCACCGGGAATAACGTAACCGCCCGCCGTAAAAATGCCGCCCTCGTCCAAATGTGACGCGCGCCCCAGCTTCTCCGTGTCCAGCATCGCTATCATATCCTCGCTCATGCCGCGAAGCCGCTCGTCGTAGAAGCCGTTTTCCAGATAAAAAGCGCCGAGCTCACTGTCGTCCCGCACGTTGTACGCGATCTGGCAGCCGTCCGTGCTGTAGGTCATATTGATGAGTCTTTCAAGCTTGATAGGGGCGTAATCGGTTTCAATGCTCTCCCTCGTGACAAGCCCCTCGAAGCAGTCCCGCTCCCAATTGTCGAGCCCGTCAAGCCTTTTGGCGAGCAGATTCAGCTCAAACAGGTTTGCCGACTCGGGGATAAATCGGGGGAGGTAATCCTTCTCGCATTGATATACCGTCACCGAATAGATGTCCCTTTCGTTTACAATATGCGCCCTGTCTAGCGCGTCCAGCAGCTCCGCGTCGGTGGCGGGGAGCTGCAGCCGGATGTCGGCGGTGCAGCCGGGCTTCTTCAAATATACCTCAAACATAGATTTCCTCCGTTCACGAAAAGAGCGCTGCCATAGTCCGGCAGCACCTGTCTCTATATAAATACTGTAATACTAAATGCCGGCCGCGGCGCTTTAAACTGCTTTATTCAAGCCGCATTTCCGGCTTCTGTCCCTGCCCTGACAACGCCTCGTCCTCGGTATACAGCCGCCAGTCGTTATTACCGCTCCAGAGGTGGACATACAGCTCTCCGGCAGGTGTTTTTATGGGGTGCTGCTCGAACGACTCGCCCCAGCCGTCTGCCGCCTGTCCGGTCACATAAGTCTCAAAGCTTTCCGTTTCCTCCGGCGTGAGTTCACCCGTGACCGTATACTCGACGACGCCCCAAAGCCTGCCGTCTACATTCTCGACGGAAAACTCCGCCGAATAGATCTTTTCATCCACGCCGTCGCCCTCGCGGTACCAATTCATGATGCCGCGCTCCTTTTCCTGCGGCATGCGAAAGCGCGTGATAGCCGTGTTGATCGTGTCCGCGTAATCGACCGCGGCGCGATTGTCTGTTTCGGTGGGGTATTCCTCCAGATCGCCGTATTCATTGCGCTCATAGGTATCGACAAGGAGCGGCATGTACAGCTTCATCTCCGTCAGCTTCGGCGCTATCACGCTGAAGCGGTCCTCGCCGGGGATCAGGCTGAGTGTACGGCCGTTGTCCCAAATCATATGGATATTGCAGGCGTCGTCGACAAAATCGACCGTTCCCTCCGTGCCGGGCGGCACCGGGGCATAGGGGTCTTTCATCTCGTTAAGCCTGATATGCGTGCCGGGCGGGAACTGCTCCTTCATGAATTCCACCCATTTCGGATGCCGGTTCATTTCACATGCCTCCCATCGTCATACCCTGATCGGGCGCTTGTGTCATGTTCATCTCCTGCTGGCGCTTGTCCTGGGCATAAACGTAAGCGTTATAATCGCCCCGCGTGGGCCTGCAGCGGATGAGGTATTTATAATTGTCGCTCTCTGTGACGAAGCCATAGTCGTACCCCGCTCCGCCGTTCAGCCTCGTTTCGTCCTTGTCGGCGCAATACAAAACCATTGCCGGCAGATTTTCCAGCGGCGCGTATTTACGAAGCTCGTTGATAAGGTCGTCAAACTCCGCCTTGAATTCCGGCGTGTTCAGCTCGTCGTCGTTGTGTGGCCACCACGTCGACCAGAACTCCTTGCCGGAGCTTCCGAAATCCATGCGCAAGTTACCGACAATCGCGTTTTGCGCGTCCGCTTCTTCAGCTTGAGAATAAAAGAGCCCCGCCTCATCTTCTGTGGCGGGGCGGAGCGTATATTGCCGGGGATCGGGCGGAAGCTTAATTTTTTGCTTTTCGCAAAATTCCGTGAGCGTCAGGCTTTCACCGAGAAAATTTAACTTGTCGCCGATATACTTGTATCCCATTTTCGGAATGGTTATCGGCTTTGGAGCCAGGATGCTTCCAGCGCAATTGACTCCGACGTTGTTTTCCAGCGTGTTCAGCTTTCCGGGATCGTTGTCGCTTCCACGGATTTCATAGCGCGAAAACCCTTCGGGAACGCTCGATCGGTCGAGGCGCGAGGTCGTGAAGAGCGCCGGCGTCCCGAACAGCTCCACACTCTCAAATTTTTCTCTTCTGGCGTTTATCTTCAAGTGCTTCAACCCCTTTTTTGATTTTGTAGGACACAGCATACCACAACGGCGCTCGTATAGTTAATACATTTCCATACCCATTTCCATGTGCGCTGCCGGAGCGTCGCTCATAAGCTCTTCAATCGGTTTAAAGCCGCTATAGCTAACATGGCCGTTGCTTACGAATTCGCCGTTCAGGTTTGAAATCAGACGCTCGCCGTATTTTTGAAAATCAATGAACTCATCAAGGCCGTCGGCAAAAGGAGTGTTTCCGGCCAGCTCTACAGCGCGGCGGCCGTAATCCTCCGGCGTAAGCGCACCCTCGAAAAATTTAAAGTATTCCAGATTCCCCGCAAGCCGCGTGACCTGCTCCGCCGAGTCCGGTTCCGCGTACTCTATAACCGCGTCAAGCTTTTTCAATGCTCCCTCGCTCATGCCGCTCAACATCTTAGCCAGAGCGTTCAGGTTCTCGAGGCACTCGCCGGAACCTTTGACGATTTGAGCCGCGTTTGGCGGCATCAAATAATCATAGAGCTCAAGGCACATATCCCCCCAGCTCTCGAATCCGCCACGCTCCAGCGCACGGTCGATTTGTATATCCGTCATCGGCAGGGACAGCCACGTTATGTAAGGGCTATCCTCACGCTCGCTGTGCTTTGCCACGGCAAGCTCCATCACGCGGTCGTCGTACCAGTACCGCGGGAAATCCCGGCCCTTGTATACCTGTTCCATTTCCATGCCGTTATCGTAAAGAACGCCGTAGGGCGTGACGAGCCCCTTTTCATGTTGGAAAAGATTTCGTGCGATCTTGCTCCCATCCAAATACTTGAGCTCGTCGACCGCCACGGCGCCGTTAACGTCGAGATGGTGCAGGAGACCTATGGCGTTTATGTCGGTGAAATCCTGGATCACCGTGGTTTCCTGGCAACAAAAGGTCAGGTTGATTAAGTCGGGCAGCCCTTTGTAATCGAAAACCTCGACGCAGCTTTGAAATTTGGCGATTTCCGTTTTATCGAAGCTTTCCAGCCGCTTGGCCAGATAATCGAGCTCATCTAAATTGACGACGGTGCCCTCCAGCCGTTCGAGCGCGGGATAATCGCCGGTTATTTCCTCGACGCCGCAATCGCGCCCGGTCGCGCTCCCAACGCCTATTTTGCCGAGCATTTCGTAAACCTCGTCATGATTAACAATTGGGAAGCAAACCAATATGGGTTGCTGTTCAGGGCGCTCCGGGTTGTTCAGCAGTGCTCTTATCATTGAGTTCGTCCTTTCTCTTCTGCATTTTTTGCATTTCGGTTCTCAGGCAGTTTCCCTCTGCGGTGTGGCAAACAAAGCCAACGGAGGCGTAAGGGCAGTCGCCGCAGCTTTCAAACGGGCCCGTGCTTCGCGGCGGCGGCTCTCTGCTTACCGTGCTGAGAACGTTTGAGTCGTAAAATACGCCGGTCATGGTCTGATTCCTTTCCTGAAAACATAAAAGGCCGGAGAATGAGGTCGCTTGACCTGAATTCTCCGGATCTTACATTTCCATATTCATATGTTGTTGTTTTTCCGCTTCCTGCGCTTCCGCGAATTGCTCCCGCATGTCCGGAACGGCGTATTCGATTTGCGACGCGGTTTTTTCAATTAGCTTCTCCTGCTCATATGTCAGCTCATGTTCGGAATCCATAGTGTTCCGCAAGCATCGGTATATTTCCGTGAGCTGCTCGTCCGTAAACAATCGTTCGCGCGGTACGAGTCCGGCACGTTCAGCGAAGTCCTCCTTTGCCGCTGTGTAATTGTCAATATAATAGTGACCCTGTCCCACGCCGGTGCCGTCGTAGTCGCGCTGCCATGTTACAAATTTGTATCCATAGCCTTTTTCTGTTTCCCGTCCGGCAAGGACAGTACCATTAAACTCGGTAAGCAGGCGGAAGTCCTCATCCAAATCCCTTGCCTTGAGGAGAGGAGCCTTTTCTATTGCCGTCATGTATTCTCTGACCGTTTCGGTGATAGGCGATGTCCTGTGGTAGAGCTCATCGGCATCAGGCGTCCGCAGATCGCCGGGGGCAACAAACATCTGGCTTGTAGCGCCCACGTGGCATGCGGGTAGACCGTCAAGCAGGATAGTGAGGTTGTCCTCGCGCTGGACTGTGGACTTGATTCCTTGTTTGGCGAGAATGCGGGAGAGTTCATTAAAGTATTTTCTATCCATATAAAAACCTCCTAAAAAACAAATAGGCCGGGGTTCCGTTTAACAGAATCCCGGCCTGATATTGTGGTGCTCCTTATATAATTTCGTTATGTGAGAAACGATTGGTTCGCAACTCAAAGAGCTGAGCACCCATGTTTTGCACTTTTGCCCCCGAAAACGAGGCAACTGATGAACGCCGCCTTGTTTATCCCTCTGCCGCTCTTTTTCGCAGCTCAATTAGCGGGGCAATACAGCACAATGCACAAACGGATGCGAACCGAGTGTTTCCGGTGTTTACGGCAGACGTTCTCGGTTTCGCGCCGTCCCGGAAATGAAAAAAGCCAGCAAACCCTTGAGTTTACTGACTTTCTTGGTGGAGACGAAGAGGATCGAACTCTCGACCTTACGGATGCGAACCGTACGCTCTCCCAGCTGAGCTACGCCCCCATTTTGTGGATATTGCACAAATTTGCTTGTTTTCACCCTTGCGTGAAATGACTCGTTTCGGGTGTCGCTGTCGGAACTATCCGACTGATACCGGGGCCTGCTTTACGCTTCGCTTGCGCTCCCAGCTGAGCTACGCCCCCAAATATTACCAATTGATGTGATGCGAACCGAGTGGCTGCCGCGTGAGTTACGCAAATGTAGCTAAAACCGTTCCGCGTGCTCTCCCAGCTGAGCTACGCCCCCAAATATTTCCAATTTTTGTGATGCGAACCGAATGGCTGCCAAGTGAGTTACATGAAAGTAGCTAGAACCGTTCCGCGTGCTCTCCCAGCTGAGCTACGCCCCCGAACGTATTTACTTTTACGTGGAGTTGATTATAGCAGATTTTATTGGCGATGTAAAGCCGAAATAATCATTTTACTCATCCTTATAAAGGATGCTGCTTGCATGGGTGTTTTTATATCTGAGCAGGGCATATTACATACTGTATAATGCAAATTTTATGGTAAATCCTCTAATGAATAATATCCGAATAACCTTTGCATATACATTTTACATTCATGACTTCGACTATATTAGTCTGTTAAGTTTCTGTAAATTCGACGGTTTTTTCATATCTTTATATTGCAAACACGTTCCGAGAGGTTTACGTAAGTAAAGTCGTTAAGTGTCTTTACAGATAGTTATTCACATTCTCCACAGGTTTGTCCACCGGTATATTTGTCAGCAACAGCAATCCTTATACGCGTTATTAGCAATATTTAACAATCCGAATGTATCCTGCATATCTCTTTTCCGGTTTATCTTTTCATATTAACATAACAACATTATCGGTGGCAATCCAGTTCCGCAAAATATTTAAAATTTCTATTAAAGTTATTTAAAAAAATGACGATAAAGAGCTATTTAAACGATTCAAACGACAGTGTGGTCGATATAGAGCTGTCGACATCCATGGTGGCGAACGCGTTTAACGCCATACCGGCACGGCAGTCGACTAAATACTCATAATACGCCTGGCAGCCGATCATTGCTCCGTTATCACCGCAGAGCGACAAGGGCGGTATATAAAGTGTTTTGCTTTCTGCCGCCGCTGCTTTTTCGAAATCCGCACGGATGCGCGAATTAGCCGCAACACCGCCGGCAATGGCAATTTTGTTATAGCTAAGTTCACGGGCTGCCTCCATCGTCCTTGGAATGAGCGTGTCACTGACCGCATAAGCAAACGAAGCCGCAAGCGAGGATGTATCAAGTGTTTCTCCCTTTTGCTCTGCGTTATGCACGATATTCACAACAGCTGTCTTCAAGCCGGAGAAAGACATATCATATGGATACCCATCTATTTTAGACCGCGGGAGCTTAAAGGCGGTATCATCACCGCCCCGTGATAATTCATCAAGCGGCTTCCCGCCCGGATACGGAAGCCCGAGCACACGAGCCACCTTGTCAAAGCACTCTCCCGCCGCATCATCGCGCGACGAGCCGATAATACGGATATCCGTATAGCCACGCACATCAGCAATCAGGCTGTTGCCGCCGGACACGATCAGCGACAAAAACGGGGGCTCGAGCTCGGGATACGCAATATAGTTCGCGGCGATATGCCCTCTGATATGGTGGACGGGAATCAGCGGTACCTCAAGCGCCAGAGCGAGTCCCTTGGCGAAGCTCACACCGACGAGCAGCGCACCGATCAGTCCGGGTGCAAAAGTAACAGCCACAGCGTCAATCTGCTTTCGAGTTATTCCCGCTTTTTCAAGAGCCATATCACTCAGCCGCCCGATGACGGCAATATGGTTGCGCGAGGCAAGCTCCGGGACGACACCGCCGTATAGCGCATGCATATCCGCCTGTGAGTAAATCTCATCGGCCAGCACCTCCCTGCCGTTTCTCGTCACGGCGACAGCTGTCTCGTCGCACGAGGTTTCAATAGATAAAATGAGCACAAAAACACCTCCATTTGTTATTCGGATGCATTATTAACGTGGAGCGACATGACAACGGCGTCCTCCGTGGGATAACTGTAATACTTTCTGCGATGACCTGCGACAGTGAACCCATGTTTTTTGTAGAGTTTAATCGCAGGCGTATTGCTCTTGCGGACCTCAAGATAGATGCTGACCAGCCCATGGATTCGAGCATAATCCAGCGCATCCTTCATGAGCATATCACCTGCTCCCCGCCGTTTCGCGCTTTCATCGACAGCAATCTGATAGAGTTCTCCCTCATCTGATGCTTTATGCAGAACGCAAAAACCAAGCACCCTGCCGTCCTCAACAGCAATAACAAAATGCGCATCCTCGTCACCCAGCTGGGAAAGCAGGGAGCCCTCCATCCAGGAGGGGGAAAATGCAGCCTTCTCAATTTCAAATACATCAGAGATATGTTTTTCTTCCGCCTCTATGATTTCTATCATTTCGCATCAGCCCAGCTCTTGCCCGAGTGCGCTTCAGCCGTCAATGGAACAGCCAGCTGCACCGCGTTTTGCATCTCTTCCGTCAGGATTTTCTTTACTTTTTCGGCTTCAATATCCGGGCATTCAGCAATCAGCTCGTCGTGCACCTGCAATATCAGCTTTGCCGCTAATCCCTCTTTTTTCAGCCGTCTAAACGTATTGACCATGGCAACCTTGATCACATCGGCCGCCGTCCCCTGGATCGGCGTATTCATCGCTGCCCTTTCCCCGAACGACCGCATGTTAAAATTAGAGGATTGGAGCTCCGGCAGGTATCGTCTGCGCCCGAACAGCGTGGTGACATAGCCATCTCTTTTCGCTTTTTCAACGATATCTTTCATATAGGCGTGTACACCGTGGTATTTGGCAAAATAGTTCTCGATATAAAGCTTCGCCTCCGCGACTGTGACCCCGATATCCTGTGAAAGGGAAAACGCGGAAATACCGTATACAATCCCGAAGTTGACAGCTTTTGCGCGGCTGCGCATGAGCGGTGTGACGCTCTCAATGGGGATACCGAGCACCTGAGAGGCCGTTACCGCATGGATGTCCTCCCCATTTTTAAACGCGTCAATCATCACTGTATCGTCCGCGATGTGCGCCAGAATACGCAGCTCGATCTGCGAATAATCCGCGTCGACAAGAACGTTCCCATCAGAGGCGACGAACATTTTGCGAAGCGCTCCTCCAACTTCCTTCCGAACAGGGATGTTTTGCAGATTCGGATCCGTTGAGGACAGCCTCCCGGTTGCCGCTACCGTCATTTGGAAATTGGTATGAATGCGTCCGTCTTTTGAAATGACCTTCAGCAGTCCGTCAGCGTAGGTGCTTTTGAGTTTCGTCAGCTCTCTGTACTCCATCAGCAGCTTAATAATCGGATGCTTACCTAAAAGATACTCCAGCACCTCAATATTTGTTGAGTACCCTGTCTTTGTCTTCTTAGGCGTTGGGAGCATCAGCTTGTCAAAGAGGATTGTTCCGAGCTGCTTGGTTGAATTGATATTGAAGGTTTCACCGGCAAGCTCAAATATCGATTTCTCAAGCGCGGCAATCTTAGCTGACAGCATACCGCCGAAATCCATAAGCGCTTTTTTATCAATGAAAAACCCTGCATGCTCCATTTCAGCCAGTACGCGGCACAGGGGCAGCTCAATCTCGTTATAGAGCTGGTCCATCCCAAGCTCAGCGAGCTTCGGGCTGAAGATGTCTATCAGTGCTGCGATCGCAGCGGCTTCGGATTGGAGCCTTGTAAGCACCGCTGCGCCATCAAGCAGTGACAGCTGGCCGTTTGTATCCTCGTTTGAATCCAGAGAAAAGCCGCAGTATGTCTCAGAAAGCCGCCCGAGGGTGTAAGAGCTGTCCGTGGGTGACAGCAGATAGGCTGCCAGCGCCGTATCGAATACCCATCCGTCTGAGGGCACACCCATATCGAGAAGCTGACGCTGCGTATCCTTGATGTCATGCCCGACTTTTTTTATGTCTGAGCCAAATACCAGCTTTAAGGCACCGATATAATCCTCCACTGAATCGCTTCGCAGGATATAGGCGATATGCGCAGCATCGTTTAAGCAGACGACAGTGTCCATATCCTCGCTGCACCGTACAGAAACCAGCGGGGTATTTTTAAGCGCCTGGAGCATCCTGGCAACATCGGCAGCCGCGGCGATGTTTTCACCGCAGCTCTCCGTAAAATGCGCCTGCCCAGCCGGCTCTGCCGTCAGGGGCGGCTGGAGGTTGAACTTGTCTGTCAGCTTGGCAAACTCAAGCTTCTGGAACAGAGCATACAGCGCGTCGTTATTTACATCACGGCGCAGGTTGGCCTCCGGAGAAAATTCAATCGGCGCGTCCCGGCAGATTGTTGCGAGTGTATAGGACATTGCGGCGGCATCGCGGCCGTCGCTCAGCTTTTTCCGCACACTGTCCTTGATGTCAAGAGCATCAAGTCCGTCATAAATTTCTTTGACGCTCCCGAAGCGGCGCACAAGCTCCAATGCTGTTTTTTCGCCGACACCGGCAACGCCCGGGATGTTGTCGGACGCGTCACCCATAAGCGCTTTTAAGTCGACCATTTTCAGCGGTTCAAAGCCGTATTCTTCCCTAAAGATTTCAGGTGTATATTCCGTTGTTTCCGTCTGCCCCATACGTGATTTAACATGCTTAACATGCGTTGTGCCGGTGATGAGCTGCAGGCTGTCTTTATCGCCCGTAACAATTACGCACGCCCAGCCCGATTCTTCGCATTTTTTTGCAATTGTCCCAATGAGGTCATCCGCTTCCCAGCCGGACAGCTCGTATCTGGGCAGATTCATGGCGTCCAGAACCTCTTTTAAAACAGGCATCTGGACAGCCAGCTCCTCCGGCATCCCCTTGCGCTGCGCCTTGTATCCGTCAAACTGCTCGTGGCGGAAAGTCGGCGCGGGCAGATCAAACGTCACACACAGCGCGTCCGGTTGCTCCTCATTAATCAGCTTCTGGAGGATTGCCAGAAACCCGTAGACACCGTTTGTCGGTGTCCCGTCCCTCGTTGTGAGGAGCCTGATCCCATAAAATGCCCTGTTGACGATGCTGTTGCCGTCGAGCACCATAAGCTTCTTCATCGTTCTGCTCCGCTTTCTTTCGTAAAATTACATAACTTTATGGCAAATATTATATCACAATCATTCATAGCTTGTCACTTCCGGCATCACTATATCGTTAAACATAAAATATGCGCATTTGACAATAATAGCACTAAGATACCGAGGTGTGTGTTTTGTGCCTTTCGGGGCTTGCGACCCGAAGTCCGGTAAAGCCGGACACAGCACAATTTCCGGGAAAGGAATGGGCATATATATATTGAATAAAGACAAATGGGCGATGACCATTATTATAGCCATATCTATTTGCCTGCTCTTAATATTTGTTAAAAAGGGGCATGTAAGAACGGCGGTTTTTACATTTGTGCTCGCGCAGCTGTTCACCTGGCCGATCACGCTGCTGTACGTTCAATTTGGGCTGCAAAGCAACCCTGTCAGGCTGTTCGCTCACGCCACACAAGGCAATTTTCTATTTGCTTTTTTACTGAGCCCCACTCTTTTTACCGTGTATTATCAGCATTATCCCAAGCATGCGCGCAAGCTTGCCAAAATCGGGTATACTGCTGCTGTAACGGGTGTATATATATTGGCATTCTTAGTAGCAGCACTCTATACAAACCTCATAAACCTTCCGAACAAGTTAATTTTGCTTTTTTCATATATTTTGATTCAAATTCTGTATATTATCTCGCGTATCTATGTTGACCAGTATTTAGTAAAGATGCGGTATCCCGAAAGGACTGAAAAATGAAAATCGAACCGATATTGCTCATCGCGGCAACCGTAATATTCCTGATGTCGATATTCTTTGTTCCAAAGGCAAACCGTCTGCAGGCACAATTCATATTTCTTTTTATCCAGTTCCCCACCTGGATTTTAGGCCTTATCGCTGTCGAATCTGGTTTGCTCGAATATCCCGTCCATGAGCTCAGCCGCGCCAACAGCACCAGCTTTGTCTTCGAATACATGATCCTGCCGATCTATTGCGTCCATTTTAACGCCCGTTTTCCTTCCGGCGCTTTAAAGTTCATGAAGCTGCTGTATTATTGCGGTGCGTCGTTATTTCTGACCTTCGTTGAGGTCATCGTAGAAAGATATACGCAAATCATCCATTATACCGGCTGGCACTGGTATTTCACCTTCTTTTCCGTCCTTTTCATCCTATGGCTCTCACGCCTCATGGTAAAATGGTTCTTTAAAGACATTGAATCAGAGCCAGCCGAACCTTAAACACATCCTAGCGTGAGTTTACAAGTTATAAA
>DBTM01000041.1:0-32779 GCA_002307055.1 Clostridiales bacterium UBA1316
GTCTCGCCGGAGCGGTGGGAGATGACGGCGGTGTAACCGGAGCGCTGGGCGAGCATAACAGCCTCGAAGGTTTCCGTCAGGGTGCCGATTTGGTTGAGCTTGACGAGCAGGGAATTGGCGACGCCGAGCTCAATGCCGCGGCTGATTCTTTTGGGGTTTGTGACGAAGAGATCGTCGCCGACGAGCTGAAGCTTTTTGCCGAGGGCGTCGGTCAGCAGCTTCCAGCCGTCCCAGTCCTCCTCGGCCATACCGTCCTCAATGGAGATGATGGGGTATTTCGCGGCGAAATCCGACCACATGGCGACCATATCGGCGCGGGTCATGACGGTTTTACGTTTAGGCAGGTGATAGCAGCCGTCCGACGGGTCGAACCATTCCGAGACGGCGGGGTCCATGGCGATATAAAAATCCTTGCCGGGTTCGTAACCGGCTTTTTTAATGGCGTTCATGAGCGCTTTGAGGGCGTCCTCATCCGTATCGAGATTCGGCGCGTAGCCGCCCTCGTCACCGACACCGGTTGAGGGGACGAGCGTTTTGAGCGTGTGAAAAACCTCGGCGGACATACGCAGCGCTTCCCGGAAGCTCGGGGCCGACACCGGCATGATCATAAATTCCTGGATATCGACGCTGTTGGTCGCGTGCGCGCCGCCGTTCAAGACATTCATCATCGGGACGGGCAGCGTGTTGGCGCCTGTGCCGCCCAAATAGCTGTAGAGGGGAATACCAAGAGCGAGCGCTGCGGCCTTGGCGCAGGCCAGGGAGACGCCCAGAACGGCGTTGGCGCCGAGGCGCGATTTGTTCGGCGTGCCGTCAAGCGCGATGAGCAGCTGATCAACGGCAATCTGGTCGAGCGCGTTTTTGCCGGTCAGGGCGCCCGCAATTTCAGTGTTGATATTGGATACGGCTGTGAGGACGCCCTTACCGAGATAGCGGCTTTTATCGCCGTCGCGCTTTTCACAAGCCTCGAATTGTCCGGTTGACGCGCCGGAGGGGACGGACGCGCGCCCGACGGTGCCGTCCTTGAGGCTGACCTCCGCCTCGACGGTGGGGTTGCCCCTGGAATCCAGAATTTCCCGGCCAAATATACCGGTAATCTCCAAATAACGTTTTATAAGCTTTACCTCCAATTTATTTACCGTTTCACAATGAGTGAGGCGCCTGTCATCTGAGGCGGCTTTTCGATACCTAAAAGCTCGAGAATTGTGGGCGCGATGTCGGCGAGCATACCCGGACGGAGCTGAACATCCGCGCCGACAAGGATGAAGGGAACCGGATTGGTGCTGTGCGCCGTCTGCGGCGATACGCCGTCGATATCCAGCATTTCCTCGGCGTTGCCGTGATCGGCCGTCACGATGGATATGCCGCCCAGGCGCGCGGTGGCGTCAATCACTTCGCCGACGCAGGCGTCGACTGTTTCGACGGCCTTGACGGCGGCGGCGAAATCGCCGGTATGGCCGACCATGTCGCAATTGGCATAATTCAAGATGATGACATCGTAAAGCCCGCCGGAAATCCGCTTGACGACTTCACGCGTCAGCTCTCTGGCGCTCATCTCGGGAATCAGGTCGTAGGTGGGGAACTGCTTCGGGGAGGGGACAAGCAGCCGATCCTCGCCTTTATTAATCGTCTCGGAGCCGCCGTTGAAGAAAAACGTCACATGGGCGTATTTTTCGGTTTCCGCGGCGCGGAGCTGCGTGAGGCCGAGACCGCTGATGATTTCGCCGAAGGTGTTGTCAAGCGCTTGGGCGGGGTAGGCGACGGAGACATTCGGCATTTTTTCGTCATACTGTGTGGTGCAGACGAAGTGAAGGGGGAAATAACCGTTTTTTCTGGAAAAAGCGTTAAAATCCCTGTCAACGAAAGCCCGCGTAATTTCTCTGGCCCGATCGGGGCGGAAATTGATGAAGATCACCGCGTCGCCGGGCTTAATGAGGCCGGCGCTGTCGCAGACGACGGGTTTTATAAATTCGTCGGTAACACCGGCGTCGTAAGAATTCATGACGGCATGGAGCGGGTCGCTGTCGTTAATGCCTTCGCCGAGCACCATGGCGTTATAGGCGCTCTGTACGCGTTCCCATCTGCTGTCGCGGTCCATGGCATAAAAGCGGCCCATCAGGGTGGCGATTTTGCCGACGCCGATTTCATCGGTTTTGGCGAGAATTTCTTCAATAATGGCTTTGCCGGAGTTCGGCAACGTATCGCGCCCGTCCATAAAGCAGTGCAGAAAGACGGTGCTTAGGCCGCGGCGCTTGGCCAGCTCCAGAAAGGCCCACAAGTGGTCAATATGGCTGTGAACGCCGCCCGCTGACATCAGGCCCATGAGATGAAGCGCCGCGCCGCTTTTGGAACAAGCCTCCATTGCGTCTGTAAAAGCCTTGTTTTCGAAAAAGCCGCCGCGTGCAATATCCCGGGTGATGCGCGTCAGGTCCTGATAAACGACGCGGCCCGCGCCGATGTTTGTGTGACCGACCTCGCTGTTGCCGATTTGCCCGGGCGGTAAGCCGACGTCTTCGCCGGAGGCTGAGAGCGCTGTGTTCGGGTAGTCTTTAAATAACCTGTCAAGGATCGGTGTTTGTGCCTGTGCGATGGCGTTGCCGCTTTGCGAGGGCGCCAGTCCATAGCCGTCCATGATAATCAGGGTCGTTGGAATTTTCATTGTTATATCTGTTCCTTTGCCGGGGGATTGCGAAGCGCCCGGTCTATGATATTATGCGTTATCCTGATTTGCCGCGTCAACGATTTGGGCAAATTCCGACGGTGAGAGCGACGCGCTGCCGATGAGGCCGCCGTCAATATCGGGCTGGCTGAGCAGCTCGCGGGCATTTTTGGCGTTCATTGAACCGCCGTACAGGATTGTAACGGCTCTGGATGTACGGGCGCCGTAGAGATTCCTGATGATGGCGCGTATGTTGTTGCAAACCTCGCCGGCTTCCGCGCTCGTCGCCGTTTTGCCGGTGCCGATGGCCCAAATGGGCTCATAGGCGATGATGACGCGGCGCATTTTCGTCAAAGGAACGCCGGAAAGCGCCGATTTGACCTGCAGCGTGACGCGCTCGGCTGTCACGCCCATTTCCCGCTCCAAAAGGCTTTCACCGACGCATATGATCGGGCGCAGATTCGTATTGAGCGCGGCGAGGACTTTTTTATTGACGGTTAAGTCGGTTTCGCCGTAAAGCTGCCGACGTTCGCTGTGGCCGAGGATCACATAGTGAATGTCGAGATCAACCAGCTGCTCCGCGGACACTTCGCCGGTGAAAGCGCCTTTCTCGTTTTCACTCATGTTCTGAGCACCCGTCCCGATGCGGCAGTCGCGGAAAGCTTTATGGACGGCGGGCAGCATCACAAAGGACGGGCAGACGACGATATCGCACCATTTAGACTGCGCGGTCAGCGCTTTAAGCTCTCCGGCATAGGCTTTCACCTGAGAGGGGAGCATATTCATTTTCCAGTTGGCGGCGATGACGGTATTGCGGTATTTCCTGTTCATATTAATATCTTCCTAAACTTCATTATTCACTAATATATTTATAGAATTATTTATCCAGCAGGCAGGCGATGCCGGGCAGCTCTTTGCCCTCGAGGAATTCGAGCGTCGCGCCGCCGCCTGTGGAGACATGGGTGATTTGATCGTACAGACCGTATTGACGGATAGCCGCGGCGCTGTCTCCGCCGCCGACAATGGATATGGCGTTAGATTTCGCCAGAGCGATTGCGACGGTATGAGTGCCCTCGGCGAATTTCGGAAATTCAAAAACGCCCATCGGGCCGTTCCAGATGACGGTGCCGGCCTTGTGAATCTCGTCAGCAAACGTTTTAGCCGATTCCGGGCCGATATCGAGCCCCATCATACCGTCGGGAATCGCCGTGCTGTCGACAACGAGGGTTTCGGCGTCGTTTGAGAATTTATCGGCTGCGACGGCATCAACGGGCAGAAGAATTCGGACGCCGCGGTTTTTAGCTTTATTTAAGACATCAAGCGTATAATCAAGCTTATCATCCTCGCAGATGGATTTGCCGATGCTGCCGCCGCAGGCCTTAATGAACGTAAAGGCCATGCCGCCGCCGATGAGCAGCGCGTCGACCTTGTCGAGCAGGTTGACGATGACGCCCAGCTTGTCGGACACCTTTGAGCCGCCGAGGATTGCGATGAACGGACGTTTGGGACTGTCAAGAGCGCCACCGATCTGCGTCAGCTCGGCGTCAATTAAAAAGCCGCCGACAGCGGGCAGATAGTGGGACACGCCCTCGGTGGAAGCGTGTGCGCGGTGAGCGGTGCCGAAGGCGTCGTCCACAAAGATATCTGCCATTCCGGCAAGAGCCTTGGCAAAGGCGGGGTCGTTTTTCTCCTCCTCCTTGTGGAAACGGAGGTTTTCCAGCAGCATAATTTCGCCGGGGCGGAGCGCGGCGGAAAGCCTTTGCGCGTCCTCGCCGATGACGTCCTTGGACATGATAACCGGCTTGCCCAGAAGCGTTGAAAGCCGGTCGGCGGCGACCTTCAGCGACAGCTTCGGGTTCCACTGACCGTCGGGACGGCCAAGATGCGAGCAGACGATGACGGCGGCTCCGCGGCTCAGGAGATAAGTGATGGTGGGCAGTGAAGAGGTGATGCGTCCGTCGTCGGTGATGGCGCCCGTGTTCTTGTCGAGCGGAACATTGAAATCACAGCGCAAGAGGATTTTTTTCCCCTTGACGTCAATGTCCTTGACTGATTTTTTATTATAGTTCATGACTTCCTCCAGGTTCATACAGTGAATGAAGCAGCCGGTTGTACTAAAACCTGCCGCACTGCATAATGATGACATTCAATATATTGTAGTACGGACGCAAAGACTTTTCAACATATATTTTAGAACTATTTAACTATAGTTCATATCATAATTACCCCGTAATTTTAAAACTTATGCACTAAATCCATTCAAATACAAAAAATAGGATAAAATATTTGCATATGCTGTTTATATTGATTATACTGTGTCTTGATTTGAGTTCCCGCATATGGCGCAAGCAGTATCTGTACGCTCAGGCGGATAGGAGAGATTCGTGTGAAAAACAAGCTTTTCATCGTTGTTCCCTGTTATAATGAAGAGGAAGTACTCAGCGAAACAACCTCAAGACTGAAAGCTAAAATGCGCAGTCTGATCGCTGAGGGCAAAATCTCCGAGGACAGCCGCGTGCTGCTTGTCAACGACGGCTCAAAGGATAAAACCTGGGCGATGATTAAGGAAATCAGCCGCGCGGACAAGCTTTTTACAGGCGTCTCGCTCAGCAGAAACCGCGGCCACCAGAACGCGCTTCTGGCAGGGCTGATGACGGCGCGGGGAAGAGTCGACATGGTCATCTCGATGGATGCCGACCTGCAGGATGATATCAACGCCGCGGATAAAATGGTGGACGAATATCTGGCCGGTTACGACGTTGTCTACGGTGTCAGGAACAAGCGGGATAAGGACACATTTTTTAAACGCTTTACGGCGGAGGGGTACTATAAGCTGCTTGGCGCCATGGGGTGCCAGGTAATTTTCAATCACGCCGACTACAGGCTTTTATCGAGCCGGGCGCTCGACGCGCTGAGCGAATACGGCGAAAAAAACATGTTTATCAGAGGGATTATCCCGATGCTCGGCTACAGGACGACGACCGTGACGTATGAACGCGGCGAACGGTTTGCCGGAGAAAGCAAATACCCTTTGAAAAAAATGCTGGCGCTCGCGTCTGACGGTATATTTTCGCTGAGCATGAAGCCGCTCCGCGTTATTACAGGGCTCGGCGTCACGCTGCTGGCGCTCGCTTTTGCGCTTTTCGTCTATTCAATCGTGCGCCTGTGCATGGGGCACACGATTTTGGACTGGAAAATTATCACGATATCCATATGGGGTGTCGGCGGCCTGTTGCTCACGGCGCTGGGCATCATCGGCGAATATGTCGGCCGGGCTTATATGGAATTAAAGAACAGACCGAGATATCACATCGGGGAAACAGTGGGCTTGTGACGGATCATATTCGCCCGGCGGAAGGATAACAGATGGATCTATGCAATGAACAAGATATCGGCAGGCTGCTGACGAAGCATGGCTTCCGGTTTTCAAAATCAATGGGCCAGAATTTTTTGATCGACAGCAGTGTCCCTGAAAAAATTGCATCAGGTTCCGGAATTGACAGTTCCTTCGGCGTACTGGAGATCGGGCCGGGCATCGGCGCTCTGACCGGTGCGCTCAGTCCGCGCGCGGGCAGGGTGCTGTCTGTCGAGCTGGACAGCCGGCTGCTGCCGCTTTTGCAGGAAACACTGGCAGATTACAAAAACGTAAAAATCATCAGCGGCGATATCCTGAAGCTGGATATCAGCCAAATGGTAAAGACTGAAATGCCGGGGCTGCGGTACGCGGTGTGCGCCAATCTGCCGTACAACATCACGACGCCGGTGCTGACGGCGCTTTTTGAAGCGCAGCTTTTCGAGACCATTACGGTCATGGTGCAGCGCGAGGTCGCCCTGCGCATGTGCGCCGAGCCCGGTACGGCGGATTACGGCGCGTTTACGGTCTTTGTCAGATATCATTCGGAGCCGAAGATACTGTTTGATGTCGCGCCTGACAGCTTTATCCCGCAGCCGAAGGTCACATCCTCCGTTATCACGATGAAAATGCGGCGGAGCCGCCCGGAGGGTATAGACGACGAAGCCATGTTTTTCCGCGTCGTCAGAGGGTCGTTTGCCCAGCGCCGCAAGATGCTGGTTAACGGCCTGGAATCCGCGTTCAGCGGCAAGTTCACAAAGGAAGAGCTCAAAGCCGTCATTACGGAGTGCGGCTTTGACGCGATGGTCCGGGGGGAAACGCTCGGCATCCCGGGTTTCGCGGCGATAGCGGGCAGGATCGGAGAAAAATGGGATGATCATTCCAAGAGAATTTTATGAGCGGGATACTCTGACAGTCGCGCGGGAACTTCTCGGCCAAATTCTCGTCAGAGAGACAGACGAGGGAATTGTACGCGGGAGCATTGTTGAAACAGAAGGTTATCTGGGGCTAAGGGATGACGCCGCGCACAGTTATAAGGGGAAAAGCGACCGCGTCCGGGTTCAGTACGGACCGGCGGGGGCAGCTTATATCTACATGATTTACGGAATGTACCACTGCCTCAATATCACCACCGGACCTGAGGGGGTGCCTGAGGTTGTTCTTATCCGAGCGCTTGAGCCTGTGTCGGGTATCGGGCTGATGGCAAAAAGACGCGGTACCGAAAAGCTGCCGCAGCTGTGCAGCGGCCCCGGTAAGCTTTGCAGGGCTATGGCGGTCGACAAAGCCCTATACGGCGCAGACTTGTGCTCAGACGGCCCGCTCCGCCTTGAATACGGTAAAACACCGGCGGAGACGGCTGCGTCAAAGCGGATCGGCATCGATTACGCCGCATTATGCCGGGATAAGCTTTGGCGGTTTACGATAGCCGGAAATCAATATGTGTCGGTACGGCGATAACGAATTCAAGCAAATGCGGTATTTTCGCCTAAAATTATTGACGTATCTGTAAACATGTTGTAAACTTTGATGTGATGAACACTATGTGTGTTCACTTTGTTCATACACATGAACAGAAACGGGGTGTTTGAATGGCAGTCATTTCAGAAGTTAAGTGCGGAAGATGTGACCGCAGATATTCTGGGTTCCGCAGCAGATGCCCGTATTGCGGTGCGCGCCGTAATAAACGCGGGAAACAAGCGGATGAAGCTGATAATAAAAAAGCAAAACTGGTCATCGGCGTATTGCTGCTGATCCTGTTAATTGTCGCGACGATGATCCTGATATTTACGAGCCTGCCGGATAATACCGCGCCGAGTGCCGTGACAGACTCAGATACCGCCACGACAGACGCAGAGCCTACATATTCCGCGGGCGAGGATATTGACACCGTCGAGAAATCACCTGATCCGGATACGGCATCGTCTCCGTCACCGACGGCGAGCGCCCCGGTTGTCGTCACTCAGGTTAATATTGTTTCCGGCGGCGCTGTAACAAATGATGTTACCCTACTTAAAATAGGCGATACCTGGAGGATGAAGTTCACAACGGTGCCTGAGACCACAGGCAAACAAGGGACTTGGGCAAGCAGCGACGAGACCGTGTTCACGGTACTTTCCAACGGGCAAATCACGGCAATAGGCAAGGGCTCGGCGACATTGACGGTGACGGTCGACGGCGTTGTCAGCAATAAGTGCATTGTTCGGGTAAAAGGCAAATAAGCTTGAAATTTCCGTAAAATCAGCGGCAAACAGATATTTCTGTTTGCCGCCGTTTTTTTTCTCAGTAAAATCATAAAAGTGACGATAATTAACAAGAGTATGTAAATTCTATGTAAATTTAATCACCTGATGGAGTGATCACATGAAAAAAGGCAATAGCTGGGTACACTTTATAATTGAAGGTGTACTGATTGCTGTTTCAATTACGTCGCTTGTTATTTTTCGCCAGCTTATTTACCGCGCGAAGGATATTGCCGGACTCAATCACCAAACGAATATCATATTGGCAATCCTTATCAGTTGTTTTGTTTTGATTTTTGTGACACAGGCGCTGTTTACAAAAAAAGATTCATGGAATTTAAGGCGTGAGCGCGACGAGGATCTGCTGAAGCTCAAAGCGAAGGCGCAGACAGATGCCCTCACCAATCTGCTTAACAGGGAAGCGGCAATCGAGCAGATCACGCAATTTTTAGAAGCGGAAGGACACAATCACTGCCATACGCTGCTGATTATTGATCTCGATAATTTTAAGAGCATCAACGACAACTTCGGCCATTTTGAAGGGGATATGGTATTAAAAATACTCTCGGCGAAGATCAAGTCCGTGTTCCGAAACATCGATATTGTCGGAAGGCTGGGCGGCGACGAGTTCATTGTTCTCATGAAATACACGGCGACGAAAACCATCGTCAGCAGAAAGGCACTCGAGCTGAAGACCGCTTTGGAGTATATCGCCAGCGGCGGCGTTTTATCCATCACAGTAACCGGCAGCATTGGCATATCTACATATGACGGAAACGGAAAGTCCTTTGAGGCATTGTACAAAGAGGCCGACGAAGCTCTTTACAAAGCAAAACTGGGCGGAAAAAACAGGTATTGCTGTTATAAAGAATCAGAGGCGGATGCGTATGAGGGCTCGGCCAACAGTAAGACGGCGCTAACGGAGAGCAGCGCCTTTATCCAGCTGCAGGCATTGATCGACAACATCGACGGAGGAATCGCTCTGCTCGAAATCGGAGATCAAATCCGCGCGATTTTTTTAAGCCAGAGCTACAATAAGCTGATGCATGTGAGTACAAACAACATAAAACAGGCTGATAACAGAGTGTTTGACTTTATTCACAAGGACGATATCAAACAGGTCGAGGAAGTGATGCGGCAGGGCGCTGTGTCAGGCAAATCCGTTGAAGCCGTTTTCCGCAGGCTGACGGAGAGCGGAGATACGAAATGGTATCATATCCGGGCCGTACGGATCCAGTATGAAAACAGCGCTAAGCCCGTCCTGATTGCCATCGTGACGGATGTCACAAATCTTAAGGAGACGGCGCTCAATTTCCAAGCTCAAAAAAAGCAGCTTGAAACGGTGCTGCGGATCAGCAGGGTCGTCACTTTTGAGGTTGATATTGCCCGGCGGACCCTGTATGTGACGAATCCGACCATTGCAAAATACGGCATTGACGTCAGCGCAATCGAAAATATGCCGGAATCGCTTATCGAGGGCGGCGCGATTCACCCTGATTCTTTCGAAGAATGCCGGCGGATGTACGATGAAATATACGCGGGTGTACCCGAAGGCAGTGCGATTGTCCGCACACTCAAAAGAGACGGCACGTTTACGATAGAAAGATTTACATATTTTACCGTATTTGACGAGAGCGGATGCCCGGTCAAGGCGGTCGGCGTCGACGAAGGCATGGAAACGCGTTCGGAGACAAAGCTTCGCGTGGACCTGATTGAGAGACAATTCAGAAATAACTCGGACAGCATGCTCACAATCGTTAAGGTGATGGTCGCCATGGACAGCTTTGAATTTTTAAAACCGGAAAACATACCGGATGAAGCGATGCAAAATATCAAACGTTATTCCGATCTCCTGGAATATAGATTAAAGCAGGCTGCCGAACAGGCTGACCGGCATAAGATCCTGGAAAGGTTTAGTATTGACAGCCTAAAGGATGACCTG
The DNA here is from genome assembly GCA_002307055.1 of Clostridiales bacterium UBA1316. Taxonomy (GTDB): domain Bacteria; phylum Bacillota; class Clostridia; order Oscillospirales; family Oscillospiraceae; genus Sporobacter. The sequence continues at coordinate 10,191 of DBTM01000041.1, forward strand.
GCAGAGGGCGCTAAAAAAAGCATCGAGTACAGAATCCTGACAGATGACGGTTCGGTCAGGTGGCTCAGCATGAGCGCCGGTGTGTTTTTTGACCAGTTTGACGGCGGCCGGTACGCCTTTATCCGGACGCATGACGCGACATTCAGAAAAAATCTGGAAATTTCCATGAATGAAAAAATAACGCGGGAACCCGATGGGTTCTTGTATTCTTTTGACAATCTCAAAAAGCTGTCAAACGCTTATATACGCAGCGAGGAAAGAACCACGGACTGCGCCGTCGTCGTATTATCGATCAGCAATTATGGATATTTGCTCGAGCAATACGGACAAATTATGGTCAATGATATGCTCGGCGGCTTTATCGGTAAAATCATGACGATTATTTGCGCGGACATTCTGGCGTGCTATGTCGGAGACGGTGTCATTGCGGCGCTTATTGCTGACGTGCAGTCAATAACAGAGCTCCGTCAGATGATGGAAAAGATTATGAGGTTTCTTAAAAATCCCGTATATTTTCAGTTCCATGAGGAGGTATTTATGGAATTCAGCTGCGGTATATCCTGCTCGGATGAAAAGAAGGAGGGATTTGAGGAATTATATGACGAGGCGCTGCGCGTTATGAACACGCTCGGCGGCAATACAGACACACACATTGCCATATCCCCAAGAATCTGAGAATATGACAGTACAGGTTTTTAAGCCTGAAATATCAGCCTGACAGCCAGCGACGCGACAAAAAAACCGGTGAAATCGGCGCATAAAGCCGCGGGAATGGCATAACGGGTTTTTTTGATGCCGACGGCGCCGAAATAGACGGCGATGATATAAAAGGTCGTTTCGGTAGAACCCAGCATCACGGCGGCTGTCCGGCCAATGAGCGAATCAGGGCCGTATTGCCTGATAATTTCGCTCCCGACGGCCAGCGCGCCGCTGCCGCTGATTGGACGTATAAAGATCAGGGACGCGGTTTCAGGCGGAATGCCGATGATACTAAAAAAAGGCTTACACAGCAAGCTCAAGGCATCCAGCGCGCCTGACGCGCGCAGCATATACACGCCTGTGAGAAGGGCGACGAGAGCCGGGAGTATTTTAACGATGACCTTAAGGCCGTCCAGAGCGCCAAATGTCAGGGCATCGAAAACATCGATTTTTTTATGCAGAGCGAAAACGGCGACACAGCAGAGAATTACAGGAACCACAAGAGAAAATAACGTGTTCATCGCTTTTTCCCCCATACCCTTTTAAGTATTTTTGCCGCCGCTATACCGACGGTCACGGAAGAAACAGACGCGATCCACACGGCGGGCAGAATATCAAATGGGTTCGCAGCACCGGCTGCAGCCCTGATTGCCGCAACAGTCGCCGGAACCAGCTGTATGGACGCGGTATTGATAATAACCAGCATACATAAATCATCCGTAGCGGTGCCGTTATGAGAGGATTTCGCCATCTCGGCGGCTGCTTTTATGCCAAGCGGCGTCGCCGCGTTGCCAAGACCGAGCAGATTCGCCGAGACATTTGCCGATATGGCTTCCATGGCGTCTTTATTTTTTTGCGACGCAGGGAAGAGCAGTGACAAAAACGGAAGAAAAAGCGATTTCAGGCTGCTTGATATGCCGCTTCTGCGCATAATCTCCATCACGCCTGTCCAAAGACACGTGACGCCGCAGATACCGATACAAAGCGTGACCGCAGCGCCGGCCCCATCCAAAGCCGCCTTGCCGACCGCGTCGATATTGCCGCTGAGCACGCCGAATATTACCGAGAAAACAATCATGATTGTCCAAATCCACGCCAAAGCCATATTGCCCCTCCATAACCAAATGTCGGTGAGTATACATAAAAATATATCGCTTTTAGAGGGAAAATATGATAAAATCTGCCAGAATTTATTGCGAGAAATGAATCGACAGCGATTGACAATTACGGACATATGTGGTATCGTAAAAATATCAGTTTTAGGTACTGATAGGAGAAAAATGAGTATTTTAGTAGAAAGGAAGCGGTTGCATGAAGTCAACAGGTATCGTCAGGAAAGTCGATGAATTAGGACGCATCGTCTTACCAATCGAGCTGCGCCGCACGTTGGACATTGCGGAAAAGGACTCCCTAGAAATATATGTGGATGAGTCCGCGATTGTTCTGAAGAAGTATGAGCCAGCATGTATCTTTTGCAGTCAAGTAAAAGGGGTTACCAATTATAAGGGCAAAAACATCTGTATCACCTGCATGAAGGAACTGAAGAAGAAGGGTTAAACAACCCGAAAACTTCAAAAAGCTTTGTGCCTCTGTCAAAAGACAGAGGCACCTTTTTTTTGAAATATTCAAATTATTCATCATCAGAGCCAGAATAGAATCCGGCTGGAAACTTGAGAGACTAAATTCTTGAGCTAATTATTCAGCTTTAACGCCGCCTCATACAGGGCATTTTTCGGAAAACCTGTCTCTAAAGCACATTTTTTCACGGCGTCCTTCAGTGATAAATCATCACGGCGGTATTGCATAACAATTTCCAGCGCGTCCTCAAGACCGATTTCGGGGGCGCTTTGACCGGCTGCGCCTTCGAGTATCAGGACAAATTCACCGCGCGGGGGCGTCTTTTCAAAGTGTGCTGCCGCTGATGAAAGCGTGCAGCGGAGCGTTTCCTCATGGATTTTCGTCATTTCCCGGGAGATGGAAATGCGCCTGTCACCGAAAGCTGACAGCATGTCGGTCAAGGTCGCAAGAAGCTTATGCGGCGCTTCGTAAAAAATCATGGTGCGGCTTTCTGTTTTAAGCGCCTCCAGATGCTCAAGCCGGCTCTTTCTGGCAGTGGATAAGAAGCCTTCAAAGGTGAACCGCCCTGTCGGGAGGCCGGAAAGCGCAAGCGCTGTGACAGCCGCGCAGGCACCGGGAATGGCATATATTGTGATACCGGCATCCGCGCATAAGCGGACAAGGTCTTCGCCAGGGTCACTGATCGCAGGCATACCGGCGTCGGTAACAAGCGCGCAGGTCTCTCCGGATAAAATGCGGTCGCGTATTTTATCGCCGCTTTCCATCCGGTTATGCGCATAATAGCTGACTATTGGCTTTTTTAAACCGAGGTGGTTGAGCAGCTTTACCGTGACGCGCGTATCCTCAGCCGCGATAAAATCAGCGTCCGCCAGGATGTCTGCCGCGCGCTTGGTGATATCCCCCAGATTGCCGATCGGCGTCGCGACGAGATATAAAATTCCGCTCATATGTCACCTCACACTCATTATTCCCTGTGGTAAATCGTTTTGATTTCTTCCGTATCATTGCCGCTGCCGTCCGTCAGTATAAGAGGCGGCTCTATGGTGAGAGAAGGGCTGCCGCCGCGGCGGCTCTCGAGGAGGACGAGATTGGGAGCCGACTGAGCCTTGTGCTGCACGAAGCGGAGACGTTTGGGCTCAAGGCCGCTGTCTCTGAGCGCGCAGATGATTTCAGCCAGCCTTTCAGGCTTGTGGACAAGGGCGAACCGACCGCCCCAGCGCGTCAGATAGGCTGCGGCGGCGCAGACCTCGCTGATGGTGCAGGTCCGTTCTTCACGCGCGGCAGCCGTGCTGTCATTTTTGGAGGATTTCCCGCTGCCGGAAGCATAATACGGCGCGTTCGATACGACGAGGTCATAAGCGCCCGCTTTAAAAAAATCGCGGCAGCACCGCAGGTCGCCGCTGACGATATTGACTCTGCCGTCAAGCCGGTTAAGCTTCACGTTTTCGCGGGCGGTAACCGCCCAGTCCGGCTGCAGCTCGATGCCGTCAGCCGTGCGCGCGTCATCCTGCCAGGCCAGGAGCACAGCCAGGATACCCGCACCGCAGCCGAGATCACACACGCGCCTGGCGCGCCCCTTCCGGGCAAAGGAAGACAGCAGCACGGAATCCGTACCGATACGGAAAGCGTCCTTATCGCGAATGAAAACCGGGCCGCCGCGCCACAATTCATCTGTTATCATAGTACAAACCATTCCGCCGCGCAGCGGCCGTGAAGCTGACAAAAAAATGCTGCCTTTTCAGAAAACGGCACATAAGCAATCAGCCACGGCAGCTCATTTTCTCAAAACGACAGCATCTTCGTATGTTTGTTGCTTACTGGGAAATAGCGTCCATTGGGCAGGTCTCGGCGCAGGAGCCGCAGTCGATGCACTTCGCCGGATCAATTACATACTGGTCTGAACCCTGCGAAATCGCTTCAACGGGGCAGTTCGGAGCGCAGGCTCCGCAGGAAACACAATCCTTGCTGATTTTATATGCCATGTCTATACCTCCATATTATGTATCGGAACCTCAGTGAGATCTGATAGAAATTATGCATATTTTATCATGAATACGCGAAAAATCAATAGTATAATTTTAGTTGAGCGGATATCGCGGCGCAATGTATATTTTTTGTAGCCTGCGCCCATACTGTTTTATTAACATATATATATTTCCGGGGAGTTTAATATGGAGAAAAACAGCGTCACATGCCCCTGGGGGGATTGCCCCGATCTCGATCATGGACCAAAAAGCACCGAGCACGAGGGCAGATTTTTAAAACCGGGCAAGGTCAGCGGTCAAATGGTAAAAAGCGATTCAACAGCGATGATAAGCGGCAATAATACGCAAAATCTTACGAAATAAGGAGATATAGGGACCTACATCTCAATAATGGGCTATTGCGGGGCATTTATGTGCGATATGCCGGTTGCGATGTGTAGCCTAGTGAGGTAATATGATTTTAATGGTCAAAGATAGTCAAAGTCAGAAGACAGGGGTGATGCGCCATGGGAATGAGCGATCTCATCGCACGATTTATCATCGAGACACTCGATGGTATGAACGGCTGTGCCGAGCTCCAGCGCTCGGAGCTGGCTAATCGGTTCAAATGTGTGCCGAGCCAGATTAATTACGTCATTTCAACACGGTTTTCCCCTGAACACGGATACATCGTTGAGAGCAGGCGGGGCGGCGGCGGCTTTATCAGAATCACGCGTGTCATTATGCAGCCGGAGAGGCTCATCATGCATACGGTCAATGCGGTGGGAGATGAAATTGATTTAAACACGGCTGTGGCGCTGACGGCAAACCTTTTGCAAGGCGGCGCCATCAACAAAAACGAGGCGCAGCTGATCCTGGCGGCTATTGGGTGCAGCGCGCTCAGACCGGTATCGGTGACGGAGCGGGACAGCGCAAGAGCGAGTATATATAAACAGATGCTGATTAATATCATATAACATATTAGGTAACATATTAGGCTGGTTCGAAAGGAGAACAACCATGAAATGTCAGAATTGCGGCAAAGACGAAGTGAGTTTCAGCTTTACATCAAATATTAACGGCAATATCACAGAAAAATATCTGTGCGCCGAATGTGCCGAAAAGCTTGGGTATTCCGATAAGCAGTTCACTAAGCCGGATGCGACTTTTGAGGAAATTTTTGCTGAATTATTCGGCGCAAAGATAAACAAGAGGATGCCCGGCGGTTATGGCGTGATGTTCCCGACGTTTATCATCCCGACGATGGGGATGTTTATACCGGATAATGACGAAGCCGGTGACGAGGCTGAGGCCGGTGAGACGCCGTCGGCGTCCGCTGCGGTTAAGCAGGAGATCGACACAGCCATGCAAAAGCGCCGTGAGGTCAATATCATGCGCGAACAGATGGCTCAGGCGGCAGCTGCTGAGGACTTTGAAAAAGCGGCGGCTATCCGGGACAGAATTAAAAAGCTTGAAATCGGAGAAAGCTATTAAAATCATAGAAATTGGTAATAACTACATGGACAAACATAACAGTGGCCAGCGATCCGTGAACCGGATCGCGGCCAAAACCGGCCACCTGCGATAAGGAGGTACAGAAAATGAGATTTGAAGACAGATTAACCGAGCGGGCCAAGAGTGTGCTGGATCTGGCGCAGGCAGCTGCCGCCGAACTGGGACACGGCTACGTCGGAAGCGAGCATATCCTGTTAGGACTTGCGCGTGAGGGCGGCGGCGTCGGAGCGAAGGTTTTGCGCGAGTCGGGGCTCGACAGCAGCTTGATTCTGGACCTGATAGATAAAAACATCGGGCGCGGGGTACAGGGTGAAATCCCGCCCCAGGGGCTGACACCGCGCGCGAAACGTGTCATTGAGCTGGCTGTCACCGAAGCCAACAGGCTTGGGCACAACTACATCGGCACGGAGCATCTTCTCATGGGGATACTCCGCGAATACGACAGCGTCGCTGCCAAGCTCATTATCTCAACAGGCGTTGACCTCAACAGGCTGTATACTGAGGTTATCAACATTTTCGGCAGCACGGAATATAAACCGCGCCAGGCGGCGACGGTCGGCAAGGCTAAAAAATCCGAGACAAAAACACTCGACCAGTTCAGCCGCGATCTGACGGAAATGGCGCGGAACGGGAACCTTGACCCTGTCATCGGGCGCGAAAATGAGATTCAGCGTGTTATCCAGATTTTATCCAGACGCACAAAAAACAATCCGGTGCTGATCGGAGAGCCCGGTGTCGGCAAGACGGCTATCGCCGAGGGGTTGGCACAGCGCGTTATCGCCGGAGATGTGCCGGAGATGATTAAAGACAAGCGCGTCGTCTCGCTCGACTTGACCGGCATGGTGGCCGGAACAAAATACAGAGGCGACTTTGAAGAGCGCATCAAGGCGGCAATCGATGAGGTGATCAAGTCCGGTGACGTCATTTTATTCATCGACGAGCTGCACACCATCATCGGCGCCGGTGCCGCCGAGGGAGCCATTGACGCCGCCAATATCATCAAACCGGCACTTGGACGCGGCGATATCCAGGTTGTCGGCGCGACGACGCTCAACGAATACAGGAAGCATATCGAAAAGGACGCGGCGCTTGCCCGGCGCTTCCAGCCCGTCATTGTAAACGAGCCGTCGCAGGATGAATCGGTTCAGATCCTCAAGGGCCTGCGCGATAAATATGAAGCGCACCATAAGCTGAAAATTACCGACGAGGCGATTGAAGCGGCGGTAAAAATGTCCAGCCGGTATATCAATGACCGGTACCTGCCTGATAAGGCCATTGACCTCATTGATGAAGCGGCGTCCCTCGTGCGCATGGAGAACTTAAAGCTTCCGCCCGATTTAAAGGACCTCGAAGCCAAAAAAGAAACGCTGGCAAACGAAAAGGAAGCCGCTGTCAAGAGTCAGGACTTCGAGCGGGCAGCGGCGCTCAGAGACAGTGAACACCAGCTCGAGGATGAAATTGAGAAGGCCAGACACAACTGGGATGCTATCCGAAACGGCAACCGCGGGAGCGTCGGCCCGGAAAATATCGCAGCCGTCGTCTCAAGCTGGACGGGAATCCCCGTCAACAGCCTGACCGAGGACGAGAGCAATCGCCTCCTGAAAATGGAAAAGGTGCTCCACTGCCGTGTTGTCGGCCAGGAGGAGGCGGTCTCCGCCGTCGCCAAAGCGATCCGGCGCGGCAGAGTCGGACTCAAAGACCCGAAGCGCCCCATCGGCTCCTTCCTGTTCCTCGGCCCGACAGGCGTCGGGAAGACGGAGCTGTGCAAAGCGCTTGCGGAAGCCATGTTCGGAGACGAAAACGCGATGCTGCGCGTCGATATGTCCGAGTACATGGAAAAGCACACCGTTTCAAAGCTGATCGGCTCGCCTCCGGGCTATGTCGGTTACGACGAGGGCGGACAGCTGACGGAAAAAGTACGGCGCAGACCGTATTCCGTGCTGCTGTTTGATGAGATAGAGAAAGCCCATGAGGATGTATTCAACATCCTGCTCCAGATCATGGAGGACGGCATCCTGACCGACGCGCAGGGCCGCCGCGTTGATTTTAAGAATACGATTATCGTCATGACGTCGAATGTCGGCGCGCGCAATATCACCGACAAGCAGAAGAAGCTGGGCTTTGCACCTGAGGGCGGCAATGAAGAGACAATGAAATTCGAGACGATAAAAAGCGCCGTCATGGAGGAGCTCAAGCGGACATTTAAGCCGGAATTCCTCAACAGGGTGGACGATACCATCGTTTTTCATCAGCTCAGCCGCGAAAATATCCGGGAAATCAGCACAAAGATGCTGGAAATCGTCAAAAACCGCATCAAGGCAATGGGCATCAGCATCACAGCCGATGAAGCAGCCGTCGACCTGCTGAGCGAGAAGGGCTTTGACCCAGTCTACGGCGCCAGACCCCTCCGCCGCGCCATACAGAGCGCCGTCGAGGACGCCGCCGCCGAGAAGATACTAGACGGCAGCATCAAAGCCGGAGATAAAGTTACTATCACAGTTGTCGACGGCAAAATCGAGCTGGTTACAAACGCGAGCGAAAAGGTTTTGATAAAAGCGGGCGTGTAGACCCAGGCGAATAATGACAGGTGTGTCTGAGCGGATTTAAAATCTGCTCAGACACGCCTTTTCGCAGTATATCGGCATTTCCAATCCCAAAATCGGCGCATCTCCGTAGGGGCGATTCACGAATCGCCCGCTCTTGTACGGCGTAACGCGGAACAGGTTACAATCCTCAGCCGCTGCGCGGGAGCTCCTTTGCCAAAGGAGCCTGAGGACGCGTATCTGGCATTTTGTGTATATAATTGTGTATATATCGAAAAAGAGTTGACGGATGTTCACGGTTTATCTATATTTGAATTTAGATAAATATGTGATACCGGCGCGGTCGGATATATGAAGGAGTAAATATGCCTAATGATGTGGGTATGTTCGGCACGAAGCCGGCTGTGTATGATGACCGATGGAAGTATTTCTATATCAGGGTACTCATGAAGCTTGGCATGAAGAATCCTTATGAAGAAAAAAAGGTTGAGTTTTCATCGGAGCTGCTGAAAAAGAAAGCGCTTGATATACGCGCCGTCAAGGGCCAGTGCGGCCGCTATGTCAAGCAGATGCGGTATCTGGTGGGGGAGCTGGAGACGCTGTGGCGGAACGATATCCAGTCCTCGTTTATCGCTGAGCTGGGGAATATGCGCGGTGCGCTGGGGGAATTTTCAGAGCTGGCCGATATATATGCCGCATTTTTGGATAAAGCGGCGCAGGAGCTGGCGTCAAACCCCAAGGAAATGGAAAAATACGCGCTGCTGCCGGGAAAAAAGAACGAGCCTGTGCCTGTTGTGTTATCGCTGAGTCCGGAGCCACGGCTCGCGCGGAATGACCTGAAGGCGGACGAGCCCTTTGGCTTACAGGAAGAGGCGAAGACAGAACCGGCGCATGGTTTCATGAACGGTTTATTCAAAGTACTGTCGGTTTTCGGCGTCAGGAATCCGTATGAGAAGCGGAAGGAACAGACATCTCAGGCCCTCAAAGCCAGAGCGCTGGAAATGCGCTCGATTATCAGCCAATACGATTATAATGTGCGCAAAATGCAGTACATGCTCGAGGATATGGAAAAGCTGTGGGAAAACGATATCCAGACATCTCTCTTCAGGGAGTTCGAGAAGGCGCATGTCGCGGTAAAGGATTTTTCAAACCTTTCCGATGAATACGCGTCGCTGCTCGAGATCGCGGTACAGGAGCTCCAGACAAATAACGTTGACGCCGATAAGTCCTCCGTCCTGTCGGACGGGGCGGAAGGCCCAGCCACGGTTGTGCTGTCGAGCATCCCGTATCTCAAAGGCTCGCGCATTGACCTGAAGGCTTATGACCCCTATTATGAGCGGACGCAGGCGGGGGTATCGACAGACATCTCGACGTCCCGGAAGAACGCAGAGTATCTATATAACGTTTACAGCGACCATGTTGAGCTCGTTAAATACATCGGTCTCAAAAGGATTGTTGAAATCCCGGGCGAACTTGACGGGCTGCCGGTGACGCATATCGGCCTGGACTGCTTTGCCATGGCGTGGCGCGTCAAGTTTATCAGCATCACGATGCCCGACACCGTGACGACAATTTACCACGGCGCGTTCCGGGGCTGCCAATTCATCAGGGAGCTAAAGCTTTCCGAGAACCTGAGATACATCGGCAATTACGCGTTCGCTTTTTTAACAGACCTGGAGACGCTCGCGCTGCCGGAGAATATCGTCTCCTTCGGAATGGGCGCCTTCAGGAACTGCGTCAAGCTCAAAGCGGTGCGTATCCCCAAAAGCACCCTCCTGCGGATCGGCAACGACTGCTTTTACGGCTGTAAAAGCCTTGAGCGGGTTGATATCGGCGACGATGTTATTGATATCGACGGGTGGGCCTTTAAAGCCTGCGAGCATCTGGACAGCGTTACCCTGGGGGACAGCGTCATCAACATCGGCGACAGCGCGTTTTATAACTGCATCCGGCTGCTGCGGCTCGATGTCCCCCAAACGGTCAAAAGCATCGGAGAGGCGGCGTTTTATTCCCGCAGGGGCATGACGCTGGGCGTTGCCGCCGGGTCTGCCGCCGAGAAATACGCACTTGAAAATAAACTGCCGTTTGTGAATATCTGATGGCGGATTATTAAGATTAAGACGGGCGAACGCATTTTGCCTCTGCGCAAAACCGTAGGGGCGAACTGCGTTCGCCTGTGTTGACTCATCAGCTTTTGTCACCCGGCTTGGCGATGAGGGCGATGATATACCCGAAAAATATCGCGGCGCAGATACCGCCTGCGGCGGCGGTAAACCCGCCTGTGAAAATACCGATGACGCCTTTTTCGTCCACGGCTTTTTTAACGCCCTCCGCCAGAATATAGCCAAAGCCGGTCAGCGGTATCGTCGCCCCGGCACCCGCCCATTCGGCGAGCGGCTTATAAAGCCCGACGGCACCGAGGATGACGCCGGCGACGACGTAGGAGGTGAGAATCCTGGCAGGCGTCAGCTTTGATTTGTCGATAATAACCTGACCGATCAGGCAGAACGCGCCGCCCACGGCAAACGCCTTGAGATATTCAAAAAAAATGTCCATAACACCCATCCGTTCATAGCGCTGAGCGATAATTATTTCACTGTTGAGATTGATACGGCATAACAGACGCAGGGGATGCTCTCACCCTGCTGCGTGGAGGTTGGCGAGAGCAGGGCGCCTGTGGCCGCGAAGAGAATTTTTTTCCACCGGCCTGCGCGCATGCCGTTTAAAAGATGGCCGGATAAAACGCTGGCTGAGCAGCCGCAGCCCGAACCGCCGGCATGCACATCCTGCTCGTCGCGGGAAAAGATCATCAGACCGCAGTCGTTATAATTGTGCGAGATATCAACACCGTCATTCTTAAAGAAATCGATCAGGATTTCTGAGCCCAGGAAGCCAAGATCGCCGGTGACGATCAGGTCATAATCGGAGGGCTTTATAGATAAATCGCTGAAATGAGCGCTTAAGGTGCTGTAAGCTGCCGGAGCCATCGCCGCGCCCATATTACTGGCGTCCTTGATGCCTTGATCGATGACCTTGCCGCAGGTGACATGCTTGATATAAGGCCCCGGCCCCTCGCTTGTCAGAACCAGAGCGCCGGAACCCGTCACCGTCCACTGGGCCGTCGGCGTGCGCTGACCGCCATATTCGAGCGGGAAGCGGAATTGCCGTTCCGCGCTGCAGAAATGGGAGGAGGTGATGGCTGCGGTGCAGTCGGCAAAACCGCCGTCGATTGTCATAGCGGCCAGGGCGAGGCTCTCGGCCATCGTTGAGCAGGCACCGTAAACGCCGAAAAAGGGGATGTCGATATCCCTGAGCGAGAAAGCCGAACCGATACATTGATTTAAAAGATCGCCCGCAAATACAAATTGGATGGACGACAGAGGCAAAGAGGCTTTTTCAATCGCTTTGCGGAGGGCTATTTTCTGCATGGTGCTCTCCGCCTTTTCCCAGGTCTTTTCACCGAAAAAGGCGTCGTCATTGATTAAATCAAAGCTGTCACGCAGCGGCCCGTCGCCCTCTTTTTTACCGACGACACAGGCGCTTGCCGCGATGGAAGGAGGATTCGGAAAGCTGATGCTCTGACCTCCGACATGTTTTTTGCTCGTACGCTGTCACCTCTTGATATAAGTTTGCTCTTATGATTGACTGTTTTATTGGTTTTATGATGTGAAATCTTGATGAACAAATAACAGGAAATATTGCCCTCGGTAAAAACCTGTGGTATACTGCCATTAATTACTAATTAGATATTTGGAGGCATCATCTTGAAAATTTTACTGACGGGCGGCGCGGGATATATCGGCTCGCATACGGCGGTTGAGCTTTTAAATAACGGTTATGAGGTCGTTGTCGCCGACAGTCTCGAAACCGGCCATAAAAAGGCCGTACCGGCCGACGCGAAGCTCTATGTCGGCGATATCCGGGACGGCGCTTTCCTGAATAAGGTTTTTACGAACGAAACGATCGACGCCGTTGTGCATTTCGCCGCGTATTCGCTTGTGGCTGAGAGCATGACAAACCCGCTTAAATATTATGACAACAACGTCGGCGGAACACGGTCGCTGTTATCCGCCATGACGGCGCACGGCACGCGTAAAATTGTTTTTTCGTCTACCGCCGCCGTTTACGGCGAGCCTGTGCACCTGCCGATTGAAGTAACCGACCCGACGAACCCGACAAACACCTACGGCGCGACGAAGCTGGCAATCGAGCAAATGCTCAAATGGACGGACATCGCCTGCGGCGTAAAATCCGTTGCCCTGCGCTATTTTAATGCCTGCGGGGCGCGCGAGGACGGAAGCATCGGTGAAGACCATAAACCCGAAACACACCTGATTCCGCTTGTTTTGCAGACAGCCGCCGGAAAACGGCCCCAGCTGAGTCTCTACGGCAGGGATTATGAGACGAAGGACGGCACCTGCGTGCGCGATTATGTACATGTGAACGATTTAGCGAGCGCGCACGTCCTGGCTGTCAGGCATCTCGCCGGCGGCGGGGACAGCGATGTCTTCAACCTCGGAAACGGTGTGGGGTTCAGCAATCTTGAAATTATTGAAGCCGCCGAAACGGTCGTCGGGCACAAAATACCAGTCATCGACGCGCCGAGGCGCGCGGGCGACCCCGCGACGCTCGTTGCCTCCAGTCAGAAAGCCAAGCAGCTGCTCGGCTGGGCTCCGCGCTTTACCGACATAGAGTCCATTATCGAAACGGCGTGGAAGTGGCACGGCACACACCCGGACGGATACGAGGACAGATGAAAATTACCCCAGATTCTGAGAAAGGCGTACCCGCAATGAAAGAAGACATCAGAAAAATATTTACGAAGCTCGGGGCCGACGTTTGCGGAATCGCAAATATCGACAGGTTTGCCGACGCGCCCGCCGGTTTCCATCCAAGGGATATTTATCCGGGGTGCCAATCGGTCATCGTCTTCGGCGTTACCATTCCGCGGGGCCTTTATGAAGCCAGCCCGAGAATCATTTACAACCATTTCAGCAGCCTGACGAAAACTGAGCTTGACCGTATCGCCTATTACGCCTGTCTGGAAATTGAGAAGGTGAACGACGGCTGCACCGTTCCGGTACCGTCGGACGGCCCGTACGATGATTGGAACGAGGCGGAGCTCGAAGGACGCGGCCTCCTGTCCATGCGGCATGCAGCCGTGCTCGCGGGGCTCGGCGCCTTCGGCAAAAGCTCTCTGGTTCTTAACGAAAAATACGGCAACACCCTCAATTTCGGCGCCGTTCTGACAGACCTGGAGCTCCCGTCCGACGACCTGGCAAAGAGCATCTGCATCGATACCTGCCGCCTCTGCATGGACAGCTGCTCCGTCCATGCCCTGACAGGCACCGGCGCCATCCAAAAGCGCTGCCGCCCGAACACCTACAGCAAAAACGTCCGCGGTTTTGAGATCACCAACTGCAACAAGTGCCGCACCGTCTGCCCCATGCGGTTTGGGGTGTGATACTCGAGAGTTTAGCTGTGATAAAAAATCCCTCACCTATGTTGAAATAGATGAGGGATTGGTATTTCTGCGGCAGAGGAAACAGCGCGAATGATCTGCCATACTGTGCCATACATAAAAGCTTGTGCAACGCCGGACCCGTTTAACAACACGAAAACCCGACCTTCTTTAAAGCCGGGCGAACACGTATGTTAAGAGCATTAGTTATCTTTTAACGCTGATGCCGTGTGAGACGCGCGGTAGCTATCCAAAGATTTTTTTCGCCGTACCTCTGCCGCCTGCTTGTACTTGTCGTCAATCTTAACATTACGATTACAGGTAACGCCATTTTTCTTGGGGCTGGACGAGGTGGTAAGCGGTTTGTTAGCGAATTCGTTCGTGATATTTCTGGAAACATAAGTTGAATATGACAAAATTCTACACCCCTATACATCGATTATGCTGATTAAGCCGCGTGCGTGTCGCCGGGTACGCAACAACTAATATATGCCCGTAATATTATATGCGTATTCCGCAATAATATACCGGTATATATCAGCGCTCACAACGACATCATGATTAACAGATCATGTTAATCATGTCAGCAAACAAAAATTCGGTATTAATCGCATATCTGTGAACAGAAAAAGAATTGCCTCAAAAAGTGTCACATAATTGCAATTTCAATTACTTATAATGCCATTATATATGAGTACTTTTAACTTTACAAGAGTTTTTAAAAATATTTTCAAAAAAAATTATATAGTTCAAGTATATAGTTCAAGTCCAAATTCCATTGGAATCACTTGGCTGCGGGTGTTTATTAGTTTTAATATAAGCGCAGAAATTAAAGTAAATTTATGTTATTGACATCATAATATGGTAACTATATAATGTGTAACATTATGTAAGTATGGAGATGAATTACAATTCAGTATGGGTGATATACATAAAATAAAAAGTCTGCATATTATAAAAATGATGCGGTATGCGTGGTATGGAGAGACGAGCAGCGCGGCACAGCCGATAATTACTCCCAAAAAGGATGTTTCCCGATTCTTTCTTTTTGATTATTATGATGAAATGTGCCATATTCGATTCGATAAAAAAAGTGCAATTAAGTATACTGCGGTTATGGGAATCGAGGATCCATTTGAGTGCCCGTGCCATCCTATATTGTCATCTCAGCTTCTGACTCTTGTTGAGCTTGACGCACCCGGCATGGAAAATGGGCCCTGCCCTTTCCAGTATAAAAGCGACGATGAGAACATCTCAGATAAACCGTTTTTATCGCTTATCAATGTGTCAATGACACCCGTGTGTGTTACCGAGCAAGATGCTTTTTTTGGCGACAGCTTTTT
Source organism: Clostridiales bacterium UBA1316 (assembly GCA_002307055.1). GTDB lineage: Bacteria > Bacillota > Clostridia > Oscillospirales > Oscillospiraceae > Sporobacter. The sequence continues at coordinate 25,294 of DBTM01000041.1, forward strand.
AAATAATGAAGAAGCAATTTTCAAATTCTTAGCGGAGTGCACAGTTGTTTTACGCGAACGTGCTGATGCGGCTAATAAAGCATCAGACGGTTCCGCTGTTTTTGGTGTCTATTACTCCATGACCTCAGGTAATTTTTTCATCGCTGTCAGATCAGCTTCACTTCATACAGCCTATCAGATCGCGGATATGGTTAACGCGACGCCGTACGGCAATTGTCTCTTTCACACCTTTACTACCATCGGACTTGAATATAGAACGCAGGCAAAGCGTCAAAAACAACTGTATGGTTTTAAAGAAACCGCTAAAATTGAGGATTATGTGATTATCCGGCTGTCAACATCCTCTCCCGGGGATGGTTTGCGCGAGGTTGTGAAGGATATGGGAGAAGAATTGTATGGAAGATATGATGTTACTGTCAAGCTGCCGTTCAATACCTTTAAAATTTTATACCCGTTGCTCGCTTATTTTAAAATTGAGCCGTGCGGACATGAAAATTATTACAAGAATATATACATTCCCTATTTTGAAAAATGCCAGGAAAAAAATGAAGAACAAAAGACCTGGCCTGTCATAAAAAAATTAGTTGAAGATATCGGTAAGGATATCCTGGCTAAAACGAATAGCAGTAAAATTCATTATATAACTATCAATGAACGGGTGGGGCTGATAACGCCGCAAGGCACAGCGCAGAAGGTGGACAAGGCGTTCGATGCACCCGATTGGAATCGACTTATTTTCACACAAAATACCGCCTTATTGGATCAGCTGTTGGAACTCAAGAAAAAGGAAGCGAAGCTTCCGTACAATAGAAAACAGTATAGTGTATGCCTTGGGCTGATAAAGGAACTGATCATAATCTACGGTAACGCGCGTTACGCATATGACGCGCTGATTAATGGCTTCAATTTTTACAGCCAGATGTGTTATCTGCTATCTTCAATAAAGAACTTCACTGACTTTATAATAAAATACTCCAAGCTCGCCATATCAACAGAGGTATATAAAATGGGTATGTGCGAGGATCTGACCAGCTGGCTGCGCAAGACTGTAGACAGCCTGAACAGCTATAACAAGCTGCTTCAGTCAATCAATTTACAATCCATGCAGGCGCCGAATTATGAAATCGGCATGAAAATCGATGCAGAAAAGTATCTCATATCATATACGGAATTTCTCAGAAGCTTTATTGCGGATTATAAAAGCTGTACTTTGGAAACACCCGCGAATAAAGAAAAGCCAAAACCGATATTTCCGATTTTCACAGTCGATTTTTCAGTTCAGTCCATTAACGCGACAGCGCTGTTTAACTATCCTGTTGATGTCATCGGTCAGGAAGTAATTGCAAAAGAAGACTTGACCAATCGCGTTGTTCTGGCTATAACGACACCAGACTTTAATACTTTCGTCAGCCTATACGCTACTTTGCCGCTTCTATGTCATGAAATAGGGCATTACCTGCGCTTCGGCACAAGAGAAGAGCGGAATCTTTTCGTTGCCAAGTATACCTTCCGTTATATTTCCGAGTATATGGCGAAGTTATGGCTTTCAAAATCAAATGAGAATCATAGTTACTTTTATGCGCCCAGAGTTTTGACGAACTTCCTGGCGAAGGCTATATTCGACGAGATGTGGGCTACATACACAAAAAAATATATCGAAAAAATTGCAAACCGGAATTTACCGATAGAAATCGAATTTATCCGCGATTTTTTATTTAGTAATTTCTTTATAAAACATGACGACTACATTTTCAGCAATCCCGAGCAGGGCGATAAGAAAGCGCTGCGCGAAATTCTAAAAAAACTGTATCAGATGGCAATACCCAACATACCCGACGATCAAGCCAAGTCTGATATGCTAAAAACATACAGGACGGTGCTTGAATCCGGCAGCATATTCACAACTGTTAACAAGGATCAAGTCAATGAGCTTATTACATATTTTACAGATTACGCATACGACGGCTGCTATAACCGCTATATACAGATCGGTATTATCGAGAGATATGAGTGGCTTCTGCTTGAGTCGATATATGCTGATGCTGCGGATAATAACTTTATTGCAGGACTGCCCGGAAAGCTTCGCAAATTTCCCTTACCGAGTGAAAAGCTGATAGATCCGTGCAGGTATGACCTTAGAGCCCATATTATGAAGGCCTTGTTTGGTTTAGACTGGGCGTCTATATTGTTTGAGTTTCAGCGCTTACCACCTGCTTTATTTAATGCAATTTTGTGTTTTTATCATGAGCTGCCCGGACTGCTGAAAACTGTCATTACTTTTAAGCAAAAAGACGAAACTGACATATTTATTGCGGCGCCTTCCGATATTTGTACTTATATAAATACGTCGTTTGACGCGTTGGCGCCCGAATCATTACCCTCGTATTTTGAAGAAAAATCGAAGGAAGCCTGCATTGCTCTCAATGATAAGCTGGATCGTCTCAAAGAGGCGTTCAGGAAAGAACTGACACGCAAGAAACAGAACAGTCTTATTGAAAAGCTGGATAATATTTCTTATATCACTTTTGAAAACCTCAAGTCTTTCTGGCAAATTTCTACAGATATCAATAGGCTTCATACTTCCGCGTCTTCGGCGGCGGCGCAGCTGTACAGAGACCGGTATTCCATGCCACCTGTCAGTGATGAATTTATTGCCTCGCTGCACACCAGACTGCGCGCGTCATATAAGCGGCTGTCGGAAGTACGGCTGAATAACACGGGAGATATGTCGGGAGAAGACATCGGCGGCGACCTATATACGGCTGTTATGCTGAATTCAAAAGAAACCTATGCTGTTTTCAGCCCTTTGTGTATCAGCTTCCCGGAGGACGAGGGCGCCTTCGGCAGCTATTTTAAGCAAGCCATGTTTTCAGCCAACGATAATCAAATCAATGAGATGATCGATTCGTACGTCAGCTTAAGCGGTGAGATATTATCCGATTTGTGTATGTGTGCCGCCGTCCGCTTCACGCCCTTCGGATACCTCAGATTTTTTGCGCAATGTTTTGGCAGGACGCGACAGCCAAGTCCGCTTGAATTACAGGATGCCGAAAGCATACGTGCCGCCATGGTTATCGCTGTGCTTATAAGAGCGCAGGCTCCGAACCTTAAAGAACCCAACGAAATACTGAGGAATAACGATGCAGGTTTCGACAAACTGATTCACGATGTCGGAAAACACGTCGTGACTGTTCTGAAGGCGCTCAGCATCGGCTTCGTTAAAAAATTCGAGACTGCGTCAAAGGAATATATTAAAAAAATATGCACGGCGATAAGCTCGCTGAATTTGGAAGACTTTATCAGTGACTGTAAGTCGGGAGAAAAACGGCTTCCAGGTAAAATAACTGACGCATATACCGCCTCTGCAGAAACGAAGGATTTTATCGAATACTTATATGTGGAAGTTGGCCTGGCATTGATTGAAAGCGTATGCAATCAAAATATGCTCAGCGAATCCTCTGATTTTATTAATGGCTTTTATATGCTGCAATCTACCAGGCGCGATAAAGTCATTGACTATTTTCAGCGATTCGTTGGGATAACGCAAAGACAAGACCGCACTGAATTTAAAAATAATGCCTATGATACCAACATCGACGCAGCCCATTATCTTGAATACATAACACGTCTGGACAGCATGGTTATCTATCTTTTTGGCATGAAAGCCATCGATCCTATCAGAGACGCTGTAAGCGAGGAGCTGTTTGAGGCTTTCTATACGATTTATTTTAACAAAATTAAGAAACCGACAGGTGATATCGGCTGCCGGTGGGAAAACCAGGTCGCTATGCAGGATATAAGGCTGAATATCGGCAATTATTATAACAAGCCCATCTTCCGTAATCTCAGCAGCATAAGCTTTAACGAAATATTTTACACCAGCCTGCCGTTTTTCCTGTATTATTTTTACCGTGACCGTCACAGATACGGGAACGCAGCGGGAAAAGCCGCGAAGAAGCTGACGGCTATGAATAATGCCCCGCCGAAACCAGGCGACGTTGACGAACAGTGGTTGACGTATATCGAGAAATAAGCTTGGGGAGAGTATGTAGGTATGCTTAATGTACATCAGTATTCCGCAAATTCATTTGATGAGTTTATAAGGATTATCACAGTAATCGATGCTATGCACAAGAGCCCCGGTATAAACCAGACTTACTGGTATCGAGGTCATGGCAGCTGCGACTGGAACCTGCTGCCCGGTGTTTTTCGTAAAAATGAAGGTTTTCTGGCTGCAAACGAGGACTTAACCTACAGCGCAAAGCATCTTCAGGAGGATTACCTGTATCAGCATTTCCGAGCGAGGGCACAGCGGCAAATCAATGATAAAATAGATCATAAAATCGAATGGAGCGAAGTAATGCAGCACTTCGCTGGAACGACACGCCTGATGGACTGGAGCGAGTCTGCGATTGTCAGTCTCATATTCGCACTTGAGCCGTTTCTTGATCCCGACAATGACCTCGATCTCAAGCAAAAGCGCCGATATTTAACGCCGTCTGTCTGGATATTAATGCCGTCTGTTCTCAACAGCATTGTTTACGACGCGTTATTGGAAAAAGATATACATGGATGTTATTATTTAATAAAAAAAGCCCTATCTGATCTGGCGGATAAGAGCGAACAGTGTTTCTTGGCTCAGAATATCGGGCGGGAGCTTGAAATGCATAAAGAAAAATACCTGTCATCAGCGTCTAAGTGTCTGGTCAGCATGTCCGGTATTGAGGCTGACCGCGTCGCAAACAGTTACCGGCTGAAGGAATTATTATCGCATTATTCGTTTAACCCGTTCTTTTATTTACTCGCCAGATATTATGCTGATGGTCTTTTTACGCCCGAGGGTAACCTGTTGCCGCCGCTTGCAATTGTACATCCATATCACAGTGACAGAATCAGCGCACAGCGGGGCGTGTTCACAATAACGCCATATAATTTGCTGTCGGAGAAACAAAAACAGGAGTATAAGCTCGGCAACAATATTATGGCAATGGAACGAATGGAGCTAATAGACAGATGCCTCTATGAGGTCAGAATAATTAATGCTCAGCAAATAGCTCGTGAGCTTCGGCTATCGGGACATAAGCGTTCATGGATATACCCCGATTTAGAAAATTACACTAAGGAAATTGAACACATTTAGTCCATGCACACCACGAACCTGTTATAGAGTTTTATATGCATGTCTTCCTGCCAAGTATATTTAGTACAGAGAATTGATATTAATGCAACTACACAAAAAAACCGCCGTGAGGCGGTTTTTGCGGTGCCGATGAAAACAGGCACTTTATTTTTTGTAATACAGGATGCCGAGGCAGACGGGGCCGCAATGGTGGGAGATGGTGCAGCCGGCGACGGATTCGATGATTTCCTCGAAGGGGCCAAGGGACTTGATCTCGGCGATGACATTATCAATAATTTCTTTTGGAACCCCCGTGGTATGGGTAACAAAGATACGCCGGTAATCGAGATCATCTCTGCCTGCGAGCTTGTCGCCTACATACTGGAGAATAACCTTGTCAAAATTGCCGCGGTACTTTTTGCCGACATCCATTTTGCCGTCGATGACTTCAATACAGGGCTTGAGCTTGAGCACATTGGCGCCGAGCGCAGCGACGCCGGAGCATCTGCCGCCCTTGTAGAGATATTTTAAGGTGTCAATGATAAAGCTGGCTTCAACTTTAGGTGCGTCCGCGTTCAGTTTGGCGACGATGTCAGCCGGGTCCATACCGCTTTCCGCCATGAGGGCGGCATCAAGCACAAGATGTCCGATCCCGGAAGATAAATTTTGAGAATCAACGACATAAATATTACTGAAATTGGCGGCGGCAATCACGGCGTTTTGGCAGCACGCGGAAAAACCGCTGCCAAGGCTGATATGTATAACCGCGTCATATTCTTTTTTAAATACTTCGAATTTTTCTTCAAAATCGGATACGTTGACGGCTGAGGTCAGTGTTGTTCCGGCACCGCTCTCGACATATTCGAAGATATCCGCAGGCTGGATCTCAACACCGTCCAGATATTCCAAACCGCCTTTTATAATTGTCAGCGGAAAAATATAGACTTCATGTTTTGTAATCAGTTCCTTCGTCAGGTCACAGGTGCTGTCCGATGTGATTTTGATACGCATTGTGGTGCCCTCCTCCACAGGGATTATACGCCGGTTGGCGGGTATATGCAATAGCCGGGGCTTTTCGTCAGACTGGTATGTTCGCCCAGCCCCGGCTGTGGCTGACAGCCCTGTGCCAGCCGCCCAGGAGGCTCTGACGGCGTTCACCGTTCATAACGGGGTCAAAGCGCTGGTCACAGGCCCAAAGCTTTCGGAGCGTATCCAGACCGCTCCAGAGGCCGACGGTGAGCCCGGCCAGGTAACAGGCGCCGAGCGCCGTCGTTTCATGCACGCGCGGGCGGCGGATGGATATCCCAAGGATATCAGCCTGAAATTGCATAAGGAAGGCGTTTTGAGACGCGCCGCCGTCGACGCTCAGCTCGCTTAAATGAATGCCGGTGTCAAGCTCCATGGCCTGAACGAGGTCATAGGACTCATAGGCAATGGCTTCAAGCGCGGCGCGAATGATATGCTCGCGCTTCGTGCCGCGGGTGATGCCGACGATAATTCCTCTGGCGTACATGTCCCAATAAGGCGCGCCGAGACCGGAAAAGGCTGGGACGAGGTAGACACCGCCCGTGTCGGCGACTTTATCGGCGTACGCTTCGCTTTCATGGCTTTCTGTGAAAAAGCGCATCTCATCGCGCAGCCATTGGACAACGGCTCCGCCTGTGAACACGCTGCCCTCGAGCGCATAGCTGATTTTAGGCTTAACGCCGGAGGCACCGCCGGGACACGCGGCGAGGGTCGTGATGAGGCCGTTTTGGCTCGCCACAGGCTTGTCTCCCGTGTTCATCAGGAGGAAGCAGCCTGTGCCGTAGGTGTTTTTGGCTTCTCCTGCCTCAAAGCAGGTCTGACCGAACAAGGCGGCCTGCTGGTCGCCAGCGACACCGGCGATGGGAATCTGAACGCCCTGCACAGGTACCGCTCCGTACAGATATCCGGACTCATGGACCTCCGGCAGAACAGTGCGGGGGATACCCAGCATGCCCAGCAGCTGCTCATCCCACTCGAGCGTATGGATGTTGTAAAGCATAGTGCGGCTGGCGTTTGTATAGTCTGTCGCGTGGACGCGCCCGTTTGTCAGCTTCCAGATGAGCCAGGTGTCGACCGTCCCGAACAGCAGGTCGCCGCGCTCGGATTTTTCGCGCGCACCGTCAATATTGTCGAGAATCCACTTTATTTTCGGGCCGGAAAAATAAGCGTCGGGAATCAGTCCGGTCGCCGCTGTGATCAGGCTGCCATACCCGTCTCTGATCAGGCCGCTGATTATTTCCGATGTCCTGCGGCACTGCCAGACGATGGCGTTGCAGACGGGAATGCCGGTTGCTTTATCCCACAGGATGGTCGTTTCCCGCTGGTTGGTGATGCCGATGG
>DBTM01000041.1:32863-63266 GCA_002307055.1 Clostridiales bacterium UBA1316
TAGGCGTCCAGCACGAGGCCCGTGCGCTCCTGGAAGAAGTGGGCGAGGCCCTGGGCCTTCAGGTCCTCGCAGATGCCGGCGGTGCGGCGGTCCTGCCAGACGATGGCCTTCGCCAGGGGCGCCCCCGTGGCCCGGTCCCACAGGATCGTGGTCTCCCGCTGGTTGGTGATGCCGATGGCGGCGATATCACTGATATTAATATTGCTTTTGGTGATCGCCTCCATCATGACGGAATATTGAGACGAGTAAATTTCCATCGGGTCCTGTTCAACCCAGCCGTCGCGCGGGAACAGCTGCTGCAGCTCCTTCTGAGCCATCGAGACGATGTTCTGCCGACTGTCGAAAATAATAGCCCGAGAGCTGGTCGTCCCCTGATCGAGCGCCAATATGTATTTATTCACGGATAGCACCCTCCAATACACATAATTGATTTTAATATGTTATATTGATTTGCCGGTTCTGTCAATTTGTCTTATAAAAATTGACATATTAAGTCGAGGCGCTTATAATGATTTCAAAAGCATGAAAGGCAGGCGGCAGCATGAAAGAACAGAGTATACGCAGGATTTTAATCGCAGCGTCCATGTTCGCCTCCTTTGTCACCTATTTGTGCCTCAGTGTTGCCGATGTGACGCCTTTCGTATTTATTGTTGCCTTGTGTGCTTCTGCGCTCCTTTTCGTAGGATTACAAAAACATACTTTTACAACGGTTAAGCTGTTTACGCAAAAAGCTGAATAGAGCTCCATTCCGATAAAGCAGGTAAAGCCACGGTAAAGCCGCGGTTTTGCTTGCTGTTTCTAATTTGTGGTATAATATAACTGGAAATGGAGATTAAAATGGTCAATCTTAAAAATATCGAATATGATCTCAAGCCGCTCAGGCGGATGCTTGAAAAGATAAAAGAGTATGATTGTTCCGGGCTTGACGCGGCGCGTATAGAGGAGGCTTCACAAAAATTAAGGGAGCGGGCTGTCTCCGGCGAGGAGGAGAAGGAGCTGCTGCCGGAAGCGTTTGCGCTGGTTTTTGAGGCGGTGAAGCGGACGCTCGGTATAACGCCGCATGACGTGCAGCTGCTGGCTGCCGCCGCCATGACCGGCGGCAGCATTATCGAACTGGCCACAGGCGAGGGCAAAACGCTCGCCGCCGTCTTTACCGCGTATTTAAAAGCGCTGTCGGGTGAAGGCGTACACGTGCTGACATTCAACGATTATCTGGCCAAACGTGACGCGCTTTGGATGAAGCCTATATACGAGCTGCTGGGCATGTCAGTTGGCTATATCAATGAGACCACGGAGAAGCTCGGACGCAAAAAAGCTTATGACGCGGATATTACCTATATCACCGCCAAGGAAGCGGGTTTTGATTATCTGCGCGGTTTTCTGGGGTATGAGGCATGCGATATCGTTCAGCGCCCGTTCCATTTTGCCGTCATTGACGAGGCGGATTCGATTCTGATTGATGAGGCGCGCATCCCGCTTGTCATCGCCGGGGATGTGCCTGCGCGGACTGTCATAGGGAAAAAGCTGTTTAAAATAGTCGCTCAAATGCAACAGGACGTCCATTTTAAAACAGATGAGAATGGGAATGCCATATATCTCGAGGAAGCGGGCAACGCTTTTATTGAAGACAAGCTGCAGCTGGAGAATCTTTACGACGAAAAAAACCTCGACATTCTGTCACAGGTCAGCCTCATCCTGCAGGCCGAGTACCTCCTGAAGAAGGACGTGGACTATATCGTCAAAAACGGTGAGATCCTGCTCGTTGATGAGTTTACCGGGCGCATCGCCGTCAACAGGCAATGGTCTGAGGGGCTGCACACGGCGGTTGAAATCAAGGAAGGCCTCACACCGAAAATGCAGGGCCAGGTGATGAACAGCATCACACTCCAGAACTATCTGCGGCTTTACCCCGACTTTTGCGGTATGACGGGCACGGCCGTCCCGGCGGCGGCGGAGCTGTTCCGGTTTTACGATAAAAGCGTGACGGTGATACCGCCCCATAGGACCTGCATCCGAATCGACCGGCCGGATATCATCTTCACGCATAAGCAGGCGAAGTACGACGCCGTCGCGGCGGAAATCAGAAAAGCGCATCAAGCGGGGAGGCCTGTGCTCCTCGGGACCTGCAGCATCGAGGAATCCGAGCTTTTGGCGGATATGCTGAGCGACATACCCGGCATTGCCATCCTCAACGCCAAAAACGACGAGGGAGAAGCCGGGGTGATTGCCGACGCGGGCAGTTACGGCGCTGCGACGATATCGACGAATATGGCCGGACGCGGCGTTGACATCCGCCTCGGCGGCAAAAACGCCGACACTGCCTACGATCAGGTCTGCGCGCTCGGCGGTCTGTACGTCATCGGTACGAACAGGCATGAAAGCGTCCGCATTGACAATCAGCTCAGAGGGCGCGCCGGAAGACAGGGCGACCCGGGCGAGAGCCGGTTTTTCTTAAGTCTCGAGGATAATCTTGTTGTCCGCTACGGGCTGCTTGAAAGCATCCCTGAAAAATACAGGGCGCTCAGGCAGACCGAGCCGCTTGAGAATCCCGTTTTCGGCAAGGCGATTCTCCATACGCAAAGGGTCGTGGAGGGCCAGCTGTTTGACGCGAAGGTGACGCTTTTCAAATATGCCGATATCGTCGAGGATCAGCGGCTGCTTGTCCACAGGAAAAGAGAAAAAATCCTGCTGGGCGGCCCAACGCTGTCGGTGCTTGAAAAAGACGAGCCGGAACGGTACGACGAATTGGTCAAGCATGTCGGGGAAAGCGAATTCCGGCGCGCCCAGCGGCAGATTGAGCTGTTCGCGATGGGCAAATGCTGGGCAGACCATCTGCTGTTTCTCGACAGCCTGCAGGATGAAGTCCAGATGATCGGCAAGGTCAAGGGCGACCCGCTGACGCACTATAATAAAAGCCTGATCGACGGCTTTGAAAATCTGGAAAAAAACATCCGCTCGACAATACTCGATATCTTTGAAGCCGTTATTATAAAAGACTGTAAAATCAACCTGGAGGCGATGGGCATCAAAGGCCCGACTTCCACAAGAACCTATATGGTGCACGATGGAACCGAACAAAACGGCGCCTTCGGCATAATAGGAGATCTGGTGATGGGCCCGAGCCTGATGATAAATTTCCTGCTCGAGAAGTTTAAACGGAAAAAATAACGAACTCGAGCACAAATAAAATAAGCATAAACTGAAGATCATTATTGCATAAACCAAAAATACAGATATAATAATATAGGAAAGTAAGAAAGTAAGAAAGTAAGAAAGTAAGAAAAGCGAGATGAGGTTGTGATAATGATTACCCAGATAAGAGAGAAAGCCCAGATTACTATCCCAAAGGAGATCGTAAAGGCTATGAACTTGAAAACTGGCGACCATATAGAATTCGGTGTCGTGGACGGCAATATTGTTATGAAACCGGTGCTAGTGATTCCGAGGGAACAAGCGTGGTTCTATACGGAAGAATGGCAAAATGGAGAACGGAAAGCTGATGCTGATATCAAGCATGGCAGGATTACCGGAGAGCTGGATGCTTCTCAGGCAAAGGCTCACCTTGACAGTCTGAAAACTCCGAAATTATGACATTAAAATTTACGGAAAACTTTGATAGAAAGTATGCCGAGCTCGATGCCGAGCTCGATGCCGAACTGCAGCAGGCCATTGACGAGTCACTCGAATTATTCCTTAAAAACCCGAAGACTAAGTCATTAAGAGTTCATAAAATGCATGGATACAAGGGTGTTTTCGAGATGAGCGCTACCATGGATATTCGTCTTACCTACAACTATGAAAAGCCAGACACTGTGGTTCTGCGAAATTGCGGGCACCACGATAAAATATTAAAAAAGCCGTAAGAGAAGCTCAAAACTGAGCTTCTCTTATTTTAAAACGTACTGATACTTGTACTTAATTAAGATAAAAAGCGCTATTCATTCTGTCATTCCCACGCAGGCGGGAATACTGATATTTTCTTGTGTTAATAAACCGACGGTGTAAGCAACAAAAAAGCTGCTCCGAACGGAGCAGCTTTTATATATTATGTTCTTATTGGGGGAGATCCTCATAAACCGATACGCATTTGCGGTCACGGGTGATGGGTTCATACTTGACTTTGCCGCTTTTGAGGGCAAACAGGGTGTCGTCGCTGCCTTTGCCGACATTGACGCCCGGGTGAATTTTCGTTCCGCGCTGGCGGACAAGGATGTTGCCGGCTAAAACGAACTGACCGTCGGCGCGCTTGGGCCCAAGGCGCTGCGCGTGGCTGTCGCGGCCGTTCTTCGTTGATCCCATACCTTTTTTATGTGCCATAATTTACACCTCCAAATTTAAGTGTTTCTATATAGAACTCTTTAAAAGAGACCAATCTCTCTTATACGGAGATCTTGTCAATCTGTACTTTCGTGTAGGACTGTCTGTGGCCTTGTTTTCTGCGGTAGCCTTTTTTAGAGTGCATTTTGTAAACAATAATTTTCTTTGCTCTGCCGTTTTTAATAACACTGCCTGTGACGGCAGCACCGGCAACTGTCGGCGTGCCAAAGGTATTTCCTGTGTCTCCGACAATGGCGAGAACCTGGTCAAATGTGATTTTTTGCTCAGCTTCCACGGGGAGCTTTTCAATGTAGATCACGTCGCCTTCGGCAACCCTGTACTGTTTTCCGCCTGTTACGATAATCGCATGCGTCAAATCATTTCACCTCTTAAAAATAGAGTCTCGCTCTCAAGGCGGAAAACTCAAAAAGTCTTCTCTTATACGAATTGCACGCAATCCGTTTGGCCCGTTCAAAGCGGCCTTGTAAGTTTATCATCCGATATTATAAATGTCAACAAAAATAAACAATAAAATTGTGCTGATTCGTGAAATAACCGAACGCGCCATACTGAGTAGCATGACGCGTTTATACTTTATATAATATTATTTTGCGTACAGCATGCCGATGATGCTTCTTGCCGCGGAAGCCGGCAGAACGCGCGAGAGGAAATACATCAGCTTGTAAACAAAACCGGCGACATAATAGGGCTTCACGCGCTTTTTGAGCGCGATGCCGCTGATAAAGCTGCCGACCTTGCCGGGCGCCATGCCGTTGGCTTCGTCGTGCTCCATCACGCTGACCGACCGCGAAATCATCCCGCCGTAAATATCGTCACCGGCATGAAGCTTGGTGCGGATCGGATCGGTTCTGGTGTCGCCGGGATGCACGGCGCATACAGTGATGCCAAACTGCTTCACCTCGTTGGCAAGAGCCATTGTAAAGGCGCTGATTGCCGCCTTTGAGGCGGAATAGTAAGCCTGGAACGGTACGGGGAAGACGGCGGCCATGGAGCTCAGGCAGACAATCCTGCCGCCTGTTTTCCGCATAGCAGGAAGGACGGCGCGTATCGTGTGGACCATGCCGTAAAAATTGAGCTCCATCAGCTTTTTTATATCATCAACCTCTGTAAACTCGATGGCGCCCGATATAACGGTACCGGCGTTGCAGACTAGAATATCGATCCGGCTTTCGCGCGCCAATATTTGATTCACAGCGGCTTCCGCGGACGCTTTGTCCGTGACGTCGCCTGTAATATGGATGACACCGGGATTTGCGGTATTGCTGCGGCTGAGCTCGTATATTTTACAGCCTTTCTCGGCAAAGCTCTTCGCCGTGGCAAAACCGATGCCTTTACTGCCGCCGGTCAGGAGTACGACCTTCTGCAAATCAGCTCACCATGACTTTCTGGATAATATCCATCGCTTCATCCAGGATGGCTTCGGTATGCGTCGCCATGTAGCTTGTCCGGAGCAAACAGCCATCCTGCGGGGCTGCGGGCGGAAACACAGGATTGACATAGACACCGGCTTCGTATAAGGCTTTAGCCTTGACGAGCGTATTCATCACTTCATATGTATAAATCGGGATAATCGGTGTTGAGGAGACGATGATTTTCAAGCCTCTCTTAATTAATCCGTTTCTGGCGTACGCGGAAATATCGGACAGCCTTTGTACGATTTCGGGATGTTTTCGGAGATACCGCAGCGAAGCAAGCGTCGTGGCGCAGTTGGACGGGGGCATTGACGCGGAGAAGATGAATGGCCGCGAGCTGTGGCGGACATAATCAACGACCTTGTAATCGGCCGCCATATGGCCGCCGAGGCTGGCTAAAGATTTACTGAACGTGCTCATCAGGATATCAACATCGTTTTCCAGCCCAAAATAATGGGCTGAACCCCGGCCGCCTTCGCCGAGTATACCGAACGCGTGCGCGTCATCAACCATCGTGCGCGCGTTATATTTCTTTGCCAACCGGACGATTTCGGGCAGTTTCGCAATATCGCCGCCCATGCTGAAAACACCGTCGGTGACGATCAGCTTACCGGCACTTTCCGGGATGCTTTGGAGAACGCGTTCGAGATCTTCCATGTTGCTGTGCTGGTACCGGACCATTTTTCCAAAGCTCAGGCGGCAGCCGTCGTAAATACTGGCGTGATTATCCCGGTCGCAAATGACGTAGTCGCCATGAGCGACAATGGCGCTGATAATGCCAATGTTCGTTTGAAAGCCTGTCGAAAAGGTGACGACAGCTTCTTTGCCAAGAAAATCAGCCAATTCGGATTCGAGTTCGAGATGCATTTCGAGCGTACCGTTTAAATAGCGGGAGCCGGAGCAGCCGGTGCCGTATTTTTCTATGGCTTTAATGCTTGCTTCTATAATTTCGGGCTGCGTCGTAAGTCCAAGGTAATTGTTGGACCCGAGCATAATCCGGCGCTTGCCCTCCATGATGACTTCAATATCCTGCTTCGACTCAAGCGCGTGGAAAAAGGGATAGAGCCCCTGCGCCTTCGTTTCGTCAGCAGTTTTGTAATTGTAGCATTTTTCGAAAATGTCCATAACATCGTCCGTTCTGCCGCTGCGCGTCAGCTTAAAATTGATATAGGCCAGTCTTATCGCACGCAGCTGCTTGGGATGATAAGACTTATAAATTTGCAGCTTTCCTTAGAGCTGTGAGCATATTTTGCCGAACAATCAATATGCTAATCCTAGAATAATCTGTATAACTTCTGATGTCAACCCATAATTTAGCACATTATTTTGTCGGAGGGCAAAAAAAATGCCGGCTCACAGTAAAAAACTGTCAGCCGGCGTTGTGTTATTTTTCGACGATTTCTTTTGTATCCCGTGCAATTACAAGTTCTTCGTTCGTCGGGATGACCAGGATCCTGACCTTTGAACCCTCGCCGGTAATCTCTCTGGGCTGGCTTTTTGAATTATTCTTCTCTTTATCAAGGCAGATACCGAATGGCTCGAGGCCTGCGATGATTTGTTCTCTAATAATGGCGCTGTTTTCACCAAGTCCCGCCGTAAAGACGATGGCGTCTGCTCCGCCTATAGCAGCCATATAGGCACCGATATATTTTTTGCAGTCATAGGTGAAGATGCTCAGGGCGAGCTTGGCACGTTCGTTGCCCGCGGCTGACGCGCTCGTAATGTCGCGGAAGTCCGACGAGACGCCGGAGATGCCGAGAACGCCGGACTTGTTATACAGGATGTCCATAATCTGCTGCATCGTCAGCCCCTCTTCTTCGGACATAACAGACATAATGGTTGGGTCGATGCTGCCGCTGCGCGTCCCCATCGGCAGACCTTCGAGGGGGGACAGACCCATGGTTGTGTCAACGCATTTACCGTCCTTGATGGCGGCGAGTGATGAGCCGTTGCCCAGGTGGCAGGTGATGAGTTTTGAACCTTTAGCCGGGATGCCCATATATTCAAGAGCCTGCTGTGCCACATAACGGTGAGAGGTACCGTGGAATCCGTACCGGCGCAGGCCGTATTTTTCATAATAACTATAAGGAATCGGATAGATATAGGCATACTTCGGCATCGTCTGGTGAAAAGCCGTATCAAAAACAGCAACCTGCGGGACACCCGGCATCGCTTCCTGACAAGCCCTTATACCCATTAGATTGGCGGGGTTATGCAACGGGCCGAGGGGGAAGCATTCGATAATAGCCGCTATGACATTTTCGTCAACCAATACGCTTTTTGAGAACTTCTGACCGCCGTGCAGAACGCGGTGCCCGACAGCGCCTATTTCTTTGAGGCTCGAGATTACGCCGTATTCTTTGCTTGTGAGCTTATCGAGGACGGCTTTGATTGCCTCGGCGTGGGAGGGAAGGGGAATATCCTCTGCAAATGCCGGTTTGCCGCTGACGAGTAAATCCTTCAGCCGACCGTCAATGCCGATCCGTTCACAGACCCCTTTTGCGACGACAGTTTCAGTCACCATATCGAAAAGCTGATACTTCAATGAAGAGCTGCCCGCATTCATTACTAATACATTCATAATCTAAACCCCTTGCTAAAATAATATTTATAAATAAAAGGCACCGGATGCCATGCTGACACACTTTTTTCCGCAGCCGCCCAAATTATGGCGCGGCGGAATGTAAAAACTCCGGGTGACAAGTTATAAGCCGTCATCCGGAGCCCTGTTAATCAGTATTTATTTTTCAACGATCTCTTTTGTATCCCGCGCAATAACAAGCTCTTCGTTCGTTGGGATGACGATGATCCTGACTTTCGAGCCCTCGCCGGTAATTTCCCTGAGCTGGCCCTTAAAATTGTTCTTCTCTTTATCGAGGCAGATACCCAGCTGATTGAGGCCTTCTATGATCTGCTCTCTCGTTTCCGGGCCATTTTCACCGAGCCCGGCTGTAAAGATGATGGCGTCTGCTCCGCCCATGGCAGCCATATAAGCACCGATATATTTTCTGCAGTCATAATTGAAGATATCCAGAGCGAGTCTGGCGCGCTCATTGCCTGCAGCCGCAGCTTCCTCAATGTCGCGGAAATCCGATGAGATGCCGGAGACGCCGAGAACACCGGATTCTTTGTTCAGGATTTCCATGATCTGATGCATCGTCAGCCCCTCTTCTTCTGCCATGACAGACATGATTGTGGGGTCGATGCTGCCGCTGCGAGTGCCCATCGGTAAGCCTTCAAGGGGTGAAAGGCCCATGGTTGTGTCGATACATTTACCGTCCTTGATGGCAGCGAGCGATGAGCCGTTGCCCAGGTGGCAGGTGATGAGTCTTGAGCCCTCAGCAGGGATGCCCATAAATTCCAGAGCCTGCTGCGCCACATAGCGGTGGGAGGTGCCGTGGAAGCCATAACGGCGCAGACCGTATTTTTCATAATAGCTATAGGGGATAGGGTAGATATAAGCGTGCTTCGGCATTGTCTGGTGAAAGGCGGTATCAAAAACGGCGACCTGCGGAACGTTCGGCATCGCTTTTTGACAAGCCTTGATACCCATAAGATTAGCGGGGTTATGAAGCGGGCCGAGCGGGATGCATTCGACGATCGCGGCGATGACATCCTCGGCAACGAGAACGCTCTTGGAGAATTTTTGGCCGCCGTGCAGGACGCGGTGCCCGATCGCGCCGATTTCATCGAGGCTGGAAATGACGCCGTATTCTTTGCTGGTTAATTTCTCGATAACGGCATTGATTGCTTCGGCATGCGTGGGGAGGGGTATGTCCTCTTTAAATACCGGTTTGCCGTTTAACACGGGTGTATGCTTCAGACGCCCGTCGATGCCGATGCGTTCACATATCCCTTTTGCGATGACAGTTTCTGTTTCCATATCAAAAAGCTGATATTTCAATGAGGAACTGCCTGCATTGATAACTAATACGTTCATTTTTAAACCCCTTGCTAAAATGTTATATATAAAATAAAATGTAACAGTCGCTATTTTAATACGATGATTGTAATATATCAAGAAATTTTGTAAAAATGTACTGTTGGAGATAAAAAACTTGAAAACAGCGGGTATTATTTGTGAGTATAACCCAATCCATAACGGTCATGTAAGGCATGTTGCCCAGACGCGTACGCTTATCGGGGAGGAATGCGCCGTTATCTGCGCCATGAGCGGCAATTTCGCGCAGCGCGGCGATTTTGCCGTTTTTGAAAAGCACGCGCGCGCCGCCTCCGCGGTGGCTGCCGGTGCCGACCTTGTCATTGAGCTGCCGCTGCCGTATGTGCTCTCCTCGGCGGAGGGCTTTGCGCGCGGCGGCGTTACGCTGCTCGAAGCGCTCGGCGTCTGCGGCTATATCTCGTTCGGCAGCGAGGCGGGGGAGACGGAGAGCCTCAGGGCGCTGGCCGAATGCCTGTCGTCCGCCGAGATGGCCGGATTGATTAAGGAAGAACTCAAGACAGGTGTTTCGTACGCGCACGCACGGCAAAAAGCCGCCTCCAGGATATTGGGCAAAAAAGCCGACGCTTTGAAAACCCCGAATAACATACTGGGTATCGAATACCTGAGAGCGCTTGACGCCGCCCATTCAGCAATGGCGCCGCTGACGATCCCCCGGTCGGATTCCGCGCACGACGGCGGCGGTACGGAGTCTGCGTCGGCACTCCGGCGCCTATTAAAAGAAGATAAGGAGCCCTGGGCGCTCATGCCCGCGTCGGCCGCTGCAATATTAAAAGAAGAGACGGCGCTCGGGCGCGGTCCGGTTTTTATGGATACCGTTGAAACAGCCGTTTTGGCACGCCTGAGAATGCTGGATGAAGACGCGTTTGCCCGTCTGCCGGATGCTTCGGAAGGCCTTGACTTAAGATTGATGCGCTTTTCGAAGTCCATGCCGTCGGTTCAATCGGTCCTCGACCATACAAAGACGAAGCGCTATGCCATGTCGCGCCTGCGCAGGATGCTGCTGTGCGCAGCGCTCGGCATCCGCGCGGAGGACAGTTTCCTGCCGCCCCAATATATCAGGGTGCTGGCGGGCAATAAGACGGGCCTGCGTGTTCTGCGGGAGATAAAAGAAAAATCGAAGCTGCCGATCATCACAAAGCCTGCCATGTCCTATGCGCTTTCGGGTGCGGCGCAGGCCATGTTTAAAAAAGAAGCCGACGCGACTGATTTTTACGTTCTGGCCTACCCGAAGCCAGAAAACAGGTCCGGCGGACAGGAATGGACAATCAGCCCGAGAATTATCTGAATAAGGCAAACGAACGGCATTTAAAGCGGATGTGTTACTGAAAAATGCTTTTATGACAGTTATTTGTCATAAAAGCATCTTCGCTTTTTACGCCAATATACTAACATATTTATCGGTGATATCCAACGGGTTATCATATAAGAATTTTGCGCACTTTTTGTAGAATTATATTGTCCAATAAGTCAGTTTTTCAAAACCGTTACTTGTTGCTGTTCCTGCTCAAGACGGCCGAGGGGAATGTAGACGATAAAAATCATCGTAATGAAGCAGGCCAGACCGCCGACGACGTTTGAAATCGGCTCCGCCAGGAAAACACCGTTTGTGCCGAGGCCCCATAAACGCGGCAGAATGACGGTGAGCGGTGCGACGATGAAGGCTTTTCTGAGCAGCGAGAAAAATATGGCGGACTTGGCGCGGCCGAGAGCCTGAGAAACGGTTTGCCCTACCATCTGGAAGGTCATGAAAAAGAAGGATGAAAAATAAATGCGGAACGCGGGGACGCCGTATTTGATAAGATCGGGATCATTGTTGAAAATGCGGATGAATATTTGCGGAAAGAGCATGATAAAAGCCCAGGGAACAGCGGCGCAGACGATACCGAGGACAGTAGAAAAGCGGATGCCTTGCCGGATTCTCCCATATTGCCTCGCGCCGTAATTATAGCTGAGCACCGGCACGGCTCCCATGGTGACGCCCATCATGCCGAGCGACGCGACATCCCGGATGCCGTTGATGACCGTCATGATGCTGACATATAAATTACCGCCATAGGACAAAAGCGTCGTATTGCAGACAATCTGGACGAGGCTGCCGGTCAGGCTCATGCAGAAACCGGATATGCCGAGCGCCAGTATCCTGCCCACGGTTTTGGCTTTCAGATATAAGTGTTTTAAGCGCAGGACGAGTATAGCCCTTTTCCCGGTGAGGAACCATATGACCCAAACCGCCGAGCAGCTCTGGGAAATGACGTTGGCCAGCGCCGCGCCCTGAACGCCCATTTTAAAAACAAAGATAAAAATCGGGTCCAAAACGATATTGACGACGGCGCCGAGCGCAATGGTCATCATGCCGAATTTACCGAAGCCCTGCGAATTGATAAACGGATTCATCCCCAGACTGATCATGACCATAACGGTGCCGAAAATATAGATCGACAGGAATTCATTGGCATATTTGTAGGTCGCGTCATCCGCTCCGAACAGATATAAAAGCGGGCGCTTGATGATCAGGCACACTGCGGTGAGCACGACGCCGAGCACGAGCAGCATGGTAAAAGCGTTGCCCATGATGTGCTCTGCGTCCTTCTTGTCGCCGCGTCCTCTGGCCATGGCGCACAAAGGCGCGCCGCCTGTGCCGCACAGATTCGCAAAACCGATAAGGATTGAGATAATCGGCAGGGTGATGCCGATGCCTGTCAGTGCGTCGCGCCCATCGGCAATATGGCCGATATACACCCTGTCGACGATGTTGTACATAATATTGATGAACTGGGCGACCGTCATCGGCAGAGCCAGCTGCATGATCGCTTTAAATATACTGCCTTTTGAGAAATCGTTCTGCTGGTTATCTGTCATGGCTTCTCCTCGCGGTGACGGGAGCTGATGACTGCTTCTTGAAGAGGATGACCTCTCTTTTTTCATAAATGTCATCATAAATATCTGCATATTGGATACTGATACTGCGGCTGTCGAGCTTACTTTTTATAAGCGCCATCGTTTCATCGGTGCCGGTACCGGAGACATGCCGTAATAATGTTACTTCGGATTGCGGCGCGAGTACATAACCATCCAGCTCGGGGAGGTCTGTGAGATCACCTGATTGCGCCTGAAAAGCCCTACTGAGTGAGGAAAACGTGATGGCGCCCAAAGCCATAATGATCGTTGTAATGAGCAAAGCGGTTGAAGAATTCAAAGCAGCAGCATCCTTATCAAGTCATTTATTTTATTTACCCGGGAATTATGGTGTTGAATACTTATTTCGCCGCGGCATTTTTGATCTTTTCAAAAATGTGCGGCAGGTTTTCTTCCACGTTAAAAGACTTGTTATCGGGGCCTGTCCAGATATGAAAGGTGCGGGCGATGTTGATCGGCGTGCCGCTGAGCAGGTCGTAGGTCTCATATAAAAGCTCCAGCTTTTTCGGGGCGAACTCACCCATGCGGGTGAGGATGTAAAGGGTTTGAGGGTATGTTGCCGATGCTTTGAACTGCAGATGCAGATCGACCATCGCCGGATTGACGCCGACGGCGTTCATGTCGGCAAACGAGAACCCCAGCTCCTGAAAAAAGTCCATGCGCGCCATTTCATACCAAACCGGATAGACCGCATGGTGGACAATCCCCATGCGGTCACAGTCCGGATACCGGACTTCAATAAGTGTCTTGGTCTGCATGATATATTCTCCTAATTTGTAATGCCCAACATTTTATCTTTTTTATGTGTGAATTGCAATATGTAGGGGCGATTCACGAATCGCCCGCTGTTTCCCGCCTTATGCCGCTTTTTTATTCGTATCGTCTGCAATTGAATCGAGCATGCTGACAATTGATATACCGTAGCCGCGTGTCGGGTCATTGATGAGCACGTGCGTCACGGCGCCGATGATTTTGCCGTTTTGCAGTATGGGGCTGCCGCTCATGCCCTGGACAATGCCGCCGGTCTGCGCGATGAGCTGCGGGTCTGTGATGCTGAGCATCATACTGCGGCCGACGGACTCTGCTCCCGTATATATGCGCGTAATTTCAACCTTGTATTCTTCAACATCCGTACCCGCCACATTGGACAGAATCGTTGCCGGGCCTGTCTTGATCTCCGATAATTCGGCGATTTGGAGAGGCTTTTTGCCTGATATCAGGTCGTTTTCACCCATGATGCCAAAGATGCCGCAGGAAGAATTTTGCGTCAGGCTGCCGAGCACCTGCTCATTGTTGAATGTGCCGCGCAGCTGGCCCGGCATACCCGCTTTCCCGTGGATGACGTCTGTTACGAAGGACCGCATCACGGAGCCTGCCCGGAGTGGGATTATGATTCCGGTTTCGTTATCATTGACGGCGTGGCCCAGCGCGCCGAAAACACCAGTTTGAGGATCGTAAAAGGTCAGTGTGCCGATACCGGCAATGCCGTCGCGCATCCACAGCCCGAGCTCACAGCGGCCGTCGTCTGTTTTATGGGGTATGACTTTGAGCTGCAGGACGTTTGTGCCGCGCGTGACCTTGACGGAAACGGGGGAACCGTCCAGCTTCTCGATCGCCGCTTTGAGATCCTCGTTCGTTGAGACATGCTGCGTACCGATTTGCGTGATGATATCACCCGCGGACAACCCCGCGCCGCGGGCGGGAGACATCGATTTCCCGTCGGCAAGAATTTCCGGTACGCCGACGACCATGACACCCTCGGACTGCAGATTGATGCCGACGGCGCTGCCCATCGGAATGAGATACTTTTTGCTGTAAGAAGCGAGTCCGGCTGATATATTAAGTGATATAACAGTTATAAGAAGTAATCCTGTAACGAATCTTTTAAGCTGCCGTTTACTAAAATTTAAATGAATCCCCATACCATTCGTCCCCCTTTTAGATATGGAGAGTTAAACAATAAATTCATGATATTTCCCCCTCCTGAAAATAATCGTTTGATCGTTGCTTCGATTTTAATATGTCCCCATTAAAGAAAAAAAGAACGCTTGTATGTGTCAATATATTTCTGTTTTGGATGAGCGGGCTTTTTTATCATTGCGCCTTTTTGATTTTTCAGTGCATTGATGTATATATTCGCATGATTTGTTATATTTTGATTTTGAAGTGAAGAAAGGGAGGATTCAATTGATAAATGAATTTGACAGTATCGGCCCGGGGGCGAGCGGACCGATGACAGAGCTGCTGCAGCTTGCGCTTCATCGGGCAAAGCACGAGACGGTTATCAACGGCATTTTCGGAGAGCGCACATTCGAGGCGCTAAAAAGCTTCCAGGTCTCGTTGGGCATCAGCTGCGACGGCATTGCCGGACCTCAGACCTGGCAGGCGCTTATGCCGTATTTGACCGGCTTTGTCAGCTATACTGTTCAGCCCGGTGACACACCCGATCAACTGGCGTCAGTTTACGGTACGACGATTGAGGCTGTTGCCGCCGCGAACCCGGACGCCTGCGGAGCAATGCTGACCGCCGGGCAAACCGTCATCATTCCGCTGGGCTTTGATGTCGTGCCGGACAACATCAGGTTAACCTCAGCCTTATTGTCTCTGTGCGTGCGCGGACTATGTGCGCGGTATCCTTTTCTGCGCGTCAGCGCGCTCGGCAGGAGCGTTATGGGCAATGAAATCACCGTGCTGCAAATCGGAACCGGCGCCAATGAAGTCTTCTATAATGCCTCGCACCACGCCAACGAGTGGATCACCAGCCTGCTGCTGATGCGATTTCTTGAAAGTTACGCTAAAAAATGTGCATTCTACGACAAAATATTTGACAAAAATGCCCAATTGTTATACATTAAAACAACACTGAGTCTTGTCCCGATGGTCAATCCCGACGGGGTGGATCTGGTGACGGGCGGTTTGTCATCGGGCGCATATTACCGGGATGCCGAGGCGCTTGCCGGGCAGTATCCCGATATACCGTTCCCATCAGGCTGGAAGGCCAATATACGCGGTGTGGACTTGAATCTTCAGTATCCTGCCGGCTGGGAAAACGCCCGAGCCGTCAAATACGAACAGGGAGCAACAAAGCCCGGACCGAGAGATTTTGTCGGCCCGGCGTCCCTGACGGAGCCGGAAAGCCGAGCCCTGTACGACTTCACGCGGGCGCATGATTTTTCGCTCACGCTGTCTTTTCATACGCAGGGAAAAACCATCTACTGGAAGTATCTCGATTTTGAGCCGAAAAATTCATTTGAAACGGCCCAAAAATTTGCATTCGCCAGCGGCTACGCCGCCGAAGAAACGCCGATCATGTCAGGTTATGCCGGATATAAGGATTGGTTTATTTCAGCGTATAACCGGCCCGGCTATACCATTGAGGCGGGGGAGGGCGTTTCACCGCTTCCGTTGTCTCAGTTCTCTCAAATTTACGCCGACTGTCTCGGCATCCTCACATTAGGGCTTGACTGAAAGAACGCATAAGCATATAAAAATTGGACAAAATCAAACAATTTTATTCATATATTTTCATGGAATCTGTACTGTGTCTCACTTTTACAACCCGTCGGCAATTGTTACAATATTACAATTAGTAATTAAAGGAAAATTGCACTAAATAGACAAGGAGGATGGCTTATGCCGAAACCATGCGGGAATAAAGGTGAAAAAAATCTCATATCAGGCAGGCTGAAGGATCTTCGGGAAAAGCACGGCTTATCCCAGAGAGCACTGGCCGGCCGGCTTCAGCTCCAGGGGATGGATATGGATAAAAATGTTATTACCCGTATTGAAACAAATAAAAGGTATGTTACTGATATTGAGCTTCGGGCAATTGTATCCATTTTCAATGTATCATATGACTTTTTAATCGAAGGCATAGAAAATGGAAAATTTTAGAAATATTTTCCAAAATATGCTTGCAAAAGGCGTCTTATTGTGCTAAATTGTTAGACAAGGCCGCAGATAAAAAGATATAATGCAAAGCCGTGATGAAAAATTACATTTACGGAGGAGATACAATGGACAAAACGCGAGTCATAATAGCTGACGCCGGTGAAGAGTACAGAATGCTGCTTTCCGAGATTCTGGCTGCAGAAGGCGACTTTGAGGTCGCCGGCTGCACTGGTGATGGGTTGACTGCTTATTCGCTTGTGCTGACTGAAAAACCAGATGTGCTACTTACTGATCTCATCCTTTCGGGCCTTGATGGCTTAGCGGTGCTTGCGAAGCTTACCGCTATACCGGACGGCGAGAGACCGGCGGTAATTATCATTTCCGGATTTTCAAGCGAGCATACGCTGACCGAAGCATCAAGTCTCGGGGCGTCTTATTTCATGCAGAAACCATGTGATATCCCCGCGCTTTTAACCAGAATCCGTATGGTGTCCGGCAAATCACGCATATCCGGCATCGGAGCAGGCACAAACGCGAAGCCGACGCGCCAGGAGCAGAGCCTGGAAAGTCTTGTGACGGAGATTATTCACGAGATCGGTGTACCGGCCCACATTAAAGGCTATCAATATCTGCGCGAAGCGATTATTCTCACCATTAACGACATGGACATCATTAATGCTGTGACCAAGGTGCTGTACCCAACCGTCGCAAAAAAGTTCTCAACGACGCCGAGCCGCGTCGAACGGGCCATCCGCCACGCCATCGAAGTCGCCTGGGACAGAGGCGACCTCGAAACCCTCCAAAAGTTCTTCGGCTACACCGTCTCGAACATCAAAGGCAAGCCGACCAACAGCGAATTCATCGCCATGATCGCCGACAGACTCAGCCTGCAGCGGCGTGAGAGCAAATAATAGATACCTGCAACGGTTATAAACACTTCTTATTTATTGGTATTATAACTAATAAATAAGGGGTGTTTTTGTTATGTCAACGGGTTGGCAAAGAGAATCATAGAGATTTAAGCTTTTTCACTATGTTAATGTTTCTCTTAATCATTTTGTATATTATTGTATTTTACATATTATGTGCTATTATATAAAAAATGGAGAGTGTTAACACACCCGAATGAGGAGGAATGAAATTAATTATGAGATCAAAATTAGCTAAAGCTTTATTAGAGGTTGTTGGATATTTATCGATAATAGCCGTATTGGTGAGCGTATTTTTATATTGTGTATTGGGTGATTCCGGGACTGACGATTCCCTTCAACTGTTAGTAAGGATGGTAACCTTGCTTGCGATATTTGTAATTAGCAATGCTTTAAAAAGCAAGCTATTTTGTGATAAAATAGATATAACATTAGATAATCAAAGTAAGAATCTTAAAGTAATTGTCAACGAAATGTCTAGTATAAAGGTAGACGCCCATATAAGGGGACTAAATGATCAAACAGATTTTTATAATCTCTTGCAGCAAAAAGTAAATAATTCCGTAGAAAGGGTATGGTTAATGCATTTAGATCCATTCCGGCCTGATGCAAAAACTATTAGTGATAAAGCGAGAGTAGCGCATTTTGATAATTTGGTTAATTTCGCAAAAAATAATCCGAAAGTTGATATTAGGAGAATCATAAGTATACCTGATTATGAAAAACTTAAATGGGTGAATGAGCTGATTGAAAAAACCGCAAATATAAGAAATATACATTTTGCATATATAAAAATTGATGAAATTGAAAAGTCTTTTCCGGTTACGGTGATTAGCTGTCAGATAATCGATAATAATATGATGTTTTTACTTAATCCAACTTTAAATTATGTTCCCGGAGGAACATTTAAAGAGTGTTTATATATTGAAAATACGAAAATGGTAAATATATATAAAGAATATTATGAAAAATTGTGGGATAAACTTAAGGAAGATGATTGCCAACATATCGGATGCCTAATAAAAGATGGTTCCAATTGCGAGCATTTCAAGAAGCATTTAGCGACAATTGAAGATAATATAAAAAAATATGAAAACAGAAGCCGGGAAACTGCTCACTCAGCTCATGCTTAGATTTTGATATAAGAATATGGTTTAAGGGTGCTTAAAGCAGACATTAAGTAAATAGTGAAAAAAATAAACTAAATATGCTATAATCAAGACACCAATAACTCACCCGAAACCCTCCAAAAATTCTACGGCTACACATCTCTGACATCAAGGGCAAGCCGGCCAACAGCGAAGCCATCGCATGATCGCCGACAGGCTCAGCCTGCGGCGGCGGGAGAGCAAATAATAGAGTGCATAGAAAAAACGACGGAGCCGAAAGGCTCCGTTTGATTTTATCGTCATCTTTCCGTTATGCGCCGACGGTATTCACCCGCAGCTTGTCTTCCCGAGCAGAAAACTGCTCGATATGCTCCTTGTTCTTTGACTTTATCCGGAACTGGCCCAAATGATCAAAGCAAACAGACACACTTTTTGTGTACAGCATATTATCGACATCTTCAATAACGTAACTTGCCTGATACTTTCTGAGTATTTCGAAGGCTGTCATGAGGCCGATGCCGCTGCCGCCCTCGCCGGCGTGCGTGGTTGTCCGTTTTAACCCGATGTCATTGAGCGTTTCGGAAGTAAACGGTATGCCATTATCGAATATACTCATAGAATAGCAGTTATCGACGATACCGATATGTACCAGGATGTTTTTTGATGCGCAGGCCTTCACCGCTACGATGGCGTTTTCAATTAAGTCCGCGAGCAGCGTATTGATATCCTGTTCCGCTGCAATATTTTCAATTAAGTATTTAACGCTTCCGGATAAGGACAGGTTCAGGTCGATTTGCAGCTCCTTGGACCGCTGCAGCATGTACATGAGCAGCGCATCGACGGATGGCACTCCCGTCGCGGGGAGGCGCTTGCTGTCGGACTCGTACGATGTTATGATGCCGCGCCGTTCGCTGGAAGCGCTTTCAATCTGGCACAGCAGAATATGGCCCTGCGGCAGGCGCCCGGCGCCGTCTGCTTCCGATTCCGCGGCTAACAGATATTGCCGGACAGCATACTCGAGCGCCGGAATCAGCTTGTTGTCCTTGTGAATAATTTTCGACAGCTCCTCGTTGTGGCACTTGAGCCGCTCAATTTCCGCGTCTTTTTGGGCTATTGTTTCCTGTAATGACTGCATTTCGCGGGATTTTGCTTTCTCAATATACTTTTTTGTTAGGCTTTTTCGCCACCAGAATAGTACGATCAAGCCAGAAATTACAATGAAAATAAATGGGATGAGTTTTATAATACTATCGTCCTTATTCATACTCAAACATGAAGCCGCAATGAGTAACGTGAAGCTGACATAAACACCGACATCGCTCGAGCCGTTTTCAAGTAAAAATGGCATTCCATTTTTTAGCCTTTTTATCCTAAAAGAGATCATAACAAGAACAATCTGTATCAAACAAGCGATTACAACGCCAATCACATCGGTATACGAACCGGATGACTTTGGTAATATGAAGCGCAATAAAAGAGTCACAATTAAAGCGGCGGGGAAAGCTGCAACTATAAAAGTTAAGTATGAAAATCCTACGGAAATAATCGACACAGTGATAGTTAGGTTTAATGAGATCTTTGTAATTATTGCAATGAACGCAATTAATGTAATAACTAGAAAAACAAAACTTAATGAAATTGCATTAATCCTTAAAAAATAAATTGCTGGCAATACCACAAACAAGTAAATTAAGAACTTATAAACAATTATTTTGCATGCCTTTAAATGCAATAATTTAAAAAAGGTGTAGAGACTACAGGATATTATAATCGCATATTTGATAAATATATCCAAAATAACATTCACCCGCTTTTAAAGAGATAAAAGTAAACAAAAAAAAGAGCCTCAGAACTAACATTGTTTCCTGCTTCAATCTTTTAGACTGAAACAAACAGAAAGAAAGAAGGAAGGAGGATAACCATATGTGGGGGGATATTTGGGCTTTTATGTGTCGTTTATTTGGGACTTGAAAGCAGGGGGACGGTTCTCCTGCTTTGCTTGCTCGGAGATTGTTTGCAGGCGCTGACGCTTTTGGCAGGCTATTGTTGTATGACGCTGTTTTTATGACGGGCGGATACGGCGGTGCGGCATGGGGGAAATCCTCAGTCCGCTGCGCGGACAGATCCCAAAGTCTCCGCGCTATTGCGCGAAGACTCTGAAAAGGGAGCCTGAGGGTGGTGAAAGCGTCATACTTAAAGCAATAAAGATATCAAGCCGCTCTATTGGGCGGCTTTTAATAATCGGCTTTGATTTTATTGGCGTAGTAATAGATAAACTCCGTCAGCGTGGGGACGCCCTTGTCGGAGCTGATACGGGCGGTGTAAAATTTCAGCAGATCGTCGATGTCCGCTGTCCGCCACGCTTTTTGAATCGCGTTCTGCATGGCGCGTTCCACGCTGGATTCTGTTTTACCGTATTTTTTACTGATGATGGTGCTCAGATTCTGTACCGGCTGCTGTATAACGAGCATGACGGCGTCAAGCAAATAGGTATATCCGACGGCCTTTGGGCTGATGCCGACATTGTTTAATTCTGTTCTGACGCGGGTAAAAAGTCTCTTGTGTTTCACCTCGGGCGGCTCGGTTGTGGCGTGTTCGGGCGAAGCGGCCTGTATTCTGCTGTGTATGACAGGCTTCAGCATTATTAAGAAATCAAGGGCGCTTTTTGCCGAATAGTCCGCCTGATGTTTCGACATGATAAAGTCCGCGCCTAAACGGCGCGCAGATTCATACGTGAACGCGCTGGTGTTGTTCGTGGTTATCAGTATATATGGATTTATATCAAGCGACATTTGCCTCAGCCCCTGCAGCACGAGAAAGCCGTTGCCTCGTCCCTGATGAAGCTCTAAATCCAATATAACGGCATCCGGCAAAAAATCCTTGATATATTTGAGAGCATCGCTTGAATTGTTCGTGACACCGATGAGAGAAACGTCGTCAAGCTCGTCAATATTTTCGGTAAATTCGTTGCAGACGGCTTCTTCGTCCTCGACGAGTAGGATCGAGAGCTTTTTATCCACAAAAATCTCTCCCTGTATGTTTTATTGTTATTTTATTACATAAAACAACGAAAAGCAACGAAATCAAACATTTTTTTTAACTGAAAGAAATTTACCTTGTATAATTGCTTATGTAAACTTCTATTAGTCCATATTTTTAGGGAATTTTGTCGAATTTAGGGGAAATTGATGGTAATAACGAAGAACGGGAGGGCATAATGATTGATAATCAAAGTAATTTGCCGTTTTCTGTTAAGAATAGTTTGTTCTCGTATGATTCTGTTCAACAATCATTATACGCTCCAATTCTTGACGTCATAAACAATGAAATAGACATTATGGTCAATTTAATGGCAGAAGGCAATAAGCTGTCGGAAGTCATTGATGACGAGGCACATATAAAAGAAGCTGCGGCAATTGTTAATCATTTGAATTTGCAGATATATCAGCATATCAGGAAAATGAATGCGCTGAGATCCGGAATACGGAAAACCAAATAAGCTTTGCAGCATAATCGCGGTCCGACAGGACCGCGTTTTTTTATTCCCGCCGGACGAGCATATTTCGGGACATGCCACAATAAAATGGTGTATGACTTTTTCGTGAGGGGATGTTTTGATTGGCTGACCTGAATGGGCTGGCGGCGCGGTATGACGGGGCGTTGCTGCTGCTGCCGCCGCAGCTGAGAGAACCGGCACGCAGGGTGTTGAAGGAAGACAGGGCGAGGGCGGAGGAATTCCGGCTCCGGGTCGGTTACCCGATGACGGTCCTTTTACCGTCCGGAGAGGTATCGCTCGGCGGTGAAAAGATTTCAAAGCGGGACCTCGACGGGATGCTCGATATCGCAACGGGCGCCTCGGCTTACGCCTCGCGTGACAGTGTCCGGTCGGGATACATTACGGTTCGGGGCGGCTACAGAATCGGCCTCGGCGGGACGGCGCTCACAAAGGACGGGGAGATTATCGGTTTTAAAAATATGACGTCCGCCGCCATCCGCATCTCGCGAGAGGTCATCGGCATAGCGCGCGGTGTTGCTCCTGCCATAACGCCTGGCGGTATATTGCGCTCAACGCTGATCATTTCACCGCCTGGGCGGGGAAAAACGACGCTTCTGCGCGACCTCGTCCGGCTCCTGTCCACCGGCGATGAGGAGCTGGGAATTCATGGAATGCGTATTGCGCTCGCCGATGAAAGGAGCGAGGTAGCCGCTGTTTTCGACGGTGTGCCGCAGATGGATATCGGACAGCTGACGGATGTACTCGACGCCTGCCCGAAGGCCGCGGCGGTCATGATGCTGCTCCGGTCTATGAATCCCCAGGTAATCGCACTTGACGAAATCACGGCACCCGAGGACATCACGGCCATCCAAAGCGCGTCAAACTGCGGCGTCAAGCTGATTGCGGCGGCGCACGCGGAGGATATAAGCGATCTGTCCGCAAGGCCGCTGTACAGGAGACTTCTTGAGGACAGAATCTTCCAAAAGGCTGTGCTCATCGGCAAAACGGCGGACAAATGGACATACACCGTCAAGGATTTGGAGGTTGTGTGACATGATCAGGTTTATTGGCGCGGTGCTGTTAATAACCGGGGCTGCCGCCTGGGGTCTTATGAGCGTTTTAAAGCTGCGGAGCCGGGTGAAAAACCTCGGCGCGCTTATCAGCGCCCTTTCCGTTATGAAAAGTGAAATCTGCGACAGGCTCACGCCGATGCCCGAGCTCTTAAAGCAGCTGGGAAATGAGGCGACATATCCGGCTTCGCTGCTGTTTAAAAACGCATCGGATAAAATGCCGTCTCTGGGCAGCAGGTCGTTTTCGGCTATATGGAGCCAGGCGGTTTTGAATACGCCGGAGCTCCTGCTCACACCGCAGGAGGCGCTTGTGCTCACGGAGCTGGGCATGTGCCTGGGCCGGTATGATATCGGCGAGCAGAGGAGCGCCATTCAATATGCCCAGCGGCGCATGGACGAGTATTCTCGAAAGGCGGAAACAGACCGCGAAAGAAATTCCAAGGTCCACGCGTTTCTCGGCGTCGCCGCAGGTCTGTTCGCAGTCGTTATACTTCTTTAGAATTTGTGGAATTTGTAGAGGTTACATATGAATGTCGACTTGATTTTTAAAATTGCGGCGGTCGGGATACTGGTTGCTGTCCTGAATCTTTTGTTAACCAATTCAAAGCGGGAGGAACAGGCGCTGATGACGACAATCGCGGGGCTTGTGGTTGTGCTCATCATCATTGTACAGGAGATCAATAAGCTTTTTGACATGATCAAGAGTCTGTTTGGGTTTTAGCTATGGCAATTCTGATCAAAATTGCCGCGGTGGCGTTAGCAGGCACGGTGCTGAGCCTCGTCATTAAAAAAAACAGCCCTGAAATGGCTCTGATGCTCACGGTTTCGTTGGCGCTGATCGCTTTGTATCTGGCGTTTGATACGATTAAGGGCATTACGGATTTTATTTCGTCGCTGGCAGAAACGGCCCAGATATCTCCGGCGGTACTGACAATTGTTTTCAAGACAATCGGCATATCGATCATCACGAAGCTGTCGGCAGATGTCTGCCGGGATGCGGGGCAGTCGTCGGTCGCCTCCGGGGTTGAGCTGGCGGGCGCGTTTTCAGCTTTGTATATCTCTCTCCCGCTTTTTAAGACCGTGATGAGCATGATTGAATCACTGGTTTAAATAAATCGCCGGCCTGACAGAACATTTTGGAGTTACAAATGAAATTACATGTGAAAAAAGTAGCCGTTATTTTCTTTATGGCTGCCCTTATGGCGGTTCTGCTGCTGCAGGCGGCGAAGGCGCAGAGTACCGGCGGGGAGCAGGCAGTGCCGCAAATTACTGCCGAGGATGTTCAAAAAAGCCAGGCCGACGCACTCGATATCGGCAAATTGCAGAAGGCGCTGCCGGAAGAAGCCGGCAAAACAATCGGCAGAATGAAAGTGACCGACAGCCTCGACTTGTCCGGCGGTATTCAAAAATTACTCAATAGCGTCCAGACAGGCCTTGGCGGCATTGTCATGAGCGGCCTGAAGAACGCGGCTGCCATTCTGATGATTGCGGTGCTCTGCTCGACGGTGAGCGCGGCTTTTGACGGCGGCGCCAAATATGTCATCCTCGCCGGGGTATTAGCCATATCGGTAATCAGCGTGTCGAATGTCAGCTCGTTTATCGGACTCGGCAGCAAAACACTTGACGAGATAAGCACCTTTTCAAAAATGCTGCTGCCCACGCTGACGACCGCGGCGGCAGCCAGCGGAGCCATCACATCGGCGGCGGCAAAATACGCCGCGACAACACTCTTTATGGATATTCTGATGACAGCGTCAAAGGGCGTCATCGTGCCTCTGATATATGCCTATACGGCGACGAGCATCGCTGAAGCGGCGTTGGGCGGAGAAGGGCTGACCGGCGCGGCCAATCTCTTAAAATGGATGGCAAGGACCATCATGCTGGCTGTTGTGCTCCTGTTTGTGGCGTATCTGTCTCTGACAGGCGTCATCTCCGGTACAACGGATGCCGTGACGACGAAGGCTTTAAAAACAACAATCTCCACCGTCCTGCCCGTCGTGGGAAGCATCATTGCCGACGCCTCCGAAACCGTTTTGGCCGGCGCGTCGATTTTGCGCAACGCTATCGGCATCTTTGGCGTTCTGGCCGTCGCGGCGACCTGCATCTATCCGTTTTTGCACCTTGGTGTCAACTATCTGTTGTACAAGGCGGCGGCAGGGCTGTCCGGCGCCATCGCGGACGGGCGGATCACAAAGCTTGTAAATAGCGTCAGCGCGGCGTTCGGTATGATGCTCGGACTGGTCGGCGCGTCAGCCCTGATGCTGTTTATCTCCATCATCTCCGTTATAAAGGTGGTGACTTGAATTGGCCGAAGCGCTGAGAAGCTGGATCATCGGAATTGCCGGAGCCGCCATGGTGACCGCCGCCGCCATGGCCTTGACGCCGGAAGGAAAAGTGAAAAAAATTGTATCGCTCATTTGCGGGCTCATGACAATCCTCGCTCTGATAAAGCCCTTGGCGGGCTTTGACTATACAAGCTTTTCAAAATATCTGAGCCAGTATAAAAGGGACGCGGCGGCTCAGTCATCGGCAATGGACAGTGAAAATGAAAACCTGACAAGACGAATCATAGAGGACAAATGCCAAGCATATATATTGGACAAAGGTAAATCTCTGGGGATAACAGACCTGAACGTCACCGTGACGGCAAAATGGAGCAAAGATGGTTATTGGTATCCGAGCGGAGCCAGCCTTAAGACGGACGCCGATGAGAAGACGCGCAGACAGCTGAGCCAAAGCATCGAAGGAGAACTCGGTATATCGCCGGAGGAGTTGATCTGGAGTATGAAAAATGAAAAATAAAAATATGTCTGAGACGCTCGGGAAGATATGGAATGTGCTCAAAAAAAACAAATTTGTCATGATTATTCTTCTTGTGGGTCTGGTGCTCATCCTCCTTCCGACGGGTACTTCCGCCGCAAAGAAAAACATTGAGAGCGACACCCAGGCAAAAACAGAGTTTTCACTGGGTGATCAGGAAAACCGCATCGCAGCCGCGCTTTCAAAAATTGAGGGAGCGGGAAAGGTGACGGTCGTATTGACGCTTAAATGTACTTCCGAGCAGGTGCTGGCAAAAGATGAAAGCGAGTCCACAAGCTCAGGCAGCAAAGGGGATTCGCCGGAAAACAATATGGAGCGGAGCTCCACCGTCGTCATCATCTCCGCAGGCAGTTCAAATGAAGCCCCGATCACACTCAAATACATATACCCTGAATATCTCGGCGCTCTTGTGGTATGTGAGGGCGCCGGCAATGCCGGGGTAAAGTACCAGCTTATTGAAGCAGTATCGGGGTTAACCGGGCTTGGCACTGATAAAATCGTCGTAACAAAAATGAATAAATCTTGAGGAGGCATCATGAGTGAAAACATTTAAGAGGAACGCGGTCATTATTACGGTGCTGCTGTTCGTATGTGTCGCGGCATATTTAAACTGGTCCTATAATAAAAACTCTGACAGTGAAACGGCGGCAGGCGTATCTCCTCAGGATACGGCGGGTGCCGCCGTTGACCAGGATGCATCGGCCACAGCGTCGGATGCCGGTCTGTATTATGACGCGAATGGGACGGTAAATAAAGAATACTTCGACACGGCGCGCTTAAACCGCCAGCAGGCAAGGGACGCGGCGGCGGAAACGCTGGCGGCAGTCAGCAAAACCGACGGCGCTTCCAAGGACATGGTAAACACGGCGCTTAAAGAAATTTCGGATATCGCCGCCGATACCGTGAAGGAAGCGCAGCTGGAAAATCTCATCATATCAAAAGGTTTCGCCGACTGTGTCGTCTATATTTCGAAGGATGGCGTCAACGTCACAGTCCCTGCTCCCAAGGAAGGATTAGCAGCCTCGTCTGTTGCGAAAATTACCGATGTGGTCATGTCACAGACTGATTACAAAGCCGCCGATCTGAAAATTATTGAAGTTAAATAGCTTTATTTTCTAACAAATCTATTGTATAATACCTGCGTATGCAGGTATTATACTTTTATATAGCCTGTATATGGCTTGAAATGAAGCATTTTGCGGCGTTTATTTATCATAACGGCTTTTGTAAAAATATTTCCATGTAAAATAGGAGTATCGAATATGGGCGAGAATAAAGAATATATATCCTACTTAGAAGAGAGAGGCAGCATCAACATTTCAGAGGAAGTCGTCGCCATTATCGCAGGCAGCGCGGCACTGGAAATTGACGGCGTCGCCGGGCTCTATTCGACGCCGGGCAGGGATATAGCCGAGCTCCTGGGTAAAAAGAACCTCGCCAGGGGCGTTCGGATACATCTGGAGGATAAAACGATAACAGCCGAGGTCTATATCATGGCGTCGCTGGGCTGTGCCGTTAATGAGGTTGGCGCTGCGGTCCAATCGGCTGTCGCGACAGCCATCGAGTCGACAACAGGGCTCGAGGTGGCATCGGTCAATGTCAATATCTGCGGGATTTCCGCCAAGAAGGATAAATAAAATCCGATCAAATTAATGATGCTGGGCTGTTTTGGGGCGCTGAGGACAGCGTCCCTTATACTGAATTAAGAGGCAAGTTTGAAAGAAGAATCTTTCAGACTGGGAGGAATAGTCATTATATGACACGAACGGCGGCAAGGGAAATTGCGGTCAGATTATGCTTTGGGCAGTCTGAAAACCCCCAGGATCCGGACACGATACTTGGGGAAATATTCGACGAAGAATATTATGCGTCTCTGGCGAAAGAAGACGAGATATTCGCCTTATATCCCGATGAGGTTCAGCTCGATTACATCGGCAGGATCATCAGAGGCGTTTCGGAGCATGGCGCGGAGCTCGACGGCTATATTGAAAAATATGCCGTCGGATGGAAATTCGGGCGGATATCCAGAACGGCTGTCGCCATATTGAAAACGGCGATGTATGAAATTTTGTATATGCCGGATGTGCCGGACAAAGCGGCCATCAACGAAGCGGTCGAGCTGGCTAAACGTTATGAGGAGCCGGTGACGGTGCCGTTCATCAACGGTGTCCTGGGGAGCTTCTCACGAAACGAAGTTTCAGAGTGAAACAAGAGCTCTGCGTTGCCGCAGAAGGTGAGGTTCGCGTGAAGGAAATAGTTATTGCTTTCGATACAAGTAATTATACGACGAGCTGCGCGGTATTTGACGGACAAGCCGGGGTCAACGCCGGACGGCTGCTCGAGGTGGAAGCCGGTCAGCTCGGCCTTCGGCAGTCCGACGCGCTTTACGCGCATATCCGGCGGCTGCCGCAGGTTTTCGACGAGCTTGACCTGCAGGGCAGTACGATTATAGCTGTAGGCGCGAGTACGAAGCCCCGGGAACCCGAAGAGTCCTATATGCCATGTTTCCTCGCGGGCGCGTCGCAAGGGGCTGTTTTAGCGCGGGCACTGAGCGTGCCTTTTTTTGAATTTTCGCATCAGCAGGGGCACATCGCGGCGGCAGCCTGGTCGGCAGACCGGATGGAGCTGCTCGATACGCCGCATCTGGCGTGGCACCTCTCCGGCGGTACGACGGAGCTCTTATATGTCCGACCGCTGGGCACCGCTGTGACCTGCGAGATCCTCGGCGGTACAACGGATATATCGGCGGGGCAGCTCGTCGACAGGGCTGGACAGCTCCTGGGGCTGAAATTCCCCTCAGGCAGAGAGCTCGACAAAATCGCATGCCAAGCGGGCGATGATATTTTTTACCAGCCGAAGGTCACCGGCTGTGAATTTTCGCTGTCCGGTGCTGAGCACAAAATGAAACAAATGTTTGAAACGGGCGTTCAGCCCAGGGATATCGCGTATTTTTCGCTGATGTCCGTTATCTCCGCCGTCCGCCGCGCGACGGAAAATGCGATAAAAAAATACGGGAAGCTGCCGGTTTTATATTCCGGCGGCGTGGCTTCAAATTCTCTTTTGAGGGCAAAAATGGCGGATGGCATTTTCGCCTTGCCGCAATACTCTGCTGACAACGCGCTCGGTGTTGCGATTCTTACATACAGGGCGGTCAAAGCTGATGGATAACAAAATTTTTGACGTCACCGAGCTCAATGAGCATATTAAGGACCTCCTCGACAGTGATGACATGCTCAGCCGTGTTTATGTCCGCGGAGAGCTTTCAAATTATAAACTGTATCCCTCCGGCCACCACTACTTTACCATGAAGGACGCGGACGGCTCGCTTCGCTGCGTCATGTTCAAGGGCAGCGCCGCAAAGCTGCGTTTCAAGCCTGAAAACGGCATGAAGGTCATCGCCTTCGGCCGGGTTGCCGTTTTTCCGAGAGACGGCGCCTATCAGCTCTATGTTAACGAGCTGACGCCCGATGGCGTGGGAGACCTGTACGTCGCCTTCGAGCAGCTCAAGGAGAAGCTTTTAAAAGAAGGCCTCTTTGATGAACGGCACAAAAAGCCGCTGCCTCATTTTCCGAAGCGGATTGCCGTCATTACATCCTCAGCCGGAGCCGCCGTCAGGGATATCATTCGGGTCCTGGGCGCACGCTGGCCTCTGGCAAAAATTATCGTGCTGCCTGTCCGTGTTCAGGGGGCGGAAGCGCCGCCCGAGATCGTCGGCGCCATCAAATACGCCAACCGCTTTCAGTTGGCCGATCTCATCATTACCGGGCGCGGCGGCGGCTCCATAGAAGACCTCTGGGCCTTTAACGACGAGCGCGTGGCACGGGCAATCTTTGATTCCGCCATTCCGGTTATTTCCGCCGTCGGCCATGAGCCGGATGTGACGATTGCCGATTTTGTCGCCGACCTGCGGGCGGCGACACCGTCAAATGCGGCGGAGCTCGCCGTACCGGATATCAACGACATGCGTGAAACACTCTTAAATTTAGAACTCCGGACAGGACAAGCCCTCCGGCGCGAGCTGAAAACACTTCGGCAGCGCCTCGACGGCTATAAGCAGAAGCGCGTCCTGATCAGCCCGAAAAATTATATAGACGACAAGCGCATGCTGCTCGACTATACGCAGGGCCGTCTGAACGCCGCCTCACAGAAAAAGCTGACAACCGCCCGCGAACGCTACATCCGCCTCGCCGCCTCCCTCGACGCCATGAGCCCCCTGAAGGTTTTAGGAAGAGGATACGCCATCGCCAGAACACCGGATGGCCACGTCGTCAAAAAAGCCTCCGAAGTCAAATCAGGCGACCGGATAAAAGTCCGCCTCCAAAAAGATGAAATCACCGCCACTGTAGATTAAACGAAAAGGACAGGGAACAGGCGGGCGTGGAAGCCCGCCGCTACGAAATAATTCAAACCCTGTGCGAAAACTGCTGGTCTAATGAAGCGGGCGGCTTCCACGCCGCCCCG
>DBTM01000041.1:63645-64206 GCA_002307055.1 Clostridiales bacterium UBA1316
CGGGCGGCTTCCACGC
Source organism: Clostridiales bacterium UBA1316 (assembly GCA_002307055.1). Lineage (GTDB taxonomy): Bacteria > Bacillota > Clostridia > Oscillospirales > Oscillospiraceae > Sporobacter. Next base: position 63,662 of record DBTM01000041.1, read on the forward strand.
CGCCCCGAAACAAACATCAGGTGGGTGATGAAATGCCTCATCCGCATCACAAAAGCATAAGGCTTAAAGATTACGATTACAGCCAGAACGGTGCGTATTTTGTAACGATTTGCGTAAATGAACGCCAAAACCTCCTCTCAAATATCGTTATCGAAAACGGTTTTACCGCACCAATCATGGATTTGACTGAGATGGGAATAGAAGCCGAAAAAACAATCCAATATCTTAATGGGAAATACGAAAATGCTTTTGACAAATATGTTATCATGCCAAATCATCTGCACTGCATCATTGTGCTTGAAATGAGCGATGGAAATCCGCTGTTATATGACATCGTAAAACAATTAAAAACCTATACAACAAAGAGGTATAATGAAATACATGGCACGAAAACAGATAAGTTATGGCAGCGAAATTATTACGAACATGTTATCCGTAATGAAATGGATTATCGTGCTATATGGCAATATATTGATGACAATCCTGCCAAATGGCTCGAAGACGAGTACTATTGAACGCGATAGAAACGGGCGGGCGTGGAAGCC
>DBTM01000041.1:64460-85444 GCA_002307055.1 Clostridiales bacterium UBA1316
GGTGGAACCCCGCCGCTACGGAATAATTTAAACACGGTACGAAACCTGTTGTAAATGATAAAGGAGAAACCATATGGAAAAGATGAGCTTTGAGCAGGCCATTATACGTATTGATGATATTGTCAAGACGCTTGAAAAGGGAGACGCGCCGCTGGAGCAGTCACTGACGCTTTTTGAAGAGGGGACGAGCCTCATTAAGTTCTGCGGGAAGCTGCTCGACAGTGCCGAGCAGAAGGTTGTCCGCCTGCAAAAGGGGCAGGATGGCGAGCCGGCAGAAGTGCCGTTTGACGTGGAGGAGTGATAACACGTGGAGCATATGGAATTTGAGGCTGAACTGGAGAGCTGCCGAGAGCTGGTTGAGACGCAGCTGAACACATATTTTAAAAATGAAGCGGGAAGCGTTTTGGCCGAGGCGATGCGTTACAGCCTTTTAGCGGGGGGCAAACGGATCAGGCCCGTGCTTGCCTTGCAGCTGTGCAAAGCGGCGGGCGGCGATATGAGCGCGGCTCTGCCCGCGGCCTGCGCCGTGGAGATGCTGCACACCTATTCCCTCATACACGACGATTTGCCCTGCATGGACAATGACGCGCTGCGGCGCGGCAAGCCGACAAACCATATTGTGTATGGCGAATGTATAGCCACGCTCGCCGGTGACGCGCTCCAGGCGGCGGCGTTCGAAACGCTGCTGAGCGCGGACCTGCCGGCGGATACCGTCGTCAAAATGGGTAAAATTCTGTCAAAGGCGGCAGGGGACTCGGGTATTTGCCTGGGGCAGGCGCTCGATATGCTCGGCGAGGGGAAGAGACTGTCCCTCAATGAGATAACACAGATTCATCGTTATAAGACATCCGCGCTGCTTGTCGCGTCCGCGCAGCTCGGTGTTGCCGCCGCGGGAGGCAGCGATGGCCAGCTCAGAGCGGCGGAAGAATACGCGTTTCACCTTGGTCTGGCTTTTCAGGTGCAGGACGATATCCTCGACCATATCGGGACGACTGAGGAGCTCGGCAAACCGGTCGGCTCGGACAAAGCAAATAATAAAACGACGTTTTTCACGCTCATGGGTCTTCACGACGCGCGCCATATTGTCAGCGATCAGACGCATTACGCGATTGCGTCGCTTCATAATAATTTTGCAAATACAGAATTTCTTGAAGCTCTTGCCATTAATCTGGAAGAAAGAAAGTCTTGATAATTTACATTATTATTGCTAATATATAGTATACAGCGGCGCAGTATCCTAGTCAGATCTGCCGTCTACCAGGAAGGGCCTAAAAATCCTTTAAAGGGCACACCTGCGAAACTCCTTGTGTTTGCTTTGAACGCCCAGTTTGGGGTGGGTGCTGGGAGGAAGCGCGCAGCAGCGGTAACGCGGCAGCAATGCCGCGCGGCGCGGCTTTCGCGCTTGCATTCTCAGGGCGACCTCCAATGGCATGGAGATCCCGACCCTGTTTGTGCGGAGACCTGTTCATGTGCTTTGACGCGCTCGCTCAGCGAGTGTGATCTTGTGTACGGGACAGGATTGAACCTGCATTGCGGTGTATCGGCTAAATGCCATATGCTGTGTGCAGAGTAGCCTGCCTTGAGTGGGATCTGCGGATAGGGGATTTAAATGTTGGAAGATATGGCCATATCTTCCGGCGCTATTGCCCCTTGAAATATTTTCTGCAAAAGAGGCTAAGAGACGGTTAGACTGCTGTGGAAAACACCTAGGCTGATCGGGGAGAACCTGTCCCCGTGACAGGAAGAGGATTGCAGTGCGGACTAAGTGGCAATCGGGCAGCGATGTTGGTAACGCATCGAACGAGGCTTTAATGGGAAACCGCCTGATCGGCAACGAGAGGCAGCTCCGGGGGAAATCCAGCCCGTACCTAAGCCGTAAGATTTACTCAGCTTGTTGCCGCTGCAAATTGAAAATTCGACTAGCGAATTTTCAATCTTGGAAAATTCGACGAACGAATTTTCAATCTTGGAAAATTTGACTAGCGAATTTTCAATTACGCAAAATTCGATGAGCGAATTTTCAATTACCTTAGAATGATGAAAATCTCAGCTAAGTAACTTTGGTGTGTTTAAAATATGAAGACAAAGACAAGCTCCAGATGGCTTATAAAAATTATTATCGCCAGCATGTGCATATCCATGACGTTAACCTTCGCCTCATCAAAGATTCTTGGGAGTGCAGGTTATGTCATGGCATTTATGGTTTTGGCCATTTTTATCCTTCTGGGCATAGTATTTGATATCATTGGCGTGTCCGTTACCGCGGCGACGACAGCGCCTTTTCACTCCATGGCCGCGCACAAGGAAACCGGCGCGGTCGAGGCCATCCGATTGATTCGAAATGCCGAAAAGGTCTCCAGCATCTGTAATGACGTTGTCGGTGATATCTCCGGCATCATCAGCGGCACAACAGCGGCGCTGATTGTCACAAAACTGATGACGGATCTTTCAACAGATAATGTACTGATTCAGCTTGCCATTTCCGCTTTGGTGACGGGAGCGACCGTCGGCGGCAAAGCATTCGGCAAAACAATTGCAATTAATAACAGCACCCCGATCGTTCTCAAAGTCGGGAAGCTGATACACTTAAAGGACAGGATATTTCAAAAAAAATGAGGGAAGTCATTGGATATATTAGACAAGATCAGCCTGCCGGCTGATATTAAAAAACTTGATAAAGCAGAGCTCAATAATTTGTGCCGCGAGCTGCGCCAGTTTATGATACTGAGTGTCTCCAAAACGGGAGGCCATCTGGCTTCAAATCTCGGTATCGTTGAGGTCACAGTGGCGATACACCGTGTTTTTGACACGGCGCATGACAGGCTTGTATTCGATGTCGGTCACCAGAGCTATGTCCATAAGCTGCTGACGGGGCGGATGGATAAATTCAGTACCCTGCGGCAATACGGGGGCCTTTCCGGTTTCCCCAAGCCCGCGGAATCACGGCATGACGCGTTTATCGCGGGGCATGCGTCCAATTCTATTTCTGTGGGTCTCGGTATGGCGCGGGCCAGAACGCTGTCCAGGCGCGAATACAGCGTGATCTCCGTCATCGGTGACGGCGCGCTCACGGGTGGGCTCTCCTATGAAGCGCTCAGTGACGCCGGAGAGAGCGGCGAACCGCTCATCATAATACTTAACGACAACGGCATGTCGATCACACCCAGTGTCGGCGGTATGGCGACATATTTAGCCAAGCAGCGGCTCAAGCCCTCTTACGCCATGTTTAAAAAAAGATACCGGAGACTGATGGAAAGGCTGCCCGGTGGGCGGCATATATATCGTGTCACGCATGGTATTAAGAGCGCGTTCAAGGAGGCGCTTCTCCATTGCAGCATGTTTGAGGAGATGGGTCTCCAATATGCCGGTCCGATCGACGGGCATAATCTGCCCCGGCTGATCGAGGCGCTCAATTGGGCCAAGGGGCTCGGCGAGCCTGTCCTGATCCATGTCATCACACAAAAAGGCAAGGGCTACAACTATTCTGAAATGACGCCGGACATCTACCATGGCGTCAGCCCGTTTGATTATAAAAAGGGAGTCGTTTCAAGCGGCAGCGTATGCTTCTCATCAGTATTCGGCGAGGAAATGACGAAGATCGCCTCACAGGATTTCAGAGTCTGCGCCATAACGGCGGCGATGACGAGCGGCACAGGCCTTACGGAATTCGCCGGTAAATTTCCGGATCGGTTCTTCGATGTCGGGATTGCGGAGGGGCACGGCACGGCGATGGCGGCCGGTATGGCGTCTCAGGATGTGATTCCGGTTTTTGCGGTTTATTCAACGTTTCTGCAGCGGGCTTACGACATGCTCCTGCATGATGTCGCTATTATGAATCTCCATGTTGTGCTGGCTGTCGACAGGGCCGGTCTTGTCGGAGCAGACGGAGAGACGCATCAGGGAACCTTTGACGTCGGCTTTTTATCGACGGTGCCGAATATGAAAATATTATGCCCGGCAAGCTTTAATGAGCTGCGGGATATGCTGCGCAGCGCGATATTGACGATGGACGGGCCTGTTGCCGTCCGTTATCCGAAAAGCGGCGAGGGGCGCTATAAGGACGGGTGCGGCGGCAGTATCCTGCCGTCAAAGCTGCTGCGCCGCGGCAAGGACATCACCCTCATCACCTACGGCATCAACATCAATACGGTGCTCGACGCCGCCGACATCCTTCAGACCGCCGGTATCGCCGCTGAAATCATAAAGCTGAACATGATCTGCCCGATCGATTATGAGCTGATCGATGTTTCCGTTCATAAAACAGGGCGTCTGCTCGTTCTGGAGGAATGTGTCGAGCAGGGCTGCGCCGGAGAGCGCATCGCCGCGCATCTGGCCATGCGCGCGGTCAAGCTGAAAAGCCTCAGGCTTCTTAATCTCGGCAGCCGATTTATCCCCCAGGGCACGATCGGCGAGCTGCGGGAAATATGCGGTCTGGACACAGACAGCGTCGTGCGTTCGGTTACCGAGGCTCTCGGAAAAGCCGATATCATAAATCCGATTATTCCCGTCGCGGAAATACCTCTCGAGATTCCCGAGAGCGAAACCGGCACCGGGACAGCCGGCGGCGGTGCAGCCGATACGGAAACAAAAGATGACACAGAAATTGAAATAAACGAAGGCGCTGCCGGTGATTTTTTAGCGGCGGTTTCGATAGCTGAAGATAAGGAATTGACTTCATGAGCAAAGCTCGTCTTGATGTGCGCCTTTGTGAGGAGGGTCTGTTCGACAGCCGTGAGCGGGCCAGAGCGGCAGTGATGAGCGGGATTGTTTATGTCAACGGACAGAGAGAGCTGAAGCCGGGGACGTCCGTTTCAGACACAAGCGCGCTCGAAGTGCGCGGCAGTGCGCTGAAATTCGTCAGCCGCGGCGGGCTCAAGCTTGAAAAAGCACTCGACTGTTTTGGCGTGTCTCCGGAAGGAAAAACGTGTATCGACTGCGGCGCCTCAACCGGCGGTTTTACCGACTGCCTGCTGAAACGGGGCGCTGCCCGTGTATATGCCGTTGATGTTGGGTACGGGCAGCTCGCCTGGGCGATCCGGAACGACCCGCGGGTCATCACAATGGAGCGGACAAATATCCGATACGTGACCCCTGCGCAAATTCCCGAGAAGCTGCAGCTTGCTGTTGCGGACGTATCGTTCATCTCCTTGAGCCTTGTTCTGCCGGCTGTGAAGACACTTCTGTCTGAAGACGGGGAAGTCATTTGCTTAATAAAGCCGCAGTTTGAAGCCGGACGAGACAAGGTTGGGAAAAAAGGCGTGGTTCGTGAAGCGCAGACACATATCGATGTTATATGTGATTTTGTGGAAAAATCGGAAAATATCGGTTTTCGTCTAAAGAATTTAACTTTTTCACCGATAAAAGGACCAGAGGGTAATATTGAATTTTTAGGCTGGCTCTCAGGAAATGGTCAAAGTGCTGACATTGACGTACCGAAAATAGTACATGATGCACATGAGCAGCTTGCCGAACAAAATCATCATGCATGAGACACCCTCCGATTAATACATTCGCTTAAGATGCAGCGCCGTTATCTGCTTTTGAACAGCCGAAAGGATAAACCGTTTTTATGAGACGCATTTTGCTTTGCCCGAATTTAAACCGCGACAAAGATTTGCTGCTGACGCAAAAAGTTCATCAAATGCTTAAAAACTGCGAAGCATCTGTCGTCATTTGTCCGCTTTTTGATGAGGAATGCGGCATACCGGCTATCGCAGGCTACGAATTTTCAACCCTGGAAAATGAGCTGAAGCACGCCGACATGGTGATTACCTTCGGAGGAGACGGCACTATACTCAGAGCCGCGCGCGCCGCGGCAGCCTCCGCAGCGGGCGGCGCGCACAAGTCGGTACCGATTCTCGGTGTCAACATGGGCAGCAAAGGCTTTATGGCGGAAATCGAGAAGGATGATATTGAGCTCATCCCGAAAGCTGTCTGCGGCGATTATGAGTTCGACAGGCGTATGATGCTCGACGTTGAGCTCGTAAGAAACGGCGAAATGATCTACAGTGATTTTGCCTTAAATGATGTTGTTATTGCCGGTCACACAAAGGTTATCGATCTCACGCTTTACGGTGACGGCCAAAAAATATCGCATTTTTCGGGTGACGGCGCAATCGTCGCGACACCGACAGGGTCGACGGCTTACTCGATGGCAGCCGGCGGGCCGATTGTTGAGCCGTGCGCGGACAACATTATTATGACGCCGATCTGTGCCCACGTTTTAGCGGCGAAATGTTTTGTTTTGGCCTCCGAGCGGCTCGTCACGGTTGAGCTTGGAGCCGTCAAGGCGAATCCGGCCTATTTGACCGTTGACGGCGGCGGTTACCTGAATCTGATCAGCGGAGACATTATCAATGTGCATAAATCTTTAAAAGAAACGTTATTGGTTCATCTTTCAAACAGGAGCTTCTACAAAAAAGTGAGCGAAAAGTTGGGTGAAAAATTTTGAAAAGTAAACGTCAAAACGCTATCTTAAAAATTATTGCAGCAAAAGATATTGAGACACAGAATCAGCTCATTGAGGCTCTTATTGAAACAGGCGTTGACAGCACACAGGCGACAGTCTCACGTGATATCAAGGAGCTGCACCTGATTAAAGAGCTGACCGCGCAGGGGAAATACCATTATGTGATCGGCCAGAAGCAGGAGGTTCAGAATTATTCGACGCGCCTGAAATCGATATTCAAGGAATGCGTGACCTCCTTTGTCTGCGCGCAGAACCTCGTCGTCATAAAAACACTGCCCGGCTTGGCCCCGGCGGCGTGCAGTGCCATCGACAGTATGAACATCAGGAACCTCGCCGGTTCCATCGCCGGAGACGACACAGCGTTTCTCGCCATGAGCGACAACATCTCCGCCGAACGTTTCTGCAAAGAGATAGAGAGCATGTTATAAGAAGAGGATACTGATATGATCCAGCTTCTCCATATTGAAAATATTGCCGTTATTGAGAAGGCGGATATCACGTTCGGGCCGGGGCTTAATGTACTCACAGGTGAGACAGGCGCCGGTAAATCCATTGTGATTGATGCGCTGTCGGCTGTCATCGGCGGCAGGACATCCAAGGAAATTATACGAACAGGCGCGAACGGCGCAACCGTCACGGCTGTTTTTTCCGGCGTGGATTTTTTAGCGTGGTGTGAGGAAAACGGCATAGAAAAAGATGAGGACGGCACCTTGCTGCTTATGCGCAAGCTGACCGGCGACGGTAAAAATTTATGCCGCGTCAACGGCTGCCCCGTCACTGTCGCGCAGCTGCGTGAGCTCGGCGGGCTGCTCATCGACATTCACGGGCAGAATGACGGCAGAAAGCTGCTCGACGAAGGCGCGCACCGCGCGTATCTCGACAGCTTCGGCGGGCTCAAAGAGACCTATGCCATTTACGCCGCCGCGTATAAAGCGCTGCACGGCAAGCAAGCAGAAATTGAGCAGCTGACGATGGACGAGAGCGAGAAAGAACGCAAGCTTGACAGCCTGCGTTTCCAGCTTGGCGAGCTCGACAAAGCAAACATCCAGCCGGGTGAAATAACCGAGAAAACGGCGCGCCGCGATCTTTTGAAAAACGCCTCGAAGGTGACCGACGCGCTCGACAGCGCGCTGGCTGCTCTATATGGCGGCGATGACGCGGAGGGTGCCGCCGCTTTAATTAAAGAAGCCGAATCGCAGACCGTGAACGCCGCCCGTTACGTTGAAAGCCTGAACAGCACGTCGGACAAGCTGAAGGATCTGCTTTACGCGGCTCAGGATATCACCGAAGAGCTGCGCGATGTGCGCTCAAGTTTGGATTTTTCCCCGAATGAGCTTGACGCGCTTGAAGCCAGACTCGACACACTCCGCCGCCTGATGCGGAAATACGGCGGCAGTGAGGACGAGCTCCTTGCCTTCCGGGAAAAATGCCGGGAGGAGCTCGACGAGATCGAGTTTTCTTCCGAGAGACTTGCTAAATTAGAAAAAGAATTGGAAAACCTCAAAAACGACGCGGTTATAAAAGCGCGGCAATTATCTGAAAAACGCCAAATCGCCGCGGTTTCCCTTGAAGAGCGCATCATGTCCGAGCTCTCCGACCTGAATATGGCGGGCGTCCGTTTCAAGGTTGAGTTTGAAAGCGTTAAATCCGAGTTTGGACTCGCCAGCTCGGGCTGCGATGAAATCAGGTTCCTGATGTCGGCAAATGCCGGTGAGGCGCCCGGACGGATCAGCCATATCGCCTCCGGCGGTGAGCTTTCCAGGATTATGCTGGCACTTAAAAACGTCATTACGGAGAACGACGATATCGCAACAATGGTGTTCGATGAAGTCGATGCCGGTGTGTCGGGCGTCGCGGCTCAGCGTGTCAGCGAAAAGCTCGCCGACCTGTCTGAAAACAGGCAGGTGCTCTGCGTTACCCATCTGCCGCAGATAGCCGTGATGGCCGACGTCCATTTTGAAATCGAAAAGAAGACGAAAGATGGGCGGACGTTTACATACGTCAACGCGCTCGACACCGAAGGCCGCAAAAAGGAACTGGCGCGGCTCATCGGCGGAGAAAATATCACCGCCACAACGCTGCTCAGCGCCGCCGAACAGCTCGACGCCGCGCACACGTATAAATTAAAAATCAAAAAATCATTAAATTCAAAATAGAAATAGCACGGAGGCCGGTTAATACCGACCTCGCTTTATCTATGCTTTATATATATAGCAGACGCATTTTTTTTATCATCAGCATTCATTTTTATGATTACATCCTTGTTTTGATGATGTATAATCAATTGACATATTTTTACCGTCAGCGCCCCCGGCGCTGTACATACGAAAGCGGTAATGATCCATTTGAGCATAAATTCTTTAATATAGAAATTATAGAAGCAGGAAAGGAATGTTTATATGAGCCGCAAATACGAAAAATTGGTATATCAGTTCAAACCCGAGTACAATGAGGCAGCCGCGGAGGGCGTGGGCACTGATTTTGTCTATTCTCCGCAGGCATATTTCAGAGGAGCATCTCAGATTCCCGGCGCTAAATACAACGTGGGTTTTCAGATTTTTACCAAGCCCTTCTTCCTTGACAGAATGCCGCACCGCCATCCGGTAGAGGAATATCTGATATTCCTCGGAGGCACTTTCCCGAATATGTTTGATTTTGACGCCGAAATGCATTTAACCATCGGCGAGGAGATGGAAGAATATATCATCACCCAGCCGACCATCGTCCGCATTCCCGCCGGTGTGCAGCATTGCCCGCTGAACTTCGTCAAGGTCAACAAGCCGGTATTCTTCCAGGCAGCCTGCATGCAGGGCATGTTCGGCGGCATCTACGGAGACGGCGAAGGCAAGCAGTTTTTCTACAACGGCCCCGGCCAGTGCATCTACGACGCGAAGAAAAAATGCGACTCCTGTACCAAATGCCTTAACGACGATTGGAATAAATAAAAACAGCGGCCAAACCGTATCTGCGGTTTGGCCGTTTCTTACAGTGCGGCTGTTAAAGAGCTTCGATAAACGCTTTGACTTCAAGCAGGGACTTGAATTTTGCGAACAGTAATTTTTCAATCACTTCCGTCGGCTCAATCAGGTCAGGTACCATGATGACGTTTAGTCCGGCGGCGTGAGCCGAACGGATGCCGTTGGGCGAGTCTTCGATGGCGATGCAGTTTTCCGGGGCAGACCCGATGCTTTCGCAGGCGGTGAGATAAATTTCGGGGTCGGGCTTGCCGCGCGTGATCATATCGCCTGTCACGACAGCCTGGAAGTATTGGGCGATACCGGCCTCGGCCAGATGGCTGACAGCGCTTTGCCTGCCCGATGAGGTCGCCATGGCGATTTTAAAGCCACGCTTGCGTAAAAAGGCCAGAATCTCAGCGACACCTGCTTTTTGAGGCAAGCCGTCTTTTTTAATAATCGCCTGAAATGTGTCAGACAAACGGTTGATAAACTGGTCATACGGAAACTGCTGCCCGTATTTTCGAAGAAGCAATTGCCTGGAATCGTTCCTGTTGAGACCGACACAGCTTCGTATGGAAGCGTCGATGTCGTTCATGCTGAGTTCCTTGCCGACAATCCGCCAAGCCTCGGCATATACTCTCTCCGTATCAAACAAAATGCCGTCCATATCAAAAATGACGCTGTCTATCATGTCTGCTCCTAGAAGTATATTGATAAAGAAGGCGTTTTCAGCGATGGAAAAACTTCCTGAGCCTCGTGCCTATGCGGTCATTGCCCGCCTTTTTAACAAGCTCCGTCGGCGCGATGATTTCCGGCTCGGATAATGCGACGGGCTGCGCCGCTTCGGGTTCCCGTGCGATGGGCGGGCTGCTTTGCGGGATGGCGGTATCTTTTTTGGGCTTGTTGAGGTTTTGCGCAGTTCTGAATTTCCAGCCGTATTTAAAAGCCGTGTCTTTAACGGTGTTCGGAACGTCGCCGAGATCAATCGGAATAACGGTTATCTTGCCGTCCTCGTCATAACAGACATGGCGGACCTTCCTGAAAATCGTCGATACCTGGGCTGCTTCCGCGTGAGCGCCCTCAGCCGTCGGCGCCGGTTTGTCAACGGTTTTTGCGTACAGGAACACAGCCATATGGGCCTCATCGAGAAATACGGATAAATCGTAGAGGACTATTTTTGGCTCTATCCCATAACCGATGTCATAAAATTCTGTGTTGACATTAATATATGTACCGTCCTTGAGCGTGAACGGAATGCGCAGCTCGTCCAGCTTCAGGCAGATGTCATCAATCAGCTGCTGTTTCATATGTACCCCCCTGTGCGATTGTATTGATTATAGCACACTATCATTTTTTGAATCAATCCGTCGGACAGAATATTCTTCAGGTAATTTTTTCGATACGGCACAAAAGCGTAGTTGACAATAACGAGCGCCTGTGTTATCATAATCAGCAACAAAGGCTGAGATGGAAAGCAAGTAGAAGCACTATCGCCCATACAGAGAGCTGCCGGTTGGTGGAAGGCGCGGGGAATATGCTTTGAATACGTTTCCGGAGCCGTGTGCCGAAAGGATCAACGCGCTGTTGATGGTAAGGCACGCCGCGTGTGCGCGTTACGGCACGGGAGTTTAAAGCAGCTTTTCCAGCTGTATGAACTTTGTGAGTCCAAGGCTGTGAGGCTTTGGCAATAAGAGGTGGTACCGCGTCATTCGCCCTCTGCTTGCAGCGAACCTATGTTCGTTCTGAGCAGGGTTTTTTATTTTTATGCAATAAAAGGAGGAAATTATTATGAAACTGTTTGATGAGCTGGTTGCGCGCGGCCTTATCGCCCAGACGACGAATGAGGAGGAGATCAGGGAGCTGATCGACAACGGAAAAGCGACTTTTTATATAGGCTTTGACCCGACAGCCGACTCGCTGCATGTCGGGCATTTTATGGCGCTTTGCCTGATGAGGCGCCTGCAGATGGCAGGCAATAAACCCATAGCGCTCATCGGCGGCGGCACGGCCATGGTCGGTGATCCTTCCGGCAAAACCGACATGCGCCAGATGGCGACAAGCGAAATTATTGCGCATAACGGCGACTGCTTCAAAAGGCAGATGAGCAAGTTTATTGACTTTTCGGAGGGTAAAGCCTTAATGGTCAATAATGCCGAATGGTTGATGGCGCTCAATTACGTTGAATTCCTGCGCGATGTCGGCCCGCACTTTTCGGTGAATAATATGCTCCGGGCCGAATGCTACAAACAGCGTATGGAAAAGGGCTTAACCTTTATTGAGTTTAATTACATGATCATGCAGAGCTACGATTTTTACCAGCTGTTCGTCAAGTACGGCTGCAATATGCAGTTCGGCGGCGATGACCAGTGGTCCAACATGCTCGGGGGCACCGAGCTCATCCGCAGGAAGCTCGGTAAAGACGCGCACGCGATGACCATCACGCTGCTGCTCAATTCCGAGGGGAATAAGATGGGCAAAACAGTCAGCGGCGCCGTCTGGCTCGACCCCAACAAAACAAGCCCGTTTGAATTCTACCAGTACTGGCGCAATGTTTCCGACGGCGACGTCATTAAATGCCTGAAAATGCTGACCTTCCTGCCGATTGATGAAATCAGGCTGATGGAAAAGTGGGAGGGCGCTGAGCTCAACCGCGCAAAGGAAATTTTGGCGTTCGAGCTGACAAGCCTCGTTCATAGCCAGGAAGAAGCCGAAAAAGCCCAGGAGACGGCACGCGCGCTCTTTTCAGCCGGCGGCGCCGAAGATATGCCCACCGTAGAATTAACGCCGGAGGATTTGACAAACGGCGTGATTGATATTCTCGCCATCCTGCAAAAATCAGGCCTCTGCCCATCCAAATCAGAAGCCCGCCGCGCCGTCGAGCAGGGCGGCGTTGAAGCGGGCGGCGTGAAGGTGACAGCCTTCACAAAAAGCTTCCCGGCTGCGGAGCTCTCCGGCAGCGGCATCGTCGTCAAACGCGGCAAGAAAAACTTCAAGAGGGTTATCTTAAAATAATCAGCATAATCAGCGCTGATTATCAATCCATTCGGTTTGTTTATGAAGAGGAGCGTGCTTGAATGGTTTACAAAAAAAGCAGGTATGCGGTTTTATTATGCGCAGTGCTGCTGCTCTCAGGCTGTTCGGCGTCTGGCGCGACGGCAAGCGCAGCACCGCCGTCCGAACCGGCTATGACCGATTATCTCACATATAAATTACCGGAAGGCCTTTCAGACGGAGCCTATACGGCGGATATCGGAAACAAAGGGGGCAATCTGTTTATTGCTGATAAAGCGAAAACTGAGGATGCCCCGAATGCGCCGCAGGAATGGCTTGCTGCCGGTGGCGTTATGTTTTACGACAGAAGCCTCATTGCTTTCAAAAACGGCGAAATTTTATCAGTTGAATCGCTCTGGAATCACTCCGAATTTTTAACCGCGCCGGAGCGCGTACCCAACGGCGAAGCGAACGCCGTTATCGCTCTGGCGGTACATGATCTTTATACCGCGGCGGAAATCGAGTCGGCAAAAGCTGCCGGGAACCCGATACCGGAAGAGAAGCAAACCGTAAAAATGTGGTACGCATTCTTTGCCAAGGAAGCTGGGGACAGTGCTTACGCCCTATTCTTGAACGCCCAGTATTTCAGCAAAGATGACTTGATTAAGCTTGCTCAATCGGTGCACTTTACAGACGGCGCTTTCAGAACGGTACAGTAGGACTGGGATGGGCAGGCTGAAATCAAATGCGGCGACAAAAAATTCGGGGGGTATTGAATACCCCCCGAATCGATTTGGTTACTTCATGCCGCTTTCATATGAGTTAATCATCTTTTTGACCATCTGGCCGCCGATACTGCCGGCTTGCTTAGAGGTAAGGTCTCCGTTGTAACCCTGTTTCAGGCTGACACCGACTTCGCTGGCTGCTTCCATTTTGAATCTGTTAAGAGCATCGGATTTTGCCATTTTATAAACATCTCCTTAGTTTGTTTTTATTTTTCAGTCAGGCACTATCGCACCTTTCGATAATATCATTACCGCGCATTTTCTTTATATACAAACAAAATATAGTAAAAAAACGAAATTTATCATATCCGGTTATCAGTGAATGAACCGATAAATTCAAAGACGCAGCCCATGCGGAACTGCGTCTTATTATTTCATTATTTTTATATATTATGACGCTTATATTTTAAGACAATAATAAAAATACAATGAGCGGAATTGTGGCGACGGAAAACAGTGTGGTGATAAAAATGGCTTTTGAGGCGAGCTTTTCATTGCCGCCGTATTCCATGCTCAGCATTGCCGCATTTGTTGCCGCCGGCATGCCGGAGAGTGTTACGAGCACACCGAGCATCAGCTGGTCGGTGATGAAGAAGCGGAGCACGAGCCAGGTTAACAGCGGAACGACAAGCAGCTTCATAACCGAAAGGGGATAGAGCCGTACCTCGCCGAATACTTCTTTAAAAGGAATGACGGCCAGCGTGGAGCCGATCACCAGCATGGCAGACGGTGTCGTCATGCGGCCGACCAGTACCGCCGTATCGGCGATAACAGACGGTACATGAAGCTTTGTATAAAAAAGAAGGATCGTCACCACCGACACAATCATCGTCGGATTGATTAATACCTTGAGATTGATTTTATCGCCCTTGCCGGAGACCATCACGATACCGACAGAGAAACACAAGAGACTGAAAGCAATGTTGAACAGCGTCACGTAAAAGACAGCGCCCATGCCGAAAATCGACTGGATGATCGGAAATCCCATGAAGCCCACATTGCCGAAGACGAGCATAAAGCGGTATAAGCCGTTGTCGGTTTTATGCGTGCGCAGAAGCCACGGCAGCGGCGCTGAGACGATAAAGACGAGCGCATAGGCAGCCAGCGACAGCAGCATAAAATACGCGGCGTCGGTACCGGAGGCCGTCACCTCTCCGCTCAGCACAGAGCTTAATATGGTGCAGGGCATGGCAATATTGATGACAACCTTGGACAGCATCTTATTTGAATCCGGTGTCAAAATGTTGAACTTATTGGCGGCAAAACCGAGCGCCATGATGATAAAAAGTATCGCCATCTGGCTGAGAATCACGGACATATTCATTTGATGGGTTCTCTTTTCAGTAATTTTACAGGGCTAAAGATTCATGGCGGCGTAAAAGCCGTCCCGGACGGCGGAGGTGATGTTGCCCGCTGACGACGCGCAGTCACCGACAATATAGATTTCGTCGGCACATGCCCTGAATTCATTCACGACGCTTTCGCGCGGCCGGACACCCATTGAGAGGACGACGCTGTCACAGGGCAGCGTGACAACAGCGCCGGTCTCATCGACCGCGATGACGCTGTCCCTTGTAATTTCCCGCGCCTTCAGGCCGGTGATGACTTTAACACCCGCCTGCTGCGCCATGCCTCTTAACAGTGCGATGGAAGAACGCGAGCTGTTCCCGCGGCTGTCGATTTGTTCGAGCGTCAGCATGTCGCATAGCGTCACCTCGCGGCCGTCCTGCGCGAGGACGACGGCTGTCTCCGTGCCGGTTAAGCCCGCGCCGATTAAAACAACACGCCTGCCAACCTGCTTCCTGCCCATGTCGACATCTGTAGCCAGACTGACGTTGGGACCGTCAATTCCCGGTATTTTCGGAATAAACGGCTCGCTGCCGACGGCGATGATGACGGCATCGGGCTTTTCCCGCATGACAAGCTCGCGCGTGGCAGTTGTACTTCTGCGGATATCGATGCCCTGTGTGCGCTCCGTCATGCGGACGGACCATTCGGCGTACCGCCTGACGTCGCCCTTGAGCTTGTTCGAGCCCGCGATTGTCAGCGTCCCGCCGAGCGCGGGTTCCTTTTCAAACAGGACGACCTTATTGCCGCGTTCGGCGGCTCGGCGCGCGGCCTCCATGCCGGCGGCTCCGCCGCCGATGATCACCACTTTTTTTGCCGGGTCGCTTTTTTGCAGTGTGTCAAACAGCGGATTTCTCCCCGCAACAGGATTGACGGTGCAGCGCAGCGGCTTCGGGCAGCCATGCGGATCGCTGCCGGTGCAGATCATGCACCGGATGCAGGGTCGTATTTCGTCGCCTTTGCCCCGCCTGGCTTTATTCGCGCAGTCCGGGTCCGCGATAAATTGCCGGATCATGGCGATCATATCGGCTTTGCCGCCTGCAACGGCTTCTTCGGCCAGGTCAAGGTTAAAGGAACCCACCGAGGTCACGGGGATGTCCAGCTCCTTTTTCATGCGCTCGGCAAACCGGACGTTTGTTGCCAGCGGCAGATAGGTCGGCTGCATGGCGTACGTGAGCGATGACGGATTGTACATGTTTCCGGCGGAGATATGGATGAGGTCGATTTTTTGCTGGATGGTTTTGGCGAAAAGCACAGCGTCCTCAATTCCCACGCCGCCGGGTGTCATCTCGTCTCCGCTCATGCGCCACTCAATGGCCATCTCCGGTCCGATGGCGGCTCGGACGCTGTCGAGCAGCTCAAGCGAGAACCGGCACCTGTTTTCAAAGGCAGAAGTGCCGTACTCATCGGTGCGCTTGTTCATCAGCGGCGAATAGAACTGCGCCACCGTGTGCCCGTGGCCGCCGTGCAGCATGATCATGTCGAAACCGCCTTTTTTACACCGGACAGCGGCGTCGGCAAAGGCTTTAATGATCGCTTTAATATCGCCCTTCGTCATGTCGGCGGGAAAAATGTGCATCCTTAAATTCAGTTCAATGGACGCAATCGCCCCGTACCGGTGAATGGCGTCGGTGAGCTTCACCAGCCCGTGAACGACAAATGGGTCGGCCAGATTGACAACATAGCGGTTGTCGTTGGCGTAGTCCTGTGTCACCGGGCTGTCGCCGACCGTCACGATGCCTGCGCCGCCCTTGGCGAAAGCAGAAGTGAAGGCGATAAACTCGTCGGTAACCAAACCGTCCTTCGTACATAAGAAAGGCTCGGCAGGGGAGACCTCAATCCGGTTTTTTACCGTAAGCGGCCCAATCTTCAGAGGCTTGAACAGATGCTCGTATGTCATAGTATTATATTCCAATCATGAGAAGCATTTTTTAAACTATAGCACAAATAAAAAAACACCGCAACTTGAAAAGCCAACATTGCGGCTTGGTACTTGACATGATGAGCTTTTTATAATATCCTAAAGTAAGGTTATTGCGGTATAAATATAAATATGTAAAAGGATTGTCGAAGGTGACGCAGGTCACTTCGGCGATTTTTTTTATGATACTATTTATTAATTGAAGGGATTGTATGATTTATGGCAGTTCAGAGCAGCAGTCAGACGGATGTATCATTGTCTTTTCAAGAGTTATTGAGTTCTTACAGTAAAATGTCCGATATCGTTAAAAGCATTCAGAACTTTACGCGGCAGACGGAGCTCCTGTCATACAACTCGTCAATCGAAGCGGCCCGCGCCGGAACCGCCGGCAAGGGCTTTGATGTGATCTCAAAGGAAATAAAGCAGCTCGCCAAAAAGAGCGCGGAATCAAATGAAAAAAGCGCCGAACAGCTGGATATCATCAAAGTGAAGGTCAATGAGGTGTTTGCCGCCCGAATGGCGGACATCGCCTTTGACACGATTGATAAGGTTGACCGTAACCTGTTTGAGCGCAATTGCGACGTTCAGGCCTGGGCGACCTTCGACAAGGTGATTGAGGCAGCCGAAAATGAGGACGAAGCTGTTTGCAGGCAGATCTCGCTGCTGCTTAAAAACCTTGTGGATATCTATGAGGTTTACTATGACGTTTTCATTACGGATATGAAGGGCAAGGTCATCGCGTCCGGTACGCATTGGGAAATTATTGGGTCAGACCAGTCGGCGGAGGAGTGGTTTAAAGAGATTGCGGCGCAGAAAACACCGACAGTGAATGATATGCATTACCTTGATTTTGTCAAAGGGTACACAGTCGGGTACAACTGCCCGATTTTTGATAAAACAAGGCGCATGTGCGGCATCCTGTCAACGCGCTTCAACTGGTCGTTTATTTATGATATTATCGACAGCGCGCGCATCAGCCCGGACGGCGAGCTGCTCCTCCTGAACAGTGAAGGTCTGGTCATCGGCTCAAAAAAACGGCAGGAGGTCTTTGACAGAATCGCCGAAAAAACACCGGCAGTTCAAAAAGCTCTGAACGGCGCAATCTATGGTTACAGCATCGAAACCGGTCACGACGGCGCCCTGCGTATTGTCGGTTACGCGCATACGCGTGGGTATAACGCCTATAAAGGCAAAAACTGGTCCGTCATAGCGATAGAAACAATGTCAGGCAAGTGAAATAAACAGGCAACACAAGCCTTTACTTCAATCGCTTTCTATATTAGTATATATAGTGATATTGCCGCTGAAGGAAGTGCTTGTTTGAAAAAGCCTAAAGCGATACTTTTCGATTTGGATGATACTATTCTGGCTTTCAGCACCGCTTCGGAACGAGCCTGGGAAAAGTGCTGTGACATTTTTATTCAGAATAATGCGGTTGCCTTTACAAGCCGGGAGCTTTATGAAAGCATATTAAAAACGAGAAAATGTTATTGGAGCGACCCGGAACGCAATAAAAAAGGCCGGGAAAATATGAAAAATGCGCGGCGTGAAGTCTTTGGGTGTGCTCTTGAGAAATTCGGCTTCAACGAGCGTGAAGCGATATATGCAACAGCCGACAGCTATACCAAATTACAGGAGACGCTGTGGACATTGTTTGACGGAACCGCAGATGCACTGGAAACGCTAAAGAAGCTGAATATACGGATGGCCGTTGTGACAAACGGAGCAACGGAAATCCAGCGCGGTAAGCTGGAACGCTTTAATATTTTGCCATACTTTGAACACATCATCACGGATGCTGAGACCGGTGTGAGCAAGCCTGACGTCAGGATTTATAAAATCGCACTGGATAAGCTGTCGCTTGATCCCGCAAGCGTCTGGATGATCGGCGATCATCTTGTCTGGGATGTTGAAGGGCCACAAAAAGCAGGAATCTTTTCTGTCTGGAACGACTTTAAACGAGAAGGCCTGCCGGGTAACAACCTGATACAGCCTAATATGATTGTTAGCTCGATTTCTGAAATGGTGAGCAATATCGAAACTATATAATAAGCCGGCTACGTGAAGAGCCCTGACGTATGAAAGCGTCAGGGCTCCTGTTTGTTGATGGACGAGGCTTAATACCGCGCTTATGCCGCGAAGCACGCCCAGACGGCATTTTTTATCCTAAGTATTGACAAATTAAAAAGCATCTGATATTCTCTAAAAGATAGTATCAAAATGATAATATTATGAAAACGGAGTGATGCTGAAAATGATACCAGGTTTTGGAGCACCGGCTGTCCGGCAAGCGATAGAATCGATACAGCGCGTCAAAACGGCAAAAGCAGCACAGGGGAGCAGCGGGCAAACGGAGGCTGAGTTTTTAGCGGATTATCATAAAAATCAGAAAAACACATATGAGAAACCCTCTGTAACAGTCGATATGCTTATTTTTACAGTCGCCGACAAAAAGACGGCTAAAAAGCAAGCGCTGCCTGACAAGGAGCTGAAAATGCTGCTTATAAAAAGAGGCGGGCATCCCTTCAAAGGGGACTGGGCGCTACCGGGCGGTTTTGTCAATATCGATGAAAGCGTTGATGATGCGGCAAAACGGGAGCTTAAAGAAGAGACAAATCTCGATAACATCTATATGGAGCAGCTGTTTACCTGGGGCGACACCGGCAGAGACCCGCGCATGCGTATCATCAGCGTCTCCTACCTGGCTCTGATTGACAGCTCGAAGGCTGCGGCTCAGGCCGGGGACGACGCCGACGACTGCAGGTGGTTTACCGTCTCTCAGGAACAAATTGAGGATGAGGTCGCCGACAGCGGTACAGGAATGACCCATAGTACAACAGCTCTCTTAACATTGAAAAGCGACGGGGATGAAATCATCTCGGTATTGCAGAAAACGACCGAATATAACGCAAATAACGCCGTGGGCCAATCGTCGGTTGAAATCCTCGAATCGGTCAGCATCGCTTTCGACCATGCCAAAATTATCAGCTATGGTCTGGAACGGCTTGTCAACAAGCTGGAATACACGCCGATTGCGTTTAATCTTGTCCCGCAGTTTTTTACCATCACAAGCCTTCAAAAAATATATGAAGCGATTCTCGGCAGGCCGCTCCTCGCCCCAAACTTTCGGCGTAAAATAGCCCCGATGGTCCGTGAAACGGCTGAACTGGAAAAAGGTGTCCACCGCCCCGCGAAGCTTTATCAGTATAATTCGACCTGGAGATTAACAAATTTTAGTTAGGAGCGTCGTTTATGAAAGATATTGAAAACAAGGATCTTTTTCTCGAAGGCGCCGCTCGAACCTTAAGAGCGATTATAATGGAGTTTAGAGCTCTGCCCGTCCTTCGCCTCAACGAATTTTCGCTGCTGGACACGGTGCTGGTGAATGTGGACATCAACAACGGCTTTTGCAAATACGGCCCTATGTATTCGCCGCGGGTGGAAGAGCTCATCCCGTATGCCGTCCGGCTGAACGAACTGTTCAAAGCCTATGGCAGAATCTACTTTTTAGATCGGCACACCCCTGCTTCGATCGAGTTCAAAACGTTTACCGGCATTCATTGCCTCGAAGACTCCCCGGAAGCCGACATTGTCCCCGAGCTCGCGCCGTATATGGACGGCGGCGCGGTTATATGCCGCAAAAACAGCACGAACGGCTTCCTGTGCGGCGATTACGCGCGTTGGCTTGAGACCCATCCGAATTTCACAAACTTCATCGTCATCGGCGACGTGCTGGACATCTGCGTTATGCAGTACGCTCTGACACAAAAGAAATACTGCGACGAGCACAATATCCCCGCGCGGGTTATTCTCGTTAAAAAAGCCACCGACACGTACGATTATGAGCCAGGCGGCCACAACGCCGACCTCATGAACCTCTTCTCGCTGTACAACCTGAAGCTCAACGGCATCGAAATCGCCGAGGATATAATAAACGGAGGAATTGGGATATGAAAAAGAAATCTGTTTGGAGAGATGAGAGGAATCTGGCGCTGCTGGTTGATTTTTATGAATTTACCATGTCAAACGGCCTGCTTGTGAGCGGCAACCAGGATGTCGCCGCGGTTTATGATTATTTTTACAGGAAAACTGTGTTTAATAATGGCTTTACGGTTGTTGCGGGAGTTGAGCAGTTTGTCGAATTCGTCGAGCATCTTGTTTTTTCAATGGAAGATATCAAAGCGCTCAGAGGCACAAATCTTTTCAGCGAGGATTTTTTGAGATACCTCGCGAATTTCAAATTTGACGGCGATATATGGTCCCTGCCGGAGGGGAGCGTCGCTTTCCCGAACACACCGATCGTGACGATTAAGGCTCCTGCGATTCAGGCGAAGCTTGTCAGCACCATGCTGATGCTCTCCTATAATCATCAGAGCCTGATCGCGACAAAGGCCTTCCGGATTACGAAGGCGGCGGCAGGGAAAGCGGTGCTGGAGCTTGGCGCCAGACGCGCGCACGGCGTCGACGCGGCGATGTTCGGGGCACGGGCGGCTATTATCGGCGGGGGGGGCGGG
>DBTM01000041.1:85687-128919 GCA_002307055.1 Clostridiales bacterium UBA1316
AGGCGGCTATTATCGGCGGGGCGACAGGCAGCTCCTGTACGCCGCTCTTAAAGCTTGGCGGCAATGTCATCGGAACCATGGGGCACGACTGGATTCAGTTTTTCGACGACGAATATACGGCGTTTAAGACATATGCTCAGACTTACCCTGACTCCAGCATATTTCTTGTGGATACTTACAGCACCCTCAAATCCGGCGTTCCAAATGCAATCAGAGTGGCTAAGGAAGTTCTGCATCCGATGGGCAAAAGACTGCTTGGCATCCGCATCGACAGCGGCGACCTTGCCTACCTTGCCAAGCAAGCGAGGAAGCTGCTTGACGAAGCCGGTATGCCGGACACCAGAATTACCGTTTCCAACGCGCTAGACGAAGACCTCATCCAGGCGCTTCTGGCTGAAGGCGCGCCGATCGACAGCTTTGGCGTCGGCGAAAAGCTCATCACGGCCAAGTTCGAGCCCGTCTTCGGCGGCGTCACCAAGCTTGTCGCCGTCATGAACGCCGAAGGCGTCTTTGAGCCGAGAATCAAGCTGAGTGACGATATCATTAAAATCACCACCCCTTGCTTCAAGGAGCTGTGGCGCCTGTATGACCGTGAGACAGGCAAGGCCTTCGCGGACGTTCTCACGCTTTGGGACGAAATCATTGACGACACACAGCCCTATGAAATTTTCGACCAGGAAAATACGTGGAAGCGCAAAATTGTCGAAAACTTCAGAGCCGAAAGAATCCGTATTCCGCTCTTCGAAAGCGGCAAGCGCGTATTTGAAGGGCAGACCCTCGACGAGATACGCACCTTCTTTATCCGCCAGCTTGACACCCTGTGGGATGAGGTAACGCGCCTGAATAATCCGCACCGTTACTACGTCGACCTGTCCCAAAAACTCTGGGACATCAAATACGACACCATGCGCAAGCATCAGGTGCTGTGACGGTAAAAGCAAAAACCATGATAACGCATATAGGAGGTAAAGCATATGGAGAACAACGAACCCGCGGCACTGGAAATAGAGAGAAAGTTTCTGATTGAAATGCCTGACCTGGAAGAGCTTATCGGTTTACATAAGGCGACTGTAACGAGTATTCTTCAGACATATCTTATAAGTGATAATGATATTGAAGGGAAAAGAGTCCGCCAGAGAGGTCGCAGCGGTGACTTTATTTTTTATGAGACAAAGAAAAAAT
The DNA here is from genome assembly GCA_002307055.1 of Clostridiales bacterium UBA1316. Classification (GTDB taxonomy): domain Bacteria; phylum Bacillota; class Clostridia; order Oscillospirales; family Oscillospiraceae; genus Sporobacter. The sequence continues at coordinate 86,870 of DBTM01000041.1, forward strand.
CCTTGAGTAATTTGGTCCGTATAGAGGAGGAGCGGCAGGTTTCGGCAAATGAGTATCTCGAACTCCTGATGTCAGCTGATACAACGCTGCACCAGATTAGAAAGGACAGATATTGCTTTAATTACAAGGATATCTGTTTTGAGCTGGATGTGTATCCCTTCTGGACGGACAAAGCCATTATGGAGGTTGAGCTCGAAAGCGAAATGCAAAAGGTCGAATTACCCGATTTCATTTCGATTATCAAAGAGGTGACGGAGGACCCAACCTATAAAAACCGCAGCATGGCACGCGAAATCCCGATAGAGTAAAAAATGCCTCTCCGGCCGATAAACCGGAGAGGCATTGAATTTATTTATTTCTGCTTTTTTACCCACTCGGCGCCGTAGCGGTTCATCTCGTCAACGACGATTACTTCATTCTTTTCGTACAGGCAGTTGATGGAACCGATGCACGGCAGGAAGTGTCCGCCGGGGGCGTAGGTATCTATCGCTCTGCGGACCTCGGCGCGGATTTCTTCTTCGGTTGCGTGCTCGTTATCGATGATTGCCGACTCCAGGCCGCCCATGAGCAGCATGTTGAGTCCTTTTGCGTCAAGCTCCTTTTGGATCTTCAGGATGTCATTCGTCGGCAGCGCCCCCTGCCACATATCGACGCTCATCTCCGCAAACTCAGCGGCGAAAGGTGTGATATAGCAGTCACAATGGTGCTGAACAAGAATGCCGCGGCTGTGGCAGTAATCGTACAGCTTCTTATAGCGCGGTTTGAGCATGTCGCGGTAGATCTGCGGCGAGAAAAAGAGCTTTTCCTTCGCGCCCAGATCGTCATGGCTGTGGATCATGTCAAAATCGAGGTTGTCGATCAGCTGCTTCAAGACTTCCAGCTTCCAATCGGTGTACGCGTCGAAGAATTCCTCGCACTCATCGGGGTACAGCATCAGGTCTTCCATGACGCACTCAAAGGCGCGCAGCGAATGAAGCCGCTCAAACAAGCCGCGGAAAGTCGGCACCATAACGAGCTCACCGCGCTCGTGCGCAGCTTTGCACTGAGCCTGGGCGAAAGACCAGTCGAGATCCTTCGGGATTTCCGGGAACTTGACATAATCGCGCCAGTGCTCCATGTCTTTAATGACCTGGTTTTTCGTATCGGTCAATGGGATAATACCGGGGTCGACACCGAGGATGTAGCGATGCGTGACACCCCATAAATCCTTGTAGCACTCACCTGAAAACTGGAGGATATCCCAGTTGGAGATGGGGTCAATCACCGCGTGGAACAAAACCTCGGGACCTTTGGGTCCGAATGCGACTTCCTGAGGGAAAGCGGCAAAAGCGTGCCCCATCCATTTAATTGGCTTCTCGTTATGCAGCGCGGACATAAATGCTTCTTTCAAATTCATTTATGAAAAACCTCCTAAAATATTCTTATAATAGCGTAACACTGCCTTTTAATACTTGTCAAGCATAGGTTTTTAAATACTATCAGCAATCTGCATTACATCTGTGTTATTTTTTTGTTAAATATATCTTATTGGTATTGAAATCTGAGGAAGAATAGAGTTATAATGGAAAAAAATATTAATAGCAAAATCATTGAAAGATGATGACGCAAAGCTAAAGGGGCTTCAGCATTGTGCTATGCCAGCCAGTTGCATATTATATATGATAATTGTGCAGTCTCCTTTGCAGCGCCATGTTGCAGAGGAGATTTTTGTTGCAAATAAGAAGCAGGCAGAACGGTTACATAAAATATTTATCAGGTACAGGGGGTGGTTATCATGCACATACGCCTTTCAACATTATCTGCCGTACATTGGACTTGGGGTAATAATCTAAATATATAAGGAGAATGCATATCATGAAAAATGTTAGAAACATGAAGATAGAAGCGAAAATTGTTGTGATTTTTATATGTTTAAGTGTTATTTCGGAATTTACAGGATACTTTGTACATATGAGGACAAACAGTGATATGGCCTATATTCTTGTGATATTGGGTTCGACATTGCTGATGGCTGCTATTTTTTGGGTGCTGATGACGCGGTCGGTGAAGAAGCCGATCGATGAAATTCAAAGCGTGCTGGGTAAGCTGTCGGCTAATGACTTAACCGCAGGAATCAGAGGTACGTATACTGGAACGTTTGATGAGCTGGCAAAACAAGTAAATATACTGCAGACCAGATTGCTGAACGTTCAGGATGCGTTTGAATGTGTCGGAAGAGGTGAGTCAGGCAGGCTGGAAGAATTTGAAACGATAGGCAAACGCTCAGAAAACGATAGGCTGCTGCCGGCATTAACGGCAGCGCTGAAAGCCATACGAGGCATCGTCAGCGAGACGGAGTTCATCGCTGATGCCGCGACCAACGGAGATTTAAGTGTTAGAGGGAATAAATCAAAGTTTGAAGGCGGTTATTATGAAATCATTGACAGCTTGAATCATACGATGGAAGCGATTATCAAGCCAATCAACGAAGCCTCTTCGGTCATGGAGGAAATGGCTCACGGTAACCTGACTGTCAGCATGAACGGAGATTATAAGGGCGATTACGCGAAGATCAAAACAAACCTGAATTCAACGTTAAAATCCTTCAATGAAGTGCTCAAAGATATAAACAGCTCTGCATTACAGGTTGCAATAGGATCAAAGCAGATGTCCGACTCAGCCCAGGATCTTTCAAAGGGTGCAACTGAACAGGCAAGTTCAATAGAGGAACTCTCAGCAACGACGGAAGAGATAACAATACAGACGAAACTGAATGCGGAAAACGCCGGTCAGGCAAATAAAATTGCTTTAGAGGCAAAAGAAGGCGCAGAAGCAGGCAATGGGCATATGAAGGAAATGCTGAAATCTATGTATGAAATTAATGAAGCATCATCCAACATTTCAAAAATAATTAAAGTCATTGATGACATAGCTTTTCAGACAAATATCCTTGCTCTTAATGCTGCGGTAGAAGCCGCAAGAGCCGGACAGCAGGGAAAAGGCTTTGCCGTTGTGGCTGAGGAAGTCAGAAGTCTTGCCGCGAGGTCTGCCAGCGCCGCCAAAGAGACGACTGTATTAATCGAGAGCTCGATTAAAAAAACTGAAGAAGGAACAAAAATAGCAAGTAAAACTGCTGACGATCTTAATAAAATTGTAGAAGGCATCGCCAGAGCGGCATCTCTTGTTGGCGATATCGCATCGGCGTCAGATGAGCAGGCTGTGGGCATTCAACAGGTCAATCAGGGTATTATGCAGGTATCTCAGGTCGTGCAGATGAATTCTGCGACTGCCGAAGAAAGCGCCGCAGCGAGTGAGGAATTGTCAAGCCAGGCTGAACTGCTGAAAGAATTGGTGAGTAAATTTCAACTTAAACAAACGCGCGACCCCATCAATATGCTGGAGGGATTAGATGCCGATGTTATAAGAATGCTGGAAAACATGACAGATAAGAAAAGATCATCTGCAATGGCAGCCGCAGGCGTAAAAAGCGAAGCTTCTGCTTCCAATTCCAAATTATCATCGTACGATAAATCGAGCGATTATGAATATGGTAAATATTAAAATTAATCCTGAAACAAATGAGGAAAAACATGATGTACAGCGCGGAAGAAATACATACATTGCTGAAAAAGAATCTTACTGAAAAACGATATAATCATAGTGTACTTGTTGCTGATTATGCCAGGGAACTTGCTCTGCGTTTTAAAATCGACACCGAAAAAGCTTATCTTGCGGGTCTTCTGCATGATTGCGCCAAGCGATATGATGATAATGAAATGCTGCAAATCGCCGGAGAAGCGCATCTTTCCATAACGGATGCTGAAAAGCGCCAGCCGGTCGCATTATTGCATGCCCGACTAAGCGCCTATATTGCCCGGCGTGATTATGGGATTGAGGATGAGGTTATTCTGCAAGCAATCGCTTTTCATCAATCCGGCGGCGTCGGAATGACGGCTCTGGATAAAATAGTTGGATTGGCTGACAGCACCGAGCCTTCAAGAAACGACGAGGGACTCGAAAAAATCAGAGTGATTTTGCAGAGTGATCTGCACAGAGCATATTTGGAGAAATTCATCTACACTATGATAAAAGTAGTGCAGGGGCGTTATTTACTTGATCGGGATAAGGCTGATATATATAATTATCTTGTCATTGAAGAGGACAAGGCAAAATAACTAAAAGCCCTGCAGTTCACAACGGCTGCAGGGCTTTTGTGTTAAGGCTCAGTATTAGCCGAAATCGTTGCCGAGGGCAATTTTTGCTTTAGCCGAACTGACCGGCAGCGCTTTTTTAGCGGGAATTGCTTTGGTTGACGATGCGGCAGAGCCCGATACTGTATCACTCTTCACTTTGAAAACGCTGACGACTTCCTTCAGCTGCTCGGCTTGACTGGAATGCGGGCATTCAGATTATTTGCGTTTGAATATTGTTTTTGACCGAGTGTTGATTTGCTGTCCATTTATGTTGCTCCTTGGTTAATATAAAAATTTTGCTTTTTCTCTATATCAAGAAACATTAAAACGCATATGTTGATAGTTCATAAGTGCTCTTGCCTATTTCGTTTCGTGCCTTTGGCGTATTCTTCGCGCAAGTCTTCCGCCCAATCCGCTAAAAATGTGAAGAGCCCTGCATACAATTTGATAATGGCCAGCGAGTTTACAGGCAAATGCTCTTTTTTGAGGACTTCTTTTGCCAAGTGAAGCTTTTTACTGTTGAACTGTTCCTGCAGGTTAGCCACCATGATAAGGCCCGTGGCGTCATCGACTTTATCCAGATTGTCGACGAAAGAGCAAAATTCAAAATAGATCTGGTCCGTTTTTCCGGAATATTGATTCATGAGCTGATAAAAATATTCCATTCCTTTAGCATTGATCGTGTAAATGGTTTTCTCGGGCATTTCTCCTTCTTTCACTGTCTCGGCATCCAGTAAACCTTTTTGGTGAAGCTTGATAAGATTTTGGTAAACGGTCGGGATGCCGATTTTAACCCAGTTTCGAATGTTCTGAGCTTCCAACTGCTTTTTCATTTCATAAGCACTTTTTGGACCCTCAATCAAACGTCCCAGAATGATTAAATCAATGGATGACGTAAAAAATCACCTCTCAGTATGAATAATATTAGTATATAACATACTATAGGCTCTGTCAATGTTTTAGAATGATTTTATATTAATGAACTAACAGTAAAGGTCCCCTATCGTCTAAGTCCCACCTTGGTAAATCCTGTAACTCAATTTTATACGAGTGTAATTATAGGACTTGGAGAAATGCAGCAACATCAATGGTTTGCAAGCAATCGGCAAGTAGTATTTACAACAAGGATAAAATAATAAAGAAAAGTTTGCAACGTTGAAATAATTGCAATTACACTGGAATGACAAAAGGTAGTTAATGTAAGCTTGAAATTGAGATAATACCTAATATTAGACTTATCAAGCCAAGAATCAAACTAACAATTGATATTGATAAACTTACAATTGATGATCTTTTTACTACATTAAATTGCAAATCAATAGCTTCTTTTTGATTTGCAATCATAGTTTCTAGGATTTTGTGTTTTTCATCATAATGTATTCTCTGAATTATAGCAATAGAACTCATATTCTGAGTTTCTTCGGAAGAGATAAGGTTTACAATATCTTCTTGTTGTAAAGGTAATAATCCTGGAGTCTCAAATATTTTTTTATATTCTAAGTATATTTTTTCGGGATTCGATGGTTTACTATTTTCATCGCGATAAGATATTGCTTTTTCTTTTATTGGTATTAAGTAAGATGAGGATAGATTCATCATAGTAAGTGCTTTTTCCGCAGGTAGAACACTAACGATGGCTTCACCAAATGATAAAACATCCTCTATAAAAGCAAGAATAAAATTTTTCATCGCATCACGTAATCTACCCTGACCTGCTTGAGCTAAAGCAAGATTATGATATGGAGTACCTTTATGAAAACGTTCATTGTTAAAAGATTGTTTTTCATAAAAGCGACCAAGCATCGAATTGTAAAAATTCTCAGCTTTTTCATATTGTGAGGTTCTTAGAGATTCAACTCCTATCCAATTATCCTCAATCATTTCATTATATAGTAGTAGCTTTTCAGGAGAATAACCGAATGCTAACTCGACTTCAAATGTAGCAGCCATATTCTAACCTCCACATATCGATATCTTTCTATTCGTATAAAAATTGCATTTATTAACCTTGTTAGAAATTATAGCATAAATTAACAACAGCAACCATATTTATATGCACTTTATTTTATAAGATTAAATATGGATAATGTATATTATCATCATGCAGTAAGTCAAAATACGACCTGACTTTTACAGTTAGCAGAGCAAATTATCAAAAAGAAAATAATCCTTAAAGAACGCGGAAATCCGCGTCCTGACTTTTACAGTTAGGAAAATGCTAAAAGCCTATAGTTGTTTAAACTACGGGCTTTTTCGCAGCTTGAAAGAAAAAACAAATGTTATGCTAACGTAATATTTTTATGGAATTTGTTGAACACCTCCTGTCTTGGATATATATTGTAAAAATTCGTTCCGAATGTGTCTTGGATTAATTTGTAATCAAGTGCGATTTCATCTTCGTCTGAAAATGCCAGTGTATCAACAAGATTGCCCTCTCTATCGCGAATCTTCTGAAACGCGATCGCACCGCCGACATCGTCGAGATGAATGATACCACCCTTCAAAACCTGGCATGTCGCGGCACACAGCGTCTTAGCGATACGCTCGGCTGACAACGCCCTTTCTCCCATACGGTGCTGAATGATTCGGATAACGAGGAGCGCGACAAAGCAGATCAGAAAATGCGCTCGGATATGCTCATTCTTTCTAACAAATACTGGTCTGGCATTAAGGTCTGTTTTCACAATCCTGAACGACTGCTCTATCCGCCAAAGACCACCGTACACCTGCCGTATTTTCCGCTCATCATATTCAAGTTCACTGGTAATGATACAAAAATAACCGTCATACAACGCATCCTGCTCCGCTTTTTCTAAATCTACGCTGCGCTGCTTTTTCGTGTTTTCCAGAACCTCGCCGGTATTTTTGTCAATGATGTTTTCTTTTGTGTATTCATCGACTCCTTTTTTAATGCTGTAGGCATTGTTCTTGACAGAGCGTTCGGCCTTGTCTAGCTTTTCTTCACGCTTGCGCCTAGCCATGTCAGCTTCAGCCTTGTTCCAATACAGAAGCACTTTCCTTGTCCGTATTTCTTTTTTCCCATTTTTGTCCATTCCCTCGTATTCTTCCTCGAACATCTTGTATCTATAGGTGCTATCCTCATTCGAAGTCCATCCGCTGTTATTAAAAAGCCGCTCATTGTAACGCTGCCCTTTTTTTCCTCTTAGTATCTGCGAGAAGACGAAGCCATCACCATTGTTCACGATCACATCAATATTCTTAGAAGAGTTGAGGCCCTTATCGGCGACTACGATCAACCGGCCCAACCCATACGATTCCTTAACATCCTTCATGGTCGGCTGAAGTGTGATAGAATCGCTCGTGTTGCCGGGGAAAATTGACATGCTGACCGGAAGTCCGTTCGAGTCCATGAACAGGCCCATCGCAACAATCGGGTCAGTGCGGTGCTCCTTCGACACGCCTTTTTTGCGCAGATCATTTTCACTAGCGGGGAAGTCTATCTCAAAGAAATAGTTGGTTACATCATAGAATGCATAGGATAGGTCGCGACCAATTGTCTGTTTGACGCGTTCATTTAAATAACGCTGCAACTCTACCTCAAAATCTGCGAAATGATCAAGTGACCTATAGACATCCGGCAATGTGAAGTCAGTGAACATCCCGTAGAAGCCGTCCTTCATCTGGCATGAAGCACGTTTTGAATCTGGATGTAGAATTCTTAACAGCACTAGGAATTTAAAAATGTCGCCGGGTGAATAATTACCACGGTGTTTGTGTGATTTCTCGTAATCTTTAATGAACGAATCGATTCCAAGCATATCATAGACAGCCTCCAGAAATTTGTATCCGTAGTTCTGCCGCCGGTTCTCCTCACAGTACATCAACGCATTGGACGCGACTTCGATTCGCAAGGGAATATCGTCTTTGAAATTAGTGTTGAATTCTTCCACCATCGCTAAGAATGCTTCAGGATCTTTCTGGTCTTCAAGATAACCAAAACTTTTAATGGTTCGCTGTTTGGTGGGCATCCCAGGTCCGGGGCGATATCCCTCGACAACACGGATATGCGTCTTCATAACGCCGCCTCGCTTCTTAGGGTCTTTTCTTATCATGGTAACATCATCTCCATCCCAAATGTAGCACATCTGTCGCATAACGTCAAGAAAAATATGTAAAGAACGCGGATTTCCGCGTTCTTTAAGGATTATTTTTTCTTCTTTTTGATAATTTGCTCTGCTAACTGTAAAAGTCAGGTTATACCACAAATAACCCGCATCTGAATAGCTGTGCTGCAGTATAGTAAAACGCATATAAACAGCACTGCCGGATGGCTTCAATTCACTTGCTCTTTTATCGTATCTGTGGCAAAATATATGTAAATAATAATAAAAAATTATGGCTATCGCGTTAACTCAGCATTACCGTGTTGCGCGTCTGTCATTCCCGCGAAGGCGGGAATCCACGTCCCCAGTATCTTCCGTACATTTGAAATATATTTATATCTCATTCCAGCATAAACACGACGCGGAAGCCTGGATTCCCGCCTGAGCGGGAATGGCAAGCGGAGATGCTCGAATGCTGATTCATCACGATAGTCATATAAAAATACATTCAGACAATAAATGCGGCAAAACGTGATTATCTGCGCACAAATTTTATTTTTGCGAGGTCGGCGCTGTCTAATGCGCGGCTTTATCCGGCATATTGCGGAATTACGCCGCATCTACCGCATAATACGAATATAAAACTTGCAAATTAGAATTGAAGACACTATAATCAATGCAGAAAATGATCGGCCTGGCAAGCCATATTCTTTTATACAGGGGGAAAATCAATGTTGACAGAAAAACAAAATTATCTGATGATGCTCAGCGGCGAACAGCCCGAATGGGTGCCGCAGTACACCTTTGGGCCTGCGCCCGGCACGGCAAGTACGGTTCCTGTTGCCACGCAGATGTTCGAACCGGAGGTCATCTCACAGCACCGTAAAAACAACGGCGGGAAAGATATATGGGGCGTTAACTATGTCGCAACTTATGAGACGGGCGGCGCGCTTATCCCTGAGCCCAACAATTTCATTCTTAAAGATATAACAAAGTGGAGAGACATCATCAAAGCGCCCTCTCTGGATGGCATTAATTGGGAGACAATGGTAAAAAAGGACATAGAGCGGTCAGGGATTGACCGGAAGCAGACGGCTCTGGCGCTCAACCTGCATATGGGCTATTTTCAAACGCTGATGTCCTTTATGGGCTTTTCCGAAGGCCTGATGGCGATGTTTGAAGAGCCTGATGAGGTGAAGGACCTGCTGAATTACCTCTGCGACTTTTATATGGATGTTGCCGATCACTGCATCGATCTCTATAAGCCCGACATTCTCACATTCATGGACGATACGGCTGCCTGGGCGAATCCCTTTATATCGGCAGATATGTACAGAGAATTTCTCGTACCCTGCCACGACAGATGGGCCAAAAGAGGCCGTGACCGCGGCTTGAAGATGACGATGCACAACTGCGGCAAATGCGAAGGTATCATCGACCAGCTTGTCGGCATGGGCATTAATTTATGGGAGCCCGCGCAGACCTGCAACAACCTCACGGCTATCAAAGCCAAATACGGCAATAAGCTCTGCATCGCCGGCGGCTGGGATTCCTCCGGCCATCTGCTTAATGACGACGCCACGGAAGAAGAAATTCGTGCCTCTGTTGACAAATCCTTTGATATGCTCGCATCCGGCGGCGGCTTCGCCTGGTTCGGCAATTTTCTCGGCCCGGTTGATGATCCGGTGACGGTGAAAAAGAATAAGATCCTGAGCGATTATGCGGATGAAAAATGCCGCAGTTATTATAAAAAATAGGTTATCAAAAACATACCGGGAGTTAAACAGCACATGAAAATACTCATTCTGGGCGGTTTCCTTGGTTCCGGAAAAACGACGGCGCTGATGCGCCTTGCGCGGTATATGGTTGACCATGCGGCTTCAGATCGCGCCAATAAGGTTATCATCCTTGAAAACGAGGTCGGCGAAGTCGGTATCGATGACGCTTTTCTCAGAGGCGGCGGTTTTCAGGTTGACAATCTTTTTGCGGGCTGTGCCTGCTGCACCATATCAGGCGAACTAATTTCGGCTGCAGTCAGAATTAAGAAGGAATATGATCCGGAATGGCTCATTATCGAAACGACTGGCATCGCATATCCCGGAAACATGCAGGAAAACCTGAAAAGCGCCGCCAAGCTGGACTCGAGGATTGTTATTCTTGTTGACGCCTATCGATGGAACAGACTCCTGCTTCCGATGAATAACCTGCTCAGGGGACAAATCGAGGGCTCGGACGCCGTACTCATCAATAAAACAGATATCGTTGACAGCGAAACGATCTTGAAAATTGAGCGGGATATTCTCGGCATGGAGCCGCGCGCCGTCATCCTAAGAATTTCAGCTCTGCAGGAGATTCCTGCGGAAGTCTGGCAAAAAATAACGGGTGAGGGAGAATGAGTTATGAACGAGCATGAGAAGCATGAGCATGAGCATGAGCATCACGAGCATATTCACACCGAGAATTGCGGATGCGCGCCGAAGACTCAAGAAGCCTTAGGTGCGATTCATGTCGAAAGTCATTTACATGATCAAGCGCGTGTTATTTCCGGTTCCCTCACATTATTTGCCGACTACGGCGTTTTCAGAGCCAGTCTTTCGAAGCAGCTCGAGGGTCTGGCAAAGGCGGTGCAGGCGTGCGGCGGGATCGTCGGGCATATAAAGGCATCAGCTGAAACGAAGCAGACGGAGATGTTTTCTGTCACCGATACCGCAGTCTCCGTTAAAACGGCGCCCGGGCAGGAGATTAGAATTACTCTGGCGGCTATCGTTTTTGCTGTTGACCCGGAAGAAGCGGAAACGCTTGTGATCAGCGCCCTGAAAGCCGTTAAAACAGATAGTGAGCAGACAACGCGGCGTCAATAATTATTACAGCCCCGTTTAACGACGGGGCTTTACCTTTTTTTAATGAAAATTCACGATATTTTGACTGTACAAATCGTTCGGATTCTGATTAAATTAAGGGGGCTTTTACGCGCCGGACAGGCTGAGCGGTGAAAAACAGCATTTCATAAAAAATAACCATTTTACAATTGCGTCCTGCCAGAGAGCGCATATAAATCATAGAGTAAATAAAAAGATATCGCCGCCATAATCGTAACGGCGAAATGATCGGGGCAATAATTTACATGAAGATCATCGATACGCATGCACATATTTTTCCGCCGAAAATAGAAAAATCGGCGACAGCGGCAATAAGAGATTTCTATGACAGAAAAAGCATGAGCCATTCCGGCTCTCCGGAGGAGCTGCTGGCATCGGGTAAAAGAGCGGGTGTCGGCAATTTCCTGGTTTTTTCAACGGCGACAACACCGCAGCAGGTGACCGCCATCAATGACTTTATTATCGGGGAATGCGCGGAGCATACCGAATTCATCGGCGCAGGGACGATGCATGCCGAATTTATAAATTTTGAAGAGGAGATAAACAGGATTTTTAAGAGCGGCATCAAGGGCATTAAGTTTCACCCTGATTTTCAGCGGTTTGATTTTGATGACGAAAGACTGTTCCCTGTTTATGCGCTCCTGGAAGCAAAGGGCATGTTCGTCATTACACATTCCGGCGATTATCGATATACCTATTCGCGTCCCGAAAAAGTCGCCCGTATTGCTCGGAAATTCCCAAAGCTGCGTATTATAGCGGCTCATTTCGGCGGATGGTCAATGTGGGAGCTCGCGCGTCAAATCCTGATTTTACCGAATGTCTATATCGATACGAGCAGTACTTTCGGTTTCGGCGGTGTTGAGCCGGTTATAGAGGGCCTCAAGGCATTCGACCATAAGCACATTTTTTTCGGCTGCGATTTCCCAATGTGGGATCATAAAGAAGAGATTAACAGGTTCAAGGCGCTCAGCCTTGATACAGACTTCCTTGAAGATATCATGTACAATAATTTCGCGGAATTCTACGGGCTTTGAGCTGTTGACTGCACGAGGGAGGTGCCGTAATGAGCCGTTTCAGGCATCAAGTGGTTTGGGGACTGCTGCGGTTTCCGGTCTATGCCTTTCTGAAACTGAAATTCAACTTTGTCTGTGAGAAGGTACCGAGGATACCCGGCCCCTTTATTCTTATTTCGAATCATGTGACGAATTATGACCCGCTCATGGTCGGCTGCCGGTTTTCTCAGCAGATGTATTTTGTGGCAAGCGAGCATCTGTTCCGCAAGGGTTTTGTGACGAAGCTGCTTGTTTGGCTTGTCGCGCCGATTGCAAAGGTCAAGGGCTCGACAGATACGGTATCGGCTTTGACAATTATGCGGGCTTTGAAATACAAGTCAAATGTCGGCCTTTTCGCGGAAGGTGACCGTTCGTGGAACGGTTTGACAGGACCGCTGCACCCAACAACGGCACGGCTCATCAAAGCATCAAAAGCGACCCTGGTGACCTACCGCCTTACCGGCGGCTACCTGACGAGTCCCCGCTGGAGCGCTTTGCTCCGGCGCGGCAGAATGCACGGGCGCTGCGTGAACATCTATTCACCGGCAGCACTGTCTGATATGTCGGTCAGCGGGATAACGGATGCCATTAACGCCGATATATATGAGGACGCCTATCAAACGCAGTGCTCCGAGCGTATCGCTTATCGGGGAAGGGATCTCGCTTTAGGCTTGGAGAACGCCCTTTACACCTGCCCGGTCTGCAGGGGGGTCTGCACCACCTCAAGTCAGGGAGATTCATTTTTCTGCAGCTGCGGACTGCGCGTGAAATATAACGAATACGGCTTTTTTGAAGGCCTTAACCGCCCGTTCGATACCGTCACGGAATGGGACGCGTGGCAGGAGAAATTCCTGCTTGCTTATGTTTCGGATATTGGGGATAAACCCATCTACACAGACAGTGGGCAGAGCCTTATACAGATTGGCGTAGACCACACGGAAAGCTTTATGACCGCAGGCACGATGATGTTATATAAAGATCGTCTCACGATCGGGTGCTTCTCCGTTCCGCTCAGCAAGCTCTACCAAATGAGTATTTACGGTGCGGCAAATATTGTTTTTTCAGCCGAGGGTGTTAATTACGAAATTAGATCAGCCATCCGCCGGAGCGGAAGGAAATACCTGACGATGTACGAGCTTTTAACAAATGCGGCATTGAACAGCGAAAACAGCACAGCGCATATATCGACATAGCGGTTTATAATTATTCAATTAAATATTGATGTTATTATTATATATGACTTGGGGGTAAGGTATGGACTATTCGTACTTAAACGCGTCGCTGTGGAACTCGATAATTCAGTTCGGCATCATCGCCGCCTCGCTGCTGATTGCCAACATGATGCGCCGAAAGATACCGTTTTTCAGGAACAGCCTGCTGCCGACAGCCGCTATTGCCGGCTTCATCATCCTGCTTCTGCGGTCAGCCGGTATCCTGAAAGTCGACATGGAATTTATGGAGCTCCTGATATATCACGGTATCGCACTCGGCTTTATTGCCATGGCTCTGCGTATCCCAACAGGGGTCAAGGAAGAAAAAGGCAATATGGTTGGGCTGAAGAGCGGTGCAATTATTATCGGCTCCTATCTCATACAAGGTGTTCTGGGACTCGGAATTTCAATCGGTCTGGCTTATACGTTCATGCCCAATATGTTTAAAGCCGCCGGAATCCTGCTGTCCATGGCCTACGGGCAGGGGACAGGCCAGGCCAATAACGTCGGCGCGACATATGAAGCGGCCGGTTTTGTGGGCGGGCGCAGCTTCGGGCTGTCATTGGCTGCTGCCGGGTATCTGTGCGCGTGTATTGTCGGTGTCGTTGTTTTAAACATACTTGATAGAAGAGGCAAAATTAAGAGGGTCAGCCAACAGGATATAACGGAGACAGTGACTATTGACAGCTTTCAGGATAAAAATGAGATTCCTTTTTCCGAATCGATTGATCGGTTTACCGTTCAGATCGCACTTGTTTTTATCGTATATCTGGCAACATATCTCTGCACCTGGGGTATCACCTGGGCTCTGCATGAATATCTGCCCGTCGTCGATAAGCTGCTGAGCTCGCTGCTGTGGGGCTTTAACTTCATCGGAGGCACGGCTCTGGCCATACTCTCACGTGTCTTGATCAACAAAATGCAGAAGGTGAAGATTGTTACGCGCCAATACCAAAACAATTATCTGCTGAGCCGCTTATCCGGTGTGTTTTTTGATATCATGATCGTTGCAGGCATAGCCGCCATCAATATCGACGATTTAGCCGGACTGTGGGTACCGTTTATACTGATGGCGGTTCTTGGCGGCTTGGTCACCTGGTATTATCTGAAGATTGTCTGCAAAAAAGTTTACCCAAGCTATTATTACGAGGGCTTGTTCTCTATGTACGGCATGATGGTCGGCCCGATCAGCTCCGGTATTCTATTGCTCCGCGAGATCGACCCCAACTTTGACACCCCGGCTGCGAACAATCTGATTTCCGGTTCGAGCTATGCCATTATACTTGGCGCACCGCTTCTGATTCTCATCGGCATGGCATATAAATCAACACTTATGACCTTTATCTCTCTCGGTCTGATTCTCATCTATTTCGTTCTTGTGAATCTGCTGATTTTTAAAGCAAAAAGACGAGACAAAAGCGTAGTCAAATAATGCCGCGTATCCCCTGCCGAAGCGCACGCGTCGGCAGGGGATACTTACTTAAGGCTAAACATCTTTGCGCGATTATAGTAATTATATTATTCGGCACTTCATACTTTCGTAATGCTGCGGTAATTGTGCCGTAATATAATCGTGATAAAATGAAAAATATAAATGGCAAAGATTGAAATTAAAGAGAAAAGGTTGCGGAATTATTTGACAGATGCTTATGGCGATAACCGCAGAACTTCTATATTACCATGTTTGACTGTTATAAGTAAAAGCAGCGGGCCGGATCTGACGGTGGGCGTTCGGCTCTGTAAACAAGATGAGCTTGCCGATATTCTTGCATTGCAGATGATGGTAGACGGCAGCATCACAAATAAGGAGCTGTTTGTCTGCTCTGCGGAAGAAGCGCTAAATGAAGCACTGAAAACAGATATCTGCATAGGTGTTTATCTGAATAATTGCTTGATAGCTTTTACGCTTATGATTATAAATCCTGATAGTCCAGAAAATTTAGGCTACCATTTAAAATATAGCCGGGAACAGTGCATGAAGTGCGTGACTTATGATACAACATTCGTTCACCCGGATTATAAAGGTTACAGTATTCAGCGCTTGTTGATATCGCTAAAAGATTCGATTGCTGTTGAGCTCGGTGCTTGCGAGGCGCTGGCGACAGTATCTCCCGATAATATGGTCAGTTTGAATAATTTAAAAGCAAGCGGGTTTGAAATCGCCGAAGAGAAGCAACTGTACGGGACGCTGAACAGATATATCATGCGCAAATATTTGTTAAAGAAAATTGAAGATCAGGAAGGAGGTAACAATGCAGCTATCCCCTCACCTCGAAATAAACTTAAGCAAGATTAAAGATAACTCAAGACGAATAGTTGACAAATGCGCGAAACAGGGGATTGAGGTTCTGGGAGTGACAAAAGGCTTCTCCGCGCTGCCGCAGATCGTCAGAGCAATGGTTCAGGGCGGCATCAGCCAACTTGCTGATGCGAGGCTTGAAAACATCATCTCTCTGAGAAAAAAGCAATTTCACCAAAGTATGACGCTGCTGAGAATACCAAGACTCAGCGCGGTGGATATGGTTGTCACATATGTAGATTACAGCATTAATTCCGAATACAGTGTGATTCAGGCGCTGGCGGAAAAAGCATCTGAAAAAGGTATCAACCATAATATTATCTTAATGATTGATGTCGGTGATCTCAGAGAGGGTGTCCTGCCTGCCGATGCTGTGGAGTTCGCTCAAAAAATTGTCCGTCTATCCGGCGTTACCATGTGCGGAATAGGCACAAATATGGGTTGTTACGGCGGCGTTTTACCGACAATACACAACCTGAATTTACTACTTGAAACAAAGAAGGAAATTGAAAAAAAAGTTGGTATCGAACTTAAAATCGTCTCCGGCGGAGGAACCTCGTCTCTAAAATTAGTTGATAACGGTATCATGCCGCGAGGAATCAATCAGCTCAGAATAGGTGAGGGCATCCTTTTAGGAACAGATACAACGCATGGCTTTGAAATTCCGTGGCTGCACCAGGACGCTTTTCTTCTCAGGTCTGAAATAATTGAGATGAAAATTAAGCCGTCTATACCAATTGGCGTGACAGGTCAGGATTCTTCCGGAAATAAGCCTGTCTTTATAGACAATGGTTTAAGAAAACGAGCGATCGTAGCCCTCGGAAAACAAGATGTGAATATCGAAGGGCTCATACCATTTGATAAAAATATTCATATTTTGGGAGGGAGCAGCGACCACCTGATTGTTGATGTTACCGATATGGGGGATTCAATAAGAGTCGGAGATCAGGTGACCTTCCGCCTTAATTATGAAGGTCTTCTGTCCTCAGGCAGCTCAAACTATATCAAAAAAGTTTTTATCAAATAAGAGCTGTAAAATGATGAAAGAACCCCCCTGCCGCGTTTAAAGCCAGCGGCGGGGGGTTGTCATCGGGAAGATTTACACAATATGATTTGATTCTGCCTCGGCAATGATTACGGGCGCCGGTACGGCTGTGGGTTCATTTTTATGCATCAGCAGTTCGCGCGTCAGCATAACGCCGAGGAGGGAGAACAAAAAAGGAAAAATATAGGCAGACGAGAAGGCAGAACCGGAGAAGGCTTCACTTTTGCCGATGAGCGTTGCTGTGACGAGCGGAAGATTAAGAAAAGACATGCCGTATTTGAGGACATCTGCCGAAGCCTGGCACGATAGGATAGTCAGATAGAACCCGAACACGGAAAAAATGCAGATTGCCGCAAAACCACGTTTTCCCGTATAGCCTTTGAAGATTTTAATTACCCGGTAAATAATGAGCGGTATAAATATGTACATCGGCGAAAAGGAAAAACCGAACAGAAGCGCCCATATCGCTGCCGGAAGCGTACCGGCCAGCATACCGACTAAACCGCCCACAATAGATATCGGCAGCAGCACGTCATGCTTTCCTATTATTTTTAAACGGATACCGGTAGTGTTCTTCGCGTCGTTCCGAGAAACGATATCTTGCTTATCGATGCTGTCTTTCATATTCGAAGTCAGCCTTTCGTATCGATATTGAAATTCGAACGGCGATTTATTTGCTTTTTATTTCTTCGGCGGTATTGGCGGCAAGCTTTTCGCCCACTTTATAGATATCACCGGCGCCGACGGTGAGAATAATATCACCTTTTCGGGCGATATTTCGGATGCGGCTTTCGATTTCCTCAAACGTGGGACAGAAGACAGCACCCGGAATTTTTTCAGCCAGATCCTTTGACGAGATACCGATGGTGTTCTGCTCGCGCGCGGCATATATTTCGGCGAGAAACACGAGGTCGGCGCGCCGCAGCTCCGTGACAAAAGCGTTGAAGTGGGCATGCGTCCGAGAGTAGGTGTGCGGCTGAAAGGCGAGTATAATGCGTGAATAAGCCAGCGTTTTAACAGCGTCCAGCAGAGGACGCAGCTCACCCGGATGGTGGGCATAGTCATCGTATATTGCCGCGCCGTTTATATAGCCTTTAAATTCGAAGCGTCTGCCCGCGCCGTTAAATTCCGCGAGGCCTGCCGCAACTGCTTCCGCCGGGACGTTCAGGGTGATGGCGGCGCTCGTGGCTGCCAGCGCGTTATATACATTATGCATGCCGGGAACGGTTAAAACAATGTGGCAAAAAAATGCGTTGTCGTACATAATATCAAATTCGGAGCCGGCGCCGTCAAGTACGGTGTTGACCGCCCGTACTCTGGCGCCTTCACCGAAACCGAATGTAAACAGGTCGCGGCAGAGCGGCTTGAGAGCATCCATCGTGTTGGCATCATCATTATTGCAGACGATATAACCGTCCGCTGGGACAATCGATGCGAATTTCCGGAAAGAAGCCTTAACGGCATCGAGATCCTTGAAAAAATCGAGATGGTCTGCGTCGACATTTAAAATAACAGCCACTGTGGGGAAAAAGCTGTGAAAGGAATTATAATATTCACAGGATTCCAGAACGATGACATCGCCGCTGCCGATGTGATACCCGGAATTGAGCATCGGTAAGGTACCGCCGATCATGACGGTGGGGTCGGTACCCGCGGTCATCAGAATGTGCGTTGCCATGGAGGTTGTCGTTGTTTTCCCGTGTGTGCCAGAAACGCAGACGGCATTTTTATAGCCGCGCATGATGTAGCCCCAGGCTTGCGCCCGTTCGAAGATAGGAATGCCGGCTTTTCGCGCCGCGGCAATTTCCACGCAATTGTCGTCTCGTGCGGCAGCTGTTCTGACGACATAAGCGGCACCGTCAATATTTTCTACCTTATGGCCTATTTTGACATCGATACCTAATGACTGAAGGTGCCTGACAACTGTGCTGTCGTTCATATCGGAACCCGAAAACGGGACGCCCATGTTGAGAAGCACTTCCGCCAGCGGGGACATAGACACCCCACCGATACCGACGAGGTGCCCTCTTTTGCCGGATTTAATGCAGGTTTCAAAATCAGATATAATCATATAACACTCCGGATAGAGATTAAAAATAAAATAGACAGACGAAAATGTTGAGGTAAATACGTTTACGCCGTCAAATGATTATAATACGTATGGGGTACTTTTACAAGAGTGATTATTGCACGATTTTTGGGGTAATTAGCACGCAAATGCAACGTTTTTTGTATGCCATATATAAGCGCGGAATACGTTTTTACGAAGAAGAGGAAGGACAACCGATATACTTTTGAGAGCTTTGAAGTCATATCTGGGGGCACTGTACGGCGGGAGAGTTCCCAATATGCCGCGCTGTCCCGCGCAGAAGACCTCGCGGGGCTCCCGCCGGCATACACCTATGGCGGTGAGCTGGATTTGTTCCGTGACGAAACGATCGATTATTTAACGAGATTGCTTCAAGCCGGAGCACCGGCAGAATTTCGTGTATACCCCGGCTGCTTTCACGCTTGCGGCCTGTTATTAACGTGATTCCATAACAAAAAAACCTTCTGTTAAAATAAATTAACAGAAGGTTTTTCATATTCCAGCTTACGCCCCGATGGCTACTTTCGCGGTGCTGCAGAGGGCGGTAAATGCGTCGGGTTCATGGATTGCCATTTCCGAGAGCATTTTGCGGTTCATATCGATGCCGGAAAGCTTGAGACCGTGCATGAAGCGGGAATAGTTCATGCCGTTCATCTTGCAGGCGGCGTTAATTCTGGTGATCCAAAGCTGACGGTAATCTCTTTTCTTGCGCTTACGGCCGACGTAAGCATAGGTGAGAGATTTCATTACAGCCTGATTGGCCATTTTATAATGTGTTGATTTTGCGCCCCAATAGCCCTTGGCGAGCTTTAATATTTTGTTTCTTCTTTTGCGCGTCATCATCGCGCCTTTAACTCTGGCCATAATAAAACCTCCTTATTTATACGGAATCATGCGCTTGATAGCCATTGCGTTTGTCACATCGGCATAAGCGCCCTTGCGGAGGGCTCTCTTGCGCTTGGTGGTTTTCCCGTGACCATTGAGAAGATGGCTTTTGTTCGCGTGCGCACGTTTGACTAAACCGGATTTTGTGAGACTGAATCTCTTTTTTGCCCCGCTGTGGGTCTTAAGCTTAATTTTGGGCATGACTGGTACTCCTTCCAAATTGTATTAGGCAGACAAAATTGTCATATAATCATTTCGCTTTCGGGGATAAAAACATGGCCATAAAACGGCCCTCGAGCTTCGGGTTCTTATCAACGGTGGCAAACTCGGAGCATTCTTCGGCAAATTTTTTCAGAAGCTCTTCGCCAATGTTGGTGTGAGCCATCTCTCTGCCGCGGAATCTAACTGTGACTTTAAGGCGATCACCGTCAGCCAGAAATTTTTGTCCGCTTTTCAACTTCGTATTGAAGTCGTTGGCGCCAATGCCGGGCGACATGCGTATCTCCTTGACCTCGACGACATGCTGATTCTTGCGTGCTTCTTTGTCTCTTTTTGCCTGCTCAAAACGATACTTGCCGTAATCCATTATCTTGCAGACAGGCGGGACTGAAGCCGGTGCAATCTTTACTAGGTCAAGCTCCTGCTCGGCAGCGATTTTCAGCGCGTCGTTAGCCGACATGATGCCAAGCTGCGCGCCGTCATCCCCGATAAGCCGTATCTCTTTGTCACGGATCTCCTCGTTAATCTGATAAGCCGTATTGCTGATAATAAAGCACCTCCTGTTAAATATGGCCCGAAAACATAAAATGCGGATGCCACAGCATCCGCGCACAAAGACAATTCAAACCGGTAAAAAATTAAACCGGAAAAATTCAATGTTGACCGCTGCACGTGAACCACGGCAGGGTGAGAACGGGGATGCCGTACTACTTTGTTTTGACTAATTGAGTTTAACAGGGAGAAACGTGTTTGTCAATATCATTATGAAATGTATTTAGCTTATTTGGCTTATCAACAGCATAAATCGGTTTTTATCGGTAATTCTAAGCATACCATCCATTAAGAATTGTCTGCCGGCGGCAAGCGCAGAATTGCCGTGAAAGGTCGGAAGCAGTGACCAGATGTAAGCAGAGTATGTTAAGCATCTTAAAGTTTACCGCTGTTTTCAAAGCCGGCGGCCTAATCTACGCAGCACTTGAGCTGATATTCAGAGGCCATACACATTGGTCAATGATCATCGCCGGAGGTATCTGCACCATTTTATTGTATCTAATCGCTGTAAAAAGCAGGGAATCTGCCTGGAAAAAATGGATTATGGGCGGCATTGTTATTACAACCGTTGAATTCATAACCGGCATTCTTGTCAACATCATGCTCGGATGGCATGTGTGGAGCTATGCGCACAGCTGGGCTAATCTATGCGGGCAAATCTGCCTCTTGTTTACAGGCCTCTGGATGCTTTTGTGCATACCTGTAATCTGGCTGATGGAGGTCGTCGGCTGCCGTATCTTCAAAGAAAAAATGGGAGGTTCGCAACATGACGGAATTGATTGTCATTGATACCGGATGCGAAGACATCGCCGGTAAAATAGCCTCCGGATTAAGTGAATACGGCGAGGGGTTTTTATCCTGCGGCGATATCCTCATCAGAAGCATCAGCACGCTGAAAGAAATGACTGCGGGTAAACCGGATATTTTAGTGCTGACCGAAGATGCCGCCAAGTCCGCCCAAGAGAGTACGGTGCATATCTGCTGCGGCATTTTGCTGCTGCCGGGTGATTACGCCGCGGATGACAGCAAAGCTGACACCGACATTTTTGATGCTGATTGCATTGTCACATACGGTATGTCGCCGAAAAATACAATCACACTCTCGTCAATCAGCGAGGAGAGCTGTGTTCTGGCACTCCAGCGCGAGCTGATAACGACAAACGGGAACATGCTCGAACGGCAGGAAATTAAAGTTAAGGGCGGCCTGCGCCCGGGCAGCCTTTTGGCGGTGGCGGGAGCACTGCTCATTCTGGGACAAAAAATCTCTGATATAAACCCATAGTCTAATGAGGAATCAGAGGACATATACTGTCCACAGATACGTGGTTATTGTAAGGGGTGGCAGTTTTGGAAGGGATGAATAATGTCGTTGAATTATGCGGCTGCATAGCCGATAAGCCCAAATTTTCACATATAGGAGGAAGCGATAACTATTTTTCATTTCCGCTGGATATTGAACGCCTTTCGGGTTTTGTTGATACGATCAACATTATAATCCGGCAGGAAATGATGGACAGACTTGAGATAGATGACAGCCGACATCTTGCGGTGACAGGTGAGCTGCGTTCGTTTAATAATAAACGCGGTGACGGCAGCCGCCTCGTTATCAGCGCATTTGCCAAGGACATCATGTTTACGGATGAGGATGACAAAAACAGCGTCAGCTTGACAGGCGCTGTCTGCAAAAAACCGAATCTGAGAAAAACACCGATGGGCCGACAGATCTGCGATATCATGCTCGCCGTCAACCGGCGGTACGGCAGATCAGATTATCTGCCATGCATCGCGTGGGGACGGCTGGCCGAAAGCACCGCGGACCTGAAGATCGGCGATATGATATCGCTCGAGGGCCGGATACAGAGCAGGAAATACATAAAAACAGAAAGCGGACTCTTAACGGAACGGACAGCTTTTGAGGTGTCAATTGTGTCATTGACGCCGTAACAGCAAAATAGATCAGTTATTTGATGCCGCTCAGATCAAAATCGGGGATGTATTCTTCTTGTGCCGAAGAGAGCTCCTGATAGAAGCCGTCCTCGATACCGGAGGCATCAAGGTAGTGCGCGGCTTCGTTATATTCATCCTGCGTCAGCCGCCGTTTCAATTCGGGAAACGCTTTCAAATCACCGCATGGTGTGAATTGGCTCATCAGGGAAAACAGAATATCGCCCGGAGAAAAGGTTTGCGCGACCCAGTCAATAACGCGGCGCGTGTTATCTGAGCAGTGCGGCAGAATGAGATGCCGGATGATGACGCCGCTTTTTAAAAGCCCGTCTTCATCCATTACATACGGACCCGTCTGGCGGAACATCTCCATAACCGCGCGCTTTGCCGTTTCCGGATAATCGGGGGCATTGGAATACCGTACAGCCGGTTCCGGCAGCGCGTATTTCATATCGGGGAGGTAAATCTGAATCTTGCCCTCAAACCGCCGCAGGGTTTCCACGCGGTCGTATCCGCTGGTATTGTAGACAACGGGAACGGTGAGGCCGCCTTCGAGGGATTCCAGAACAGCCTCCGCAAAATGTGTGGGATTCACGAGATTAATATTGTGCGCGCCCTGGCGGATCAGCTCGGTATATATATCCCGGAGCCGCTGTGCCGTTATTGCCTCGCCAAACCTTCCAGCACTGATTTTGTAATTCTGGCAATAGCCGCAGTTCAGCGCACAGCCGGAGAAGAATACGGCGCCTGAGCCGTTTGTACCGCTGATGCAAGGCTCCTCCCACATGTGCAGTATCGCTTTCGCGACGACAGGCGACAAACCCATGCCGCAGACACCGCTGCCTGAAGCCGCGGTGCGTTCGGCGCGGCACGCGCGCGGGCATATAGTGCAGAAATCCTCTTTATTCAATATAATCACCCGACGACAATTTTTCCGTAATTGTCGTTTTTCCTGCTGCTGATTTTATTTGCGTACATTAACGCGTCAACCTGCTGCAGAAATTCCGCCGCATTTTGACGGCTGTGATAATTATATACGGCATATCCCATGCTGGCGCTGAGTTTAAACGGCGCGATGCGCTTGTCATTATAGGCGGCAAGACAGTCAGTGATTTTACGTACGGCCGCTTCCAGCTCATCTATGGATGAAATATTCAAAATGATATAGAATTCATCACCGCCGAACCGTGCGATAAAATCGTTTGAACTCAGACAGGTTTTAAGCAAACGCACTGAAGACACCAGGACACAGTCACCGATATTATGCCCGAAGGTATCATTAATGGCTTTAAATTTATCCAAATCCAGCAGGATCGCTGAAAATGTCTTGTTTTCGGTGCTCGCGTCTATTCTTTGCCTGAGGTAAATGTCAAGTCCTTTGCGGTTATACGCACCGGTGAGATAGTCCGTATTCATTTTTTGATTTTGTATTGAAATAAATATAATCAGCAAGGAAAGCGCAGCGCCGTTTAACATCAGCGACACACCGTAAAAGGAGAGCTGCAGTATGACACAGACAATTGGCGGGATAGGAAAAAACATCAGTGAACGGAAATATTTTTTTTCAATGTTTTTATAATTGACGGCAGTTAAAACAAAGGATGAAACAGCAAGGACTATCGTCATCAGGACGGGAATCCAAAAGAGCGGCCCCCTGTGGTATATATTATCGGCGCCTATATAGTACAACCAACCGAGAAACTGCGACAGAACAACAGCAACCAAATTAATAACGTTAATCGCAGGGATGATGTACAGCCATCGCTTGATTCTTATCGTGTCATGTTTCACTTGGCTCTGTACATAGAGCAGCCAAAGAGAAGGCAGCACAGGGCTTAACAAGAAAATTATGAAATTTCCGACCTGATTGGCAGCGGCATATGTTGTACCCGGGCGGCCGTCAAACCGGCTCAATATATCTGTAATAAGCAAGAAAACAGTAACCAGCAGCATTGACACAAAAAGCTTCTGCTGCAGGAGATTTTTTTCCGTGCTTTTTAAAGCGTGGAAAAAAATAAGCATGAGTATCACGACGGAATACACGTTGATGATGATATTGTTTGATAATCCCAAGAAATCACCTTCTTATTTCTTTGCCTTAAATAAAAAGACTACGGTAACTGAAAATCAGTCACCGCAATTCATACTTCTATTCGGCAACTGGCTGTCTTGGCATCACGTTTTTAAACGTTACTTTAGACCCTATAGCTTTGCGCCCCTGTTTTTCAACAGGTTTGCTATTGACTTTTTTTTACAATGAGGTAGATTAATGGAAACATTATAACATATAATACGACATAAAATCAAGGCTTTCTTATAATGTTTTAATAAACGCCGTACTGCGCGCCGCATTGGTATGCAGTACGGTATTATTACGCCTGATCCGGACTATGCTTTTCCTGTTTTCAATGCCCGCATCCGAAGTCCGTGGTCGAGTATGCTTTTGCGCAGTCTGAGGCTCTGCGGTGTGACCTCTAAAAGCTCATCGTCCGCCAAAAATTCGAGGCACTGCTCGAGGCTCAGGTTTTTCGGAGGGACAAGTCTGAGGGCGTCGTCGCTGCCGGAGGCGCGCATATTCGTGAGCTGTTTCTTACGGCAGACATTGACGGACATATCTTCCGATTTCGGACAGACACCGACGATCATGCCGGCGTAAACCTGAGTTCCCGGACTGATGAAGAGCTGACCTCGATCCTGCGCGCTGAAAAGACCGTACGCAACGGCTTCGCCTGTTTCAAAAGCGATCAGCGAGCCGGTATTTCTGCGGCTGAGATCACCTCGGAACGGTTCATATTTTTCAAATATCATACCCATGATGCCCTCGCCGCGCGTGTCCGTGAGGAATTCATTCCGATAGCCGAAAAGGCCTCTTGAGGGGACAAGAAACTGAAGCTTCATGCGATTGCCGACGGGCACCATCTCAAGCAGCTCGCCGCGGCGCGACCCCATTTTTTCAATGACGACGCCGACATTGGCTTCCGGTACATCGATGACGACGCGTTCAATCGGCTCGCAGAGCTCGCCGTCAATCTCCTTGTAGAGCACACGCGGCGGGGATACCTGGAATTCATACCCCTCGCGGCGCATTGTTTCAATGAGAATGGACAGATGCATCTCACCGCGGCCCGCCACATTGAAGCTGTCACTGTTTTCTATGGCGTTGAAGTGCAGGGAAACATCTTTGAGTGTCTCTTTGAGAAGCCTGTCGCGGATGTTGCGCGTGGTGACATATTTGCCCTCGCGGCCCGCAAAGGGACTGTCGTTGACAGAAAAGGTCATCTCCATGGTTGGCGCTGAGATTTTAACAAAAGGCAACGGCTCGACACACTGCGGATCGCAGATTGTGTGGCCGATTGTAATATCGCCGATACCGGACAAGGCGATGATGTTTCCGGCAGAAGACTCTAAAACAGGTGTGCGCGCGAGACCGTCAAATTCGTAAATGGTGACAGCCTTCGCTTTTTTTGCCGGTTTTTCACCGTGATAATCGCAGACGATAATTTCTTGATTCTGCCGGATGACACCGCGTTCAATACGCCCGATGGCGATACGCCCGACGTAGTCGTTGTAGTCCACAGAGGAGACAAGCATCTGGAGCGGCGCGTCAACATCCATATCCGGCGCGGGGATATAATCCACTATTGTCGCAAAAAGCGGAATAAGGTCAACGCCGGTGACGTCAGGAGAATACGAGGCGATGCCAAGCCGGGAGGAGCAGAAAAGCATGGGTGAATCCAGCTGCGCTTCGTTGGCGTCGAGGTCGAGCAGCAGCTCAAGAATCTCGTCGACGACTTCAATGATACGCGCGTCCGGCCTGTCGATTTTATTGATGACGACAATGACGCGGTGGCCGAGCTCAAGCGCCCGCTGAAGAACAAAACGTGTCTGGGGCATCGGGCCCTCGGCGGCGTCCACCAGAAGGATAACCCCGTTGACCATTTTTAAAATACGCTCGACCTCGCCGCCAAAGTCAGCATGGCCTGGCGTGTCCACAATATTTATTTTAATGTCGCCGTATATGACAGCGGTATTTTTGGCCAGGATTGTGATGCCGCGCTCACGCTCAAGGTCACCCGAATCCATAACGCGTTCCATGACCGACTGATTGTCACGGAATACACCGGACTGCTTGAGCATCTCGTCGACCAGCGTCGTTTTGCCGTGGTCAACATGCGCGATAATGGCCACATTTCTAATGTCTCTCATTTAATACTTCCCTTAATAATTAATCCTGTTCAATGAGCATCTATTATATACTCCAGAAGGTTTTTTTGCAAATAGAAATCCATTGTTGGGTTTTACTTATTTATAACACTAAAAACAGTCTACCATTTTAGACCCATTTAGTATATAATAATCAGAAAACATGGAACAAACGGCAACAAACACATGCCAATAAGCACCATTGAGGGAAACATTATGGAATTTTTTGAAAAGCAGATCTCGACAAAAACCGTATACAACGGGCAAATCGTCAATGTCAGGAATGATATCGCAGAGCTGAAGAACGGAAAGCATGTCCGAAGGGAGGTTGTCGAGCATCCGGGCGGCGTGGCTATTGTACCGGTCAATGAAAAAGGGCAGGTTTATATGGTGCGTCAATACCGCTACCCTATGGAGGAGGAGCTGCTCGAAATACCGGCGGGGAAGCTTGAATACGGTGAGGACCATTATAACTGCGCCGTGCGTGAATTGTCCGAGGAGACCGGCTGCGCGGCTGGAAAGCTTATTTTTCTCGGATCGACCTACCCGTCTCCCGGCTACTCGCGTGAGATATTGTACATATATCTCGCGACAGATCTTGTCGGCGGTGAGATGCATCTGGATGAAGACGAATTTTTAAGTGTCGAGGCAATTCCGATGGACACGCTTGTCGATAAAATCATGTCAGGTGAAATAAAGGACGGCAAAACAATCATCGGCATTCTGAAGGCAAAAAAATATCTGGAACAGAACCGCTAATTTAGGGAGGTTAGTATGAACAAGACAATCCTTGTTGTTGACGATGAAAAAAGCATCGTTGAGCTGCTGAGCTTCAATCTTAGGAAAGAGGGCTACAACATCCTGACGGCTTACGACGGAGAAAAGGGCCTGCAAATATACAAGGATGCTGCACTTGATTTGATTCTCCTGGATGTGATGCTGCCAAAGCTTAATGGATTTGAGGTCTGTTCGATTATCCGCAAGACGGATTTCAAGACGCCGATTATCATGCTGACGGCGCGTGAGGAAGAAACAGACAAGGTTTTAGGGCTTGAACTCGGCGCTGATGACTATATAACAAAACCCTTTTCAATACGGGAGGTTATGGCCAGGGTAAAGGCAAATATACGCCGGACTGTCCAGAGCGCACCGCCGGAGGAAATGACAGCAGACGGTATAGTCATCGATTTAGAGCGGTACGATGTGTATATTGACGGTGAGAGTGCCGACCTGACCCAGCGCGAGTTCGAGCTTTTCAGATTTATCTCATCGCAGCCGGGCAAGGTGTATTCCAGGGAGGAGCTGCTGCGCGAGGTGTGGCAGTATGAGTACCTCGGCGATCTGCGGTCCGTCGATGTCGCTGTCAGGCGCCTGCGCGAAAAGATCGAGCACGACTCGGCGAAGCCTGAGCATATTATGACAAAACGCGGTGTCGGATATTACTATGAAACGTGAATTCAGATTCGTTCGCTGATATTCTAATGAAAAGCAAGGAGTAATCCAGATGAACAAAAGCCTGCGCTGGAAATTCGTCTTTGTCATGCTGATTCTCATTTTGCTGCTGATGACGGTCGTTTGCGTTTTCCTGATTCAGGGTGTGCAGAGCTTTTATACAAATGAGTTTTCAAAGCAGATGGAAGCTGTATTTAAACGTCAGGACATGTATACGGCGCTGCAGAGCGCTTCGGAAGAAACCGACCCTGTCAAAGCGTTTCGGGGTGTTATGGACGCTTATACAGGTCAGCTCGGCATTGATACCGAAACCAGAAAATATTATATTCTCGATGGCACAACAGGCGTGGTGCTCTATGGACCGGATAAAAATGAATTTATCGCGAGTACGCCCAATGTATTAAAAGCGCTTCGGGGCAGCCGGGCATTTACAATCGACACGAATGTCAAGTATATGGATGTCGCCGTCCCGGTACTGGACAGCAGCGGAAACGTCAAATATATCATCTATATCAAAGACAATAAACAGACGGTCATAAACCTCAATAAGGAGCTGATCAAGCTCATATTTGAAGCGATCCTTGTCGGGCTGGGTATTTCTGTAGCGCTGAGCCTCATCCTGTCAAAGACACTTCTGCAGCCGATTCTCGGTATGACCAAAGCCGCCGAGGCAATGGCAGGGGGTGATTTTTCACGCAAGCTTGATGTTGAATCCGATGATGAGATGGGCATTTTGGCGGATACGTTTAATAATATGGCATCCCAGCTTAAAACGACGCTGGAAGAAATAAAAAAATCAGAAGCGCTCCGGAAGGAATTTGTCGCTAATGTTTCACATGAGCTCAGAACACCGCTGACGAGTATTAAGGGCTATGCTGAAACACTGACGGATTACCAGGATATTCCGAAGGAGATGGAGTTGGATTTTCTCCACGTCATACTCAACGAAAGCGACAGAATGACGAAGATTGTACAGGATCTTCTGATGCTGTCCCGTTTTGACGCGGGCAGCAGTCCGCTGACGATTGAACAGTTCTCGCTTGAGCAGTCCGTCCGTGATGTATATGACGCTATTGTGCTTGAAGCCATAAAACATAACCACGAAATTACCATGAGGATCGAAGACGGCTTGCCGAGAATTAACGGAGATAAAAACAGGATTGAGCAGGTACTCATCAACGTCCTGTCAAACGCGGTAAAATATACGCCGGATGGCGGTAAGATCGATATAACAAGCGGTAAAGCGGGCAGCAGCGTGTGGATAAATATCCAAGATAACGGCATCGGAATTCCGAAAGAGGATTTGTCGCGTATCTTTGACAGGTTCTATAGGGTGGATAAAGCCCGCTCGAGGGAATCGGGCGGGACAGGCCTTGGATTGTCAATCGCCCAGGAAATTATCCAGAGGCATGGCGGCGTTATTAATATTGACAGTGCTTCAGGCAGCGGGACGACTGTCAAAATTGTTTTGCCGATAGAGGGACCAAGCCGTGAACAACCGTAAAAACACATCGGAACTATTAAAGAATATCGTTATTGTGCTCCTTGTGATCAGCGCACTGTTCCTGGGCTGGCAATCGCGCCTTTTCGGTAATTCGTCGGTCGACTTAAGCACTGTTTCAGATATTGTCGGCAATCTGACAGGCGGTTCTGGAAACGGCAGCCAAAGTAATCCTGAAAACAAGCCAACCGGTGCGGCAATACCTGTAAGTATTGCCGTTACAGGCAGCTCAGGCACTCATTACGGTGTAAAATACGACACAACCGAGATGAAAGTACTCTATGGCAATACAGTTAACCTGTTCGCCGAAGCGCTTGGCTCAGCGCTGACACCGTTTGAGATTAATGAACAGACCTGGCGCGAAGCGCTGACATCACCCGGTGTTTGTTTTGAATACATGGCGCCCGTTCATTTATTTGTTTTGGGCGGCTGGTACGGAGCGGAAACAACCGCGGACCTGCGGAATGTCTTGGCGCGCCGCCTCTGTGTTGCCGCCGATAACGGCATAAACCGCCTGTATTATCAGGATGAGAATACAGGGCGCTTTTATGCTGCCGACACCTCGAGCAAGACAAGCCTGACGAGTCTGGCGGACACATACAGCGTTGATAATGCTGCTTATGCCTTCGAGCGCATCGGTACGCAGACATTTGAAGATCCCTACATGCTTTTAATGACGGTTGAAACGCAGCATCCTGTGATCGATGCCGATAACCCGCTCAGCGATGAGAATAATCAGACCAAGGTACTGCAGCTTCTTGGCATCAATGAGAACGCGACGCCGCATTACCCTGTTGTCAATGGGATACAGTATGTTGGAAGTAATGTGAATGTGGGCCTGTTGACCGATGGGACGGTTAATTACGAACGGACAGACAATCCGGCGGCATCGGTTACCGGCATTGATGAGAGCGCGGCAATTGAAATGGCCAGGCTCCAGGTTTCCTCATTAATGGGCGCATACTGCGGAGATGCCGCCGTCTATTTTGATTCTATTTCGGCAATAGGCGGAGACAGTTATCGTATCTTTTTTAAGTATATTATTGCCGGAGGCCGGATTTATCTTAATCAAGACGGGTACGCGGCAGCCGTTACGGTAAAAAATGGAATTATTAATAAAATGGAGCTCCATTTCAGACATTACAGCATCGCAAACGAAAAAAAACAGCTGATGCCCGAGATTCAAACCGCGGCGGCAGCCGGCGGCGCATTTATACTTTCCTATTCCGATAACGGGCGTGACAGCCTCCAGCCCTCGTGGGTTGCTGTATCACCCAATTCTTGATTTTCAAAGGAACAGTGAAAAAGTGAAAGTAACAAACATTAAGAAAATCGTTATTTGGGCGCTCGTCGTTGTGAACCTGTTTTTTCTTGCTCTTTTTTTATGGGGGATTTACAAAGATCAAGCGCGTAAAACTGAAACCCTTCAAAATCTTTGTAGCCAGCTTAAGCAGAACGGAATAGATATAAGCGTCGGTAATATCCATGAGGGCAATGAGTTGGCAGAGCTTGAAACAAGCCGTGATTCAGCCGGAGAACAGAGCTTGGCGGACGCCCTCCTCGGCAAGACGGAGAAGACTGATCAGGGGGGGATCATTTATACCTATACCGCCGAAAACAAGGGCCAGGCGGTATTTTACAGCGGCGGTAAATTTGACATGACGTTTTCCTCCGGCGTCTACAAAATCACAACGAATGCGGAGAATGAAACAAAAAGTTTACTGAAGATGATGAACATTGAAACAATTTCGACCGAGACCTCCGGTACGTCGGGAAATGAAACGGTCACGGCTGTCAGCTCGTGGAAAAATCAGCCGATTTTCAACTGCCGGATTAAATTTATCTTTAAAGACGGCAGCCTCGCCGCCATCAGCGGCAAGCGTGCAGCGATCATGAAAGCGACGTCAGATAAAACGGATATGTCGTCATCGGCAACAGCTCTGCTGCATTTTTTAAAAGCAGTGAAGGACGGAAAATTCAGCTGTACACAAATTACGAGCGTCGATCCAGGCTACTTTTTCACAAGCGGTGACAATATTTTTACGGTCTGGCGCATTGATACGAATACCGGTGTTTACTACGTCGAAGCGCTGACAGGAACCGTCGATCAGGACACGTAATGAATACAGGTATTGCAAAAAAAAATTCCATATAGTATAATTGAGCGAAAAAAATGTTTATAATCGGGTAATACTGTAAAACGAAGAGAAAATCGTTGAGAGGGTGAGCCTGTGACAAAATATATCATAAACGGCGGGAAACCGCTAAAAGGTGAAGTCGTCGTCAGCGGCGCAAAAAATGCCGCTGTTGCAATTATTCCGGCGGCATTGATGGTCAACGGCGTCTGCCGTATAGAAAATATTCCTCAAATATCCGATGTCACAATGCTTCTTAAAATTTTAGAGCAGATGGGCGCAGAAATCCACACAGTCAACAGGCATACGATGGACATCGACTGCACGGGTGTCAAGACATCGGAAGCAACCTTTGATATGATGCGGCGCATTCGCGCCTCTTATTATCTCGTCGGCGCTCTGCTGGGGCGTTTCGGAAGGGCGAAGGTCGCTATGCCCGGAGGGTGCAATTTTGGCGGTGTCCGGCCGATTGATCAGCACGAAAAAGGTTTTAAAGCGATGGGCTCAACCTGGGATGTGAAAAACGGTATCATCTTCGCCGAGACTCCGGGCCATCTGGAGGGTGTGTCAATCTATCTTGATGTTGTCTCTGTCGGCGCAACAATCAATATCATGCTGGCAGCGACACTCGCCGAAGGCAGGACAATTATTGAGAACGCCGCTAAGGAGCCGCATATCGTCGACCTTGCGAACTTTTTAAACTCGATGGGAGCGGATATTCGCGGCGCCGGTACGAATGTCATTAAAATTAAAGGCGTCGGCAGTCTCACCGGCGGTTTTTATTCCATCATCCCCGATCAGATTGAAGCGGGTACGTTTATGGCCGCGGTCGCCGGGACGGGCGGCGAGGTGACGATTAAAAATGTCATACCGAAGCATCTTGAGTGCATTTCCGGAAAGCTCCGCGAGATGGGTGTCGAGGTCGAGGATTTAGAGGACGCCGTTATTGTCCGCCGTAAGCACCAACTTCTTAAAACGAATGTTAAAGCAATGCCGTATCCCGGCTTCCCGACAGATATGCAGCCGCAGATATCCACACTCCTGTGCATGGCTGACGGCACGAGCGTTGTCACGGATGACGTGTGGCCCGACCGATATAAGTACGTTGACGAGCTGGCAAAAATGGGCGGCCAAATTCAAGTCAGCGGAAGAACAGCCATTATCGAGGGCGTCGGTCAGCTCACGGGTTCTCCGGTTAAAGCCGGTGACTTAAGAGCCGGCGCCGCACTCGTTATCGCAGGTCTCTCCGCCAGCGGTACAACGGAAATTGAAGGTGTCAGCTATATTGAGCGCGGTTATGAAAATCTTGTGGAGAAGCTGCAGTCCATCGGCGCGGACATCACGACAGTTGTCCTGCCGGATGACCCCGAGATGCCGGAGCGTGACATCGGATAGAACTTGAGAGATAACTTTTTAAGCGCGTGAAAAAAATCCATATATATGTCATTTGAGCGGGGGTGTTTACGCCCCCGCCGCTGATTGTAATAATATATTTATATACGAAGGGGTGGTGGCTTAAAATGAGAATCTGTACGCTTGCCAGCTCGTCGTCGGGCAATTGTACGCTCGTGTCTCAGGGCAGTACACATATCTTAATTGATGCCGGTATTTCACTCCGGCGCATCACCACGTGCCTCAGGCATTTCAGCATTTCGCCGGACGAGCTTGCGGGTATCCTCGTCACACATGAGCATTCCGACCATATCGGCGGTATCAAGATGCTTGTTAAGTATCATCATATGCCTGTTTTAGCGCCCATGGGCGTTGCCGAGTCTCTTTGCGGTATCATACCTGAAGCCAAAGACAGCTTTACGTATTTTCAGGCCGGTTCCGAATTCGTTCTCGGCGAAATTTCGGTCAAGAGCTTTTTGACGCCGCATGACACGCCAGAAAGTGTCGGGTACAGGCTTGACACCCCTCAAGCGTCATTTGTTTTTGTCACAGACATCGGCTGTGTGACCCCAACCATTCTGGACGCGGCTCTGGGAGCGGATATGGCGGTCATCGAGGCCAACCATGATATTAAGATGCTCAAAAGCGGTAATTATCCCCCGCACCTCAAACGCCGTATTCTCTCAGAACACGGTCATCTGTCCAATGACGACAGCGGCCTGCTGGCTTCAAGACTGGTATCAGCCGGTACCAGGAAAATCGTCCTCGCGCATCTGAGCAGGGAGAATAACACCCCGCGTCTGGCCTGGGATACGGTGGATAACGCACTTAAGATACATGGCGTGACTGTCGGCGGGGATGTCGCGCTTGACACAGCCCCAGCAGACGATATGGGCAAGATTTACATAATATAAAATATAATCGGAGTATAAAAATGCTGTATATACGGCTGATCTGCGTCGGGAAGCTCAAAGAGAAATTTTATACCGACGCGTCAAAGGAATATTTGACTCGGCTCTCCGGTTACTGCAAAATAGATATTGAAGAAATTCCTGAGTTCCGGCTCCCGGAGCAGCCCGGCGAGGCGGAGATTACCGCCGCTTTAAAAGCCGAAGCCGAAGCTATAGGAACCAAACGCATCAAAGGCGCAGCGGTGATAGCCCTGTGTATCGAAGGTATGCTGATGGATAGTAACATCTTGGCCTCGCAGCTTGAAAAATACGCGTCTGAGGGTGTTTCAAGGCTGTGCTTTATCATCGGCGGCTCGTACGGACTGCATTCTTCGATTAAAGAACAGGCGGATATCAAGCTGTCCATGTCGCCGATGACATTTCCGCATCATTTGGCGCGTATCATGCTGCTCGAGCAAATATATCGGGGATTCAAGATCAGCGAAGGCGGAAAATACCATAAATAGACGATAATAACTGAATCGGGAGGTTAACGAAATGGCTGACTGGGGATTTAGCAAAAAGAAAAAGATTGCGGACATATGGCCTAAAAAAGATAACGGTGAAATGATTGCTCCGGCGTTTCTGATGCATGCCGGAGGAAATCCGATGGACACAGAGATTACGCTCAGCCTGCTGGAGGCGTATGGCATACCCGCCGTCTGCCAATACCCGAACGACGGGGAGTTCGGCAAACTGATTATCGGGCATGCCGCAGGCGGCGTCGATATTTTTGTGCCTGAAACACTCCTGGACGATGCTAAAGATATTATAAATGCCGATTTCACGGAGGACAATACCGATGAAGACGAGACCGATATCGCCGAGGACGCGGATAAATAAGCTGAGGGATGTGCTTTATGGATTATATGCAGGCGTATACAGCATGGCTGAATAGCCCTGCCCTGACAGACGATGAGCGGGAAGAGCTGCGCGCGATAACCGATGACACGAAGGAGATTGAAAGCCGCTTTTTCAGCCAGCTGGAGTTCGGGACAGCAGGGCTGCGCGGAATTATGGGCCTTGGGCTTTACAGGATGAATCAATACGTCATCCGGCACACAACACAGTCTTTTGCCGAGGTGATTCTGGATACCTGCAAAAACGGCGTAAACGCCGCCAGCATCGCCATATGCTATGACTGCCGCAACAACAGCCGGGCGTTC
Source organism: Clostridiales bacterium UBA1316 (assembly GCA_002307055.1). Taxonomy (GTDB): domain Bacteria; phylum Bacillota; class Clostridia; order Oscillospirales; family Oscillospiraceae; genus Sporobacter. The sequence goes on from DBTM01000041.1 coordinate 122,080, forward strand.
GCTGTTCAGGCAGCCTGTGTTATGGCGGCAAACGGTATCCGCGTCAGGATATTTGAGTCGCTTCGCCCGACGCCGGAGCTGTCGTTTGCCATCAGGGAATACGGCCTCACGGCGGGCATCAATATCACAGCCAGCCATAACCCGAAGGAGTATAACGGCTATAAGGTTTATTGGTCGGACGGGGCACAGCTGCCGCCGCACCACGCCGCGGCTATCGCCGCGAAAATGGAAAAGCTCGACTTCTTTTCCTCCGGCAGGACGATGGATTATGATACCGCTGTTTCACAAAGCTTGATAACGGTGCTCGGCGATGAGACCGACGCGCTCTTTATGAAAAATGTCATGGCTCAGGCGAACGATTTTGAAGCCGTCAGAAAAGTCGCGGACACGTTTAAAATGGTTTACACACCCTTCCACGGGACGGGGTACAGGCTTGTTCCGGAGGCGCTGACAAGACTCGGGATTAAAAACCTGATCTGCGTACCGGAGCAGATGGTGCTCGACGGCAATTTCCCGACGGTCATATCGCCGAACCCCGAAAACCCCGAGGGCTTTTATCTCGCCGTGAAACTCGCAAAGGAAAACGGCGCCGACTTTATTATCGGCACAGACCCCGACGCCGACCGCGTCGGCATTATGGTCCGGGGCGGTGACAACGAATATGTGACGATATCCGGCAACCAAACGGGCGTCCTGCTGCTGGATTACCTGATCGGCGCGAAGAAGCGCGCAGGCACCATGCCTGCCAAGCCTGCCGTGCTCAAAACGATCGTGACAACCGAGATGGCACGGCGCGTTTGCGAATATAACGGCGTGACCTGCTATGACACGTTTACCGGCTTTAAGTTCATGGCGGAGAAGAAAAACGAACTGGAGGAGTCGGGTGCGGGCAAGGTCATTTTTTCCTACGAGGAATCCTACGGCTACATGCTCGGCGACTTCGTGCGGGATAAAGACGCCGTGACGGCTTCACTCGTGCTGACGGAAATGGCGGCGTGGTATGCCGGGAAAAGCATGACACTGTATGACGCGCTGCAAGCCCTCTATCCCAAATACGGTTACTACAATGAAAAAACGCTCAATTTGATGATGCCCGGGCTTGAAGGCCTTGAAAACATGAAGAAGCTGATGCTGCGCCTCCGGGAGAAGCCGCCGCGCGTCATCGCCGACTCCGCGGTCTGCGTGATCAAGGATTATGAGGATGGCACATCAACTGATATGAAATCAGAAATAAAAACACCCATGGAGCTCTCCGGCTCCAACGTCCTGCGCTATGAAACCGAGGACGGCACCGTGCTGCTTGTCCGCCCGTCCGGCACGGAACCCAAGGTCAAGGTATATATCCTGGCAAACGGAAAAAGCAAAGAAGCCTGCGACGATAAAATCAGAAAATATTCGATCTGGGCAGAAACTCTTAAATCATAAATTATCCCCAAGGGGCAGACCTCGTGTCTGCCCTCGCTTTTTGTCCAATTATAATCTGTTTGACGCGACGAAAAAGGGCAGACACAAGGTCTGCCCCAACGGGTACGGGAATCGCTGTCAAACGCGGACAGGCTTTACCACTTGCCTTTGCCGACATGTCCGGCGATTTCGGCTTTGCTGCGCTGCTTGATAACCCAGGCTTCGTCGTTGGCGTGCTGGAATACGGCCAGGCAGGGGGGATCGAGGTTGATTTTAATGCCTTCACGGGCTAGTTCGCTGATTTTCATTGACAGTTTAATGATTTCCATATGGATATCATTCGTGCGGTCGGCGTCGTAGACTTTCTTGGCATCGGCTTCCGGCAGGACGGCAAAAGCCTCCTTCGGCGCGCCGCATTTCGGACATTTTTCAGGCGCCGCGTCCCCCTCGTGGAGGAAGCCGCAGACAGAACATTTCCATAACATCATTTCATTTTCCTTTCGTGTTTATTTACATATTTGAATCCTGATAAACGCATTTTTTAGAAAAGGTTTGTGTTTAAAATCCGTTGTTTACTAAATACATGCTACATCAGCGGCAATAAACTGTCAATGCCGTAATATCGTTTACATAAATACAGGTAAGTGCTAAAGAACGGGGCGGCGTGGAAGCCGCCCGCTACGATATATTATTAAGTGTTTGTGCAGAGCTTTACGCCGCTTTCAGGTGAATGCTGCCGCTGACGGAGGAGAAGGTGTAGTTGGCGGAGTCACCGGTTTTGACAGGGAGGTCAGAGGTGAATCTGCCGGAGGTCGTTTTATAGGATACGGTCAGATCAGTGCCGCCGGGAATTGTGACGGTGATGCCTCCCGAGACGGTGCCGCAGTCGATTTTGTCAGGGTTGACGGTGCTGATAACGCTGATTTCGCCCGAAACACTGCCGGCATCGACGTCCTTGAAGGTACCGCTGAACAGCTGCGCGCCCGAAACGGTGTCGGCTGTGACCGCATCGGCTGTGACCCCGCTAAGATTGAGCTCGCCGGAAGTGGAGCCAAGTGTCAGCTCGGCTGCCGTTAAGCCGGTGATATTGATGGTGCCGGATACGGAATGAATATCGGCGGAATCTGTTTTAATGCCTGAAATATCAGAGTCTCCGGAGGTCTCGTGAACATCGAATGATTTGACCTCGAAGCCGCTGATCTTAAGCGCTGCTGACGTTGCGTTCACATTCAACTGGCTGAGCTTCTTTGCGAGCGCTTCGGGCACGAGCATCTCGAGCTTCTTTGTCGCCATATTGATTCTCAGGGAGGGGGCGACGTATTTTACCTCAAGCTTGCCGCCGCTGGTGTCGAAAACAAGCTTTTCATTGTCTTTGAGGTCGCGTCTGGCATATTCGGTCAGCTTAATGACATCGCCGCTGTACGGCGTGATGGTGACTTCACCCGCCACCCAGCTGACGTCAATGCTGTCTATACCGTCAGCCGGGACGGTGTATGTACCGACGGCATTGTATGGGCCGGTGAGGTTGTCAATGCTGATGCTGCTGAACGGATTGCTGATATGAAAGCCGGATTTTAAGCCGAATAGGCTGCCCGACACGAGCCAGATGACAAGGCCGATCAGGATGAGCGCTGTGACCATCCAACAGACGATGGTTATGATTTTTGCTGTTTTCATTTATATCATCATTCCTCATTTCTTAACTGTAAACGCGATGTTGAGTATAGACTGAACAGCCCCGCCGATGATGAAAATCACCCATGTGATATACCATGCGCCGGTCGTGAAGCTGACAATGAAGTAGATTGCGACCAGCAATGACCATACGGCACCGGAGACTGAGCTGCGCAGCGATTTTTTTTCCTGGCTGTCGGACTGCCACTGCTTAAATTCGTCGACCATTGTTTCGTCGGAAGTCAAGTATCTCGGCTTTGTCATACCATTATAAATCAGAAGTCCCGTGGCACAGGCAATGAAGAGGAACATGATAACAACGCCGATAATTGCCGCGCCTGACGAGTGAAAGAGCGAAGCGATGACGATCAGCGGTACAACGCTTAAAATGTACAGCATGATACCTGCTGCTGTGAACATAGCCGACCTCTGCCGTGCCGCCGCGATGATATCCGGGTGGGCTGCGTCTTTTTCCAGGTCCTTGAGCAGATAACTGACATCACCGATGCCCGCTATGGTGATATTGTAAGCGGCTTCGGGGGTTTTTCCCTCGCTGACAAGATCGTTATATTTATCCGTCAGGTTTTGGATCATCTCTTCTTTAAGCTCTACCGATTTTTTAGACGGTATTGTCCCAAAGAAAAGCTCTTCAACATATGCGCGGATATTTCCTTCCATTTCATTTATCCTCCAATTCAATTAGGGTGTCGATGAGTTCCTTTGCCAGCTTCCACTCTTTTTTTAGGCTTTTATAAGTCTCACGGCCGATGTCGGTTATTCTGTAATACCGGCGCCGCGCGCCTGTTGTTTCGTCTCCCCAGTAGGATTCGATGCATCCGGCTTGCTCCATCCGCCGGAAGGCTGAATAGAGCGTTGCTTCTTTGAGCTCATACCGGCTGCCCGTCCGCTGCTGAATGGCCTTATTGATCTCATAGCCGTAGTTGTCCCCGCCCATCAAGCGCGCCAGAATGATGGTGTCGGTATGGCCGCGAATGAGATCTGAAGCTATTGACATAGTATCCCTCCAATACAGGTTATATCAGATCTATGAGTATAACCTATCACAACATACTTCGCCTGTCAATGTATGTTGATAAAAAAGTTATATAATTTTTAGCGGTATATGATTTATATAAATTGGCTTATTTATTTTAAACGCTAAGTAAAAATATTGAAAATAAAAAAATATATGATACAATTGGTAAAAATAAGAAACGGCGCTGCTTGGAGGCTGAACGATGAAAAAGAAAATATTCATTACATTCATTATTGTTGTTGTTTTAGCGGCTGCAGTATGGAGTATAACGACAGCGGAACCAATACAGCGTTACCCAGTCAATTCAAACGGCCAAACTTACGGTTCGGTTGAGGATGACGAAAAAGCCGGAGGACTGCCGGATTTAATCAAAGCGGGCGGTATTGACGGCACGAAAGGGTATATAAAGAAAAGCGATCTGCCTCCGGACCCGAAGAATCCTGAGGAGGCGCTGCAGCAGAAAGCACAGATGGAAGCCAGAGGTCCGTATACGATCCCGCTGTATGACATTGACGGCAAAACTGTTATCGGCGCGTTTCCGATGAACGACGGCACAACGTCCGAGAATAATCCCGCGTTAGCCTCGTCTATGCCTATTCATTAAGCAATGAGCTCGTCATTCCCGCGCAGGCGGGAATCCACGCGCGATGAAAGTCTGGATTCCCGCCTGCGCGGGAATGACATAGTTTCAGAATATCTTAACATACATGACCGGAGTTTTGCTTGGCAAGGCCCCGGTTATTTGCGGCTGTTTATATAAAACAAAAATAAAAAACGAAAAAACTATTGTTTCTTCGTTTATATTACTTGACAAAATTATTCAGTTCAGTTAAAATTAATTGCTATGCACTAAAATGGACGACCTATTTGTACAGATACTTTTTTTACATTCTAACATATATCCACGCAAAAGCAATAAGACTCAGACAAAATATAACAACGCACCCGAGCGTGTCAAAGACGTCGGCTTGATGATAACAGCAGGCTGGCAGAAGTTGTACCTTGACCAATATTAACAGAGGAGTGAAGTTAATGCCGAAAGACGTGGCGTACGGCAAAACAATCAGAAAGAGTTTTGCCAAAAGCGAAGAGATCAATGATATGCCGAACCTTTTGGAGGTGCAGAAGGATTCATACAAATGGTTTTTGGAGACCGGACTTAGGGAAGTGTTCCATGATGTCGCGGCGATTACCGATTACACAGGAAATCTCGAACTCACCTTCATTGATTATAATATCGATGAAAAGCCGAAATACACAGTTGAGGAATGCAAGGCCAGAGACGCGACGTATGCCGCGCCGCTAAAGGTTGGTGTGCGCCTGCGCAACCGTGAGACGGAAGAAATCAAGGAACAGGAAATCTTCATGGGAGATTTCCCGATCATGACGGATGCCGGCACGTTTATCATCAACGGCGCTGAGCGCGTCGTCGTCTCTCAGATTATCCGTTCACCCAGCGTTTATTATGAGAAGAAGACGGATATTAAAACGGCTGTCACCGTTTACGCCACCACGGTAATCCCGTACCGCGGCGCTTGGCTTGAATACGAGACGGACGCGTCCGACAACTTCTATGTCCGCGTTGATAAAAACAGGAAGCTGCCGATTACCTGGCTTTTGCGGGCGATTGGGCGTCCGACCGCGGCGCCTTATACGTGGCTGTCGGTTCCCGGCGCGGAATACGGCGCGGAAACCTCCGAACAGTTTAAGGTCATCTTCGGTGATGACGAGCGTATTAACGCGACACTGGATAAGGATTCCTGCCGAAGCCGTGAAGAAGCCCTTATCGAGCTCTATAAGCGTCTGCGTCCGGGAGACCCCCCAACGGTCGACAGCGCGGAGACGCTCCTCAACAATCTTTTCTTTGACGCCAGACGATATGACATCTCAACGGTCGGGCGTTATAAATTCAATAAAAAGCTTGCTCTGTGGCACAGAATAAACGGTCATGTGCTGGCAAGACCGGTCGCCAACCCCATGACCGGTGAGATTATTGCCGAAGCCGGAGAGGTCTTAACGCGCGAACGGGCGGATGAAATCGACGCTCTGGGCGTTATCGACGCGTATCTCCGATATGACGGCCGGGAGGTCAAGGTCTTTTCAAACGGCATGGTGCGGCTTGACCGCTTTGTCGACTTCGACCCCGAAAAGGAGCTTGGCATTAAGGAACGCGTCCGCTTTGTGGTTTTAAAGAAGCTGCTCGACGAGTACAGCGGTCAGGAGCTTAAAGAAGCTATTGCCGACCGTATCGATGACCTTATACCCAAACACATTATTCCGGATGATATATTTGCCACAGTCAATTATCTCAACGGCCTTGCCCACGGCGTCGGCGAAGCCGATGACATCGACCATCTCGGCAACAGGAGAATGAGAAGCGTCGGCGAGCTTCTGCAAAACCAGTTCAGAGTCGGTTTTTCAAGAATGGAGCGCGTTATCCGTGAGCGCATGACACTGCAGGATCTGGACATTATTACGCCGCAGTCCCTCATTAATATCCGCCCGGTGACGGCGGCTATTAAAGAATTCTTCGGGTCATCTCCGCTGTCTCAGTTTATGGACCAGACGAATCCGCTCGCTGAGCTTACCCATAAAAGGCGTCTGTCAGCCCTCGGCCCCGGCGGCCTGTCACGCGAGCGCGCCAGCTTCGATGTCCGCGACGTCCATTACAGCCATTACGGCCGTATGTGCCCCATTGAGACGCCGGAAGGCCCGAACATTGGTCT
>DBTM01000012.1:0-354 GCA_002307055.1 Clostridiales bacterium UBA1316
TCGCTCGGGACGGGGGGGCGGATTGCAGGTTGACGCAGAGGCCCCAGGCGCGCCAGATGACGGTGCGGAGGTTGCCGACGGTGTTGGCGTCGCCGACGAGGTGGACGTGGGCGGAGGGTTCGGCGAGGGGAGTGGGTTTGTAGCCGACGGAGAGGATGACGGAATCGGCGGTCAGGTCAAAGACCTTGCCGGATTTGTCTTTGACGGTGACGCCGCCCTGCTTGATTTCCAGAAGGGTGGTGTCGAGATAGACGGGGGCTTTTTTGAAGGCGAGCATCTCGCGCAGGAAGGAGGAGTTGGCCAGGCAGACGCCTTTGACGGCGATCAGGTCATTCTTCATTTCGACGATCTGGG
>DBTM01000012.1:600-1030 GCA_002307055.1 Clostridiales bacterium UBA1316
TCATTCTTCATTTCGACGATCTGGGGTTTTTTGCCCTTGAGAATGAGGTCGTAGGCGATTTCGCAGCCTGTCAGGCCACCGCCAACGATGATGACAGAGTCGCCGACCGGTTGGCCGGAGAGGTAGTCCGTGGCTTCGATGGAAAATTCGATGCCCTTGATGGGGGGACGTTTGGCTGCCGAGCCTGTGGCGATAATGATTTCATCCGCTTGAACGGACTGCAAATCCTTGATTTCCGTACTGAGCTTGACGGTGATGGGATGCTTGGCGATTTCTCTTTTGTACCACTCGATGAGCTCTTTATCCTTATCCTTATAGACGGGGGCGGCGGCCTGGATGAAGATGCCGCCGAGGTGATCGGACTTTTCGTAAATGGTTACTGTGTGGCCTCTTTCGGACAGGACAAGGGCGGACTCCATGCCGCCGATGC
>DBTM01000012.1:1270-54977 GCA_002307055.1 Clostridiales bacterium UBA1316
AGGGCGGACTCCATGCCGCCGATGCCGCCGCCGATGACAGCGATATTTTTAGCTTTGGCGGCTTTTTCGATTTTATATTTCTTGGACTGCATGGTGCGCGGATTGAGGGCGCAGCGGGCCATATGAATCGCGTCGGACAGGTCCTGGATGTTGGCGGTTCCCTCATACCGGGCCATGGTGAAGCAGGCGTTATGGCAGTTGATGCAGGGGCGGATGTCGGCCTCACGGTCTGCCATGAGCTTTGTCACCCAGGCGGGATCCGTCAGGAACTGGCGGGCGACGCCGATGGCGTCGAGCTTGCCGGAGCGAATGGCTTCGGCACCGGCGGAGGGTGTCATCTTGCCGGCGCAGACAACCGGGATGGTCACAAAGTCCTTGATATGGCTGACATCGGAGAGGTTGCAGTTATCGGGCATATAGGCCGGGGGATGCGACCAATACCAGGCGTCGTAGGTGCCGTTGTCGCAGTTGAGCATATCATAGCCGGCATCCTGCAGGAATTTGGCCGCTTTTTCAGATTCGGCCATATCGCGCCCGACCTCGGTATAGTCATTTTCACCGGGTACGGCGCCCTGGCGGAAGCCCTTTGTTTTGGAGATGACGGAATAGCGGAGGGAGACGGGGAAAGCCTCGCCGCAGGTGCTTTTAATGGCCTGGACGATTTCGGCGGGAAAACGGTAACGGTTTTCAAACGAACCGCCGTATTCGTCGGTTCGTTGATTGGTATATTTCATGGTGAACTGATCGAGCATGTAGCCCTCATGGACGGCGTGCACCTCGACGCCGTCCACGCCGGCCTCCATGCAGAGCCTGGCGGTTTTGGCGAAGGCTTCGACAATCTGATGGATTTCGCCGACGGTAAAGGGGCGGGAATAGACGTCGTCCGCCCAGCGGTTCGGGGTTGCCGAGGCGCTGGCGCAGATGTAATCCATATCGAAAATCGGCTTGGCTAATGTGCCGAGCGCTTTGTTTTTGATCAGCTTGACCATGAGGTCGTTGACGGCCATGGCGCGGCCCATGCCGGCCGTCAGCTGGATGAACAGCTTTGCGCCGGTTTTATGGAACTCGGCCATATACTCCTTCAGCTGTTTGAACTTGCCCTTATTCTGATAGAGCCATTTGCCGCCCATTGTGTCGCGGATGGGGGCGATGCCGGGCAGGATCAGGCCGACGTTGTTTTTGGCGCGCTCGAGGAGGAAGTTCGCCGCTTCCTTGTCAAAATGGTTCGGCTCCATCCATCCGAAAATGGAGGTCCCGCCCATGGAACACATGACAATGCGATTTTTGATTTCGGCGGTGCCGATCTTCCAGGGGGTAAATAAGGCGTCGTATTCGTGTTTCATTTCATCAGGCCTTTCTCATTATTCACCCTTGACGGTAACGTCGTGTGTGACGGTGCCGTCAAGGGTTACGGTGCCGTCCGAGGCGACGGTTATGGTCATGCCGTCCTTTACGCTGGCGAGGAATTCTTCGCCGAGATTGTCTATAACAGGCATTTTAGCCTCTGTCCAATTGGCGGCGAGGATGGCGCCGGAGGCCGCGAGGGAGTCGATGGGCTTGGAAAAAAGCATGCAGGCCGGCTGCCTGCCGAGCGAGCAGGCCGTGAAAAGCACCATGCCGCCGGTTGTGGAGCCGATGGTCTCGGGCAGGCAGAGCGCTTTGCCGAGCATGGGCTTTTTATAGAGATCGCCGTTATTCTGGTCGCCGCACTTGACCTGCTTGTCCCCGAACATCAGGGCCATCTGGTAGCTGGCAAGCGTATTGAAGCCGACGCGGGAAACAAGGGCTTCGGCTTTTGCCGTACCGGGCGTGACAACGCGGCCTTTAAAAACCTTTGGCATATCAGTTTACCCCTTTCGTGATCATCTTTAAAATCTCGGCGTCCGTGTAAAAGCGCGCGCTTGTGTAGGTGCGGAGCTTGTTGGAGGAGGTGATGACGGGCATTTTTTTGGAGAGCGGATTATTCATATACATGAGCGGACAGATATAGCTGAGGATAATGCCCGACGCTTCGAGCCTCGGGGCGTATTCACTGGCCCTGAATTCGCGGATAACGCCGGGGGCGGCGGTGAATACGGTCGGAATCCGCACCTTTTTATACCCTGCCGCCGCCAGACCCTCTTCAACGCGCACCGTCCAGTCCCGGAGCTGCTGCAGGGTCATATGCGGGCAGCCCATGAAGCAGAGCTTCGGCGTGGCGTCAAGGTCCTTCCAGATGCAGGGGTAGCTGTTCTTCACGCGATCAAGCTCGGCGTCGTCGATGACATAAACAGGCGCGCCCTCGCGGATGAGCTTTTCGCCGTCTTCGGCGGCCTCAGGCGTCAGGTTTGCGATATGGAACAGGCCGACGGAGCCGTTGGAGGCGGTTGCGGCGCCGAAATCCTTCAGGTAAGCGCAGGCGCCGTCATTAAGCACGGTGCCGAGCCATTTGTCGAGCCCTTTGATATAGGGGACCTTTTCAAGCACCTTCATACCGACGGCAGAGCCGAGAAGCTGGGCTTCCGGCAGCTTGTCGGTGCGGATTTCGATGACCCAGTCGGCCTTGCGGCCCTCGTCGGTCAGAAGGCCGAATTCCGGGACGAAGCCGGCTATAGAGCCCATCAGCTCAAGCATGCCGGAGTTGCGGTTGCAGCGCGCGCCGAGCACGCTGTTGGCGTAGACGACGGCGGAGGATTCCGCCCAGGAGAGAATGTCCCCGCGCTTAGGGATATTTCCGACTTCCGGCAGATAGCAGGCGCAGGTGTAGGCCTCCTCGCTCATGATGCCGAAGCGGCGGAGCTGCTCCTCGCAGCGCGCCTGCTGGCTGTACATAAATTTGAAAACGATGTCCTGCAGGAATGAGGACGGGACGTTTTTGTCAAGCGGGCGCGGGTCCGCGGAGAATTTTTGCAGGCTGACTGTGCCGCTCGAGAGAAGCTTGTCATACAGCTCATATACCGGTTTCATAACACCTATACCGAAGCTGATGACCGTATGCCCATACGCGCCTGTGATCGGAACCATTTTCTCCGCGTTAAAAGCGTCGCCGTACATAACCAGGGTTTTCATGACCTTTGCCATGGTGTCACCTTTTTCACCGCCGAGCAGGGCCTGCTGCTGTTTTGTAAGTATCATGCCTTATCTCTCCTTCGGTATTTGAATTCATTATAATATATTGCTCTTCTTCACAATATACCAAGCGCGGCTATAATACAATGTTTTGCAAAAAGCACGGCAAAAAGCCTATCGAACACGAGCGTCCGATAGGCTTAACAGGACAGAAGAACCATCTTTTTGTCTTATTTGTCGAGCTTGCTGTTGCGGTAGTAGAGGCAGAGGTCAAAGACGACCATGACGACGTTGATGAGATAAAAGATGAGGACATAGGTGATGTTTTGCGTGGCTAATTTACCGGCGATGCCGCACAAATAGCCGATGAGAATGAATATCTCAAAAAAGAGGCTCTTCCCTTTTGTTGTTCGTGATTTCCATGATTTTAAGACGGAGAGCGGCCAGGAGAGGCCGAAGCATATGATCATCGCGGCTTCAAAGTATTGCGGCATGGTAAACCTGCTTTCCAGATTATTCATCATTAATTTTATCAGACGGTTGCGCCGGAGCGGATTTCGCTTTATAATTTCTGAATAGCCATTATAGCCTATACCAAAAAAATTAACAAGGTGGTCGTCCTCCGTCATGGTTAAATTCTTGCTGGATACACAGCTCGGGCAGCTTCCGCCCTTTATGGATGCGCATCTGCTGTCGCATATTGAAAACGGGCAGGTGAATAAATTCGATTGCTTTAGTGAGGCAAGCCTCATATCCTTCGACTGGTACGACATACGGGATGTCGATTCAAGGCCGGCGAAAATCGTCATTTGCTTTACACGGGAAAATGTATTCTTTATCTGCGAGGGCGCGGACTGCCTGGCCCGCGTTGTGTCCCTGGCCGGAGAAGAGCCGACGGACAACCGGGTACTCTATGTGTTCTTCACCGAGCTCATCAAGAGCGATATCGACCATCTGGAGGAGCTTGAGGAGCAAATAACGGAAAACGAAGGTCAGGTCATCTCTAACTACAAGAGCTTTAAAACCGGGTACACGGAAGAAATTATCTGCATGCGCCGTGAGCTGCTTAAGCTGAAGAGATATTATGAGCAGCTCAACCAGATATTTGAGGGCCTGATGGAAAATGAAAACGGCCTCATCTCGGCGGAGGACCTGCGCTATTTCCGGATTCTCGACAGCAAGATTGACCGCCTGTTCGCGCACGTGCTCAACCTGAGAGACTATGTAACGCAGGTGCGGGAAGCCTATCAGGCGCAAATTGATATTGAGCAGAATAACCTCATGAAAATTTTCACGGTCGTCACCTCCATCTTCCTGCCGCTCACGCTGCTCGTCGGCTGGTACGGCATGAATATCAAGATGCCTGAATTCTCATGGGATTACGGCTATCCCTTTGTAGCCGCTTTGAGCGTCCTTGTCGTTATCGCTTTGTTTATCTTCTTCAAGCGCCGGAAATGGTTTTAAATACAGGTTAAATAAAAAAGCAGGTATATTAATGGATTTGATTTATAAAAAGCAATTCCGGGTTGAAATATCCGATATCGATTTTAAACGGCGGCTGAAGCTCAGCGCGCTGTTTGATTTTTGCCAGAATATCGCCGATCTCGCGGCGGACAGCCTCGGTTTCGGCATCGGCACCATCAACGAACGCTACGGCGTTGCGTGGATTATCACACGCATGCGCGCCGACGTTTTCCGAACCCCCGAGCTGTACGAGGAGCTCACCGCGGAAACATGGCCCATCCAGCACGGGCGGCTGACCTTTGAACGCGATTTCATCATCCGCGACAGCACCGGCGCGATTGTTGCCGCCGCCGTCTCCTCCTGGGTTCTCATTGATACGGTGACGAGGGAAATTAAAAAAGCCGATTTCATCGGCTTCAATCTCTCCTCCGACCATGAACGGGCCATTCCCTGCAGGCTCGGCAAAATCAAGCCCGACGACGAAACAGCCCCCGCTTACAAAAAAGTCATCGCCTACAGCGACATCGACTTCAACGGCCACATCAACAACGCCAAATACATCGCCTACGCCATGGACTGCTTCGATATGGCCTTTCATCAAAACCACGAGGTCCGCTCACTGGAAATCGACTACCTCAACGAGACCCTCCCCGGCGATGTGCTGGTCCTCAATAAAGGCACCGCACAGGAACCCGATGGCACAGCCTATATCGAAGGCTTGAGCGAAAACAGCGGCAAAATGGTTTTCCGGGCCAAGGCGGCGTTTGGGGAAATACGGACAAATTATGAGTGAAAATGAATAAAAATTTCTGGAATGGGGCATTGACATTTAACACAATTGCGTATATAATATGAAAATACGCTGGATTTAATTCAGCAAATCTATTTTTAATGAGGAATCCATTTAATGAACCAAGACAAAAAATTAACCTGCAAAGATTGTGGTGCAGAATTTATCTTCACAGCGAGTGAACAGGACTTCTATGCTGAAAAAGGTTTTTCAAACGAGCCACAGAGATGCAAATCCTGCCGTAATGCCAGGAAGAATGGCGGAGCAGGCCAGAGAGAACTGTTCACAGCTACGTGCGCGTCCTGCGGACGTGAGGCAAAAGTTCCGTTTCAGCCTAGAGACGACCGTCCTGTCTACTGCAGCGACTGTTTTTCAAGACAAAGATAACTTCTGCTTGAAATAAGGTATCAAAGGATATGCCCTTACAGGTATATCCTTTAATATTTATTTAGCTTATCGGCTTTAACAGCGCATGTTAATGAATGTAACTGTAGGGACGCCCATTGGGCGTCCCTACGCCATCTCATATAATTATGCAGGTGTCAGCTACTGTCTTAAGCCGATAAGCTAAATATTTATTAATCACGCACCGAATAAACAAACCGAATGACGGACAGAAAACACGAAGCCGTGATGCTTGTCACGGCTTCCGCTTATGAGGCGATAAACATGCACAATAAAACAGCGAATTTGTATGCCTGTTTATTGTTGCCGCTGCACCGATGTGCTATAATCATCTCAAATAATTATGTAGGGCATTGAAAGGGCTGTGTGGATGGCTGATTTACAAAACGACACCAGAGAACCCGGGCAAATAAAAGGCTTTGAGAAATTTATCAGTAAGTTCCGCGCGGATCGGGATTATAACCTGTTCCTTATCGCGGGTTTATTCGGCGGGATTGCCGGGGGCATCAATACATCCATTTTCAACAACTACCTGAACGACGTTTACCATCTGAACGAGCAGGCCAGGGGTTTGCTTGAGCTGCCCAGAGAAGCGCCGGGGCTTTTCATTATGGTGATTCTGGCACTTCTCAATTTCCTCGGGGACATCAGAATCGCAATGGTCGGTATGCTCGCGGCGGGGCTGGGCATGCTCGGCCTCGGTATTTTATCGCCCGTTTACGCGCTGATGCTCGTATGGATGATGATGTTCAGTCTCGGTACGCATATGATCTTTCCGGTCACGCCTTCGATTGGGATGACGCTTTCCAGGCAGGAGGAATACGGGGCCAGACTCGGCAAAATCAGCGCATTCAGCCTGTACGGCTCGATCATCGCGTTCACTTTCGTATTCTTCGGTTTTAAATTTCTGCACCTGTCTTATCAGGCTGCGTTTGTCTGCGCTTCGGTTTCCTACGTCTGCGCCGCGTTTATGCTGGGGTTGATGAAGCGGAATAAAACGCAAATCAGAAAAATAAAGTTTGTGTTCCGCAAACGGTATACACTGTACTATGTGCTCTGCGCCGTCAGCGGCGCGCGCAACCAGATTTTTATGACCTTCGCGCCCTGGGTGCTGATTAAAGTGTTTAATTTGGAGCCTCAGACGTTTGCCATATTAGGTATGGTTGTCGCCGTCGTCAGCATCGGGACGAGAAAAATTATCGGCAAAGCCATTGACATCAAGGGTGAGCGATTTGTTCTGACCTTAGAGGCGATGCTGCTTTTTGCCATTTGCATCGGCTACGCGTATTCGGCTGATATTTTCCCGGTGGGCATTGCCGTTGTCGTCATCGCGGCGTGCTATGTGATCGACAACTCTATGGCCGCTGTCGAAATGGCACGCTCGACCTACGTCAGAAAAATCGTGACGGATCCCATTGACGTGACGCCGACGCTTTCGACGGGCGTCAGCCTGCAGCACATCGCCTCCATGCTGGTTCCCGTCTTTGGCGGTTTACTGTGGGCCGCCATCGGGTACAAATACGTCTTTTTGGCGGCCGCCGTCATCGCACTGCTGAATTTAATCTTAACGAGCAGAATTAAAATAACAAAATCGAACGATGAGCTGAGCGCGTAATTTAATATAATGTGGCTAGATACAATTGCTCAGGAGCCTTATAATCAACACCTTCACTTCGGAGGGAAAGGTGCCGTCAACGTGACGGAACATCACGTTGGCAGTGGAGCTGGTAACGTAAAATGTGCGCTTGGTTGTCAATGCGTACACTGCCTTGGCTGCCGTGTCACGCGATACACGGAGCCACCTCATCAGTCACCTTCGGTGACAGCTTCCCCTCGAGGGCAAGCCAAGGGTTCAATGCGATACGTTTTTCTGAGCTTTGTATCTAACCACATAATATAATATGGCTATCGCATTAACTCAGCATTACCGTGTTACGCGTCTGTCCTTCCCGCCTGCGCGGGAAGGACAATCGGAGATGCTCGAATGCTGATTCATCACGATAGTCATATAATAAATACATTGACAATACAGGAGGTTAATTATGAGCTTTTTAGAACTCGCCGAAGCCAGGTATTCTCTTCGACGCTTCAGCGACAAGCCGGTGGAAAAAGAAAAGCTGGACAGGATACTGCAAGCGGGCCGGGTCGCGCCGACAGCCTGCAACAACCAGCCGCAGAACATCCTTGTGCTGCAGAGTCAGGAGGCGCTGGAGAAGCTGAGGCGCTGCACCTCCTGCCATTTTAATGCCCCCATGGCTTTAATTATCTGCTTTGACAAGAGCATCAGCTGGAAACGGCCCTATGACGAGAAGGACCACGGGGAAATCGACGCGAGTATTGTCTGCGCACACATGATGCTCGAAGCGGCGGACCTGGGGCTCGGAACGACCTGGGTATGTTATTTCGACCCACAGGCCGTTATCCGGGAATTCGCTCTGCCGGAGGACATCATCCCGTCAAGCATCCTCCCGCTGGGGTACGCAGCCGCTGACGCGGCGCCCGCCCCGCTACATGCGCAAAGAAAACCCATCGGCGAAACAGTCCGTATTTTATAAATACGCGAATATTTTAGCCGAAGATATCAATAAAATAGGAGACACTTATGGCAAGACTTCAGGATGCGTTGATTATTAGGGGCAATACGATTAAGAACCGCATTGTCATGGAACCGATGTTCACCTTTACATATCTCGGTGATATTTTAGGCGATAGCCGGACGCAGGAGAAATCCTTCTACGGCAAGCAGCATATTGACCATTATGAGGAGCGTGCCAAAGGCGGTGCCGGGCTCATCATTATCCAGGCAACACAGTGCGCGGGCAGCGCGAGCGGCACGGAACAGTGGACCGAATATGATAAAAGCATCCTGAAGACCATCGCGCAGAAGTGCCACAATTACGGCGCAGCCGTGATGATGCAGCTGGCCTGCGGCGACACGGATATCAACGCGCTGACGGCGGATGAAATCCACGCCATGCAGCGGGAAATGATAACCGCCGCCGTCACGGCATACCAGCTCGGTTTTGACGGCGCGGAGTTCCACCTTGCCCATGGCTTTACCTTATGTAAATTCATCGACGCGAAGTTTAACAAACGAACGGATGCGTTCGGGGGTACGGCAGAAAACAGAGTGCGGGTGCTCACCGGCATTCTGCCTGAAATCAGAGCAAATACGGGCGAAAAGTTTATGCTCGGTGTCCGTATGGGCGAGTTCCTTCCGGAGAGCAGGGATGGTTTTGAAGCTGCCGGTATTTTTGAGCAAGCGGGTATCGATCTTTTAAATATCTCGTTCGGTATGAAAATGCCGGTTGACCCGGTGCCTGACGGCTTTATATGCAGCCCAATGGCATACAGCGGCTGCCGCATCAAGCAGGCTGTTGACAGCATACCCGTCATCGCGTGCGGCGCGCTCCGGACGGAGGAGGAGGTTCGCTTCCTGATCGGGCATGACTACGCCGATTTAGCCGGTATCGGCACAGCTTTTCTTGCCGACCCGGCATTTGCCAAAGCCATCATGAACAACCAGCCGGTTAATAAATGCCACGGCTGCGAGCGGTGCCAATGGTTTACAGACCACGCGAAATGCCCCGCCCGAAAAGGCAAATCATAAAGCAGCACGCTATATCAGCACCGTGAAGCATACCGTTTCACGGTGCTTTTTTTGGGGACTTGTAAATATTGCACAAAAATATATAATATGATGCTTTTCTATGGTAAAATGTAAAATATTATCGCTTATTATTGAAATTTTACAGCGCATTTTAAGCAAGAAAAATATTTAAAGGCGGCATAATACATCAGGATTTTTATATTGCTTTTTGTATGATGAGTCAGTGAATGCAAATTTGCGCATGCTTATATGGTTTAGGAGAGTCTCATGAAGAACCTTTTTAGCCGCTTAACCGCGTCTATTCTTATTTTTATCCTGATTTTCAACGCTGTCAGCACCTTTGGCGTACGCGCCGAAACAGCGGCTGCGGCAGCTTATGATATTAAAGGCCACTGGGCCGAAGCGGTTCTCACCCGCGCGCTGAGCGACGCGCTCATTGACAGGTCCGGAGGGCCGCTCAGACCCGACGCGCCGATGACCGGCGCTGAGATCCTCACCATTTTGTGCCGGGTATTATCCGCGGACAGAACAGCCGACCTTTCCGGCTTCACGGATATCAGCAAAGACGACCCCGGCTACACCGCCGCGGCGCAGGCCGCGGCACTGGGTCTGACCGCGCCGTTAAACAAACGTCTGGATTTAGACAAACCGGTAACAAGGAGCAAGGCCTTTGCGGAATTGGCTGAGGCTTTTCAGATTGCCGCGGCCGGTCAGGACACGACTGTACTGTCGGCTTATACTGGCGGAGAAACGCTCAGCGGAAAAAACCGCATTGCTGCGGCTGCCCTGGTTTCGGGCGGTTTTGTCGCCGGCTTTGACCATTCCTTACATATTAATGACGATATTTCGCTCGCCGAATTTTTAACGGTTCTATATAAGATTGTACCGAATTATAAGAGCACGCCCCAAGCTCCCGCCGAGCCGGACGCGACGGATTCAGCCGCGGTATCAGGCGATACCGCCGTTTCGGACGATGCCGTCCATTCGGACGGTGCCGTCCTGTCGGACGGTGCTGTCGTTTCGGGCGATTCAACGGTGACCGACACGCAATTCTCCGGCAGTGTTTATATGGACTGCTCGACCTCGGATATTCAATTAGCGAATATCACCGCCCCGGCTGTTGTGCTGCGCAGTGACATCGTGGATTCGTTTTCCGTCACATCGAGCAAAATTGACCGGCTTGTTTTTGCTGCAGGCAGCGGAGATGTTACTTTCAGCCCTGACCCGGACTCGGTTATCACGACGGTCGCCGTCGGAACCGGCGGAGGCACAATAACACTCGGCGGCAGCATACAAAATGTTGAGATCACAGGCAGCCGGAGAATGGTTATAATCAGCGGCTCCGTCAAAAATCTGTTGGTCAGCGGCAGCGGGAATACCATCATGATGCCGGAAGGCGCGTCGGCGGAGGTCATTAAAATATTCGGCACCGGTACCGGCAATACGGTGACGCTGGGCGGCATGGCCGGAGAGTGCGATATTTACGGCTCCGATACGGTAGTTAACGGGACCGGAACTGTGCAGCAGCTGGCAGACAACTCAAAGAACAGTATCATCACCGTTCTCACGACTAAAGCCGCCGTCAACAATAATTATGGCTTAAACGACGTCACACTCAAGCTCATAACACCGATTAATCTGTCCTCCTATGAATCGCTGAGAGCGTCCGTTTCAATACAGGCGCCTGAAGACGGAAAGAGCTGCCGGGGCACGTGGTATATTGACGACGCTTATGTTTCGGAGTCCGATGTGACCATCGGGACAACACCCGCCTTATCGCTGGAATCTGATCTGGAAAACCGCAGTGATACGACACAGGTGATGACCCTGACCTTTGTCCTGAGCTCTCTTGATTCCGACGGGAATTATCAGGAAATCCGAACGGACGAAAATGTGACGCTGATCGGTCACACCGAATCTGATGCGGCGAATGTCCTGGCGCTCGTGAAGACGGGTTATAAGGGTAACTATACGCTGCTATGGGCGCAGGCGCACGATTACGACAAGCCGCTGAAGGCCGCGTTTGTCAATAACAGCGGATATTCAAGCACGACACACTATCTTGTCTGGGTCAGCATCGCCTATCAGCGGGCCAATGTTTTTACAGGCTCTGCCGGGAACTGGAAATTAACAAACACCTTCATCATCGGTTCCGGCGCCGCCGGGAAGGATACGCCCACCGGGGTGTTTAAAATCATCGGCCGCTCCACAAAGGGCTGGACAACAAAGCTTTACACGGTTAAGCCCGTCATCTATTTTTTAAACACCGCGTACGGCTTTCACTCCAGACTGTACAAACCTAAAACAACCACCGTCAGTGATTCGCGCATCGGCTATCCCATCAGTCACGGCTGCATCCGCATGTATGACGACGATGTCGCATGGTTCTACGATAATATACCGACGGGGACGACGGTTGTTGTGTATTAAGATACTTGATAATGAAGCTTCGATACCCATGAAATCGATTATTTGACCATAACGCCAGCAAACTTAAATGTTTGCTGGCGTTATGGTTAAATTCATCTTGTTAATAAATAAGGTATTCGTTACATACGAGTGTTATTAATGCCATCCCATTAATAGCATTATAAATTGCAAATGTTTATTGTCCATATATTAAATCTAATTTTGTTAATAAATGATTAAAACTTGGTGATTTATTATTTCTTATGTCTAAGCAGGCACCGATTTTATCTGCCCAAATACATTTTTGCTCACCAATTTCATAATATGAAGTTGCGATCTTTTTTAGCCGATCTACACCACCGCTATAAATAGCATCTGCAAGATGCTCCCATGTCCCAATTATACTGTCTGGTACATAATTTTGCAGTAGTTGTTTTTTTGCGTGAGGGTATGCTGTAATTATTGCATTTATATCCCCTAACAACCAAGCTTCCATTTCTTCAATTGCTATACAAAATATACTATCAACGCTTAACATGAGAGCTTGTTTTAGATTATTCAGCTCTTTTTTAAACTCAATGCAATTATTATCGTCAGAATCAAGAACAATAATAATGGCCTTTCTGTGCGGTAAAGGCGATAAAGACGCATTAAAACCTCTTAGATATGCGGGTAAATCACTTAATAATTTACGTGTTTTTATATTATTTACTTTATTTGTTTTTTTAGGCAGGCATCCTATACCTTTAAAGCTATTAATTCTATATATTAAATTTTCGTGGTCTTTCATATAACTGTTAAGTATTTGCTTCAACAATATTCCGCCAGACCTGTCTTCAATAAGAAATTCTAAGTATACACAATCATCCATCATCCCACTACCTATCCAAAATAATCGCTATACCATAAATCGCCTAAAACAATGCCCTCATCAGTTAACGCTGTTACATGCTCATACTCTGATGCACGCTTAATTGTCGAAAATCCATCTGTCTGCTTTTCTAATACCCAAACTTCATCAGGGGATAAAGCGTTTACAAAAAAAGGACTATGTGTAGTTACAAATAGTTGCTTTGAATATCCACTTCTCACGCTTTTCTTCATTTCAATTGCTAAACCAGACAAATATTTATGATATAAACCATTTTCCGGTTCTTCAATAAAAACTAGAGGTCGCGGATCCTTTTCATGCAATAACAAATAATAAGCGAATAATTTTAATGTTCCATCAGACATCTTTTGTGAATAAAATGGTTCCATAAAGCCGTCTTCTAAAAATTCAAGAACTAGCTGACCGTTTTGTAGTTTTACTGGCTCAATACGTGATATTCCAGGTAATTTCGACTGTATTTCTTTAAGGACCTTCTTAAATTCCTGAGGATCCTCTCTATGCAAAAATTGGGCTACATTATTTAGGTTATTACCCAACCTATTTAAATATTTCTGAGGACCTGCATTTGGTATCTCTCGTGCTGAAGACGGTGAAAAATAGCACAAATACCAATTTTTAAGAAAACTCTTGAATTTAACAATACGAGAATGTTCTTTCAACTCACCTAACGTTACGATACCTAATTGCCGAGGATCAGCCAATTCAACTTTTATCTGATCACCTATCTCAACTTCTTTTTCTTCATCAAATCCAGAGTTTATACCTTTAAAAGCATACCCTTTTCCAGCTTCAAGGTTTAGAAATGACAAAGGTTTACCATATCTTTCATTTGCTCTTCTTTGTCTTAATCGCTCTTTTTGAACTATTGGTCTTCCGACCTTGTCTAAGCATATAGATAACTCATATGTTATCGGTGAAGAACTGTTTGATTCTCGATAATATAGCTCAAACTCAATCGATCCTTGAATACCTTGTGAAATGATCTTCTCAAACCCGCCACGACCATTTAAATCACAAGCAGTTTCAACTCCTTTATCAAGACAATCTGCTAAAAATCCAAATGCATCAGCTAATGTACTTTTTCCTGCTCCACTTTGTCCGATAATTGCATTCATATTGCCTAATTCTGTACCATCTTTATCAAATAATAACTTTCCTATTTTAATATCCTTAAGTGAACCATAATTCTTTATTTGGATTCCAGCAATTCTTCCCATTACTATTCCACCCAACATCTTTTATAAATTAGGTTAACGTAACTAATTTACATTAATAACTCTTGTTCATTCTACCACTTACGCAAAATTATTACAATCCTCTTAAAAGTTTTATTAGGAAATTTTAGGTAATAATTTCAGCATTGTTTCTTGACCTTTTTTGTTAAAATACAAAATTCCATTAACCTATTACATAACAAGAGCCACCTTACGAGTGGCTCTTGTTATGTAATAGGTTAGCGTAAGCAGGCGATAGTTATTTCCGCTTGATATCTATATGCCTTAAATATTAAATAAATTCGTGCTTAAGTATTTTTCTCCGCGGTCGGCGAAGAGGACGACGATGAAGCCTTCGTCCAGGGTTTTGACGGTCTCGAGCGCGGCGAGCATGGCGGCGCCGCTGCTCATGCCGACGAATATGCCCTCCTCAAGAACGATGGCTCTGGCCATGGCAAAGGCCTCTTCGGATTCGATCATGACATGCCGGTCAATTTTTTCGGCGTCATAAATCTCCGGCACGATGGCCTCCTGCATATTTTTGAGCCCTTGAATGTAGTGGTTTCTGACGGGCTGGGCCTCAACAATCCGGATCGCGGGATTTTTGCTCCTGAGCCCCATGCCGACGCCCATGATGGTGCCGGAGGTGCCGAGGGCGGAAACGAAGTGCGTGACCTTGCCGCCGGTATCATCCCATATCTCTTTGGCTGTTGTGTAATAATGGGCGAGCTTGTTGTATTCATTGGAGAACTGGTTGGGCATAAAGTACTTGCCGGGATTCTCCGTGACGAGCGCGTGAGCCTTGCGGATGGCGCCGTCTGTCCCAGCGGAAGCCTCGGTAAGCGTAATTTTGCCGCCGAACGCCTCAATCATTTTGCGCCGCTCGATCGATACGGCTTCGCTCATGACGATTTCAACGGGATAGCCCTTAACGGCACCGATCATGGCCAGACCGATGCCCGTATTGCCCGAGGTCGGTTCAATAATCGTTTTGCCTTTTGTCAGCGTGCCGCTTTCTTCCGCCTGCTCAATCATCTTTAGGGCAATTCTGTCTTTAATGCTGCCCGTCGGGTTGAAGCCCTCCAGCTTGGCGTACATCTGAACGTGCGGCTTCGGGTTCAGCCGGTTAATTTTAACGAGCGGCGTATGGCCGATCGCTTCAAGTATATTGTTATACATAATAAACCACCCCTATAATTCGCTTTTTATACTATAACTTCATTATAAGCCGGTTGCAAGAAAAAGCTGCACTATATGTGTCGGTACCGGAATACCGGCAGACATGCACAAAAGCGGTGAAACTTTGGTAATTACAACCATTGACAATCTGATTACAAATCGGTTACAATCGGTTAAGATTCAATTGCATTTGGTATAAATTTGTTACAAATTAAGAAAGGGACGATAATGAAAGGGTATAGAAAACTGCTCCTGTTCATCCTGTTGGTTACGGCTGTAACCGCCGTCACGCTCTTGAGCGCAGCTGCGGCATCACTGGCTTATGGCGCGGGGACAGTGACCGCGGCATCTCTCAATGTCAGAGCGGGCGCCAGTACGTCCTCGCCTGTCACGACGACGCTATCGAAGGGCACTGCTGTTGTTATCCTCGAAACAATAAACGGCAGCTGGTATCACGTCAGCTGCAGCGGCACCAACGGTTATGTCGCGGCGCGGTACATAAAGGATGTCCAGACGGTAAAAGACTTCAGCGCGTCAGGTACTTTGGACGGCAGCGACATCATCATGCGCAGCGCACCGGATATATCGGGAGATGTCATCGGGACATATGCCGCCGGGACTGTCATGAGCGTCATTGGGATCAATAACGGCTGGTATAAGGTTGAGTATAACGGCTGCACGGGGTATATACGGTCCGACCTGATCAATATTACGGCGGGCAGCAGTCCGTCCTCCATTAAGGAGCAGCTTGCCGCATTTGCCCAGCAGTTCGTCGGTTACAATTATGTTTACGGCGCGGCTTCCCCAAAAGTCGGTTTTGATT
This sequence comes from Clostridiales bacterium UBA1316, assembly GCA_002307055.1. Classification (GTDB taxonomy): domain Bacteria; phylum Bacillota; class Clostridia; order Oscillospirales; family Oscillospiraceae; genus Sporobacter. The sequence continues at coordinate 17,105 of DBTM01000012.1, forward strand.
GCTCCGGCCTGACATCCTATGTGTATAATAAGTTCGGTTATGCAATATCGAGAACCGCCTCAATGCAGTATAAAAACAACGGCGTTCGGGTGAGCAAGGAAGATTTGCAGCCCGGTGATCTCGTGTTCTTTTCAAGAAACGGCAAAACCGTCTCCCACGTCGGGCTTTATATCGGTGACGGCAAATTCGTCAACGCGTCAACTTCATCAGTGGGCGTGATCATCAGCAGCCTCAACAGCGCCTATTACCAGCGGGTTTGGTTCGGCGCCAAGCACATTATCGATTAGTACATGAAGCATCTATAAAGCACGGCTAACCCTGACGTTATATATCAGGGTTAGCTTTTTTTGCAGGCCAATTGTAATTTCGCCCTAAAAACGATAAAATGTAAGTGCATGAAAAGTCAGCCTTAAGGAGAATTTTATGAAAACTCAAACGCAATTAACGGTACGATACGCTGAGACGGATCAGATGGGTATCGTGCACCATTCTAATTACGCTATTTGGTTTGAAGCCGGGAGAACGGATTTTTTAAAAAATACCGGTGTGTCATACGCCGAGGTTGAAGCACGGGGGGTGATGATGCCGCTTTATGAGCTCACCTGCCGGTATATCAGCCCCGCGAAATATGAGGACGAGATCACCGTGATCACGCGCCTTAAAGCACTCTCACGCGTGCGCATCATCTTATCCTATGAGGTCGTGAACAGGAAGACAAACACGCTGCTGGCCGCAGGGGAAACGGCACAGGCGTTTACGGACCGCGCCCTGAAGCCGCTCAATGCCGAGAGGGCTATCCCAGAAATCTACGCGATGATCAAGGCAAATGGCGGTAATTCTGATGGAAATTAAAACAGTGTCTCTCATCGGCCTGGGCGCGCTGGGCGTTTTGTTCGGGCAGCAGATTTCAAAATGCATCGGCGGAAACCTGAAAATCATCGCCGACGGCGAGCGGGTCAAGCGCTACAGAAATGAAGGCGTTTACTGCAACGGCGCGCGCTGTGCGTTCGATTACGTGACACCGGAGGAAAAATGCCCGCCGGCTGATCTTATTTTAATCGCCGTTAAATTCAACGGGCTTTCCGACGCGGTCGCGGCGATTGCCAATCACGTCGGGACGGAGACGATTATCCTCTCGCTGCTCAACGGCATCAGCAGCGAGGAGATCATCAGCCGCGTGTACGGCAGGGACAGGGTATTGCCGTGCGTTGCGTACGGCATGGACGCCGTCAAGACCGGCAGCAGCCTGACCTATCAAAACGCAGGCAATTTAAGCTTCGGCGACTTTGAGCCCGGAGTCGTATCGGAAAAAGTCAAGACCGTCGGGCGCTTCTTCACGAAGGCCGGAATCGCACACGAAATATCCGAGGATACCCGCAAGAAGCAGTGGAGCAAATTTATGCTCAACGCCGGTATCAACCAGGTAACCGCCGTTTATCTGTGCGATTATGCGGGCGTCCAGCGCGAAGGGCTTGTCCGTGATCTTATGATCGCCGCAATGCGGGAGGTCGCCGCACTGGCTGAGAAAGAACATATCCTGCTCACCCAGCAGGATATCGATTATTGGCTGAAAATCATGGACAGCCTCAACCCCCTCGGCAAAACCTCCATGCAGCAGGACGCCGAAGCCCGCCGCTTCAGCGAGGTCGAAATGCTCGGCGGCACCGTTCTGGCACTGGGCGAGAAACACGGCCTTCCGACACCGGTGAACCGGCTGCTGTACGACAAGCTTAAAGCGACGGAGAGCACATATTGAACTGAAACTTGAAATATGTCGTAGCGGCGGGCTTCCACGCCCGCCCGTTCTCATCTGTTCGCCGGAGACGGGGCGGCGTGGAAGCCGCCCGCTACAACTATACAGGGTGATGATGCATCTGCAGTTCTAAAAAGAGAAGGCCAGCTTTGGTGCTGACCTTCTCTTTTGGGCTGTATATTTTGTGTTACAGGCCCAGATATGCTTTTTTGACGTAGTCGTTATCGAGGAGGTCGCAGCAGTGGCCTTCGAGGGCCATGCGGCCGTTTTCGAGGACGTAGGCGCGGTCGGCAATCTCCATGGATTGTTTGACGTTCTGTTCCACGAGGAGGACGGTGATGCCTTGCTCTTTGAGCATCTTGACGATTTTAAAGACTTCGATCACCATGATGGGCGCGAGGCCGTAGCTCAGCTCATCGAAGAGGCACATTTTGGGGTTGGACATCAGGCCGCGCGCCATGGCGAGCATTTGCTTTTCGCCGCCGCTGAGCGTGGAGGCCATCTGCTTCTGCCGTTCTTTAAGCTTGGGGAACATCTCAAACATGCGGTCTATCGAAGCGTTTCTGCTTTTCCACATGTTCATGGGATACGCGCCCAGCTCGAGGTTTTCCCGGATGGACATATCGGGGAACAGGCGGCCGCCTTCCGGCAGATACGCAATGCCCTTTTCCATGACATTTTGGGGGGATATGCCGTCGATGCTCTGGCCCATGAAGAAAATGTGACCGGAGGCGGGCTTGACAAGGCCTGTGATGGCATTGAGGAGCGTTGTTTTGCCCGCGCCGTTCGCGCCGAGCAGGGCGACGATCTCCCCTTGCTCAACCTTTAAGGACACATCCCATAAAGCCTGAACATTACCGTAATAGCAATTGATTTTCTCAGCTTCAAGCATCGTCATGTCAACACTCTCCTAGGTATACTTCGATGACTGTCTTGCTTGTGGATATCTCCTGGGGTGTACCCTCGGCAATCTTGGCACCGTGATGCAGAACCACAATACGGTCGCATATACTCATAATCGCCTTCATGACATGCTCGATCATGATAATCGTGATCCCGGACTGACGGATTTTTTTGACGAGCTCCATCGCTTCGGTCACCTCGGAGGGATTGAGACCGGCCATCATCTCATCGAGCAGCAGAAGCTTCGGCTGCGTGGCAAGCGCGCGGGCGACCTCAAGACGCTTTTGATGCGCCAGGGGAATGTCGGGCACCATTTTGTCCCGCTGCTCGGTCAGGCCGACAAAATCAAGGACCTCATCCACGATTTTTGACGCCTGGGCCGCGGTCCGTCCTTTTTTTCCAAAGAGGGCACCCATGAGCACGTTTTGGCGTACAGGCATACCGGCGAAATTTTTCGCGGCTTGGAACGACCGCCCGATGCCGAGGCGGCAGATTTGATTCGGCTTCATGCCGCTTATTTTTGTCCCGTTGAACTCGACGGTGCCTGAATCCATCTGGATTGCGCCGGAGATCAAATTGAAAAGCGTTGTTTTTCCGGCACCGTTGGGACCGATTAACCCCAGGATTTCTCCTTCATTGACGAAGAAGTCGACCTGCGAAACGGCAGCGAGGCCTCCGAAGGATTTATTCAGACCGTTTGCCTCAAGTATCCGCATTTTTGCCGACCTCCTTTTTTGCTTTGCCGATTAAATATTTCATCAGTTGAACGGAGATCATAAAACCGACGATTCCGAACAGAAGGGGAAAAACGAGTCCGCCGATGGCAACACCGCTCGAGGCTAATATCAGGTTAAAAGCGTATCCGAACGCTACAAAAATGCAGGTTGCGAGGACGACGATCATTTTTTTTGCGATACCGGTGATTTCTTTCATTGCCCCGACGAGGCCGTTCGGCAGGAATAAAATCGCCAGGACCATAATGGAGCCGAATATGATCATGTACCATTTCGGCCATTTTGTTGTCAGCTGCTCCTGAAGGATGGTAAAGATTACTGCACCGATAACGGGACCGAAAAAGTAGCCGGAACCGCCGAATATGACCATCAGGACAGGCATGAAGGACATGAGCACATTGAACGCGATCGGGGGGTCAACATAAATCATCGTCGTCGCCTTCGCGGCGCCGACAGCGCCCATGGCAAAAGCAGTGCCCGCAAAAGCCAGGACCTTAACGACTGTGGTATTGACGCCAACATGAGAGGCGGCATCCTCACACTCGCCGATGCTCGTAAGCGCCATGCCGAACCTGGAACGTTTAACGAGATACGCAGCCAGGAGCAGGAGAACCAGAACGCCGAACATACAGTAGAACACGGTGACATAGTCAACGGGGACGACTGTCCGCCCGCGCGTACCCGAAAACTTGATTTCGTACCATAAAATCAGGCTCTGAAGCAGCAAAACGAGGCCAAAAGTGAAAATTGTAAAATACACGCCGTGCAGCCTTAAGGTGACGGCCCCGATGATGAGCGCCAGGGCGAAGCTGGCCGTACCGCCGATCAGCATGAGCACAGGCAGCGGCAGGTTCGCGCCAAACAAGGCGGAGGTGTAGATGCCCACACCAAAAAACGCCGCTGTCGCGAGAGAAATGTAGCCGGTCGGGCCTGAAAAAATATTCCAGCTGACGGACATGACAATATACATAAGAACAGAAACGGATAACACAATGATATAAGAGGGCTGACTGCTCGCGTTGAAAAGCGGGAAAAAGCCCAATGCAATGAGGGCCAGAACGGTCACCGCCGGAGGTGCGATTTTTTTTAAGGTCAGGTCGCTCCCTGATTTAACAGAATTCATATCATTACCTCCCCAACAACCCTTTTGGCTTCACCAGCAGCAAAGCTAGAATAATCATGTAATAAGCCACCATAGACAGGCTTGGCTCTATATAGCCAAAAATACTCCCGACAAAACCAAGGATTAAGCCGCCGATCATACTGCCGGGAATACTGCCCATGCCGCCGAGCACAACGACAATCAGCGCGATAACGGTATACTGCATGCCCATATTCGTATTCACCTGGCTGTACATACTGATCAGGGAGCCGGCGATACCCGCGAGCATCGCGCCGATACCAAAGCAGATTGCCATCACTTTACTGATTTTAACACCCATCATGCCTGCCGCTGTGGGATCCTGACTGGCTGCCCTGATGGACTTTCCCATCCTCGAACGGGACAAAAAGATATAGAATAAAAAGCTGACCGCAAGGGCTAAAGCAAGGACGACGAGGCTGTTGGCGGGTGTTGTTGTCCCGGCGAATTTGACCGGGGTCTGCAAAAATTGGTACCCTCTGATGCTGGACCCCCATATCTGCATGGCGGCGTTTGATATAATGAACATCAGGCCAAAGGAAACCAGCATGGCATTACTCTCAAATACGCCGGCTGAGGGGGAGGATTTTTTCAACCCTCTGTAAATCGTAATATGAAGAAGAAAACCAATTAAAAAAGTCAGCGGACAGCATATGACAAGGGCCAGCAGCGGATGGATACCGGCGCTGGCCATAGCCCAGGTGAGGATAGCGGCCGTCATGATAAACTCACCGTGCGAGACATTCAGGATTTTGGCAACACCATACTGTAAGCTCAAGCCCATTGATATCAGCGCGTAGATACCGCCCATGATAAAACCGCTGATTACAATATTTACTACAGTAACCATATATTAGCTCCTATCTGTGGATATCGGGAAATGGGTTTCCTTTTGAAGCACAGGCTGCCTAAGGCTTTGACCTTCTCATGAACCCCCTTAGACAGCCTGTACACCAATATTATAATTGAAATCAGTTAGAAGTTCGATTTAAGTTTGCTTGCGGGATAAAACCGTTATAGGCACGCTATATTAAGCTGCCGGTGCCCAGTCCGGCTTCGGGTATTCGGGCGCGGCTGTTCTGTTCTTGCCGACGTCGATGACCTCAGGATAACCCTTCTGCCACTGGCCGACCTGTCCTTTATAGCAGGATGGATCAAGCTCGTTATCGACAAAGAACGTATCGCCCATAACTGTGGTGAAATGATTTTTCTGGATATAATCGATGATCGTTTTGTTGTCCAGTGTGCCGGTTTTTTCTATAGCCTGCTGCAGGACCTGCAGGCCGGTATAATACGCCAGATGGCCCCACCAGTCCATACCGAAGTTCGTATCGTCTTTATTGAACGCCTGAATCTTTTCGGCAAAGGCTTTGGCTTCCGGCGAGCTCTTGGTGTTCCAGGCACCTTCAAACATGATGCCTTCAACACCTGTGTCCCCGCCGCACGCCAGTTTGATCGAGTCAAAGCTGCCGCCAGGGCCGACAAGGAAAACTTTCGGGTTGTAATTCACGGATTTTGCAATGGCGATAGCCGGGTAGGTCTGACCGGGATAAGTGTACATAATAAACGCGTCCGCCCCGGAGGCTTTGGCATCATTGATAATCGGCGTCATATCCGCGATATCGGGCGGTACGGATTTAACGGCTTTAACCTCAATACCGGCTGCTGCGAACGCCGGAACGGCTGCGCCGGAATACTCGATACCATGCGTATCCTGCACAAATACGATGTAGACCGATTTGACGTTGTTTTCTTTAAAGATTTCAACCTGAGCGGGAATCTGAGTTTCCGAATAGTTAAGCACTGAGAAGAAATTCGGATATTTGGCAATGGAGGCCTTCAGGGTTGCGCTGCCGCCCTCGGCGCCAATCATCACGTAGCCGTATTGCGCAGCAATCGGAACTGCCGCGTTGAGGAACGCTGTGCTGACCGGAGGCAGGAGGAAATCAACTTTATCCTCAAGGATCAGCTTCTGATACAGCTGGGTCATCGTACCCATATCCGATGTATCATCATAGACGATCAGCTTGATTTTCATCTGCTTGCCGTATTCTTTAACCATGATGCCGCCGGCTTTATTGATTTCATCAACCCACATCCTGTAGCAGGGGCCGAAAGCCGTCTGATCAAAAAGCGCATAGACGCCGGTTTGAGACCGAACCGCGCCGATGACGATTTCTGTCTTATTAGGGTCAATCGTTTTGCCTGTAGATACTGAAGCGCTGGCTCCCGCCGTCGTTGCGGCAGGGGATGTCGCCGCGGGTGTCTGAGCGCATCCGGCGCACAGGACTAACACTAATAACGCTGCGATAAGTAATCTCGGCAAAGATTTCTTCATCATTATTAAACCTCCCAATTTTTTTGATGCCTTTTCCATCTGAATTCACACACGCTCGTTAAGACCTTATAACACCACTCCTTCACACACATATACTATGCAACATACCGTAAAAGCAAAATTATCATGTATTCCATTTGTTTATATTAACAAATTATCGTTATATATTCAATATCAAATTCAATTATTTAGAGCAGTATGTAAATTTGACATAGCAAGCGGTATTTTAATGACTGCCTGCAGCTGAATTTTATCATTCGTCAATTATTATTTTAGATAATGCCGGTGCAGATATGCTTATCATTTTGTTTATCTTTACAGGGCAAATAATCAGCAATGTTAATTATTTACATTTTCCTTAATTTGGCTTATTATGAGGGTGACAGGATATTTTATTAAGGAGGTTACCATCATGTACAAGCCAGACGACGAGAAATTAGAAGATGCTGTGGAGGATGCCTGCGTTTTACAAGAAAAAGACATCAACGAAACCGAGACCCCGATCGATCAGCCTCCTGAAGCGCAAGAGGAACAGCCTGTCCAGGAAAGCGAGTAATACATAGCAAACAAAGCCCCGTACGCTCCTTTTTGGTGACGTGCGGGGCTTCAATAATTTCAGTATAATTTCTGCGTTCGAATTGGGTCTTGACGGAATTTGATTTTCGTGTTAGGGTATGTTTTAAATTCATATATAAAGGCTGTGACGAAAGAGAGTACCTGTTTTCAAACGCGCAGAGAGAAGATGGTAAAGAACAAAAGCGCAAGCGCTGCCGTTCTTGTGGTGTAAATCTTCGGGGAGAAAACAGCGAAGCAGTTTCTGAGCCTTGGACCGACAAACGAAATGCATAGCATTCTTTCGGGAGAAGGCTATACGTTTTTTGGAGGCTTCAACGGGATTCCGGCCGTTATTTTGGAAGCGATCTGGAAAGGAGCTTGCTTTTTTCCGTATCGGCAGAGTGCAGAGATTTTCTCTGAATTTAGGTGGTAACACGAGTAATTCGCCCTAAACCGGTTAACCGGTTTAGGGCTTTTTTATATCCAATATTCCAAACGAGAGGGTGTTCGTTATGAAAACAATCGAAAAGTCAAGTAAGCTGCATAATGTCCGGTACGAAGTAAGAGGTATGGTGACGGCAGAAGCCGACAAAATGATTCAGCAGGGCGTGAAAATTTTAAAGCTGAATATCGGCAATCCCGCTCACTTCGGTTTTGAAGCGCCGGAGCATATACGCAAAGCCATGACCAAAGAGCTGCCGAAGGCGGTCGCCTATTCGGATTCAAAAGGTCTTCTCTCCGCGCGGCTCGCCATTGCCGGTTATTGCCGTTCAAAGGGCATCCCGAATGTCGGGGCCGACGATATTTACACCGGCAACGGCGTCAGCGAGCTGATCATGCTTTCCATGCAGGCGCTGCTCAACCGCGGCGACGAGATTCTCGTCCCCGCGCCGGATTACCCGCTATGGACAGCGGCTGTGACGCTCGCGGGCGGGACGGCTGTGCACTACACCTGCGATGAGCAGGCGGACTGGAACCCCGATACCGGCGATATTAAGAAGAAAATAACCCCCCGTACAAAGGGTATCGTGATCATCAATCCGAATAACCCGACGGGCGCGCTGTACCCAAAAGAGCTTTTAGGCCGAATTGCTGCGCTGGCCCGGCAAAACGGCTTGATCATATTCGCCGATGAGATATACGACCGCCTTGTGATGGACGGGCTTGGACATACATCAATCGCGTCCCTGGCTCCGGACCTTTTCGTCATCACCATGAACGGCCTTTCAAAATCTCATAATATCTGCGGCTTCCGGTGCGGCTGGATGTGCCTGAGCGGCGATAAATCAGGCGCCCAAAATTATATCGAGGGGTTAAACCTCCTGTCGTCGATGCGGCTGTGTTCAAACGTACCGTCGCAGCTCGTCATTGAAGACGCGCTGAAAGCCTGCGCCAAAACGGATGACACGCTGCTGCCCGGCGGCAGGCTCTATGAGCAGCGGAACTACATTACAGACGCGTTGAAGAGCATCCCCGGCGTCAGCGCCGTCAAGCCCAAGGCCGCGCTCTACATCTTCCCCAGGCTTGACGCGAAGCGCTTCTGCATCCGGGACGACGAACAATTCGCCCTTGACTTTCTCCACGACAAGCATATTCTGGTTGTCCACGGCAGCGGCTTCAACTGGGCGCAGCCCGATCACTTCAGGATTGTTTACCTGCCCGAGGTGGCGGAATTGAAAACGGCGATGGCCAGTTTGGCGGATTTTTTGGGGTACTACCGACAGTAAAAGAGAAAGCAGGAGAACCGTCCCCTTGCTTTTGATCAGAGTTTGAGCACTGTTATCGGCTCATTTTCGGCGATCTCGCCGTTGTCGCGGAAGCCAAAGCTTTCGTAGAGCTTTTTGGCGACGAGATTATCGGCTTCGTAGGATATCCAGCAATACTGCGCGGGGCCGGCCGGGAAGGTGCGTATGTATTCCAGAATTCTTTCCAGGGCCTCCCTGCCGTAACCCTTATTCTGATATTGCGCGCCAATCATAAGGCGCAGTATGCAATAATTTTTTTCGGCTATCCTCGGCAGCTCGTAGCCGGTAATGCCATAGACGATCATAACAAAGCCGACAATCTGTTCATCGGCATAGATGACAAAAGGCAGCGGACTGCCCCCGTTGACAGCAAGCACATAACAAGAAGCAACGCTTGAGAGATTGGAGGCGACAAAACGGCGCTGGTCTTCCGCGACCTCCAGCCCGAACATCTCGCGCCGGTTTTCCAATGTAATTTTTCTGAGTGTAACCATACCAAACTCCTTTTTGTAAAGCAGGAGAACCGTCCCCTTGCTTTTTATTCGGTATAAATGCTTTCCTTTGTGAGGAGATTACGGCTGAAATGGCCGCAGAAATCGATGACCTGTCGGGCCATCTCGGGGGTCGGGCAATGCGGAATATTCTCCTCGCAGATCATCCGGATGCGGACAACGCCGTCGGCGCTTTTCAGGTCGCCGATACGGAAGGTGACGCCGTCGGCATATATTGTTCTCCGGCAGTCGGCAGCCAGCGGTATACCGATTTTCTTTTCCTCCCGGGATATATCTTCCCTGCCGGAAAGCGCCATGACATCTTCCTTGCGCAGCTGTCCGGCGTGATTGACCCTTGCCCACAGGTTGACGCCGTCGATGAGCGAATCGACCTCGGCGGAGGCATAAAACGGATAACGCATCAGCTCAAGGTCACCGTAAATACTGATTACCGGCATATAGGTTCCCATTTCCAGCGCTCTGGGAACGCCGTCGAACGGAGGCTCGGGCTCCTCGCCCACCCAATAGAATACGCCGTCTCCGAGCAGGTTCCCGCAGGGCGCGGCTGCCGCGAAAACTTCGGGATGCTGATGCGCAAGGCGGCAGGCCATCGTCCCGCCGTAGGAAAAGCCCGTCACATAAACACGGCTCATGTCCACAGGATACAGTCTTTCCGCCTCGGCGAGTATTTCAAGGATAACCTCGTCGAGCTCAATCGACGGGACAATGACGATCCACTCCTTTTCGGCGGCGGCATTGGCATAGCCCCAGCTGTCCACGGTGTAGACCAGGTTTGTCCCGCCGTGGAGCGCAAACAGCAGCGGATAGCGGCGGTCTTTGTTTTCGGGACGGAAGGCGGACACGGGAACAAAGGACGCCCATTTTTTCCAGTCAACCTCGTCCAGCTGATATTTTTCGCGGTTATACTTGTAGGCAGTGCGCTTTTCGTAGTCGTCCCAGTCCATGGGCACATTTTCTCCGTGAAATTCCTTGACCAGGCCCCGTTTTGCCCAATAGGCGACGGCTGCGGGCGCGTGTTCGTCCTGTTCGAGGATGATTGGCTCCATCATCCTCGTGACGGCTTCGGCGTGGCCGGACGAAACAAATTGCTCATAATTCACCTGGGGATTCAGCGTCGTGTACAAATCCCGGACAGTAATTTTTGCTCCGTTTGCATCCGTGTGGATTTTTTTCGTAAACAGCTTTTCAAATTCCATGTTCGCACCTCATAAATTGAAATTTTTTGTACTTTAAATTTTGTTCTCGTGACGGGAGATGATGTCGTTTTGGAGGTCGCGGCCGAGTTCGACGAAGTAGGCGGAGTAGCCGGCGATGCGGACGACGAGATCGCGGTAGGTCATGGGGTCCTCTTGGGCGGCTTTGAGGGTTCCGGTGTCGACGACGTTGTACTGGACTTCCATGCCGCCGTTTTCGAAATAGGTTTTGGACATATCACGGAGCTTGGCGATACCGTCCTCGCGGCTTAAGACCGACGGGTGCATCCGGAGGTTCAGAGCAATGCCGCCGAGAAAGTGATGGTGGTCAAAGCTGCAGGAGGAGACGAAGACGGCTGTGGGGCCGTTTGAGTCTCTCGATTGGCAGGGTGATATGGCGTCGGCAATCGGCTCGCCGAAGCGGCGGCCGTCGGGCGTGGCCCATGTCAGATAGCCCTGCGCCACATGGTCGGACGCGCCGTAAAGGCCGGATTTGTAGACCTTGGAACGTGTACTATAGCATTCCTTGCAAATTGTGTAGTACAAATTGACGCACCATTTGAGCTCCATATCGGCATAGGGGTCGGCGTTGCCGTAATGGGGAACCTCATTTAAAATTTGCTGGCGTAAGGGCTCATAGCCCTCCCAGTTGGCCATGACCGCGTCGTAAAGCTCTTTGGTTGTGCATTTTTTCTTATCGAAGCACATGTACTTTATTGTGGAAAGCGAGTCGGCGAGCGTCGCAAGCCCTGTCGCGGTGCCGCCGTAGGAGTTGTATTTGCAGCCGCCCTGCACGGCGTCTTTGCCGTTTTCCATGCAGCCTGTCATTGAGATGGACAGTGCGGGCTGCGTTGAGTAATACGGCGATATATACTCGGCGTAATTGTTTGCGGTGATGAACATTTTCATGATATAGCGGCCCATCTTCTCAACAGCAGCCCGGACTTCCCCGATGGAGCTCATCTCATACAGATAGCCTGTTTTCAGGCCGGCCTGTTCGCCGTTAAACGGGTTTTTGCCGTTGTTGATGGCCATATCGAAGACAGAGCCCCACCAGACGCTGGCGTGCGGGGGATAAATGCCGTTGGGCGCCGGAAAGTCGCAGCCGCAGCCGACAATTTCCTGACAGCCGATGATGCCGTAGTTGCGGGCATCCTTCAGCTCAAAATTCAGCTCCGCCTGAAGGCTTGGAATAATCACCTCGTCGTTTTGAAACAGCGGCAGCCCGCCGACGCGTTTGGAGGTTTCAAGCGCACACTCCCACAGCGCGTCGGGGCTGTTTTTATTGATGCGCAGAGAGATGGTCGGGTCATGCAGCTTGAGACGCCCAATTGTCTCAAGCACCATATAGGTGACGGGATTCGTCGCGTCCAAGCCCGTGTCGGGTTCGACGCCGCCGATGGTGGTGTGCTGATAGGTGTTGCCGATACCGGTCGTCGCGACGAGCTTGGCAGGCCCGGCGTTATAATAGCAGTTGGCCTTGAGAAAGAACGCGTCGACAATTTCCTGCGCTCCATCTATAGTCAAAGCGCCGCTTTCAAGGTCTTTTTTGAGAAACGGCCATGTCCATTGGTCAAACCGTCCCAAGGAGGGCGAGGGGATCCGTGTTTCAATCGTTATCAGCAGCTGATAGAGCATGATGCCCTGCACCGCTTCCCAAAAGCTTCGGGCGGGCTTCTCGGAAATCCATTCGAGGCCGCCGCCCATTTTAAGAAGCTCCGCTCTGCGGGCGTCATCGGTACATACAGATGCCTTGTCAAGGCAGGCCTGCGCGTAGCGTTTAATTAAAAGAATCGCCGCGTCGCAGGCGATTACGGCGGACTTATAGAACATATATTTCCTGACGTCCCCGCCCATCAGATTGCCGCGGTGCGCGTCCATCCAGTCCTGCGCCTGCCGGCGAATAGCCGCGTAGCCGGTGTTGATGATTTTGTCGTAGCCGGCAATCAGATGACCGGGCGACAAGACGGTCATGCCCATACCGCCCTGCGCGTAGCTCGAAACATTGAGCCTTTTGAGCTCGTCAAAGCTGTCCGGCTGCCAGGCGTCCGCCACGGCGGTGATCTGCTTGTCCTTCCAATAATCCTGTATGGCGAACAGCGCATCATAATCCTCCGGGCTGATGGCAAGCTTAATCTGCTCACCCTCGGGATTATGATACAGCCCGTCTTCCCGCAGGGCCCATTCGCCGTTCTTTATCGGCTCGAGAAACCAGCCCTGGCTCATCCATTCGGGGTATTGGGGACTGCCGAAGAAGCTGGGGCTTTTATTGCCGATAATGATTTCAAAGTCTTCGACCAGAATCGTCATTTTAGAGCAAAGCTCGTAAAGCGCCAGCGGTCTTTTGATGATTGGCATAACGTTTTCATATTTTTTATTGCTGTCCGTCCAGATGAGCGCTCTTTCCGCGTCGATTCTGAGAACCCTGTCACGGATGCGTTCTCTGAGCTGCTTGACGCGGTCTGTCGCGGGCTTAAATACATACATCGGCGAGTCCTCCGTGATCTGTTATATGTTTTTATATTATACAGCAAAGATAAAGCAGTGTCATTTGGTTTATCTGCTCAGATGTAAAAAAAGCTGCTGCCAAACACATGTTTTGCAGCAGCTCCTGAATTAATCCTCTGACTTGGCGGGCTTTTTAAATCGCGACTTCAAATAGGTAATGATAGCCGGCAGGAGCGACACAACGATTATGCCGATGATAACCGCGGAAAAATTTTCTTTAACGAACGTAATATTACCGAAAAAGGCGCCGAAGAGGGCGCATATAATGACCCAAGCGGTGACGCCGACTAAATTCCAGAACATAAATTTCTTAAAATCCATTTTGCCGATACCGGCGACGAACGGCGTAAACTGCCGGATGATAGGGATGAACCGGGAGAAAACAATGGCTTTCCCGCCGTTCCTACGGTAAAAATCATGCGCTTTATCGATATTTTCGCGTTTAATGAATCGCCCATTAGCACGGGAATATATCCTCTTTCCGAGCGCGTAGCCGAGATAATAGTTGAGGATGTCACCGATGACAGCCGCGCTGAAGCATATTATGAGCAGCAGCCAGATATTCATCTGCCCTTTCATGGCATAGGCCGCGCCGGCAAAAATAAGGGAATCACCCGGCAGGGGAAAGAAGATGCCGTTCTCGCAGAAAATAACGATGAAAATCAGGATATAAACCAATATACCATATCGGCTGATGAATACATCAAGAAATTTATCGACATGCAGCAGCAAATCCAGCAGTGAAATTCCGTCGAGCATCTTTTTCTCCAATCAGAACAAATATATTCTATATAACAGTATAACATATGAGCCGTTTTCATGACAGGGGTATTGTATCCGGTACGGCAATTTTATGCGATTATTTACATTTTGTTGATTTTTTTATTGGGATATCCGGTATTTTGCCGTAAATAAACCGGTAATTGTGACCGGTTCATTCAGATATATAGCTTTTTAGCAGCGCGCGGTTCTTTGCCAGATTTGGGACGAGCACGGCCATTTTGCGGATCATCGCCGGTTTATAGGTGCCGTCCTCCGGGATTCGGTGGGACGCGGTGCTTTTGACGCCGCTGGTGAGCACCGTATACGCATAGCCCAATATCTCCTCTTTTTTCATGTCGGTTGTAAGATAAGGCAGCATTTTATCCAGCATTAAATATTTTTTCGTCAGCTCCAGCTGCGAAACGCTGCTGAATATATTCAGCAGCACCGTTCTCTGACGCTCGGTTCGTTCATAGTCGGCGTTGCCGACAGAGCGGATGCGGGAGTATTCAAGCGTCTGCTGCCCGTCGAGATGGTTTTCGCCCGGGACGAGCTGCCAGCCATTTTTATTATTGAGGTGCGCAGTCTCCGCTTTATCGAGTGTGACGTCGAGGCCGCCCAGCATATCGATTAAGTGCGTGAAGCCCTCGAAATTGACTTCCATATTGCCGTCGATCGTCACGCCGAAGGCGTTCTCAATTGTTTTATCCAGAAGCGCCATCCCGCCGAACGAATAGGCGCTGTTTATCCGATTGTCGCTGTAGCCGGGTATGGGAAGGTACATATCCCGCATCAGGGATATCAGCTTCAGGCTGCCGTCTTTTTTATTATAGCTGGCTATAATGATGGAGTCCGACCTGGCCCGTTTTTCACCGGGTCTCTTGTCCTGGCCGATGAGAAGGATATTGATTATCTTCTTGCCGGTAACAGTGTTACCGGCTGCAGGGTCGTAGGCTGAGGGCCAGACGACATCCTTGGGGTTCACCTGCGGTACATCCGCACCGAAATCACTGTTATTTTCCGTATCGAATATTTCATTTGCCGGGGAAATTTCCGTCAGCTTCTCCGGGGCATTGATTTTTGACAGTTCCGCAAAAATAAATACACCGGCGGCGGCCGCGATGACGCCGACGCTCACGCCGAATACCGCCAGAATTTTTTTTATCGGTTTTTTGTTTCTGTTTTTCATGCAGCGCGCGTCCCTTCCCAATCAGCCGTACCAATTGCACGGTTGTTACGCCTCATCTGTCAATGTTTTCGTTTTTGCTGTATTTTATTCAAATTGGCCGACCGATAACAAAACGGCGAAACCCGCGTTCCGCCGTTTTGCTTGTGAAGCATTGTAAAAACAGACGGCCAATAGCCGTCTGTTTTTAAAATAAACCGCTCTCGTAATCATCAATGATGTTTTCGATGACGATATTGAGGGTGCTGAAATCCGACATCAGATTGAGTTCGAAAGGCTCAATATCTTCGTCGTTAATTTTTATAACTCTGATCCGGGGCCGCATACAGTAGGCTTCAAAGTTTTCCAGCACAATCGCCGAATAGCCGTTGGAGAGCTTTACCGTCGTACCGATCGGATACGGCGCAACCTTGCGGATGAAGGTCCCGGAAATTTTGGGGTCAAACATGGAGGCTGAATTGCCCATAATATATTCCATGGACTCAGACGGGCTCATCGCTTTCCGGTACGGCCGCTCTGAGGACAGGGCATCATAGATATCCGCCACCGTTATAATCCTGCCGAATAATGAGATATCCTGACCGATCTTGCCATGCGGATATCCCGAGCCGTCATATTTTTCGTGATGGTCGATAATGCCGGTATAACTGGCGCTGGGCAGCTTGTATTTTTCTTTGGCGTAATTATACCCCAGCAAGGAATGCTTTTTCATCTCTTCAAATTCTTCGGTCGTCAGCACGCTGGGCTTGTTGACTATTTTTTTATTGATAAATACTTTGCCGATATCATGCAGGATAGCACTCAGGCCAAGCCGCGAAAGCGTCACGCGGTCAAGACCCATGGCAATACCGGTCACGATTGCCAGGACAGCGACATTCACCGAATGCAGATAGGTATAATTATCAAAGCATTTCAGATCGATCATGTTGACCATCATGTTTTTATTTGCGAGCAGCTCATCCACGATACTGTCAACCTGCTGCGTCATTTTGTCGGTTGCCGCTTTGGGATCGTGATTGTCTTTGACTTCAACGAATATTTTTTTGATGCCATTCATCGTTTCGAGCCGCAGCTCATCGCTGATGGTATTGATAATTTCAATATCCTTTGAGAGGTCATCATCGATATAGACACCGGGATAGCACAATCTCCGTATACCAAGGATATATTTTTTATTTAGAACGACACCCGTAACAAGCAGTTTCTCACTATTTTTGCCGTATAGTGTCTTGGCAACCTGCATCCCTTCACGCAGGCAGCTTGCCGGCACAAATCTCATATGGCCCCCCCCTGAAGAACTTTTAAAAACAAGCCGCCTTAAAAGCTGTTTATAAATCATTTATCGGTATTAATTACCATGGAAATTAGGCCTGAATTTTTGGCAATAGAGTGAACGGATATATCTGAAAAAGGGCTGAGGGTTTTTAAAGCGGAAAATGCCCTCTTTTCCGAGAATGAGCATGCCGAAGCCGCTGAACGCCTTATTGAATTTTTTCTGTTTAATAAGGCATGCCACAGACAGGAGCCCCTGCGGGAAATAGACCATAATCTTATTCGGCTGATAAGGGCTCTGATCCGGCGTTATCACCGTCTGATTGTTTTGCAGCGTTTTTATATAATTCCCAAAAAAATCTGACCGGGCGATGAAGAGGAGCGGCAGGCTGCCCCAGAAGCGCGGGTTGATTTCGATGAGGGTATCCCCTTTAAACTCGACCATCGCCATACCCTGCCATTTCAGCTCGCGGAGCAGGCGGTAGGCCGTATGGGCCAGCCGGGCATTGACAATGCTCCGGCACGCAGCGCTCGGCCCGCCCGAAGCCGGGTATTCCAGCAGCCTTTCATGCACGATAAAATCAACCAGATTCGACTGCCGGTCAAGCAGCATTGACACGCCGATTGAAGGGCCCTCGACGTATTCCTGCAGGATCAGGTTACCCGCGTACCGCGCCATAAACGGCTCAGCCGCCGCCAGCTGGCTTTCATTTCTAATGATCCGGTATCGGTCGGCAGGCTTCAGAAGCACGTTTTCAGATATGTTAAGCTTGGCAATCATCGGGAAGCCCGGCTTTTGCAGTTCCTTTGGGGTTTTGATATCAAGCGTCCGGGCCAATTGCTGCAGGTATTTTTTATCGATGGCTTTTGCAATGCTTTCGCGTTCCGGGAGCAAATACCTGAGGCCGGGCTTGAGCGCATTGACGGCTTCGATAATAATTGGGTTTCCGGCAATCAGAATATCCTCGGCAGTATAGGCGGATAAAATACCGGCTAATTGCGCGGCGGCTGCTTCACGGGCGATATAATGAACTTTCTTCAGGTTCCGAGTGTTCAGCGGCTTGTCGGTATCAAAGCATAACCCGTGCACTTCATAACCGGACAGCGCAAGAGCGTCTATGATCGGGACTGTCATTCTTTTGTCCGCGCTGTCAATGATTATCCGCATTCCGGCTACCTCGTCAGCGGCTGATTCAGCTTTTGCAGTAAATCCGGCAGAGCATTGATATATTCTCTGCGCAGTACACCGCCTTTGAGCCCCACGGCGCGGTCGCTGTGCAGCTTTTCATACAAGAATTTTTTGATTGTATCCGCCGATACGCGCTCGGCGCTTTTATCCAGCTGATCAAGCAGACCGTACTTTTTGTAGGCCGGATAATAGGGGTGCATTTTATACTGCCTGCATTCTGGGCTGCCGGGCTCTTTTCCGAGTACCTCGCGCTGAATAAATTCGGTATAATCGGCCTTCGTCAGGGTCATCGTCAGCATCTCGCCGTGCGTCAGGGGCTTGTCCGGCTTGAATGTATTGTTTTTATACCCTATGACAAAGCCGCTTTGATCGAGGCGCCGCAGGCTTTCAATGTAGTCCGCGCGCGTATCGATATCTTCGAAGGGGCTGAGCTTTCTCATGGCGCTTACCGTTACGACGCGGTAACCGTTATCGGCCAGCAGCTTCAGGTGTTCCTCCAGCGCGTGCCCGACCGGCGTCATCAGGGACATGTTGTACCCGTCTTTTTGGAAAATGATCTGCCCGTTCAGCGCGCCGGGCTCTGCCGCCAGGGCGCCTTCCAGCGGCGCCGTCATTTTACGGATATCGGCTTTATAGTCGCCCAGCGTCGGCAGCCAGCCGCCGCCGTCAAAGCTCGCAGCCAGATAGTCGTATCCGGCAGCGGCATACGCGTCGTACGCGGTAAACCCGTCAGGTATCCTGTCTATGTAATGCGGCGGGCGCGAGAACGACATCGCGTAATCATACTCCCGCGCGATGAGCGTGTGGAGACGGTTTAAATCGCCGACGACGTCGGCGAGTGTCTGAAAATGATATCGGCTGCCGTACACCAGCTTGTTGGGCCCGAAGAGGACGTGCCTGTAACCGTGGTTGGAGAGCTCATGACCGCCGCTTAAAAGCTTGGCTATTAAGTCCGGCTGGTTCGCCGCGCCTGCAAACGCGTCTTTCTCAAACGCGGGATAATGGTCGTGCATCGTGCCGCCCCACCGGGACGCGTTGATTTTACCGGCATGGTCGGGATAATTCTCCTGCGTTGAGCCGATGATGTTAAACGTCCCTGCCGCACCGTAGGCATTCAACATTTCCATCAGAAGCGCGGTCAGAGAATTATTGCACGCGAATTTCTCGTTGACCGGATTCGGCGGCAAATTCATCGGGCCGTCATCAAAGGTCATGGCGGCAATTCTTTCACCGCTGACCGGCGCAAACCGCTCCACGCGTCTGACGGGCGATAAATATCGGCCTGCCTCTTCTTTTTTCTTTTCTTTGAGTACCTTGTTAACTTTCCTTGCGTACTCGTATAACCTCATAGGAATCTCCCTTTATTTTGGTGTTTAAGTCTTGCAGCAGACCGAATACCATCACGGCAAACTGCTTGAAATAGTATTTCAGGCTCTTGTTTTTATTCATCAGCATATTGCTCAATCGAATTTTAACCACCGACGAGCGTTTGAAATGAATCGTGCCGGCGTTTAAGAGCGCCTCTTTGAGTTCCGAGCGGTCCGACGTAAAATACACGCTTTTTATCTCTGATTTTGTATGCGCGTCGCTGCCGCCGACGAGCGCCTTATCGGGATATTCGGCCTTCAAAGCTGCGCTGAGCCGCATGGCTTTGCGGTTATAATGGCTTGAGTTGAGGCGCGCGTTGATCAGCTCATAGCCGTCAAGCCGGGCGATAAAAGAATGATCGCGGGATGCTGATGAGTCAAGGGGATGCGCAAGAAACAGAAGGCCGCCCTGCTGCCTGACCCTTGAGACCAGCGCGGCAAAGTCAAAGACGCTCCCAAGCCTTTTGCAGCCGGTTTCAATCTCACTATTTATAAAAAGGGCAATAATATGCCCTTTTTCCGTGCTGAACTCCGCACCGGTTATTATTTTTATGTCAGCTGCCGCAGCGGCGGCGGCTTGAGCCGCCAGACTGCCGGCGACCGTATTATGATCCGTTATGGCGATCGCATCATACCCGAGCCGTCTGCTCTCTTCTATAATTGATTCCACCGACTGTTTTGCATCCATCGAATACTCGGAATGAATATGAATGCTGATTTTCATATTATGCCTCTTAAAAACACCTATAATAAATCTGATTTTCGTTATTATAGCATAATGAGTATTCCATTGCAATCGGAACGCAGGGGGTGGTTCTTAACCGTCCCCCTGCGTTTTTAGTGCCGCATACCGACTGTTTTATTCCTGCCCTCTTTCTTCGCCGTATATAAGTTTTTATCTGCCTGACTGAGGAGCTGGTCGCACGTCATTTTCTTTGATTGAACGGTATATGTCCCAAAGCTTGCCGTAAAGCATATGTCGGATTCTTCATAGCGTAAAGCGGTTTTTTCAACGGCGCTTCTGATTTTTTCGGCAACCATACCGGCAACGCGCTCATCGGCATTGACCAGTACAATTAAAAACTCATCACCGCCGTACCGGGCGATCCAGTCGGTATTTTTCCTGACGTAAAGCTTCGATATCCTGACGAATTCCTTCAGCACCTCATCTCCCGCCAGGTGCCCGTAATGATCGTTTACGGATTTGAAGCGGTCAATATCCGCAAGAATGATTGAGATGGGGTGTTCATCATTCGTCGCATGAAATACATCGGCGAGCAGACGTTCTTCTATATAGCGCCTGTTAAAGGCGTCCGTCAGGCTGTCCTTAATCATCGCTTCATTCATCCGGTTGATGATACTGATTATGTCGGGCTTAATACCCTCTCCGTAAGTCGGCATCGGGGATTTCAGCTCTATATCATTCACGGCGTTATAGGATTTGAAATCAATGCAGAGTATGAAGCTCTTATTTTCAATATTTATATAGGATGTTGATATGGTGATGCAAAGACTACCTGTGGCGAGTGAAATATACGGCTGGGTCACGTGTTTTTTTGCTCTGGCGCTGACGAGCGGATAATAATACTTCTCCATTGAGTGATCGGTGCCGACTCTTGCGGAATAAAATATAAGATTTTCCTGGCAGCCTGCTTTATCTGCCGAGCAGATGGTATCGCTCACCTGGATTCCGTTACTATCAAGGATGTAAGCGCATTCCATTGCTTCATTCTTCGATATGATTCCGCGGAGCATGTCGTCAAATGCCCAGCTTTCCGTATTCACCAGACTTTTAACGGCATGATTGGCCACAGCGTAAAGCCGCTTGTTTCTGTTCCTCTCCTCAATGAAGAGTAAGTTCATATATTCATTGAATCTCTTGCCGAGCATATCTATTTTGTCGTTTGTAAAAGCTGTTTTTTTATCGAAAAACTGCTTTGGTTCCGAAAAGAAAAATCCCTGTATCATATGCCCGCCGAGGCGCAATATCTGAATGGCTTCTTCTTCCGTCTCTGTTCCCTCAGCGATGACCAAAGCGCCGATTCTGTTTGACATATTGACGAGCGATTTAAACACACCCTGCTTATAAAAGTCATTTTGAATATTCTTGACGAGTGATATGTCTATTTTTATGATATCGGGCTTGACGAGCAGAATTCTGTCTATATTTGAAGATTCTGAGCCTACATCGTCGAGCGCGACCATAAAGCCGTATCTTCTGTACGCGTCCGCGAATTTCTTCAGCGCCGCGTTTCCCTCGACCTTCTTTTCGCTGATTTCAATGACGATATTACCGGGGTTTACCCTGAATTGCCTGACCTGATGCAGCAAATAGTCCGAGCCGACCGAGCTTTGCAGTACAGAGGCATCAAGATTCAAAAACAGCAGCTTTTCCCGGTTACTCTCATAAACCTTGCTGAAAGCCTCAATAACCGTGTCCCGGCAGGCTCTGTCGAGCTCCAGCGTCAGATTTTCGCGCTGGGCCGCGTCAAACAGCTTTAAAGGCGGTATAATTTCATTCGTTTGAACGTCAATACCGCGGATGAGGCCCTCAACGCCAATGACCAGCTTCCTGCTGACTGAGACAATCTGCTGGAAATTCGCGACTAAGTTCCTGTTTTTAATAATATCTCTGATGTCAGGCGCTATCATTTTACCGTCCTTATCCGTCATATGAGCGCATACAGTGCCAGTTTGCATCTTTATAATCTCCCACCGCTGTTATTAAAAAAGCCTTTAGTGAGTCCGAACGGCTCACTAAAGGCTGCATTGCCTAAGGCTACATTGCCTATTTTTAATTATCTATATCAGTAGTCTGTACTATATTATCGGAAAATTTTTCATAAGCTTCATCGAAAAACTGTAACTTTATATGAATAGATAGGAAATTTCCCATATTGGCTGTGTTATCTGTTCACGCTTACTAATCCTATCAGACATTATTCATTACAAACTCTTTAAAGCTATGCGCCGCGTGCGGCATCGGCATGTTCTTCAGTGCGGCGAGAGCGAGCGTCCTGTCCGGCATTTGCTGGGCGAGAGGAATCTGAAAAAGCGTTTTGTTATCAACAAATTGTCCGCACAGCTCATACGGTATAAACGCAATACCAAGATTATTCCTGACAAAGCTGATGATCAAATCAATGCTGCCGAGTTCCATAATCGGCTCAGGTGTTATGCTGTTTTCAATAAGAAACATATCCAGAAATAACCGGCTGTTGCTTTTGCGTTCCAGCATAATAAGCGGATATTTTGCGCATTCTTGCAGCGGCATCGGTTTTTCCGTCAGGTACGCGAACTTACTCCCGGCAACCAATATATCCGATATAGAGGCACATACGGAAAAGGACAGGTCATCGTCCTCAATGGGAAGATTGACAAACCCTATATTGACCTTTCCGCTTTTAACAAGCTCAACCGTTTCAAATGACGTTCTGTTTGTGATTTCCAGCCGTATATTCGGATGGTCTGCTGTAAAAGACGAAATATACGGCAGCAGAAAATAGTTGCATATTGTATCACTCGCGCTGATTGAA
This sequence comes from Clostridiales bacterium UBA1316, assembly GCA_002307055.1. Classification (GTDB taxonomy): domain Bacteria; phylum Bacillota; class Clostridia; order Oscillospirales; family Oscillospiraceae; genus Sporobacter. The sequence continues at coordinate 39,799 of DBTM01000012.1, forward strand.
ACAACGCCGCTGTCTAAATGAGCCAGACTATTTATCTTTCGTTCAGCTGCTTCAATATGTTCAAAGGCCGCGTCTAGTTCTTTAAAAAGCACCTGCCCTTCGGCTGTAAGAACAACGCCCTTTTGTGACCTGATGCAAAGGGTTGACCCCAGCTGCCGTTCCAGTGCTTTGAGCGCAAGGCTGATATTCGGCTGCGTGACATACAGCATTTCTGCCGCTCTTGTCATGTTGCCGGTCATACCCACCGCCCAGAAGGTTCTATAGAGCTCAAGCGAAACATTAGACATATACAGCCCTCATTTCCATAAGCAATATTTATCGACTTGATTAATAATATTAATTTTATTAATCAATGTCAATAGGCTATATTGAGCTTAGAACAAAAAGGAGGCCTGCATATGTCTATTAAGGTTGTTGTCGGCGCCCAATGGGGCGATGAGGGTAAAGGTAAAATGGTTGACCTTCTATCAGAAAATGCGGATTTGGTTGTGCGTTTCCAGGGCGGTGACAACGCGGGACACACCGTTATGAACGATGACGGAACCTTTAAGCAGCATATCATTCCCTGCGGCATTTTTCGAAAAGACTGCGTTAATCTGATCGGAACGGGCACCGCTGTTAATCCCGATGTTTTGCTGGGTGAAATCCGCACCCTGCAGGCGGCAGGCATCTCTACGGAAAACCTCCGTTTATCCGAGAGCGCGCAGCTGGTGATGCCCTACCACGTGACACTGGACGAGTGTATGGAGGAAACCGGGGGTATAGGAACGACAAGGCGCGGCATCGGTCAGGCGTACGCCGATAAATTTCTGCGGAAAAATCTGCGTGCCGGAGATTTGAAAAAAACAGACACTTTAAAAGCAATACTCGATGATAATCTGCCGTTTATTAATGCGCAGCTGGGGTACTTCGGCTTACCTGCCGTGAACAGCGCGGAGCTACTGGAAAAATGCCTTGAATGGGGCCGTCGGCTGTCGCCGATGCTGTGCAATGGCTTCGAATTAATACACAGTTATATTGATGCCGGTAAAAACATCCTGTTTGAAGGTCAGCTCGGGGTCATGAAAGACATTGATCTTGGAATTTATCCATATGTTACCGCCTCTCACCCTGTCGCGGCGTACGCAGCTGTCAGCAGCGGCTTTCCGGCGGCAAAAATTGATGAAATTACCGGTGTCGTTAAAGCTTTCTCCAGCGCCATTGGCGACGGCCCTTTTCCGACGGAAATGAACTTAGAAGAAAGCGCCGTGCTGCGCGGCAGCGGTGCCCATCCCGATGATGAATATGGGGCAACGACAGGCCGGGCACGGCGCATCGGGTGGCTGGATCTGGCTGTTTTAAAGTACGCGCATGCCGTCAATGGGTTCACAGAATTGGCGCTGACGAAGCTTGATAAGCTGGACACTCTGCAAACAATCAAGATTGCAACAGCCTACCTTGTTGACGGTCAGGCAATCACAGGGATGCCTGATACAGACGAGTTATATCGGCTGGAGCCGGTTTATGAAAGTTTTGACGGCTGGCTGCAGGACACAAGCAGCTGCATGGATTTCGAGAGTCTCCCTGAAAATGCGAAAAAATATATTGTGTTTATTGAAAACAGGGTTGGTATACCCATCCGATATATTGGAACCGGTCCGAGCCGGAAAAATATTATATTAGTTAAGTGATATCTCTATTTTGCTGTCAGGTACAGGCCTTTCCCTGCTTGAAAGTCAGCGGCGTATCGCCACCTGTGCCGCTCGTATAGGGACCGACAAGCTCTGCAAAAACTTCATCTTTACCGTCTGTTTGTTAAAAACTGAAAATAAACATTGCCGAGTTACCATGATAACGCAGTGAACTTTGACTTTGACTCATTATGGTTCTATAATATAAGCATCCATCAAAAGATCGGCGATATTTTTCTCAACGGATAAAGGAGGTATTGTGATGCAATACCGGATCGACCCGAAATCGGGCAACAAGCTATCGATTCTCGGCTTTGGCTGTATGAGGTTCCCGCGGAGCCTGGGCCAAATCGATATCAATAAAACGGAAGTACTTATATTGGATGCCATAACAAGAGGTGTCAATTACTTTGATACCGCGTATGTATACGGCGGCAGCGAGGCCGCGCTCGGCGCAATCTTACATAAGAACGACGTCAGAGATAAGGTTTATATCGCGACGAAGCTCCCGCACGCAAAATGCCAGCGGTATGAGGATTTTGACTTGATCTTCACTTCTCAGCTTGACCACCTGCAGACGGATTATATCGATTATTATTTAATCCATAATCTGTCCGATGTGAAAAGCTGGCAGCGCTTGTGCTCTCTGGGTATCGAAAAATGGATTCAAGAGAAGAAAAGCACGGGGAAAATCAAGCAGATCGGTTTTTCATTCCACGGTAACTACGATGAATTCATGCTGCTGCTCGACAGTTATGCCTGGGATTTCTGCCAGATTCAGTATAATTATATCAACACACATTATCAGGCCGGAACGGCAGGCCTCCGGAAGGCCGCCGAAAAAGGCCTGCCCGTCATTGTCATGGAACCGCTGCTGGGCGGAAAGCTGGCCAGTGGTTTGCCGGAAAAAGCGGTGCAGCTGTTCAAGGGCATCAGCGGCGCGCTGTCCCCCGCGGCGTGGGCGCTCAAATGGCTTTGGGACCAAAAAGAGGTCACTGTCGCGCTCTCGGGTATGAATGCTGAAACGCAGCTGAACGAAAACACAGACCTCGCCAGCGCCTCTTCAGCCGGCATGCTGACACCTCAGGAAATCAAGGTTTTTGAATCCGTCACCGAAGCTTTCCGCGCATCGTATAAAGTACCGTGTACCGGCTGCAATTACTGCATGCCGTGTCCGCAGAATATCAATATACCGGCCTGCTTCTCCGCCTACAATCTCTCCTACGCCATCGGCTTCATATCCGGCATACAGCAATACATTACGAGCACCGGCGTGACTGACCCGAGTTCAAGCCATTCACCGAGCAGCTGCGTCAAATGCGGCAAATGCGAAAAAGCCTGCCCGCAGCATATTAAGGTCATAACCTCGCTGGAGGCTGTCACCAAGCGTATGGAGCCTTTCTGGTTCAAGCCCGTCATCGGGCTTGTGATGAAATTCATGGGGAGAACAGGCAAGGCGAATAATAAAACTGAGTAAGTTTATTTCAGGGCTACAGCGCGTTTACCCTGTCGAGCAGCGCTTTAAAGCGGGCATCCTCACGGATCGTATCAAAATTGGGTCGGTTCAGATCGTTCAAAATAATTTTTTTAGTGTGATAATCATTTCCGAAGAACTCAAATATATATCCGCGCAGCAGCGGTGTCTCCAGCTGCTTTTGCTTGTTGTAATATTTTGCTTGAGTCAGCGAGAACGCCAGGAGTTTGTTTAACCAAAATATCGCGCTGTCCGTATCTCCGAGCTTAACATAACAGCTTGCGAGGTTGCCGTGCAGCCAGCCCAGCACATGCAGCGGCGGCGTGTATTCCTCGTCTGCGTAAACTGCCTGGATTATGCCGAATATCGATTTGTAAACCCTGATAGCATCGTCGTATTGCTCTTTTTTTCTATAAGCATTACCGAGGGGCATCAGTTCCGTCTCAATAGCGCGAAGGAGGGATTCGATATTTGCGCAGCGCTGCTTTATTTCCTCATCGGTATCGCCGGAGGACCGCTTGATCCACGCGAGCATAGCGCCGCGGTTCATATTAAAACCGAGCGGGAACGCATTGGCGTGCTCGGTCGCCTTTTGGGCATCGCCGTATGCCGAATACAGACGGACAAGCCACATGCGCGCGTACATAATATCACCCATATCCTTACCGTAGTTTATAACCGAAGTCGCCTCACGCACACTTTCTATAAAAAGCGCATCTGCCCGGCTGTCACCGTCAAAGTGATATCCGATTGCGAGGTTTGAGCCAAAGCCAAGGCACTCGACGAGCAAGCGTATATTGTTCGGATACCGCTGGAGCGCTTCCTGCAAGCTCTCATATGCTTTGTATTCAGCAGTATTATGCTCCTCTTCATCCTTATATTGATTAATTTTCAATGGTTCGTTTACTTTATCAATGATTTTCTGTACTTCCTCGTTGTCGTCGGTTCCATAAGTTCCGAACAGCACATCGGTGCTTGTGCCGAAAACACTGGCTAGCGGTACAATCTGCAAAATATCCGGCATCCCGGTACCGTTTTCCCACTTGGATACGGCTTGCGCTGTCACATTGAGCTGCTCGGCAAGCTCTTCTTGCGTCAAATTGCGCTCCTTGCGCAGTCTCTTAATTGTCTGCCCAATTTCCAATGACATAATCGCGACCTCCAATATTATTTTGGTGCTGTAATCACATTGTCGCATAGTATACTGCACTATTGAACCGACTTAAAAGCTACCCGAACTCAACGGAGCGTTGCGATTATTATAACACTAGAAATCAGAAGCCCGAAGAGCTTATAATTCTTCGGACTTCTTAACTATTTATAATGTTTTAATGTGCTGAAGGCCATACAGTTGATCGTTATATCACGTATGGGATTGGATCGGTGAGCATCTTCTTTAAGCCGTCGTCGGTGGCGTCGATGACTTTGCCGTAGGAGCCGAACATCAGGTTTGTGGCGAGCTCTGTGCCGTCGGGCATGGTGGAGGTGCCGAAGCCGCGGCCAACCTCGTAGCAGTGCTTAAAATTATCCAGGAAGCAGAGGGTATTGCTGCGGAACATCGATTTCGGGCCGATTAATTTTTCGCCGTTGGCTTCTATGATGCTGAAAAGGTAGAGGCCTTCTTTAATTTTAATGTAGACAGCCGGCTCATCGGCGGAGGGCAGCGCCTTGAGGGTTTCGGCTAAGGCATCGTTCGTCTGCGCGGCTTCCTTGGAGACGGCGCGGTCACGCGGATAGGTAATACGGTAGAAAAAGCTGTTGTGATAGACATGGACGGAGGCCATCTCGCCGCCGTAGGTCCACTGCACAATGTTGCCGACCATGTCCGAGGTATAACCATGCCGCGGGTAGGTCGTATACGGCTTGCCTTCCTCGCGGATGGCTCCGAACTCGAATTCCGTCTTTATCAGATACGGCCATCTGGGGTACTTGCCGATGCTGGCAATAATCCGCGTAATCAGCATGTTCTCAAGGTCAATGACATAGGTGTGGTTCACGCGCGGCTTAACCTCCGCGAGCTCAAAGCTGACCAGATACGTGGTGTCGTCCGACTTCAGGCATTCATACGTCTCCGTTTTGGGCGCGTCTCCCGCCGCGTTCCACGCGAGCTTGTCTTTGCCGAAAAAGTTTAAAACATAATCATACCCGTCGTCCATAGCCAGATCAAAACTTTGACCGGCCAGCTCAAAGTTGCGCGGCGGCTTATACTGGTCGATTGAACCGCCGTTGAATTGATTAAATGTACGCAGATCCATTATTTTCAGCTCCTTATTTATTTTGAATCCGGCCGTAAGCGCCGACCATATCGTAAAATACCGCTCCGGTATGGAGTGTGCCAAAGACATTTCCTAAGCTCAGGACAGATTTGAAGTTTGACAGAAAGCACGCGGCGCCCGTGAACGAGCCGCTCTGAAGGTGCGCGTTTTGCAGATAGACACCGTCTTCGATTTTGTACGCGGTAAAAGATAACACCTTAATATCCGGCGCGCCGGAGGCTGAAAGCGGGAAGCTGACCTCGGCAGACACTGCGCTGTAGGCTACTCGGACAACCGAGGATTTTTCGGTGCCGAAGGTCCAGTCGACCGTGTTTCCCGCAGGCTCGGCGGTTGGGCTGTGGAGAAACCCGGCGTTATTTTGGCCAAGCACGCCGCAATGGCAGTGCACCGTACCGGCAGCGCCCGATATAACGCGTACTGCCAGACCGCGCTCCGTATCAAGCACGTAAGAAACGCAGGCTGTAGCCGCCATATAGCTCACAAAATAGATCATGTCACTAATTTTAAAACAGCTGTATGGATTTCCTTCACCGTTGTTTTCAAGCACCGCTTTTGGACCAGGCGCATTGAAATTGGAAAAAGCAAGGGTTACCTTTTCTCCGCTGCCGAAGGTCATTGCGATTTTTTGACCGGACAGCTCATAATTTTCCGGCGGTTTATAACCGGTAAAATCGGCGTTTTTATACATATAAAAGTTTCGCAGGTCTATAATTCATCAACCCCCTACTGCTCGGTATTTATCCGGATTATAAGCAAATACCCCGCTGGAGCGGGGCATTTGTTTCGGTTGTTTATTTTGCTTCTTCGGTCAGCATTTTGAAGCAGCGGCCGCAATAGGTGCATTTTACTTCGGGATTCCGGACGCAGACGGAGATACCGTCGCCCATGAATTCAAAGAATTTTGAGCCGTCAGGACGCTTTCTAGCCAGGGTCTTGCCCCAGGTGCCGTTTTGGTAAACGGCCTGCCAGAGGAGGGGCTTGTTGACCACCCTGAAGTTAATCGGGCAATGCCAGAGGTTGGGGGGAATGTGGATAATCATCGGCTTGTTGACGGTAAACGACTCCATATGGTCGACATCCTCGCCGAGCATAATGTCGTATTCGGCGTCAAAGTCCCAGATGTTCTCCAGATTTGCCCCGATGATGACGAGATATTCTTCAATGCCGTGATGGCAGTGCGGTTCTTCCATAAAGGTAGGGCCGGCTATAACCTGGAACCCGACATGGTAGTGGGCGCCGGGCATAGTCGCTTCGCCTCTGAAATAAGCCTGAGGGGAGGGGCACCAATCGCCCCACTCCGTATATTCAGGTACGAGCTCATGGATACAATTGCTGTATTTGCTCATATGAAATTCCTTTCTGTTGATAAATTCATATATGTATTGATTATTGTTGGTTTATCTGACCTCTTTAGCCTCATAAAGAAGAATACTCTTCCCATCCTTATCGGTGCCTCTCTTGATGGCGGCATATTTGCCGTACATGAGGGCGGCTTGGAAGAAAACGGGCTTGACGACGCTCTTGAAAATCAGAGGGCAGTGCCAAACGCCTCTGGGTACTCTGATAATGGTCGGCTTGGTAATCACGATTTTTTCCAGGTTGTCGGGATCATCGCCCATATAGAACTCGATCTCAGCCTCAAAATCGAAGACATTCGGCAACTTGGTACCGCCGAAAACGTGATATTGCTCCTGCTCGTGGAAGTGGGGCTCTGTTTGAAGCTTAACAGGCTTCTTGATAACCTGGAAGCCGACATTGTAGGTAGCCCCCGGAAGGTCCGATTCGCCGTTGAGATACGCGTACGGAGAAACACCCCAATCTCCCAGCTTGTCTTCGCGCGGCTGTACCTCGTAGAAATAATCTGTGTAACGTCCGTACTTGCTGCTGTCTGTCATATTATCTCTCCCGTCTTTAATGTGAACATCGTTTGACACTCAAATTTCCTTATAATTCTGTATGCTTTATTAATACCATATTTATGATGAATTGGAAATACAAATATTTTTATAACATACCTGATTGAAATAAGATGGTTTACCATAATATGTTTATCACGAACGCCTGTGAATATCAGCCATAGCCGCCGCGTCAGATAGAACGGCTTTTCTGATTATAAAAATCAAGCGGTTCACTTCAACAGAATATGTTATAGATGATTAATATTCGGTATAAGCTGAATAATGAGCAAAGCGCGCTTATATACTTGGTTATACGAAGAGGCTGAATCGAATTCTCGAATCAGCCTCTTTAGTCATTATTTCGGCAGGTCGGTGCCCTGGTAGATATAGGTTGGGGTGCCGTCAGCCCCCAGCTCACGGACAACCTTGCCGTAATTGCCGGAGGGGTAGAAGGGCATAAAGTTGATGGGCGCGCCGATGCGCTTGAATTTCACGGGGCCATGCCAGACGCTGGCCGGGACACGGATAACCGTGGGCTTTGTGATTGTATAGGTCTCCATATGCTCCGGGTCCTCACCGAGCTGAATCTCGATTTCGGCGTCGAAATCGAAGAAATTGGTAATATCGCTGCCGGTGAAGAACAGGTATTCCTCAATGGCGTGGTGCATGTGCTTTTCGCCGACGGTGCACGGCTGCAATACGATATCGTTCAGGTAGCAGAGGTTTGATTCATCGAGCTCGCTGCGGCCCCGGAAGCCGGACCGCGGGCTGAGGAAGTTAGGGTCATTGTGGTATTCGGGCTTGTAGGGATACACGTACTTGTCATACTTGCCCGTGCGCGGCAGCTTCGCCATCTCATAGAACGACGCCAGCAAATCAATCTTTGGCGCCGCCTGCTTCACAGGTGTATCAGCCTTTTCCGCCATATCATTCATTGCTTTCGAGAAGCACTTACCGCAGTAGATGCACTCCTTTGAGCGGTCGAGCACACAGCGGCGGATACCCGCGCCGTCGTATGTAAACGCCTCGCGTCCATCCGGGCCGACAGCGCGGTTGATCTTGGACCAGTCGCCGTCCAGATAGACAGCCGAGAAGACAATTGGCTTCGTAATCCGCTTGAAATTGACGGGGCAGTGATAGAGCTTGGGCGGCACACGGATAATCGTCGGCTGCGTGATGGTGAACAGCTCGAGCCGCTCGGGGTCCTCACCCAGCCAAACCTCGACCTCCGCGTCGAACTCATAAAAGTTTTTGAGGTCCGCGCCTGTGAAGACCAGATACTCATCAACCGCGTGATGCGTATGCGGCACCTCCATCGGGAGCGCTTTTGTCACCGAGGTAAAGTCCATGTACACCTTGGCTTTTGGCATCATTGTGGTACCCCGGAAAAAGCCTCTGGGTGAAGCGAAGCCATACCAGCTGTGGAATTCCTGAGGAATAGTGAAAACCAGATCGTCAAATTTTCCCATGCTATTATCTCCCCATAAAAATTTTATTTAAATTACCGACAGCATACCATTTTTTGCAGCTTAATCCAAGAGGGCGGATGAAATTATTAGCCGCTCACCCCTTTGGCGTTACATCAAAGCTGTATTGCATTTCACCATCGTCGTCGTTTTTGATATACACGAAGCCTGCCTTTTCAAAGCATCTTCTGCTCGCGGTGTTTTCCGGGTTAATATACGCCGAAATACTTGTGATACCGGTTCCAAATAAAGAAGTGTGTTCATCGCACAGCTTTAACAGCAGCGCCCTACCGATGCCCTTGCCGTGCAGCCTCGGATCGACAATAACAGACACCGCAAGCTCATTTCCTTTTTTTTCGGCGGCAATCTCCGCAACCATCTCAGCGCCTTCATAAGCCGCAAGTAAAAAGTAATCGGGATCATCCTTTACGGCTTTGAAATACGCGTTCCAATCGTCTATAAATATCCATCTGCCGATTGACGGGTCCTTGTGCCAACCGGAAGTAACGCGGATCTCGTTTTCTGTGCAGACTTTGAAAACGTATTTGCTTGTGTTGTCACCAGTCATAATTAATCGAAATCCTCTAACGCCGACCATATAATATGGCATTGCCCGTTATCGTTTTAGGCTGCGCCGACGATGCTTTTTTCTGGTTTCTGATGTGTCATTTCAATTCACAAACTCTCTTGAAGAGCGCGGGATATATATCGGGATAGGTTAATTCTGCCGGTAATGTATCGGAAAATATGATCTCAGCCATTTCCATTTCAGCGGGCAGGGCACCGAGTTTTTTTATATCGGCTGAGAAAAACGCGCCGTAGGTTGAAACATTCTCTTTTGTGACGGAATAAAGGCCGACGGGCAGCAAGGTAAAATCCAGCGCGCCTGTTTCCTCATACAATTCACGCCTGGCTGTGTCCGTAATGTCTTCTCCGGGTTCGCGGTGACCGCCGGGGATTTCGTATGTACTGCGTTCCTTATGGCGGCAGAAAACCCATTTGCCCTTATACCGCGCCGCAATGACGGCAAAACCGAGCTGCGCGTCGGCAATATCGGCTTCATTATGGAAACGGACGGTTATACTCAATTTTATGTCCTCCTGGTTTTATAAATTGGCAGCAGCCGTTTAATATCCGCCACTCTTATATGCCTAAGCCGATATTTGCTTTATCACCCATGTAGCAGCCTCTGTTAGGGAAGCCGTCACGGATTAAGGTTATAAACTTATCAGAAAAACCATACTCGGTTAAGCTGTCTATATTGGCAAAACGGACGTCGGATATGGGGTTTTCATCGTGCGTATTGTCCGGCAGGCAAATTGTGCCGCTGATGTATTTAAGCATGAAGCTTATATGTATCACACGGTTCATCGGCGAAACATCGCAGACATACAGCAGCCTGTCTGCTTCTGCCGTGATACCGGTTTCCTCGTAAATCTCGCGAATAACGGCCTTCTCCATCGTCTCGCCGTGTTCGAGGCGGCCTCCCGGCAAAGACCACTGCCTTTTGTCACTCAAATGCTGCCTCACAATGAGAAGCTTACCGTCATGAATTAAAATTCCTGTTACCCTGATCTGGAATTCATAATTATGAGAACCATCAAGACTCATTTTTCTCCTCCTGCGACAAAGTCATTAATATACCGGAGCGCCGCTTGAGGTGATTCTAAAATGCTGTCCGTGCTCCGAACGCATTATATCAATAATTTAATATTTAGGCGGCAATTTAACTGCGACGATCTTTTTATAGTCCTCAAATATCTGCGCACTGTCGGCGTGAAGCATCATCCACTTACCGGTTTTCATGTAATCTCCGGCCTTGCGGTATAAATCAGCCGTATACTCGGATAATTCGGGCAGGATTCGCTCCATCTCCGCGTTAAGCTTATAATTGACGATAATCATCACTTTAAAGGCGTCTTCATGCGGATACCAGGTCCCAAAGGCCTGCCCGCTTTTTTGGAACTTAATGTTCCAGCCGGGCATGCCGCTGCATCCGCTGTACATCAGCTTGGGCTTAGCCTTATAAGCCGTTTCAAAATAGGAGATGAGCGAGAGCCACAATTCTTTTACCGTGCCGACATAATCGGCGATTTCCTCAAATGTGGGTTCTTTGTCGCTGTGGAATAGTTCATGCCATTTCATAAGTTTACCCCCCCTCAAAATTCTGTTCTTCCATAATCGATACCATTAAGCATGCTTACTAATAATGCCTATATAAGCTGCTGTCTACAATATAACACATCTGCATTATAAATCCAGCAAGCGGCGGTATAAAAAGTCAAAGCGCCCGAAGTATACCAGAAGGGGCGATTCTTGCGGTATTAACCGTAAAAATCGCCCCTTCTGATTTTGCTGTATTTTCTTTTATGCGGGGATACCAAGTTGGCTAAGATCAGCCGTACCGTTGTTTTCGGCAAGTATGCGCAGACCGGCTTCTTTCGCTTCAGCGGCGAAGGTTTCATAATCGGCAGGCGTTGTGATAACGAGCAGCTGGCGGACACTGTCTTCTACGATGGTATTCATCGAGTCCTTCATGAAACGGGGTATGCTCAGCGCATCAAACGGCGAAACCTTCTGATTGTTAAGTTCGACATAATTGTTTTTATACATAATTTGCAGCCTCCATGTTTGTTAAATTTTTTTAAACTTTATGTTAATTAACCAAATTTCAATGTTTCTTTATGTTTATAATATACTACAATGTTTACCATTATGCTATATACAAAGTGATGATAATTTAGGTAAATACGGTACCTAATTAAATCAATATCACAACAAATGCACAAAAGCCGTTTGTTTGCTTTCCCACAGCCAGCAGTTCACCGTTAAACGCTTACCCTCTCATGGCGCGAAAAAGCCCTGACTTACTCAAAATCAGGGCTTTTATCGTTCGTGTTTTATTTGGATGCATTTTGTAGGCTGAGTCATAATTAACACCCTAGCCTTATGCGGGGATACCAAGCTGGCTGATATCCAGAGCTGTGTCGCTGTTTTCAGCGAGTGCGCGCAGACCGGCTTCTTTTGCTTCGGCGGCGAAGGTTTCATAATCGGCAGGCGTTGTGATGATGAGCAGCTGGCGGACACTGTCTTCAACTATGGTATTCATATAGTCTTTCATGAAACGGGGTATTGACAGCGCGTCAAACGGGGAAACCTTCTGATTGTTAAGTTCGACATAATTGTTTTTATACATAATACTTTACCTCCTAATTTGTTAAATATTTTTAAACTTTGTGTTAAATAGCCAAAATTTAAAATCTATTTATGTTTATAATATACTACATCCTTTACCACAATACTATATACAAAGTGATGATTATTCTGGTAAATAAGTCAGTTTATTAAATCAATATCACAATAAATACCAAAAATAATCTTGTGGCCTCGTTATTGCTCAATCACCTCATCATAAAATACTTCTCCCGCATTTACACTCATGTTAACGTAAATGCGGGAGAGTATAGTATTGAATCCTGATATAATTCTGCTTGAAATGACCGCGACGCGTGTTTACTCGGCCTCTTTTGCCAGTGCGATAAAGTCCGCTCTGTCACGAAGCGCATCAAAGTCAGGTGAAGTGAGACGGGCGCGGAATGCTTCAGCAAGAACGAGCTCGGCTGCCGATGTGTCGAACGTCAATCTGTCAAAAATCGGCGCGGTATAGGGGAGCTTTCCTTTGAGCTTTCCGCGCTGCTGAGTGTATTGAAGCGCTTTTTGCAGCATTTCCACTGCCTCGCCTAATCGGTTTTCAGCGATAAGCAGCTTTGCGCGGCGTTGGCAGATACCCATCAAGCTGCCATAATAATCAAGATAATTACCGTCGCTGAAAATCAGATTGATTATATCCTCCGCTGCCTGAAGGGAAGCATAGCTGTTGCAGCCGAGCATTTCGCGGACAAGCTTTTGCAGAGCCTCTTCGGTCAGCTTTTGGCAATGCTTTTGCAGCTCTTCGCCGGTCAGGCAATGCTTGAGCAGAAGATCTCTGTCCGGCTGATTCTGGGCATATGTTCTGGCTTCGTCATACTGCCCGAGTTCAGAAAGCACCAAAACAAGCATACCGACGGCATCAAATTCGGGATATTCGGCGATGAGGGCTTTATAATGCCGGACCGAGCGCTCTAAATATTCTCGTTTCAGCGCCTCATCGGGTGTATTTTTTCCGCAGAAGAATTCATCACAGGCGCGCCTGTATAAAAATATCTGGTCGTGCGGATATTCCTTCAACGCTTCTTCGGATACCCTGAGCGTTTCGAGTTCACCGAGCCGCACGGCGTTTTGCCACAGGCTTTCCAGCTCGGCGCGGTGATCCGTGTATCCTAAAAGATCATCCGTGCTGACATGGAATTGTTTCGCAAGCGGAATAATCAGCGACAGGTCAGGTATGGCAGCTCCGGTTTCCCATTTACTCACCGCTTGGTAAGAAACACCCAGGCTTTCCGCCAGCTTTTCCTGAGTCAGACCGCTTTTTTTGCGTAATTCCTTAAGTCTGAGCCCGAAATCATTCATTGCAGCTTATCACCGTTTCTTCTGTTTAAGTTTACGACTTTATACATCTATGTTTCAATTATATTCCAATAACACAGCAAGCACAATCACGCTTTTTATGATTGTGCTCAACCGGTGTTTGAGTTTTGGATTCTCGGTGCAGTTACGTGTAATGACCCAAGCTGAGTTTTTAATATTACAATTTGATTCTAATGCGCTTTCAACGCATCTTTATCTTTTACTGTTCTGCATGATGATAGTGTCGTTGTTTTCAGTTATCCTCTTGTCAATAAGCGCTCCGCTTTCCCCTTCATGTTCCGCACTATCTATCTGGCGGTAGCCATTGCCACAGCAATGTTTTGTGCTTTCTTTCTTCTCGACTTCGGTAACTTTCATTTACTCACACCTCCTCGGGTTCAACCCTTCACGATGCCGTCGACTGCATCGCTACTATGGTCTCGGCTGACTTCTCACAGCGAGTTTTGCTCCATGCTTCATACTTCGTTTCCACATGTCTGTGAGATCTCCCCAGGTAAGAACGCAATCTTTCCCTCCATGTACCCGACATATTTACAACATCTGTTTCCGAATAGCTATTGGGCTTTGGCATGTACGGCAGTCTTACCCACAGATATTGCCTGATATGTTTCCTGTTCGTCAGGGCAGAGGTTTGCCTACACCTGCCTTCAGATTCCACCTCGCGATGGACACCCTTGGTGTTCAGCTGTGTGCTTGCCGCTATTAGGCTGCACTCGGGACTTGCACCCGTTAGATTGCGCCCATGCTGGGCGCACAGTTGAAAAAGGCACTGATTGTGTTACAATCAGTGCCTTTTTTTTGGTGGAGGAGGGTGGATTCGAACCACCGAAGCTGGTAAGCAACAGATTTACAGTCTGCCCCCTTTGGCCACTCGGGAACTCCTCCGCGTCGTCGCAGACGTCGCTAAGTCTCGCGTCCGTGGATCACGAACGCTCGCTCGCTATGTCGCTCCGCCTTTCCGATTCAAACCCGCTACGCTGGGCTTCGAATCGGGGAAAGAACGCGTTGTCTGCGTTAAATTGTAACCGCGTCGCGGCTTATGCGGCGACGACGAAGAGCTGGTGGACGGAATCGAACCCCCGACCTGCTGATTACAAATCAGCTGCTCTACCTGCTGAGCTACACCAGCACACCCCTTGCCGTCAATGAGAATAATAATAGCAAAAGCATCTGTTATTGTCAATAAAAAGTTTTACCTATTGTTGCTCACTATCCGGTTTTTATTCAATACCCCATATCGTACCCATATCTCTCATTTTTTTGGAGTTTCTCTTTTTTTATTCATATTCGTGTGCTATAATACTTTAGTTATATTAATATAAACCGAAAGGCTGTCTTATGTTTAAAGAAATGGTGAACAAGGTTTTCGGCACCCACAGTGCGCGGGAACTGAAGGCTATAGCCCCGATTATCAATAAAATTGAGTCACTCGAGGATGAATACAAGAAGCTTACCGACGAGGCGCTTCGAGCCAAAACAGACGAATTCAAAAAACGCCTGAGTGACGGCGAGACGCTTGATGACATTCTGCCGGAAGCATTCGCTACGGTACGTGAGGCTGCCGACCGTGTTATTGGCGAACGGTTTTATAAGGTCCAGCTTGTCGGCGGCATCGTCCTCCATCAGGGGCGTATCGCTGAGATGAAGACCGGTGAAGGCAAAACCGAAACTGCTGTTTTGTCGTCTTACTTGAACGCACTCGCCGGAAAAGGCGTACACATCGTGACGGTTAACGATTATCTTGCCCGGCGCGACAGCGAGAACATGGGCCGGATTCATCATTTTCTGGGTCTTACCGTCGGCTTGATTGTTCATGGGCTGTCGAGCGCGGAGCGCCGTGATGCGTATGCAGCCGATATTACCTACGG
>DBTM01000047.1:0-3850 GCA_002307055.1 Clostridiales bacterium UBA1316
GTACTTTTATTATGCCATTGACACCCCCAATAATAATCCGGCGTTCCATTTCTCTCATGTGCGGGTGTGCGCCGCCATGTTACATATTGGTCCGGTGTTGTTATGCTTTCACCCAGCACGATTTCTATTTCTCCGATGGTCGTCCTTTGGGTAATGGCATATCCAGCGTTTACCTCCGAAACAGGCTGCTCATAATGTTTTGGATTAGCGCCTAGTACATCCCACCCGAACATGGAACCGACCAACATAGCTTCTTCCTCTGCTTTCGTGACGCCGTTCTTCTCATTGTGGTAATCGGCCAGCTTCCGATTATCCTCAGCAACGCCGGTATCCCAATTGGATGGGTAATATCCCAGCTCACCGCGCTTAATATAGATGAGCTTTCCCTCGCTTGGAAGGATTGAAAAACAGGCTTCGGGTAATCCGTCGTACATTCGATGACCTCCTTGAGTTTTGATTAATTGACAACAAAAAAGCGCCTAATTCGGCGCTCAAGGTTTGTATATATTGGGTAATTATAGATTTTTGTGTTGTATTATGTAAATTTTAAATATAGAATAGTAAGTACGCTGAGATCATACCGCCGTTTCCGGTAATTCTCAGTAGCCCTTGAGGTAAGTAGAAGAAGGCTGAGCGGAGGGATTTATCGTGGCATTACCGTTTGAGCAGGTTGAGGAAGCATTAGCTCTATATACGCTGACAGCGCCTAACGCTGTCCTGATTCGACACAATGAAAATATCACTTATAAAGTCACGGATGCATATGACGGGAAATTATATCTTTTACGGATACACCGCCCGATTGATGGCTTTTCGACTGGAATCTATCGTCCGAGTGAGAGCTTGCCTGTATACATACAAAGCGAGCTCGAGATAATTTCAGCTTTGAAATCAGGCACTGACATTATGATGCAGACGCCGGTAGCCGGCAAAAACGGCACTGTTGTCACCGCTTTTTCTGACGGAACACCTGTCACGCTTCTCCAATGGGTGAACGGCGAAACCCTGGAGCATACTGAAATGACACAAGACGTTTTATCGAAGATCGGGAAAACAATTTCCGGCATTCACCAGTTTTTCGCGCAAAAAGGAGCGGCACACTATACCAGATATCGTTACGATCAGAGTATTTTGCCTTTAATTATCGCAAGGTTAGAGTCGGCGGTAAAGAGCGATGTTATAACTGGAGAGCAAGGCCAAACTGTAATTAGCGCGGTTCATGAAATGGGCAGGCGGTTTGATGCGCTGGATAAAATACAGGCTAAACATATCGTGCATTCTGATTTGTCTAAATCAAATCTGCTCCTGAATGTGGAAGGGAATATTACGCCGATAGATTTCAGCCTTTGTGGGTACAGTCATTTCTATCAGGACTTAGGTGGACTGTTTGCCTCTATTGAAAAAGATAATGACAGAAGATGCCTGATTGACAGCTATAAAACATATCGCAATATTGCTGTCGAGCCCTATTACATCGAGCCTTATTTTGCTTTACAAGTCATTTTATTCATCGCCAGTCAATACGAAAGAGCCAGCGAATGGGATTGGTATAGCGGCGCAATGGACAGATGGTGCAGCGACATATTTAAGCCGCTGATTAAAAAGACAGCATTCCTGCTTGTTTGAAATGCTTACAAGATTGTGACATCATGCGGAACTAAGAAAAGGGGTTTGTTATAATACTAATTTATTAAGAGATTCACCTTACAGGAGAACTGTTATTCTAGATTGTTGTAGGATAATTGAAAAACCAAGGTCCGAGCCATACTTTCCATTTGCAATTAATACTTGATGAACTAATGAGGAGTCGCTGTTCTCTAGGCAATATAGTTTTCAAACAGTTGTGTTAAATCACCTCCCTTGCTCCTGTTGTCTGTGCCGCTGCCAGTTATCGAGTAGCTTCATAATTGTCTCCTCCATCTGCTTCGGGGTATAGCTTTTTGGGAAGTACTTTCGGAGTGTGTCACCGCGAAGGACAACCTTGGATTCAACGGCTTTTTCCTCAGTCAGGATGGCGTCGATGACATTTTCGTCGAGTTTGCCTTCCTGACTGAACTTTTTGAGTCGTTGGGCTTGGTTGAGCGATGGCACCACCTCGTCACGGGCCATGACCTCCATGAGCTTGGCTTGTTCTTCCTCGGCAAGGTAGGAGAGCTCTACAGCGGGGTTAATTGGAATTTGCTTGTTATCTACCATTTCAAGAAGCAACGGGGTAAGTGCTGTAAGACGAATGTATCGAGTAATTTGATTACGGCTTTCACCCGCCTGTTCTGCCAAAATTTGATCTGAACGTTTTTGTGTCCCAACTTGGGACACATTTTCTTTTGACGGTCTACCAGCTTGTCTTTTCATTGCATCAAGCTTCATCTTATACGCCATAGCCTTCTCGCTCGGCAGAATAGTTTCGCGCTGCATGTTGGAATCAACCATTAGGATTATTGCTGCATCGTCGTCCATATCGCGAATGATGACTGGCATTGTCTCCTTACTAGCAAGTTCAGAGGCTCGTTTACGACGGTTACCGGCAATGACTTCATAACCACCTTCGGGACAGGGCCGGACAAGTGCTGGCGTCATAACGCCGTATTTTGTAATGCTGTCAGCCATTTCCTTCATGGCGTCATCGTCGAGTACCCGAAAAGGGTGCTGTATCGGCATGTGCAGCTCGGTTAGTGGTATTTCTACGATACGTTCTGCCCTTTCTTCCGAACGAGTTTCATCATTCTTAAACAAATCTTCATATGCCGTCAGACTGACACGCCCTGTGTTGCTTTTCATTTAAGAACCTCCTCATCGTTCATGTGTTGGCTTTGATCGGGTAAGATTTTTATCAAGCGCCATGACCTCGCACGTCAGCTCGCGGTACGCTCCTGCAACCTTCCCGTTCGGGTCGTGGCGGTATATGCTTTTTCCCTCGGCGCTCATCTCAGATGCGCGGACAGAAAACGGAATTTCTGTGCAGAAAACATGCAGATTAGGCTCGTATGTGCTCCGCAGCACATCACCCATTTCTTTTGAAAAATTCGTTCTGTTATCAACCATCGTCAGGAGGATACCATCTATTCTCAGGTTTGGGTTGAGTTGCCGCCTTACGCGGTTGGCGCTTTTTAACAGCTGCTCAAGCCCCTTTGCCGAAAGATACTGCGATTGGCACGGGATGATGAGGCTGTCGGTGGCGGTCATGGCGTTGATTGTCAGCATGCCTAACGTAGGCGGGCAGTCTATGAGAATATACTCGTAATCGCTCTTGACCTCGCTTATGTACGATCGTAAAACCGTTTCGCGGCTCATGACGCCAACGAGAGCAACATCCATACCAGCCAGTTCTATATTGGCCGGTAAAAGATCAACGCCCTCACTTTGGTGAAGGATTCCTTCTCCATGTGTGATGGGCGTTTCAGTGATGATATTCTCCAGAATATTTGTGACCGTTGGCGATAACTCATCTGGTTGCTTATATCCCAAGCTGTCCGTGAGCGACGCCTGCGGATCGAAATCGATCAGTAATACCTTTTTGCCTTGCTGGACGAGTCCTATGCCAAGGCTGGCGGTTGTTGCTGTTTTACCGACGCCACCTTTTTGGTTGACAAGTGCAATTGTTTTTGACATGTTCATCCTCCTCATTCTTTCTGATCGTAAAAATCGTGGTTGACTGCAGCTTGATAATAATGATCTATCGTGATTGGTGCGTTAAAGAGGGCTTTTAATAAATAGCTCTTGATATTGCGTATTCGTGTCGTGTTCTGCCGCATGCAATCAAGCACATATTCGATGTGGCAGCTATTGTTTATGGCAAAATAAAAGTTGTGCAAATGGCGCCCAAAAGTTTAGCAGATGACGTGATGTAAAA
>DBTM01000047.1:4167-15327 GCA_002307055.1 Clostridiales bacterium UBA1316
GGGGGTAGAAAGAAAGGTGTTGAAAATGGCTCAAATACAATACATCAAGCATCTTTATGAGAATAAAGAAAAGTCTTTGCGAGAGATCGCCCGAATTACGGAAATGAGCTTTCAGACGGTGCAGAAATACGCCGCCCGGGATGACTGGAATGCCAATTCTCTGCCGAACACGGACGCCGAAAACTATCCAGTGTTGGGAAAATACATACCAATCATCGACAAGATCCTCGAAGACGACAGGCGAGCGCCCAGAAAGCAACGCCACACAGCGCAGCGCATCTACACAAGGCTTCAGGAAGAACAAAGCTACAACGGTAGCTACAGCAGCGTCAAGGAATACATACGAAAGAAGAAAATGCTGGCTACCGATGATCCAGTCGGATATCTTCCGCTGGGGCAACCCCAGGCTCACGCTCAGGTGGACTTTGGTGAATTCCATTACAACGATATGACCGGGGCAGACAAGCTTGGGTATGCTCTGACGCTGACGTTTCCATATTCCAATATGGGCTTTACGCAGGTCTTTCCCTCGCAGAATCAGGAGTGCCTGCTTGAAGGGATGAAGCGGATATTTCTCCATATCGGCGGCGTTCCTGTCAGGATCCGGGCCGACAATATGACAACCGCCGTGGCACATGTTCTCAAGGGCGCAGAGCGCGAACTGACAGATGGATTCACCAGGTTCATGCTGCATTATCGTTTCCAAGCGGATTTTTGCAATCCCGCCTCCGGCAACGAAAAAGGTAATGTCGAGAACAAGGTCGGCTACAGTCGGCGCAATTACTTCGTTCCCGTGCCTATCATTACTGACTTCAACAGCTTCAACGAGGAATTATGGACTCGCTGCGAAGCGGACGGAAAACGTTTGCACTACAAGCGAAAAGTACCACTCGCTGAGCTTTGGGAGGAGGAACGCCGGAAATTGCTGTTCCTACCCGAATATGAATACCAGGTTTTTCGATATGAATCCGTGCGCGTCAACAATTATGGATTTGTATCCATAGAGACCAACAGCTACGGGCTCTCACCGACGTTTGCTGGTCAGACGGCGCAGGCAAAGATATATTTTGACCGCATTGAGCTGTACTACGACCATTTGCTGCTGAAGACATATCCGCGCAGCTACGAGAGAAACACCGAAGTCCTTGACTGGACGCAGTACCTTGGGGTACTTTGCAAAAAACCCGGCGCTGTAGAGCACACACGTTTTTCAACCAGCTTCCAAAGCTCTGGAGGGAGCACCTGCTATCGGTGCATGGCAAGGGAACGTAAAAGTGCGTTGATGCTCCTTAAAGAAATTGTGGATGACGGTAATTCCAAGCTCTGTGATGAAGCTATCTCCTTCGCCGGAGAATGCGGTCGGACAGACGAGGCCAGTATCCGCCAGTGTTACTACATGCTTTCCAAGAAGGAATATCACCCGCAGCCGCTGCTGATTACAGTCGCCGCGCCGCTCTTGAACTACAATCCCGATCTTGTGTCCTATGACAGCCTGACGGGAGGTGGCGCGAATGGATAGGCAGCTTGAAGTACGGATGAGGAAGCTGAAGCTGGGCGGACTCGCCAAAGACTGGCGCTCTGTTCAATTCTGTGATCCTGAACAGTATCTGAGCGACTTGCTTGATCTGGAGCTTAAAGAACGTGATGCCAACCGCATCAACAGAATGGTTAAAATGGCGGGATTCAGTGTCGTTAAAACACTAGACGATTTTGTCTGGGACAACGGTATTGTAGAACTCCCGAACGGTCTGACACAACACGGATATGCGTCTTCATAACGCCGCCTCGCTTCTTTAGGTCTTTTCTTATCATGGTAACATCATCTCCGCCCCAATTGTAGCACGTCTGTCGCATAACGTCAAGAAAAATATGTAAAAGAACGCGGATTTCCGCGTTCTTAAAGATTATTTTTTCTTCTTTTTGATAATTTGCTCTGCTAACTGTAAAAGTCAGGGCACAACGCCGACATTCACAGCTGCTTCATCAGTCTGATATTCTAATTCTTTAGAGTATAGATAAGCGGAAAGAAGCCCCCTCTTTTGAGGGGGCTTCTTTATAGACTCTTCCCGAAAGATGTTTTCCTGCTTTAAACGACCGTAACAAAGTACTTTCCATATCGAAATATGTATGATATAATAATAATGAAAGCGAGTGATGCCTGATGAAAAAGTTTGTTACGATGATTTTATGCAGTGTACTTATAGTCTCTGTGCTTGCTACAAGCGCTTCAGCCGCAAGCGGGCTACAGAACTTTCAAAAAACTGTGATATATGCGGATCAGTTTGCGGATGTGCAATCAGGAAGCTGGTATTATAACAGCGTAGCCAGTGCTTATGCATATGGTTTGATGAATGGGTTGACAAACAGTCAATTTTCACCGACTGACAATATTCAGTTGTCGCAGGCAATAACTATGGCTGCCAGACTGCACAGCATTTATTATGACGATAAAACTGTATTCACAAACAGTTCACCGTGGTATACCAATTATGTCCAATATGCTATTGATAATGGTATAATAACAAAAGGTCAATTTGCTGATTATACGGCGTACGCGACACGCGCCGAATTTGCTCAAATTTTTGCCAATGCATTTCCCACGGAAGCTCTGGATGTTAAAAACATTATTGCAGATGGAGCGATACCGGACGTAGATGCAGATAAAGCCATATATAAGCTGTTTCGTGCCGGCGTCATGACAGGGAAAACATCAACGGGTTTGTTTTATCCGAATGATAATATTCAGCGCAACGAAGCGGCAGCTGTTGTCACACGAATGGCAGATCAAACACTGCGTGTCAGCGTTACCCTGACAAGCCAACAAGGTGGCGATATCTCAAGCGGAAGCAGCGCAACCGATCTGAAAAATAAAGTGAACTCAGCCAAGGATGCCGCAGCTACTGCTATTACCAGTTTTTCGGCAGCAAAAGCATATTATCAATCTGTCGTCAGCGCTGGCGACCCGATAACAATTGCAGTTTACACCGACGCGATGTATAAAACGCTTCAAAGCACGATGACAGCAGCACAAGCTTGTTCTACCGACGCAAAAATTTCCATATCGCTGTGTGAAGGGAATACGAAACTGGATAAAGTGAGTGCCGATTTGGAAAAAGTCGTATTGTGCTGTGACGAAGCGACAAAAGCGATCCCTACAATATCACAAGCGCCGGCGACAGGTGATTGGGCCATTGTTGAACAATATTTAAACCTTTGCGGCAGCACAATCACAGATGCACTGAAGGATCTGGGCTAAGCTGATCTAGGGCATCCAAAAGAACTGACATAAGATAAACAGACACCCCCGCTTAAAATGCGGGGGTGCTTTTTTAAAAACTAATTTAGGCAATAAATTGCAGATCGTTAACAGAAGCTTAACAAATGAAAAATAAGCTTTATAGTATAATTAGTTTGTAAAGATGTACAAAACGAATAGAACACTGTAATATATAAAGAAGAAAAAGAAGAGACAATACAGAACGATATTAGGAGGAATAAATATGGACAAAAACAGAAAGATCCTCGCACTGGTCCTTGTTGTCTGTATGGCGTTAAGTCTCGCACCGGTGACAAACGCAAAATACACCGATGATTATAAAATAAAATACGGCACGGCGGTCGGGGTTATGACCGGAATTGGTGCAATTAACGGGAAACCGAGCGGTAGCTTTGACCCAACCGGTCTTGTGACGCGAGCTGAAGCCGCGAAACTGGTCACCCTTGCTATCCTGGGTCCGGCGCTTGCTAAGACATTGCCGCAGTATCCTGCGACATTCAGTGATGTACCCGCTACACACTGGGCCGCCACCTATATAGGCTATCTAGTTCTTACGGGTATAGTCAGCGGGCGCGGTAATGGAAAATTTGATCCGAATGGTAATGTTACTGCCGCTGAACTGGCCAAGATGATGCTCTGTGCTGCTGGATACGGCAAAAACAATGAGTATGCCGGTTCTTTTTGGGAAAACAATGTCCTCACCGATGCTTTCAGCAACGCTATTTTTAGCGCTGAAATAGATATCAATAAGCCGACTACCCGTGAGGAAGCTGCTCTTTACGTATTCAACGCGCTTATGAATGTGGTCAAAGTGTTGTATTCCAAGACACTTAATGTGTATAATCGAAGCACAGACGCAAATAACGATGGTATAACAATCGCAATAGCCGTTTATAGTATGATGACAAAGAAGGGTATTATAACCGGTACTACCGCCACCGGGCAGAAAGGTATGACATTAGCAGTAGCCACGATACCGACGACTGGGTCGAATGCGGGCGAGATCACAAAGCTTGAAACTTCGGATGTACGATATGCCTGCACAACAGCGGCAAAACAGATTGGTACTGTTGTAAAAATTTATTATAAAGACGCCGATACAGTGTATTACATGGAGACATTGTCAAAATCAGTTACGTCGCTTTTAGGATCGACAGCATCAATGCTTTCGTATACAACACTTTTTGGTTCAGCCACAGCCGCCCCTTATGCTGTTAACGCCACGGCAAATTATAAAAAAGTAACCGTTGACACTTATGTTGGCTTTACAGCTGATGCTTTTAATAGCATTAGCAAATATCCTATAGGGACATATGCCATCTTCGGTGGGAATGTGGTCAGCTATGCCGCCTTTTCCGTAAGTTACATCGAGAAGGTTACGGCAATGAACGCAACCCCAGGTTCTGAATCTGTCACGGTAACATCCGGAACCGTTATGTCGCATAATGCATCCAGTGATGTTGTCAATACGTATGATGGGCTCGCAGTCGGTGATACGGTCTCTGTTACACCCGCAGGATCGATGTTTTACATAGAGAAGACATCCACAGCCCAAGGTACAATATCGCAATATTTCTCCTCAACCTCCACATATATACTTGGCGGCAAAAATTATGTTAAGTCAAGTGCGATTGATTTTCTTAACACAGGTTTCGCGGATATGACAATTGCAGATTATGGCGTAACGAAATACACGCTCTATCTTGATGCCAACGGTATGGTTTACGGCTTGGAACGAGCCACCTCCGCAGCTAGCAATGTTGTATATGCCGTAGCAAAAGCATACCAGTCAGGATCAGCATACGATACTGCGACCTGGAGTGTTCAGGCTGTTGATTCGACCGGTGCAGCTGTTATATATAACGTCGGTAACGGAACCGGCACCGCAGGAGCAATTAATCCCAGCATCGCGACACAAGCCGGATTTTACAGGGTTGTGGTTGATACCCAAGGCAAAGCGACTTTCTATGCTGTTGCCACTGCTGATCTCGTCCAAAGTTCTATCGCCAGCACTGTGTCTAAAACAGATTTTGAAAACGGCGCTGTCGGCGGCAATATTTATTTTTATGCACCGGACATTCAATTTATTTACGTCTCCGGGCTCGGCTCGGCGTTAAAGATAACGAAGGTTACCGGTGTTACCGCTGCAGCCGGTAGTATCCTGAAAGATATTACAGCAGCGGACGGAACGCTTCATCTAAACGCAATGCTGTATTTTGATGATAGCACTTCTACAAACAAATCAATAATCACGGTCATAATCCCTCATGAATACGAGAGACCGAGCTCGACAGGTACAGAGTTGCTCTACCTCCCGTCGACTGATCATTATAATTCCGCGATTCCCGTTTCGTCTAATGCTGACGGATATACATACAAAGCTTATATAGATGGTTCGGCGATATCGATCAGAGCCGACAGATCCAACATGACGGGAATAGCCGGCAAATTTGTAAACTATACTGTTAACGCTGATGGCCTGTACACAATCGGCAGTGTGATTGACCCGTCTGACGCAATAGTCTACGGTGCGAAACTTGATAAGAACTCAATCTTCAAAGGCATTATTGCGCTGCATTCTACTGCTGGAGCTGCCGTTGTCGACCTGTTCACCGATCCGGAGGACTGTTCTTCGATAAAAAGTGTTTCAGACATGGAAGCGCTGACAGAGTCGAAAATATTCTATGTAGATTATGCAGTGGACGCAGCAACCAGCGTGATCACTCAAATCTACATTACCTGTATCGCTGAAGAAACAATAACCATTCTCACACAGCCGAGCGACGTGACAGCTTCTGTCGGGGCTTCTGCAACCTTGACGGCTGCGGCTGCTGTCACTAATTCTGGACCGCTGAGTTATCAGTGGTATTCTAATACATCAAAATCAAACACCGGTTCGGGTGTAGCGATAATAAGCGGAGCGACCGACGCATCCTATGCGGCGCCGACAACCATCGCCGGAACAAAGTACTATATCTGTATGGTATCCTCACCGAATGCCAGAACTGAATTGTCTGAACCAGCTGCTGTAACAGTTATCCCGACAGCCTAAAGCGTCCCCGCCCCTGAACCAACTGTTCAACTCTTGACACGTATCCGCCGAAATGATAATATACTGGTACTGTGATGAACGGAAAGAGTAGAACATATGAAATCATCAGAGAGGGCCTGCCGACGGCGCTAAGCAGCCGCGGATGAAAGCGGGCCTTGACGATAATGTTCGAAGGTGCGTCCCGGAGCAGGGAGCTGTAACAGCTTCCGTATTGGCTGCGTTAAAGCCGCTGAGGCATCCTGAGAAAAAAACAGGGTGTAAATAAGAGTGGAACCGCGGTAGATAACCGCCTCTTGTGGCATATAATTGTTAAACGCAATTATATCTCACAAGAGGCGGTTTTAAGTTTCAATGCAGGCTGACTCAGCAGTCTGAGGCGTTTATATTTTTAGGAAGGGATGGTATAATATGTTCAGGCGCCTGGGTGAAA
Organism: Clostridiales bacterium UBA1316; assembly: GCA_002307055.1. Taxonomy (GTDB): domain Bacteria; phylum Bacillota; class Clostridia; order Oscillospirales; family Oscillospiraceae; genus Sporobacter. Next base: position 10,927 of record DBTM01000047.1, read on the forward strand.
CGATTAATGCGTATAAAGCCCGCGACCCGGCTGCACGGAATACCCTTGAGGTTCTGCTTTTATATCCCGGCTTGCATGCGACAATAAACCATAGGCTCGCGCATTGGTTTTACAGGCATAAAATACTATTTCCTGCCCGCTGTGTGTCGCAGTGGACACGCTTTTGGACCGGTATCGAAATCCACCCCGGTGCCGAAATTGGGCGCAGGTTTGTCATTGATCACGGTATGGGTATTGTCATTGGAGAGACGACAGAAATCGGCGACGATGTACTCATCTATCAGGGTGTGACACTCGGCGGAACAGGTAAAGATAAAGGAAAGCGTCACCCGACACTCGGGAATAACGTGATGGTGGGAAGCGGCGCTAAGGTGCTCGGCCCTTTTAAGGTCGGCGATAATTCCAGAATCGCAGCAAACGCAGTGGTACTGAGCGAAGTGCCGCCGAATTCAACAGCCGTAGGCGTCCCTGCCCGCGTCGTCAGCATCGCCGGTGTCAAAGTCAATTTTGCGGGCGAGGTGGACCAGATCAGCGTCACCGATCCTGTTGCCATTGAGCTCTCAGCGCTGTCAGAACAGGTTCAAATACTCGAAAGTCTTATACAAGAGCGTCAGAATCATATGAAATAAGGGATGACCATAATTATGATAAAATTATATAATACGATGTCGATGAAAAAAGAGGAATTTATCCCCATTAACGCGGGTAAAGTCAGTATGTACGCCTGCGGGCCGACGGTTTATAACTTTATTCATGTGGGCAACGCGCGCCCGATTATCATGTTCGACATATTGCGCCGCTATTTTGAGTACAGGGGCTATAGTGTGACCTTCGTCCAAAATTTTACTGATGTCGATGACAAGATCATTAATCGCGCGCATGAAGAGGGGATTACACCCGAAGACGTCGCTAAGAAATATATCGCCGAATACTACATGGACGCAAAATGCCTCGGCGTACGCGAAGCGACTATCCATCCCAAAGCGACGGAAAATATTAATGAGATCATTGAACTCATAAAAATACTTATAGAAAAGGGCTTTGCCTATGCTGCCGGCGGCGATGTCTATTATAGGACGGAGCGGTTTGAGGGGTACGGAAAGCTGTCGCACCAGCCGCTCGAGGATTTATTGTCAGGTGCGCGTGTTGATGTGAGTGACGCAAAGGAGAGCCCTGTGGATTTTGCCCTGTGGAAGTCCGCTAAGCCCGGTGAGCCGTTCTGGGAGTCTCCATGGGGGTTGGGGCGCCCCGGCTGGCACATTGAATGCTCAGCCATGTCGAACCGGTATCTGGGTAAAACGATCGACATCCATTGCGGCGGCCAGGACCTCATGTTCCCGCACCATGAAAATGAGATTGCCCAGTCCGAGGGTGCCAACGGCGTCCCGTTTGTCCATTATTGGCTGCACAACGGCTTTATCAGTATCGATAATAAAAAGATGTCGAAGTCGCTCGGCAACTTTTTCACCGTGCGCGATGCGGCTAAGGCGTACGGCTATGATAACATCCGCATGTTTATGCTCATGAGCCATTACAGAAGCCCGCTTAACTACTCCGGGGACATACTCGTGCAGGCCCAAAACGCGCTTGACCGGTTGAAAACAGCTCACAGTAATTTAAAGTTCCTCGTTGATAACGGCGATGGAGATACACTTAAAGAAAATGAAAAAACATCAGTTGAGAACCTCCCAGCCTACCGCACACGGTTTATCGAAGCACTCGACGATGATTTCAACACTGCCGATGCCATTTCCGTCATCTTCGAACTGGCCCGCGAGTCCAATTCCATGATGACCCCCGACCGCAGTCCCTCAAAAGCTCTAGCCGCTGAAATCCTCCGCCTGTTTGACGAGCTCTCCGGCGTTCTCGGTCTGCCCTACGGTGATGAAAGCGATAAAGCACTCGCCGAAGAAGCCGAAGCCCTCATCGCCGCCCGCCAAACCGCCCGCCAAGAAAAAAATTGGCCCGAAGCCGACCGCATCCGCGACAAAATCAAAGAACTCGGCATCATCCTGGAGGACACCCCACAAGGGGTGAAGTGGCATTTGCAAAAGCAATAAGCTGCTTAATAAAATAATAACAGGAATTTCTGTTACGAATGGATTTTGGGGGCACCCCGCAGGTAATTAAGTGAAAATAATTATAAGACGCAAAGCGCCGCAGCATATACAAGAGTTAACGGATATAACAAGGATTAAAGTATTCGTAAAAATGAGGCGAGCAATATGAGAATCTATAATGCCTATAGCGGAACAAAAGAAGAATTTATACCTATCAATGGTAATAAGGTGAATATATATGCCTGTGGTATAACTGTATATGATGACTGTCATATCGGACATGCGAGGCAGGCAATTACCTTTGATATGATATGCCGGTATTTACGTTACAATGGCTATGATGTTACCTATGTTAGGAATTATACTGACGTTGATGATAAAATTATTGCAAGAGCTATTTCAGAAGGCATTAATGCATTAAGCTACTCACGGAAAAAGATAGAAGAAGCTGAAAAAGATTTAACAACGCTGAAGGTTGTAGATGCAGATATCAAGCCGAAAGCTTCCGAGTATATAGATAAGATAATAACGTTTATAGATGGGCTGATTAAAAAGGTCATGCCTATGCGACAGAGCGGGGAGATGTATACTTCAGAGTAAGCAGCTTTAAAGATTATGGTAAATTATCAAACAGAAATACAGATGAGCTGCTAAATGGCGTCAGGAAAGATGTTGAAGAGGGCAAAGAGAATCCAATTGATTTTGCACTTTGGAAATCCGCTAAAGATGGAGAGATATTTTGGGAAAGTCCATGGGGCAAAGGCAGACCAGGTTGGCATATTGAGTGTTCGGCAATGGTGCTTGATACATTAGGCGAAAGCATTGATATACACGGTGGAGGTAAGGACTTAATTTTTCCGCACCATGAAAATGAGATTGCTCAAAGTGAAGCTTATACGGGAAAGCCGTTTGCGAAATATTGGGTTCATAACGGCTTAATAACCATTAATGGGCAAAAAATGAGCAAATCTCTTGGTAATTCGATGACAATTAAGCAGGCGCTTGAGAAATACAACGCTGAAGTAATACGATATGCCATGTTAGAAAAGCATTATTCAACCGACATAGATTTAAATGAAAAGGTATTTTCTTTGGCAGAAAAGCAACTGTATTATTTTTACAATACCCTGGCAAATATCAATAAATTTAAAAGTATCTATTGCAATTATGCAGATGGTAAAGTTGTTGACGATTTATTTATTGAGGAAATTGATAAAAATTTTAAAGATTCTATGGACGATGATTTTAATACTGCCGTGGCTTTAGCTCATATGTTTTCAATATGCAAGTATGTAAATTCATTAGTAATAAATAAAAAATATACGAAAGAAGATATTTCAGCAACGCTAACTCAAATAAAAGAGAAAACGAAACAGTTATTTTCAATATTTGGTTTATTGCAGGAAACGCCGGAAGACTTTATGGATGAACTCAAAAGGAAGCATTTAAATCATTTAGGAATAACCAAAGCCTATATCGATGGAATGATATTACAGAGAAGTGATGCGAAAGCTAATAAAGACTATGAAATGGCGGATAGATTAAGAAATGCACTATTGGAACAAGGAATAATACTAAATGACAATAATAATGGCGCGAACTGGGACATTAAGGAGTTATACAGCATAAATGCTGTATAAGGAATATAGAAATAATATGTACCGGTTAAATGTTTCTAATAATCCGGACACACCCAGGCGTCAAATGGCATTTGCAGAAGCAATAGATAAGCGGTTCGGTCTCCTTATTAATTAGGCAATCGTTTATATAATCTACGAAAGGCGATAGATCACATGAGTGTTCGTCAAAGCTGTGGTGCAAGCGTTATTATCTATCAAGAAAACAAAGTATTATTACAACAGCGTAAAGATAATCACTGCTGGGGTTATGTAGGCGGATATATTGAGATGGGTGAAATAGTTGAGGATGCCGCGAAGAGAGAGATGCTTGAAGAGTCAGGGTTGACAGCATTATCTATCGAGCTATTCGGTGTTTTTTCTGGTCCTGATTTATACCACGTATATCCTGATGGAAATGAAGTACATATTATTGATATCGTTTTCACATGCAATAATTTCGTGGGCAGTTTAAAGCCACAGGAATCAGAGGTATTAAGATTGCAGTGGTTTGATTTTGATAAAGTTCCTGATAATCTCAGTCATACAATCAAGCCTGCACTGCATACGTTTTTAGAGAAGCAGCATACGGCATAATCATATGTAGACGCGTATATGAACTCAATAGCGAATATGGGCACAATGTGCCGCAAACGTTTTCAAGACGGCTTGCGGCACGCGCTTTTTATACATAAAACAGCTAGCGTGAGTTTACAAGTTATTTA
>DBTM01000037.1 GCA_002307055.1 Clostridiales bacterium UBA1316
CAATTTTTTTGCTCGTCAGAGCTGTAGCTATATACGATATTTTGACTAAATTATGTAAGTGTGATAACATGATATTTATTCCTGCGGAAGGAGAAAGTGGTATGTTTAGACGCACTGCTAAGAAACTCAGCTCCATACAGAACCGTATAGCTGGTTAGCGATGTTTGTATGGAGTAGTAATTATCGCTGACCGTCTGTTGGTTCTGCTTTTGTAACATAAATATTTACAAAAAGGAGCTAACAATAATGGATACCAATGAAATTTTGACCGGCGGAAGCATGAACCTCGTCGTTAAGGTTGAGGACACTGTTCACCGAAAGGTTCAGGGGCACCCGTTACTCCATTCATATCTGCGTTATTTAGAAGAAGCAGGCATGCCTGGCGTACCGAGATTCTTGGGCCTCGACGAAGAGGGACGCGAAATTTTAACATATTTACCCGGCAAAACCATGGGCCCGGATTATCCCCCGGAGCATCCTTGCTTTCATACCGACGACGCATTGACAGATATGGCTCAGTTCTTGCGGCGGCTGCACGATGTATCGGCGGGCTTCCTGCCGACGGCATTGGGAAACGGGTGGAACGACCGGTATTTTCCGCATGAAACGCCCGAAACGATCTGCCATTGTGACGCAGCTATATGGAACTTCGTGTTCGTTGAGGAGCGCCTGACGGGAATATTTGACTTCGACCAGGCCTGTCCGGGATCACGCGCCTGGGACTTAACCTCAACTATTTTCAGCGCGGTCGGGCTCGTGCCGTACGGTTATAAAGCCGAATGGCACGCGGCGGACCGCAGGCGGCGCATCCGGTTATTCTTTGACGCTTATGGTATGGCCTGTCCTCCCAACTTCCTGGAATTGCTGATAAAACGGCATCAGGTTGTATGTGATGAAATGGAAGAGGAAGCCGCAGCCGGTATGGAAAGCTCGATCAAAATGATTGCCGGGGGCGGGCTGGCTCATTATCAAAGAGTTGTCTGGCATATGAAGGAACATGGCCGAGAATGGTTCTGATCGTTAACAACAATTAGCATACTGCCGCAGAGAGCTCCGAAACGGGCTTTCTGCGGCAATTGACTTTCTGCGCCTTTTTTAATACAATTACACATATTGTTTATGCTTCAATTACAAACGGAGGTGAGAGCGTGCTGATAGGCCAGAAGCAAATCGACTCAAAGCTGGCGCTGGCGCCGATGGCCGGCGTCTGTGACCTGGCTTTCCGCGCCGTTTGCCGCTCCTTCGGCGCAGGACTCACCTATACAGAGATGGTGAGCGCCAAAGCGCTTGTTTACCAAGACAGCAAAACCCGGTCGCTTTTGCATCTGGGTGAGGGCGAGCATCCGGCGGCGGCGCAGCTGTTCGGGAGCGATATCGACTGCATGGGTAAAGCGGCGGCTCTCGCGGAGGAAATATCAGGTGCGGATATCATCGACATCAATATGGGCTGCCCAGTCGGTAAAGTGGTTAAAAGCGGAGACGGCAGCGCCCTGATGCTGGATCCTGATAAAGCGATGAAAATCATCGAAACCGTAAAAAAACACGTCTCCTGCCCTGTCACCATAAAAATCCGCAAAGGCTGGGACAAGGGGAAGGTCAACGCCGCTGCGTTTGCCAAAATGGCGGAAGAAGCCGGTGCTTCGGCAATCGCCGTCCATGGGCGGACGCGCATGCAGATGTATTCGGGTGCCGCCGACTGGGACATCATCCGCGACGTCAAGCAAAGCGTCAATATCCCTGTATTAGCAAACGGTGATGTATTTACCGCCGAGGATGCTGTCCGGATTTTAAAATATACGGGCGCCGACATGGTGATGATCGGCAGGGGCGCTTTCGGCAACCCTTGGATTTTCAGCCAGGCGCGCGCGGCTCTTGCAGGCGAACCGATACCGGAACTCCCCCCGCTTGGTGAGCGCATCGATACGGCGGTATCGCAGTTTGTACTCGCCGAAAAAATTAAAGGTGAGAAAATTGCATGCCTGGAGGCCAGAAAGCACTTTGCATGGTACCTAAGAGGCGTTCCGTATGCGGGATTTTTCAGAGATAAAATTACAAAAATCGAAACAATGGCTGAATTATATAAGCTCAGCGATACGATCAAGAGAGAATTGAGGTGACAGGATGACGGTATCGGAGGAACTTGCGTTAATTGAAAGAGTAAGGAGCGGAGAAACAGAGGCTTTCGAGCTGCTCGTCTTGGACAATCAAAAAAAAGTATACAATCTGGCACTGAAAATGACGGGAAATGAGAACGACGCCCTAGATATTTCCCAGGAGGCATTCATAAAGGCCTATACAGGGCTGAAAAACTTCAGAGCGGAAAGCCGTTTTTCTGTTTGGCTTTACAGATTAACCTATAACCTGAGCATTGACCTCATCCGAAAAAATCAGCGGACGCAGGTTACAGCGCTTACATATATTGACGATAACGGCGATTACGCGGATTTTGAAATCCCCGATTTTAGATATGCGCCGGAGAGCGAGACTGAAAAGCGCGAGCTCAGGGAGGCAATATCAAAAGCCATTGATGAATTGCCGGATAAACATAGAGAAATCCTTATCATGCGCGAATTTTCCGCTATGAGCTATGAGGATATAGCTGTGACACTCGGCGTGAGCGATGGAACAGTGAAGTCGCGTTTGTCAAGGGCACGGCAAGGCTTGGTCCAGCTCCTGAACAAATACGGAACTTTTTCGCAAAGTAACCGTCATAAAAGCGGTAAGGAGGTGGATCCGCGTGGCTGATTGTATAAAGTACAGAGAAATGATAAGCGGTTATGCCGACGGTGCGCTTTCGGATAATGACAAAAAAGAGCTCGAAGAGCATTTAGCGGAATGCGCGTCCTGTAGGACGCTCCTGTCGCTCTATTCGAGTATTTCGGGAGCAGCGGAGGATTCACTTGCCGATCCTCCCGACAATTTCGCAGCTGATATTATGAGCCGAATCAAAGCACTGCCGGGCAACGAAACCGTGCATAAGCCTACAGCTCAAAAAAAGTCCCTTAGGCCGGTCATCATCAGTTCCGCTGCGGCAGCTGCATGCCTGGCGCTTGCTTTCATAGTGTCCCCGCAGCTTTTTGGCTTACGAAGCACGTCAGAGATGGCGGCGAGCGTGCCCAACACGATAACTTCTACGTATGATAACGGTGCGCAGGCCCCGCTGCCTGATACTGGGGGATCCCAAGACCAGGCACCAGAACTCGGAAGCACTGAACCTAAAATCGCTGCTAAGGCAGCTCCAAACTCTCAAACAGGCGACGCGGCAAGCAGCAGTACGGCAGGCAGCGGCGCAGCAGATGACGAAACATCGATGAGTAAAGCAGTTGGTTCAGAAGCGCCGCCGCCTGAACCCGCTCAGGTGACGCAATTCGGCACGATGATGCGTGCCGATTCGGCGGAGCTCAAAGCTTACTACGCAATATTTGTCATTAACGGGCAGCTGCCTGACGCGCTGAAGGATTGCAGCATGACAGATAATAAGGACGGCACATTCAACATCGAAATAACGGCAGAAACGGCAAACCAGCTCATTAAAGACGGTTATAAGGCGGAAATGGGTGCGTCCGAGGCGGAAAAGGCACTCGTTAAATACACACCGGCACCATAAGTGAATCATTGTTAAACTGAATAAGGCTGTTGCAATATTTTGCAGCAGCCTTATTCAGTCGGATTTTTCACAGCGATAAAATAAAAATAATTGCCCGCGGAAATCAAATGGCGTATAATCAGTCTGCATTGCTCCGGCTGATACATATAATATAATAGTTCAGATACCGTTCCTTCTATAAAAATTATAAGGAGTAAGAAATGGTTAGAATTATTACAGACAGTACCAGTGATATCCCGCAGACAGACGGAGAGGCACTGGGCATTACGGTTGTACCTCTGACAGTGCACTTTGGAAGCGCGTCCTTCAGAGACGGTATAGAGATGTCGAAAAAAGAATTTTATGAAAGGCTTGCAGCAGCTGAAACGCTGCCGACAACCTCCCAGATACCGCCCGGGGAATTTACCGCGCTGTTTCAGAGCCTGATCGACAAGGGAGACGAAATAGTCGGTATATTTATATCATCAGAAATGTCCGGCACATATCAGTCTGCCGTCGTAGCCTGGGAGCAGGTCAATACTGAAAAAATCCATGTGATTGATTCGCGTTCAGCGACATTTGAGCTCGCGCTTTTAGTCCATGAAGCCGTCAGGTGCAGCGATAAAGGCATGAATTCCAAAGAGATTGCTGAAAGAATTCAATCGCTGATTAAACGCATTCGCTTGTTTGCCGTTATTGATACGCTGAAATATCTCAAAATGAGCGGGCGCATTTCAACGGCGACGGCTTTTGTCGGCGGGGTTTTGGGCATCAACCCCATCATTGCCATTATCAATGGAAAAGTAGAGTCGGTCGGTAAATCACGCGGCCGGAAAGCCGGTTTGAAAATTATGGACGACCTGATAGCGGCGGATCCGCCCGATACCGATTACAGCACTGTGTTCGGTCATTCAAATGCGCCGGAGGCACTCAAAACGACAGAGGAATATTTCGTGAAGAGCTATAATATCTCGGATTATTTTGAAATAGAAATGGGAATAACCGTCGGGACGCATGTCGGACCCGGCGCAGCGGGAATTGCATACATCGCAAAAGAATAGATTGAAAGGAATATACCTATGAAACTTGGCATCGTCGGGCTGCCCAACGTCGGCAAGTCCACTCTTTTTAATGCCATCACAAATGCCGGAGCGGAGGCAGCCAATTACCCTTTTTGTACGATCGACCCGAATGTCGGCGTTGTCACAGTGCCGGACGAGCGGCTTTTATTTTTGAGGGACATGTATTCGCCGAAAAAATACACCCCGGCTGTGATAGAATTTGTTGACATCGCAGGCTTGGTGCGCGGCGCGTCGAAGGGGGAGGGGCTCGGCAATAAATTTTTGAGCAATATTCGCGTGACCGACGCCATTGTGCATGTCGTCCGCTGCTTTGACGACCCGGATGTTGTGCATGTCGAGGGCGGCGCGGACCCGCTGCGCGATATCGAAATCATTAATCTTGAGCTCATTCTCGCCGATATGGAGATGGTGGAGCGGCGTATCGATAAAGCCAAGAAATCAGGAAAGGGCGACAAAAAGTTCCTCCATGAAGCAGAAGTATTTGAGGAGCTGCTCGCCCATATGAATGATGGCAACACGGCGCGCAGCTATGACTGTCCCGCGGAGGATATGGAGCTCATTGCAACATCTGAACTCCTGAGCCTGAAACCGGTCATTTTCGCAGCTAATATGGATGAAAAAAGCTTCTCGTCCGGATACGAAAAGAACGCCTATTACCAATCCGTCCAATTATATGCTGACGCGAACGGTTCCCAGGTGCTGCCGATCTGCGCCAAAACAGAGCAGGAGATCGCGCAGCTTGAAGACGAGGACAAGCTCTTGTTCCTTGAAGAGCTTGGTATCGCCGAATCCGGACTCGACCGGCTCATCAAATGCTCTTACAGTCTCCTCGGCCTCATCTCGTTTCTCACCGCCGGAAGTGACGAAGTCAGAGCCTGGACAATTAAGAAAGGGACGAAGGCCCCTCAGGCAGCGGGAAAAATCCATTCCGATTTCGAACGCGGCTTCATCCGTGCCGAGGTCGTCGCGTTTGACGATTTGAAAACCTGCGGCACAATGGCAGCTGCCCGCGAGCGCGGACTGCTCCGCTCGGAGGGTAAAGAATACGTGATGAAAGACGGCGATATCGTCAACTACAGGTTTAACGTATGACGCATTTGGAGCAAACAGGGCATATGGACCGTATGCCGGGAAAAAAGCGGATCGACATTATTGACGCGCTGCGCGGTTTCGCCGTTATCCTGATGGTCATTCACCACCTGCTGTTTGATCTGGTGGAATTCATGGGCGCGCCTTCCTGGCTTTTTTCAAACCCTGTACTTGATATTCTCCATTATTTTTTCGCCGGACTTTTTATTTTTCTCTCCGGCGTATCATCGCAGTTTTCGCGCAGCAACCTCAAGCGCGGCATCAAGGTGTTCGCCATAGCAATGCTTTTGACGATTGTCACGTCTCTGCCGTTTGTGAACGAGCCGATTCGTTTCGGTGTTCTCCATCTGCTTGGCTTCTGTATGATATTTTATGGCTTGACGCGCAGCATATGGGACAAAATACCGAAAATTATCGCACCGGTTATCTATATTGCCCTCATTGTCGGCACCGCTTTGGCGGTTCATCTCATCCCGATCAATGTGTCCTTCTTATGGATGCTCGGCTGGTTCCAGCCAAGCTTTTTCAGTGCTGATTACTTTCCCATATTCCCCTGGCTCTTTGTGTTTCTGCTTGGAACGTGGGCGGGTTCCTTTATCATTGAAAACAAGCTGCCGACATGGTTCTATGAAAAACGCGTTCCCTTCCTGCCGGCAGTCGGCAGGAAGGCCTTGCTGATATACATCCTTCACCAACCGGTTTTATACGGTATCGTGATGCTTATTATATATTTAAGGTAAAAGGGGTTGCGGGCATTTCTTTATAAGGAGTGCTTTTATGGCCGTGTCAACAATCAGGACGCTGCATGAACTGCTGCCCGGAAGCAGCGGTATCATCGTGTCCATCAGCAATCAATCCGGCGCGGTGAAGCGGCGGCTGATTGATATGGGGCTGACACCGGGGACGGAAGTAACTGTTAAAAGAATTGCACCGTTTGGAGACCCGATTGAGGTCGAGCTTCGCGGTTACGAGTTGTCCTTGCGGAAAGAGGACGCGGCACAGATTGCTATCAGTGATGCTCCGACGACATGCTTTACAAAACAGCTTCCGCTGACCGGCTATTATTCAAGACCGCTGGACCCGGAGACGCGCCGACGCATGCGCCGCGCTGCGGAGGCTGACCTGCCTGCTACTAATGCACGGGGGAGGCATATCGCGCTGATCGGCAATCCCAACAGCGGAAAAACAACGCTTTTTAACGCCTTGACCGGCTCGGAGCAATATGTAGGCAACTGGCCGGGCGTGACCGTTGAGAAAAAAGAGGGCATCGCCAAGCTCGGCGGCGCTGAGATGAGCATCGTGGATCTGCCCGGTATTTATTCCTTGTCACCGTATTCCCTGGAAGAGATCGTAGCCCGCGATTACATTATTGGAAATGACGCCGTGGAAATGCAGCCTGACGCGATCATCAACATAGTAGACGCGACCAATATTGAGCGGAATATGTTTTTAACCGTGCAGCTTTTAGAGCTCGAGCGCCCAATGGTCGTGGCGCTGAACTTTATGGATGAAGCGCGTAAAAAAGGTGACGAGATCGATACCGCGCGCCTTTCGGCAGCACTTGGAATTCCCGCCATTCCCATCGCCGCCAGGACGGGGGAAAATCTGGATGAACTCCTACAAGCTGTGCATCGCCAGATGTATCTCGGGTATACCAGAGAGCCCGACAGCCTTTACGATGCTCGGACACATGAAGTCTGTCACCGCGTCGGGCGGCTGATACAAGCGCAGGCCTCCAACGTTAATATCCCAGTCCATTGGGCATCAATTAAGCTCATTGAGGGCGACGCGCTTGTTTTGGAGTCCATGAATTTAGACGAAGACACAAAATCGGAAGTCAATTGTATTGCAGAAGAATACGGTGCCTCGAACGGTTTCGGAGACCAGGAGACAAGGCTTGCCGACGCCCGCTACCGTTACATAGAAAATATCGTGAAAGCTTCCGTTAAAAAGGGTAACGGCCACCTTAACGAAACAGCGACCGACCGCATAGATCGGGTCGTGACGCATCGGGTTTTTGCCATTCCGATTTTTCTGGCGATGATGCTCGTCATGTTCGCATTAACCTTCGGACCGCTCGGCTCCGATTTATCGGACGGTGCTGCGTTTATCATCCGTCATTTCTCGGGATGGCTGTATGGCGCGCTGACCGGAATACATACGGCGCACTGGTTCGTCAGCTTGCTGACAAGCGGCATTATTGCCGGTGTCGGCGGTGTGCTGAGCTTCCTGCCGCAGATTGCGCTGCTGTTTTTTTACCTGTCGCTTTTAGAAGACTCCGGCTACATGGCGCGGGCGGCGTTTATTATGGACAGGCTGCTCAGACATTTCGGCCTGTCGGGGAAAGCGTTTATTCCAATGCTGATGGGCTTCGGCTGCTCGGTACCTGCCGTTATGGGCGCGCGGACGATGGAAAGTGAGAAAGATAAGCGCATGACCATTATGCTCATACCCTTTATGAGCTGTTCGGCAAAGCTGCCTGTTTACGGCCTGATTACCGCTGCTTTTTTTGGCGCTTGGGCGGGGCTTGCCGTATTTTCACTGTATGTGCTGGGTCTGGTGATGGCAATTCTGTCAGGGTTATTATTCAAGCGGACGATCTTTGCGGGTGAACCGGCGCCGTTTGTGATGGAGCTGCCGCCTTACCGGATGCCGACGCTGAACAACACGCTCATCCATGTCTGGGACCGCGTCAAAAGCTTTCTTGTCAGAGCCGGTACGCTGATATTTATAATGAGTATCGTCCTCTGGTTCCTCCAGAATTTCAACAGCCATCTGCTCTTAGCGGTAAATATTTCTGATGGGATGCTGGCACATATCGGCGCGATCATCGCACCGGTGTTCCGCCCGTTGGGCTTCTGCATGTGGCAGGCTGTCGTCGCGCTTGTAACGGGTCTCATCGCAAAGGAAGCCGTTGTGGCTTCGCTTTCCATGCTTTACGGGTTCTCTCTGACGGCAGGCAGCGGGCTTGCCGCGGCGGCGATGACCGGCTTTACACCCCTTTCGGCGTTTTCTTATTTGGTGTTCATTCTGCTATACATCCCGTGCGTCGCTGCCGTATCTACGATATACAAAGAGATGAACAGCCTGAAGTGGACGGCGCTTTCTGTCTGGTGGCAGCTTTTTACTGCCTACATTGTCTCGCTGGCGGTTTACCAGATCGGTCGCCTTATAGGTCTATAACGCGGGATGAGAAACCCGTTCCCCTGCGGCATAGATATTATTTTTTGATGCCCATGTATTTTTTTCAGAAATATTACTAAAAATACTAAAAATATTCTGCATAAAAAAGAAATTCACTATTGACTTTAGGATTGGATTTTGGTATTCTAACAGGGCGCCTTATGGGGTTACTTAACTTGCGTGGGCGCAAAAATCCCTGCGTGGGGTAAATCCCTGCGAGGGGTAAATGCGATGATTCGGGAGATTGCAGGCTTTGCCTGGTCACTTCCGAGGAGTATGTCCGGTATCAGCCCGAGAAACTGTAAGGTGACTTTGTGGTTGGTACGTAATCGGGCGGCTGAGAAAGTGCTGTTTAGGCGTATATCGCCGTGATCAGAAACAAACCGGCCGGACAAATAAGCCGGTTTGATTTATGACCAGGAATGATACGCACGGTTATGTGTACAGAATTTTCTCTCCGTACGTGTTTGTAGAAGCGGTTTCAATGCCGCAATCAAAAATCGTACATTCAGGAGGATATGAAAATGGCAACATCAAACAAAAAGATGATCCGTATCAGACTCAAGGCCTATGACCATCAGCTCATCGACCAAGCTGCCGGGCAGATTGTCGAGACAGCAAAGCGGACAGAAGCAAAGGTATCCGGCCCCATCCCGCTGCCGACACAAAAAGAAATCGTGACAATCCTGCGCGCCGTCCATAAATATAAGGACAGCCGCGAGCAGTTTGAACGTCTGACCCACAAAAGGCTTATCGACATAATGAGCCCCACCCAGAAGACGGTTGAAGCCCTGATGGCTCTTGAACTGCCGGCCGGCGTGGAAATCGAAATAAAGCTGTAAGTAATAAAAAAGTAATGTTCCCGTGTCGTTGTATCGTAAGGCCCCTTTAAAACCGAGCGCAGCCGAGCGAAGCGGGTGCGCGAGGAGAGGAGGAGTGACGGAGCGAGCACGTATTGCCGCCTGCGGCAATACGAGACTTAGCGAAGTCCGCGACGACGAGGGTCATGTTGGCAGCCTCCCGCAATACGATGCAGCCAAGCTGCTATGCGATGCTTACCAACCAATAACCTTTATAATGAGGAGGAAAGAATATGGATAAGGCGATCATCGGTAAAAAGGTCGGCATGACGCAGATCTTCGATGATAACGGCAAAGTTGTTCCGGTTACAGTTATCGAAGCCGGGCCCTGTGTCGTGATACAAAAGAAGAGCGAGGATAAAGACGGATATAATGCCGTACAGCTCGGATTTCAAGACGAGAAAGAAAAGAAGCTGGGTAAGCCTGAGGTCGGCCACCTGAAAAAGGCAGGCAACGCGCTGAAGAAGCATCTCAAAGAGTTTAAACTGACGGATACCGCCGCCCTGAATATCGGCGATGAGCTGAAGGCCGACGTTTTCGCCGAAGGCGACAAGGTTGACGTTACCGGCGTATCAAAAGGTAAGGGTTATGCAGGCGTTATCAAGCGTTATAATGCGCAGCGCACCCCAATGACACACGGCGGCGGCCCTGTTCACCGTCATGCCGGTTCAATGGGTTCCAATACGGACCCGTCAAGAATTTTCAAAGGTAAGATAGGCGCCGGACACATGGGCGCAGAGCAGGTGACGGTTCAGAACCTTGACGTCGTCAAGGTCGATGCCGAGCTTAACCTGATTGCAATCAGAGGCGCAGTGCCCGGTCCCAAGGGCGGCATTGTCTACCTTAAGACAACAGTGAAAAACGGCTGAGAAAGGAGAGAGTCAAATGCCAAAAATAAAAGTATTCAATATGGCGGGCCAGGTTACCGGCGAGGTTGAGCTCTCCGAGGCCATATTCGGTGTAACGCCGAACAAGCTGGCAATCCACACATCGGTTAAAAACCATCTCGCCAACGTCCGTCAGGGCACACAATCCGCGCTGACGCGTGCCGAGGTTTCCGGCGGCGGTGCGAAGCCTTTCAAGCAAAAGGGTACAGGCCGTGCTCGTCAGGGTTCCACCAGAGCACCCCAATATACGCACGGCGGTATCGCGTTTGCGCCCAAGCCGCGTGATTACAGTTATACAATCAACAAGAAGCTGAAAAAGCTGGCGCTGAAGTCCGCTCTTTCGCAGAAGGTTATTGACAGTGCAATCGTCGTCGTCGACAATATCGATCTCAAAAGCATAAAGACGCAGGAATTCGTCAAGTTTTTAGACGCTGTCGGCGTGTCAGGGAAAACGCTTGTTGTGACGCCTGAAGTCAGAGAGACCATCGTCAAGAGCGCAAGGAATATTCCGGGCGTTCAAACGACCATCGCCACCATACTCAGCGTTTATGATGTGATGAATGCCAAAACATTTGTCGTCGATAAGGCGGCACTAGCCACGATCGAGGAGGTATATGCGTAATGAAGTCAGCTTATGATATCATCATTCGCCCCATCATTTCGGAACAGTCGATGGAGCAGAACGATATTAACAAATATGCTTTCGAAGTCGCACGCGACGCCAACAAGATTCAGATAAAAAAAGCCATTGAGGAAATTTTCAACGTCAAGGTTGAAAAAGTCAACACGCTCAATTGCCTGGGCAAGAAAAAACGCACCGGCAAATATCCCGAAGGCTACACAAGCAAGTGGAAAAAGGCCGTTGTAAAACTTACCGAAGATTCTAAGTCACTTGAATTCTTCGAAGGAATGGTATAGGGAGGAAAAGATCCATGTCTGTCAAAACTTATAAACCTACCACTCCGTCGAGAAGGCACATGTCCGTATCCGGTTTCGACGGTATTGATAAGAAAGCAAAGCCGGAGCGCAAACTGACCGAAGTGCTCAAAAAGCACGCAGGCCGCAACAGCTACGGTCGTATCACCGTCCGCCACAAGGGCGGCGGAAATCGCCAGAAGTACCGCATCATCGACTTCAAGCGCGATAAAGCCGATATGGTAGGAACAGTTCTCCGCCTTGAATATGACCCGAACCGTTCTGCTAATATCGCACTGGTTGAGTATCCTGATAAAGAACGCCGTTACATTCTGGCACCTGTCGGACTGGGCGCGGGTGATACGATTACCGCTTCCGGAACCGCCGATATCAAGCCGGGTAACGCGCTTCCCATATCCTCGATCCCGGTCGGTACAATTATCCACAACATCGAGCTCTACCCCGGCAAAGGCGCGCAGCTTGTCCGCTCGGCAGGCGTAGCAGCCCAGCTGATGGCAAAAGAAGGCGATCTGGCTCAGGTCAGACTCCCGTCCGGTGAGTATCGATATATCCGCATGAACTGCAAAGCCACAATTGGACAGGTCGGCAATGTTGACCACTCCAACATCAATATCGGCAAAGCCGGGCGCACCCGCCATATGGGCATTCGGCCGACAGTCCGCGGCAGCGTCATGAACCCGAACGACCATCCGCACGGCGGCGGTGAAGGCAAGAGCCCGATCGGACGCTCCGGACCGGTAACACCGTGGGGTAAACCGGCACTCGGCTACAAGACTCGCAAGAAAAAGAACAAAACAAATAAATTTATTGTTAAGCGCCGCGGCGCTAAATAAGTGAAGGAGGTCAATAAATAATATGAGCAGAAGTATTAAGAAGGGCCCCTTTGCCGCCCCTGAGCTTTTAAAGAGGGTCGACGCGATGAATAAAGCCGGGGAGAAGAAGGTCCTAAAGACCTGGTCGCGCTCTTCAACGATTTTCCCATCCTTCGTCGGGCACACCATCGCCGTTCACGACGGCCGCCGTCATGTCCCGATTTACATTACGGAAGATATGGTTGGCCACAAACTGGGCGAATTTGCTCCGACGCGGACCTTTAGAGGTCACGCCGGCAGCAAGACAACGAAATAAGGAGGTAGACTGTGATGGATGCAAAAGCACACTTAAAATACGCGCGCATTTCACCGAGGAAGGTCAAGATAGTCTGCGACCTTATCCGAGGAAAAGACACGAAAACAGCCAAAGGCATACTGATGCAGACACCTAAGGCCGCGTCCGAGCTGATGCTGAAGCTTTTACAAAGCGCCGTCTCCAACGCCGAGAACAACCACAATCTTGATCCTGACAATCTCTTTGTTTCCGAAACGTATGCCAATCCCGGGCCGATTCTCAAGAGAATGATGCCAAGAGCGAAGGGCAGCGGCAATCGCATCAACAAGAGAACGTCGCACATCACGATTGTTGTCAAGGAAAAGGAGTAGGGGGTATCTTATGGGACAGAAAGTAAATCCGCACGGCTTTCGTGTAGGCGTTATCAAAGACTGGGATTCCCGTTGGTTCGCAAGACCGGACAAAGTCGGTGATCTGATTGTCGAAGATTACAATATCCGCAAGTATTTAAAAGAGCTCCTGTTTCAGGCAGGCGTTCCAAAAATAGAGATCGAACGCGACAGCGCAAAGGTTAAAATTCTCATCCACTGCTCGCGCCCCGGTGTTGTCATCGGCAAGGGCGGAACGGAAATTGAGAGGATTCGCCTGGTGATGGAAAAGAGATTGGGTAAGCCGGTTTCACTCTCTATCATTGAGGTTAAGAATCCGGATACAGATGCTCAGCTCGTTGCTGAGAGCATCGCTCAGAAGCTCGAGAAGCGCATCGGTTTCCGACGTGCGATGAAAAATGCCATGAGCCGTGCCATGCGCCTTGGCGTCCGCGGTATCAAGGTCATGGTTGCCGGTCGTTTGGGCGGCGCCGAAATCGCCAGAAGCGAAATGTATCATGAGGGCACAATCCCTCTTCAGACCATCAGAGCCGACATTGAGTACGGCTTTGCTGAAGCCGCGACCACATACGGCCGTATTGGCGTCAAGGTCTGGATTTATAACGGTGAAATATTAAATCAAACACTCCGCACAACACCGAGAACTATGGATTTGACAAAACCGCCGAGAGAGCGCCGTCCGGATAACCGCGGTGAACGCAATGACCGCGGCGGTTCAGGCGGATACAACAGAGGCGGTACCGGTGGCACAGGCGGAGGCTATAACAACAATCGTCCTGCTGGTCAAACCGGCGGTTATAATAATAATCGGCCCGCTGGTCAAACCGGCGGCTATACGAACAACCGGCCCGCTGGTCAAACCGGTGGTTATAATAATAATCGTCCCGCAGGTCAGGGCGGCTATACAAACAACCGGCCAACCTATAACACAAATCGTCCCGCCGCTCCCAGCGGTACAGCACCCGGCGGCGCTGCTCAAGTCGGCACACTGCCCAGCCAACCCGTCGTTCAGACTCCGAAAGAAGGAGGCACTAATTAATGCTTTTACCGAAAAGAGTAAAATACCGCAAAGTCATGAGAGGCCGTATGACCGGCAAAGCGACGCGCGGTAACATCGTATCAGACGGTGAATATGGCTTGCAGGCCAGTGAACCCGCCTGGATTACGTCCAACCAGATTGAGGCGGCTCGTATCGCAATGACGCGCTACACAAAGCGCGGCGGTAAAGTCTGGATCAAAATATTCCCCGACAAACCGGTTACTGCAAAGCCGGCAGAGACGCGCATGGGTTCAGGTAAAGGTTCTCCTGACCACTGGGTCGCTGTCGTGAAGCCGGGCAGAGTCATGTTTGAGATTGCCGGAGTCCCCGAGGAATCAGCGCGCGAAGCAATTCGCCTGGCCGGCCATAAGTTACCGATAAAGACGAAGTTTGTCAAACGCGAGACCGAGACAGGTGGTGAATAAGATGAAGGCAAACGAGGTACGTAAATTCAGCGCCTCTGAGCTGGAGGAAAAGCTTTCCGGTTTGAAAAAAGACTTGTTCTTTTTAAGAATGCAGCATGCCACAAATCAGCTTGATAATCCGATAAAGATAGCCCAAGTCAGGAAAGATATTGCCCGAGTCAAGACTATTATTCGCCAGAACCAGCTCGAGCATTAAGGAGGTAAGTTAGATGAATGATGAAAGAACAGCTTCCAGAAAGACAAGGGTTGGCAAAGTAGTATCCGACAAGATGGATAAGACGATCGTTGTGGCCGTCGAAGACCGCGTTGCACATCCTCTCTATAAAAAGATCATAAAGAGAACATATAAACTCAAAGCACATGACGAAAACAATGAGTGCCGCATTGGGGACAGAGTCCGGGTCATGGAAACCCGCCCTTTATCCAAAGACAAGCGCTGGAGACTCGTTGAGATTATCGAGAAGGCAAAGTAAGGAGGCGCCAAAATGATTCAGCAAGAAAGTTATCTGAAGGTTGCCGACAACACCGGCGCCAAAGAAATCAAATGCATCCGCGTTCTTGGCGGCTCCAGACGGAAATACGGAAACATCGGCGACGTAATCGTTGCCTCTGTCCGTAAAGCGACTCCCGGCGGAACAGTCAAAAAAGGCGAGGTTGTCAAGGCAGTGATCGTGCGTTCAGCCAAGGGCGTTCACCGTACGGACGGCACATATGTTCGTTTCGATGAGAATGCGGCTGTTTTGATCAAAGACGATAAGAACCCGAGAGGGACCCGTATCTTTGGGCCTGTGGCCAGAGAGCTTCGCGACAAGGATTATATGAAGATCCTGTCACTTGCTCCCGAAGTGATATAGGGGGGTACGATTATGGATATCAGAAGAGACGATAGGGTTGTTGTCCTGTCCGGCAAGGATAAGGGCAAAGAAGGTAAAGTGATTAGTGTTGACCCCACCGACAGAAAAGTGATTGTCGAAGGCGTCAATACCGCAAAGCGTCACAAAAAACCCCGCAAGCAGGGCGATCCGGGTGGAATTATCAAGAAGGATACGCCGATATATGCAAGTAAGGTAATGCGTGTCTGCCCAAAATGCAATAAACCGACGAGAGCCGCGCACTTGATTAAAAAGGGTGTCGGCAAGGATAAAGAAGAAGTCAAGGTCCGTGTCTGCAAAAAGTGCGGCGCAGAAATTTAGATAGGAGGAGAGACTGAAATGACGAGAATGAAGAAAAAGTATCAGGAAGAAGTCGCTCCTGCTATGATGAAGAAATTTGCCTACAAAAGCGTTATGCAGATACCGAAGATTGATAAAATTGTTGTCAATGTCGGCTGCGGTGACGCGCGTGACAACGCAAAGGCAATTGACGCCGTCGTAAAAGACATTACGGCGATTACCGGGCAAAAAGCCGTCACCACAAAAGCAAAAAAATCGGTCGCAAATTTCAAGCTTCGTGAAGGCATGCCGGTCGGCGTCAAGGTCACGCTCCGTCAGGATAAAATGTGGGAGTTTCTTGACAGGCTGTTTAACGTGGCGCTTCCCCGTGTCCGTGACTTTCACGGCATATCGGCGAATTCTTTTGACGGCAGAGGCAACTATGCCCTCGGTATTAAAGAACAGCTGATATTCCCGGAAATCGATTATGACAAGATCGAAAAGATCAGAGGCATGGATATCGTCATCTGCACAACAGCCGAGAGCGATGAAGAATCAAGAGAGCTCCTTAAACTTATGGGCGCTCCGTTCATTCAGGCATAGGGAGGAGAATAGAAATGGCAAAAAAATCGATGATTTTGAAACAGCAGAAAGAGCCCAAGTTCTCCACCCGCGGCTATAACCGCTGCAAGATCTGCGGCAGGCCGCACGCATATTTGAGAAATTACGGCATCTGCCGTATCTGCTTCCGCAATCTGGCGCATAAAGGCCAGATCCCCGGCGTTAGAAAAGCATCCTGGTAACATGCGTTTATAAATAAACGCATGTATGCGCAACTGATGGCGAAAGGTCGTTCCTATCTGTTCAACGGTCGTTGTTCGCCGGTACGATACCTCGCCACAAAAACAGTCAGGCGATTAATAATCGCCTAGCGACTATAAGTCGCCGTACTGTAACTCTTATTAAGGAGGAAAACTTATGCAGATAACAGATCCTATTGCCGATATGCTGACGCGTATCCGGAATGCAAGCTCAGCCAAGCATGCCACAGTCGATGTCCCCGCTTCCAACATGAAGAAGGCGATTGCCGAAATTCTGCTTGCGGAAGGGTATATCAAAAATTATCAGCTCATCAACGACGGTATTCAAGGCGTTATTAAGATAACCTTAAAGTATAACGGCAACGAAAAGGCCATCACCGGCCTCCGCCGTGTTTCTAAACCCGGCCTTCGCATGTACGCGGGTGCCGAAGAGCTGCCCAAGGTCTTAAGAGGCCTTGGAATTGCCATTATATCAACATCGAAGGGCATCATGACCGACAAGAAAGCCAGAGAGGCAAATGTCGGGGGCGAAGTCCTTGCGTTTGTCTGGTAAGGGGGAGATGAATATATGTCTAGAATAGGAAAAGCTCCCATTGCCATTCCGGCCGGCGTGAACGTACAGGTATCAGATACCAATGTCGTTACCGTTAAAGGACCCAAGGGAACGCTGGATTGTGCGCTGACGCCTGAGATTAAAGTCAATATCGACGGTGCGGTTATCACAGTAACCCGCCCGACGGATGAACAGAAACACCGTTCGCTTCATGGCTTATCCCGAACGCTTGTCGCCAACATGATCATCGGCGTTACAGAGGGCTTTAAAAAAGAACTCGAAGTCAACGGTGTTGGTTACAGAGCGACGAAAGACGGCAATAAGCTTGTGATGAACCTGGGGTATTCCCACCAGATCATCGTAGAAGAAACAAGTGACATTAAAATTGACGTGCCGGCGCCGAATAAAATTATCATCAGCGGCATCAACAAGCAAATCGTCGGCCAGTTCGCGGCCGATGTCAGAAAGAAAAGACCGCCTGAGCCTTATAAGGGCAAAGGAATCAAATATAATAACGAGGTCGTTCGCCGTAAAGAGGGCAAGACCGGTGCTAAAAAATAAAAGGAGGTGTGCCTAAATGATAAGAAGACCTGATACAAGCGCTCAGCGCTTAAAGCGCCATAAACGAGTCAGAAGCAAGATATCCGGCACGCCCGAGTGCCCGAGGCTCAACGTTTTCCGCAGCGAAAAACACATATACGCGCAACTTATAGACGATATCGGCAAGATCACGCTCTGTGCCGCTTCCTCGGTTGAAAAAACATTTGAAGGCTCCGGCGGCAATAAAGACGGTGCTAAAAAGGTTGGTAAACTTATCGCAGAACGCGCTAAGGAAAAAGGTATTGAGAAGGTTGTTTTTGACCGTGGGGGATATTTATACCATGGTCGTATCAAGGAACTCGCAGACGGAGCCCGCGAGGGCGGTCTGAACTTTTAAACGGGGGGAGGAAACAATATGGCTTACAGTAATAACAGAAGAGACAATAACAGAAGAGAAGACGTCCAGTCTGAATTTTCGGAGAAGGTCGTTTCCTTAAACCGTGTTTCGAAAACAGTCAAGGGCGGACGCATATTCAAATTTGCGGCCCTCTGTGTCGTCGGTGACGGCAAAGGCCGGGTAGGGTTCGGCCTTGGTAAGGCGGGGGAAGTTTCCGAAGCCATTCGCAAGGGAATTGACGACGCCAAAAAAAATATCGTGACAATCACCTTACAAGGGACATCAATCCCACATGAGGTTATCGGTGAGTTCGGAGCCGGAAGAGTGCTCTTGAAGCCCGCCCCGGCAGGTACCGGCGTTATTGCCGGAGGTGCTGTCCGCGCTGTCGTTGAAGCGGCAGGAATCCATGATATCAGAACAAAATGCCTGCGCTCCAACAATCCTCAAAATGTCGTTGCGGCAACTATGGTCGGTTTAAAATCGCTCCGTGATGCTTCTCAGGTCGCAAAGACAAGAGGAAAGAGCGTTGAAGAAATCCAGGGTTAGGGGGGCACACATATGGCTAATTTAAAGATTAAGCTCATAAAGAGCTTAAACGGCAGGCTCGAGAGTCATGTCGCCACAGCCAAGTCCTTGGGACTGACAAAAATCGGCGGTGAAACTGTGCAGCCCGACAATCCACAGACGAGAGGTAAGATCGCTCTAATCAGTTATCTTGTCTCTGTAACAGAAGAGTAAGGAGGCGCAGAGTATGAATTTGCATGATCTCTCTCCCGCTGCAGGTTCGACGCACGCAGCAAAGCGCAAAGGCAGAGGTCCCGGAACAGGCAACGGTAAGACGGCCGGCCGCGGGCACAAAGGCCAAAAAGCGCGTTCCGGCGGCGGTATCAGAGTCGGATTTGAAGGCGGTCAGATGCCTTTGGTTCGCCGTGTTCCGAAGAGGGGCTTTAACAATATATTCGCCAAACCGTTTGAGACAATTAATGTTTCTTCGCTGGAGATATTTGATGACGGTGCTGAAATCGGTATTGATGAACTTTTAGCAGCCCGCATCATTACAAAATGTGAGTACGGCGTCAAAGTTCTGGGCAATGGCGGTATAACTAAAAAAGTAACGATCAAAGCCTCTGCTTTTTCGGAGTCGGCAAAAGCAAAAATTGAAGCTGCCGGCGGAAAGGCTGAGGTGGTTTAGGTGCTCCAAACAATACGTAACGCATGGAAAATAGAGGATATCAGAAAGAAATTCATCTTTATGTTTTTCATTCTGCTCCTCTACCGTTTGGGTAATGCTGTCCCGGTGCCGTATGTCGACATAAATAAGCTCACAACTTATTTTGATACCTTACAGAATACGGTTTTAGGCCTGATGAATATTATGTCGGGCAGTGCATTCTCACGGGCGACAATATTCGCATTGTCCATCCAGCCGTATATTAACGCATCTATTATCATTCAGCTTCTGACTATTGCGATACCGGCTCTCGAACGCCTCCAAAAGGAAGGCGGCGAGGAAGGCAAGAAGAAACTTGAGAAAGTCACGCGTTATTCGACGTTGGTAATCGGTATCATCCAGGGGTTCGGCTACTTTGTACTGTTAAAGAATGGTACGAACGGGCAGACCCTGCTCAATCTGGGAAACACCCAAATAGTCTGGGCCGCCATTGTCATTATCGCATCGTTTACGGCGGGCAGTTGCCTGCTTATGTGGATGGGTGAACAGATTACCGAGTTCGGTATCGGCAACGGTATATCTATTATCCTGTTTGTCAGCATTGTATCCCGATTCCCGACCAATCTTGCGCAGATGATTACAAAGGTCCAAAACGAACCGTCCTCGTGGCTTTTGCATGTCTTGCTGCTCTTAGGCGTACTGGCGATTATCGTAATGATTGTTATCGTCACTCAGTCAGAGCGGCGAATTCCGGTACAATACGCCAAACGTGTAGTCGGGCGGAAAATGTACGGCGGTCAATCAACGCATCTGCCGATGAAGGTCAACATGTCCGGTGTTCTGCCGATCATATTTGCGCAGTCCATCGCCTCGCTCCCAGCGACTATTGCTGCCTTTGTGCCCGCATGGTCAAAGGGTTGGTTCATTAATATATTCCAGACGAATACAGTGACGTATGCGGTCATATATTTCTTTTTGATTGTATTCTTCGCTTATTTCTACTCGACAATCCAGTTCAACCCGATTGAAGTCGCCAATAATCTCAAGAAGAACGGCGGATTCATTCCCGGCTTCAGAGCTGGCAAGCCGACATCAGAGTTCATTTCCAAGGTTTTGACAAAGATTACGCTCTTTGGCGCTTTGTATCTGGCAATCATCGCACTGGCGCCGATAATCATCAGCCTGTTTTCAAAAACAGCTGCAGAGCAGGGTATCTCCATGGGCGGCACATCAGTTATCATCGTTGTCGGCGTAGCGCTGGATACAGTTAAGCAAGTCGAAGCGCAGATGCTTATGCGTCACTATAAGGGATTCCTTGAATAAGGGGGTTTCAATGAAACTGATACTCTTAGGCGCTCCGGGTGCCGGCAAGGGCACACAGGCCGATATTATCAGCCGTAAACTCGCCATCCCGACGATCTCCACCGGAAACATTCTAAGGGCTGCCATTAGAAACAGTACGCCCATTGGGATTAAAGCCCGCTCCTATATGGATTCTGGCAATCTGGTTCCGGATGATGTGATCATCGGCATAATGAAAGAGCGGTTAGCTAAGTCGGACTGTGCGAATGGTTACATTCTCGACGGAATGCCGAGAACAATCACCCAGGCAGAAGCACTTGAGGACGCTGGAGTTAAAGTCGACGTCGCACTTGTGATCGAAGCATCCGACGCTGAGATTATGGATCGAATGACAGGCAGGCGGACTTGCGGCAACTGCGGAGCGACGTATCACATCAGGACAAATCCGCCGAAGACAGATAATATCTGTGATGTATGCGGTGACGAGCTGGTGCTCAGAAAAGACGACAAGCCTGAAACGGTTATAAACCGGCTGAAGGTTTATCATCAGGAAACCGAACCCCTGATTGAATACTTCAAATCCAGAGGTAAGCTTAAAACGGTAGAAAACCTGTCCATTGAGGCGACTACCGAAGTTATATTTCGGACTCTGGGTATTTAAGATGATAAAACTTAAATCCTCACGAGAAGCGGACCTGATGCGCCAGGCCGGAAAAATTACCGCGGCTGCCCGTGCTTTAGCAGGGGATATGGTAACGGCTGGCGTAACAACCAAGCAAATTGATTTGGCAGTCCATGATTTTATTGTTTCCATGGGTGCCATACCCACCTTCCTGGGCTACAGCGGTTTCCCCGCCAGCATCTGTGCCTCTGTTAACGAGCAGGTCATTCACGGAATACCAGACAGCCGGGTGCTGAAAAATGGTGATATCGTCAGTATTGACGTCGGAGCGACGAAGGACGGTTATGTGGGAGACTGTGCGGCGACCTTTATCGTCGGCAAAGGCGGTAAGGAAGCCGAAAGGCTCATCGCGGTTACAAAAAGGAGCTTTTTCGAAGGCATCAAATTTGCCCGTGAAGGCTACAGGATCTCAGACATTTCACATGCCGTGCAGAGCTATGTCGAAGGCAACGGCTTTTCTGTCGTCAGAGAATACGTTGGGCATGGCATTGGCGCTCAAATGCATGAGCCGCCGGAGATACCGAATTTTGGCAGCCCGGGGCATGGTATAAGGATTGTGCGCGGTATGACGCTGGCTGTGGAGCCCATGGTAAACGTGGGCGGCGCCGCCATCAAAGTCCTCAAAGACGGCTGGACGGTTGTCACGCTCGATGGAACCTTATCGGCACATTATGAGAATACGATACTCATCACTGATGGTGAACCTGAGATTCTCACGACGACAGGGGATATCTGATGATGGAGATCGACAGAGAAACTATCGCAATATCGGACATTGTTAAAGCCTTAAACGGCAGAGATAAAGGCAAGTCTTTCTTCGTCGTTGATACGGAAGATATTTATGCCATGCTGTGTGACGGCAAAGCACGCCGTATTGACAAACCGAAGCGTAAAAAGCTTAAACACATACGGCTTGAACAAAAAAGTGACGGCTGGATTGCGTCAAAGCTCCAGAACGGCGAAAAGGTCACGAACAGCGAAATTAGACGGGCTCTGGCAGAATATGAAACGCAAAACCGAGGAGAAAAAGGAGGTATGTAAGTAATATGGCTAAAGACGACATGATCGAACTCGAAGGCACTGTTGTGGAATCGCTGCCTAACACGATGTTCCAGGTTGATATAGGCGGCGGACATCAAATATTGGCGCATATCTCGGGCAAACTCCGAATGAATTTTATTCGCATACTGCCAGGCGATAAGGTGACGGTACAAATGTCGCCGTATGACCTGACACGCGGCAGAATTACCTGGCGAAGCAAATAATCCCAGTAAATGAAAAATAAATATTTATATCTTATCATGTCACCGGCGAGAAATGATAAGCATCGCACTGAAGTTATGCGTCGCCGGAGAAATGGATGCTTAATATGAAAGTAAGACCGTCCGTTAAGCCCATGTGTGAAAAGTGCAAGATCATTAAACGCAAGGGCAGAGTTATGGTAATTTGCGAAAATCCCAAACATAAGCAAAGACAGGGATAAATTATTGATTCCTCATTTGAATGAAAGGAATGATTGAAAAGTATGGCACGTATTTCCGGCGTTGACCTGCCCAAGGACAAGAGGATCGAAATCGGTTTGACATATGTCTTTGGCATTGGCAGAACGAGTGCAAAAAAGATCCTTGAAACAACCGGTATCAATCCCGACACAAGAGTCAAGAATCTTACTGAGGCTGAAGAAACAGCACTCCGTGAGTGCATCGATAAGAGTTTAACTGTGGAGGGCGACCTCCGGCGAAGTGTATCTCTGGACATCAAGCGCCTGACTGAAATCGGTTGCTATCGTGGCACCCGTCACAGAAGAGGCCTCCCCGTCCGTGGCCAAAGAAGCAAGACGAATGCACGCACCCGCAAGGGACCAAAGCGTACGATCGCCAATAAGAAGAAGTAAGGGAGGGGTTTGTAATGGCAGCACCCGCAAAGGGCAAAAAGGTCATAAAAAGACGCCGTGAGCGTAAAAACATAGAAAAGGGCGCCGTGCATATCGCATCGTCCTTCAACAATACCATGGTCACCATTACCGATACGAGCGGGAATGCCCTATCCTGGGCTTCAGCCGGCGGCAGCGGTTTCCGCGGCAGCAGAAAGTCGACGCCCTTCGCCGCGCAGACAGCGGCTGAGACGGCGGCAAAAGCAGCAATGGAGCATGGACTTAAGACCGTTGAGGTCTTCGTAAAAGGCCCCGGCTCAGGCCGTGAAGCGGCTATTCGTGCACTGCAGGCAGCGGGTTTGGAAGTCACAATGATCAAAGATGTGACACCGATCCCCCACAACGGCTGCCGTCCGCCGAAAAGACGCAGAGTTTAAGGAGGTAGAAGACAAATGGCAAGATATACTGATGCAGTTTGCCGCTTGTGCCGCAGAGAAGGCCAGAAGCTTTTTCTGAAGGGTGACAGGTGCTATACTGAAAAATGCGGTGTAGACCGCAGAGCGTATCCGCCCGGTCAGCATGGCCAGGGCAGAGCAAAGACATCTGAATACGGCACGCAGCTGCGTGAAAAACAGAAAGCAAAGAGATATTACGGTGTCCTTGAAAGCCAGTTCAGAGGGTACTTTGACATGGCCAGCAAGATGAAGGGAAAAACAGGCGAAAACCTGCTTGCCCTCCTTGAAAGACGCCTTGACAA
>DBTM01000094.1 GCA_002307055.1 Clostridiales bacterium UBA1316
TTTATTTTATTATTGATATACTAGTAACACAAATATAAATCGATTCTGGGAGGCAAACAATGCAATTTGCTTTCGTAAGGCTTTGTATGCGACGTTGCTAGTACTTCTGCGTTATTATGATGGCTGAAAAATTGAAATTAATAAGGAGTGGAGTTTATGCCGCCGGGGGCTGTGAAGACGGTTAGGGATTTGATTTATTGGCAGTATGCGGCGATTATGACGGGGGCGGCGACGGGCAGGAAGAATGAGTGGGCGCTGCGGATGAGTTTTTTAGGAAAGCTGAAAAGCGGCGAAATTGTGTGGTCGACAGCTGTGCGGGAATGGGTGCTGGAAATGGAGAATCCGGGGGTGTGCATTTACTGCGGCGCTGAGGAGAATCTGACGACGGAGCATATACTGCCGCGTTCACGCGGCGGCGAGGATGTGACCGACAATGTGGTGCGGGTTTGCAAGGCATGCAATTCCAGCAAAGGAGCAAAGGGGCTCTATGAATGGAAGGGGCTGCAGGAGAAGAATAACCACCACCGTATTGCGGAAGGCAAATATCTCAAGTACTTATATACTTTACATGAGCGCAGCGGTACATTGGATAAGACATTGCATGATTTGTGTCCCTGCTGTTTGAAGGAAAAATGTGTTGAGGAAGAACACGGCGAAAAATTCACGGTTTATTGTATCGAGGGATTTTTCGCACATAGAAATAAAGAAGCGACTGTGTAGGCGTTGCGGCGGGAAGGCGGCGGGATGTGGGCATCCCGCCCTACGGAATACGCGAGGAAAGAGGCGGGGGCAAGACAGAGAACCGTCCCCTGTCTGATGAAAGGAGGATTTTTATGAAACGTTTTTTGCTTGTTTTAATGATTTTAACTCTGCTCTTGGGTGTTGCCGGCTGCCGGCATGCGCCGATGACTACAGTGAATGATTCACTCACGGAGGCTGATGTACTCGCCGCTTACAAGACCGCTGCGGAGGCGTACAGCTGGTTCGATATGACGACAATACCTCTTGATGACACCGTTTCCCAGAAGGACGGAGACCATGTGTATAACCGCGCGGATGTTCCGGGCATTAAGTCGATGTCTGACCTGACAGCCTATCTGAATTCAATATTCACTCCACAGCTGACAAACAACCTACTCAATTTATCACCCAGCCGTTATCGGGACTTCAATGGCGTGCTTTACGCAGAAGGCGCCGACCGCGGGAGTAATATATTCCTCCAGGATAAACAGGTGAAAGCCAGCCAGACGGACGCCACGCACTGGGCGGTGACGCTGACCTTTTTCGCCGGTTATAAAGACGATACAAATCCCGCCGCGCCACAGATCACCATCGGTTACTCTCAGACCGTCCTGGATTATCAAAAGACCGACGACGGCTGGCGGTTTACCACCTTCTGCCCCAACGATAACCTGGATTCAGATGCCGATACGGTTTATGAATTCACATACGATTCTACTGCATTTTCCGGCACAAGCTTTGATTTATACAGCGATTTTCAGCTCTGCTGCTATCTGCTGAATGCCGACGGCGGGTTTGCCGAGGGCCCCTCCGACCTGCTGTTTCAGCGTTTTCTGAAAAACCCTCAGAACATAGTCAGCGCTTTGTCTGTTGTGGCTGAAAGCCCGTGGGAAAACAAAAACATCGTCATATCCGACATCGGCTACACCGCGGCCGCCCAGTCTGCCGGTACGGGTAACTCGGCATTCGAAGCCGCGTTAAACAGCCTCCCGGCGGCTCAGTCCGATGCGGAAAAGACCGTTCGAAGCGCAATTTCTGACGCTTATAAAAAGGGCATGGCCGATGCGGGGGGCAGCTCATCCGTCACGGCGTCGTCATGATGCCTTTGCCTCAGAGGAGAAGGCTTTGGGGGTACGGCGGCGCGAAACCCGACGCTGATTGAAGAATAAAGAAGCGACTGTGTAGGCGGTGCGGCAGGAAGACGGCGTGCCGGGTCGTCACGCCCTACGGAATACGCGAGGAAAGAGGCGGGGGCGGCGTGAGACGGATAACCGTACCCATGTTTGAAATGCTGCAATTCATACCACTCAACATTGATGACCATATCGATTTTTGCACCGCTGCGCACAGAGAGACGTTTCGCCTGACATTCGGCAGCGAAATTTCTGACGAGTATCTTGAGCGTGAGCATGAAAAAATGCGTGAGCATTACGCGCTTGACCCTGCGTCTGTTGTGCTGGCCACGCTGGCTGGCAAGCGTATCGGGCTTGCTGAAATCCAAACGCGCGGCAAGACAGGCAGCGCGTACGGGTGGGTAAACTTTTTCTATATTACGCCGGAGGAACGCGAGAATGGCTACGGCGCGGAGCTTATAAAATACGCGGCGGGCTACTTCCGCAGCCTCGGCTTGACGCAGATATTCCTGAGGGTTGGCAGGATTAACAAAGCTGCTGCTCGGTTTTATTTGCGCAATGGTTTTATACGCAGTCCGAACGGTGACAGAGACAGTGAGTTACTGCTGGTACACTATATTGACGGGCTGCCGTTTGATGTGAGTGATATACTGCAGCTGTACGGTGCACAGATGAATTATGAAATATCTGATAATTCGCACGGAGATAAGGACAGAAGGTTCACCATAATCGCCGAATTCGCCGGTATGGGAAAAATCGTTATCAAGGCTGCAAGGAACGCATTTACAACGCCGGAACGTGTCGCGGGTTGGGCGAGTCTTGCGCAGCATTATAACGCGCTTGGCATTTATGCGCCGAGGTTTTTACGCAATGCCAACGGCGGGTACGGTTCTATAGTCGGCGGCTGCTGCGTTTATGCGGAGGCGTTCGCGAAGTTCGCGCCGGACGAGAGCATAAATTACGAACAGTCGGCGGAGGCGCGTTTGACCGCGCTTGGCAAGGCTGCGGCTCATCCCGCGCCGATTGTGCCGTGGCCTGCGCCATACGCGCTGTACGACAAGTTTGATGAGAATGACGACGCGCCTGAAATCTACGACAACGGACTTCGCGTTATACGCAGGATAAGCGAACAGTTCCCTCAATATGCCGGCCGCGCTGCCTCGATTATGCGGGAGTATGAACGCCGCCGCACTGAATTTGAGCTCGTCTACCGCGCTCTTCCGAAAGCTGTTTTTCAGGCTGATATGAACAGATCGAACCTGCTGTATGACAACAGCCGTTTTGTCGGGCTGTGGGACTTTAATCTTTCCGGTACGGACGCGGTGCTTGCGTACGCGTTTTACGAGTGTTTTTACTATATGACGGAAGCTGAATCTGATATAATCAAACAAGGAGCGGTAACCGTGCCGATCGCTGAGGAACGGCTGCGCCGCAACCTCGGTTATGTCGCCCGTGCGTACACGTTTACTGACGCGGAGAAAGCATCGTTTGGGACATACTTCAACCTTGCCGTGCCGTTTTGGGGCGCAAACGCGGAAGCCTACCACAAGCTCATCCGCGACCACTGCGCTGCCTATATTCCGCAGATACTGGACTTCGTTGAATTTCAGATGACACGGCGGGATGTGGATGATTGGCTTATGGAGACAAGATAAGGAAAACGGAATAAGCTAGGGCGGGCGGTGCGAGACGGAGAAATCTCCCTATTTTTGAGATAGTAATTAACACAAAAGAACCGTCAGACTGTGTTTTCTAGCGGAGCCACCTCAGGTTTGGGCGTTGAAGGGGAAAAGCAGAGTGGGGTTGGGGGGGGTGGTAGGATGGCGGTGCTTGGAATAAATAATAAGGAATGGGATAGACGATGAAGTTATATATGCAGCAAAAGGTGTTTTCGTGGGTGGATCGGTTTACGGTGAAGGATGAGAGCGGACAGGATAAGTATTATGTTGAGGGCGAGCTGTTTTCGTTCGGGAAGAAACTGCATATTTATGATATGAGCGGGGCGGAAAGCGCTTTTATACAGCAGAAGGTGTTCAGCTTTCTGCCGCGGTATTATGTGTTTGTCGGTGAGCAGCAGGTGGCGGAGATCGTCAAGGAGTTTACTTTTTTGCAGCCAAGGTACAGCATTGAGGGGCTCGGCTGGGAGATAACGGGCGATTTTTGGGCGCATGATTATGAGATTGCGCAGGACGGCCGGGCGATTGTGACGATACACAAGGAGTGGATGACCTGGGGCGATTGCTATGAGCTCGATATCGCGGACGGCGGGGATGAGATTGCGGCCCTGTCGGTTGTGCTGGCGATTGACAGCGTGCGGGCGGCTGAAGCGTCGTCGAATTAATTGACGCGCCCTATGTCATTCCCTTTGCAGGCGGGAATGGCAGGCGGTGCGGGAATTGACAGATAGTGTGGTGCTCATTATTAAAGGACGGCTTATAGCCGTCCTTTTTGTATGGTTTGACGCGGGACTCGGGGAAATCCTCAGGCGGCTGCGCCGCCAGCTGCCTTGGGAAGGGAGACTGGGAGCGGGCATGTGCTCAGTTTTCTTGCAGGAGTGCGGCGCCTGTCGGGCGGAGGGCGAGGGGCATGCAGGTACCGGTACCGAAGACGGACTCCATTTGGGCTTGAAAAGCTTGCAGCAAATCCGCGGGGACGAGGGCGAGGATGGTGCCGGCGAAGCCGCCGCCGTGGACGCGGAAGGCGCCGCGTTCGCCGAGTATATGCGCGCACAGGGCCAGAGCCAGCGCGATGCCCTGATGGGATGCTGCCCCTGAGGGGTATATGTTCTGCAAAAGCTCTTGAGAAGAACGGCCGGAGGCACGGACGAGAGCCAGGAACTCCGGGAAATCGCCCGCCTGCAGGGCGGCGGCCTGTCGGGCGGCGCGGTCGTTTTCGGCGAAAAAGTGCATGGCGCGCAGGAGTGCCCGGTCAGGGAGCGCGGCGCGAAGCTGACCGAGCTGGGCGTAAAAGCGGGCGGGGTCAACCTCGCGCAGGAAATCCGCGCCGAGGGCGTTTGCGACGAGCATCATATCCTGGGGGATGGCGGCATAATCGGCGGTGAGGTCGGCGTGGCTGCCGCCGGTCTCGACAAGGCAGAGGGTATGGCCGGACGAAGCCGGATCACAGGCGAGAGCGGTGACAACGGGCGCGGCCGGGTCCCTGAAGTCCATTGCGCTCACGCCGCCCACGGCGACGGCAAGCTGATCCATCAGGCCGCTCGGTTTGCCGAAATAGGTGTTTTCAGCATATTGGGCGACGAGAGCGAGCGTGACGGGGCTGATGGCGCCGTTGTTATATAAATAGCTGAAAATCGTGCCGAGGAGTACCTCAAAGGCGGCGGACGAGGACAAGCCCGACCCGGCGGGAACATCGGAGGTTATATACGCGTCAAAGCCGCCGACGGCATAGCCCAGGCTGAACAGTCTGGCGGCGACGCCCCGGATAAGGGCGCTCGAGGCTCCGCGTTCATCCGGCCGCGCCTCAAGCGCGTTCAGTGTGATACGCTGCGTACCGTAGCCCTTTGACACGAGCTTGATCTCTCCCCTGTCATTCGGCGACGCGACGGCGAGCATATCGAGCGTGACCGCCGCGGCGAGCACGCGGCCGTGCTGGTGGTCGGTATGGTTGCCGCCAAGCTCGGTGCGCCCGGGGCTGCTGAACAGAGCTGCCGCCCTGCCGCTGCCGAAATGCGCTTCAAAAGCACAAACCGCATCACAATATCGCGCCGCCTGCGTTTGAGCACAATCCGGATACAGTTGATCAAAGGTTTGCCAAAAACGCCCCGCGCGGAGCTTCTCTATTAGCATTGCGCTTGTTTGTATATCACTCATTACGTACGCCCGATTCGGTTGAATTCTTCTTTTGTGTTACTGCCCCGCATAAACGGTGCGCTCAGCGGGCTGCTGCCGCTACCTCTCTGATGACCTCCAGAAACTGCGGCGACGAGGGGTTTGCCGCTTTCCTCGGCCAGGCGGCGATATAGGTGCGGTGAGTGTCCATGCCGGTGATGGGGATGATATCGACGGAGTTTGGGAAATACTGAGCCGGAAGGGCTGAGGGGAGAATGGAAAAACCGAGGCCCGCGCTGATGGCGAGCAGTACCGACTCCGCCTTGTCAAAGCGGCTCATATTTCTCGGCACATAGTTGTGCGCGCGGCAGACGTCCAGCGTGTGGTTATACAGGAGCGGATATCCGGCCTCGTAGGAGATGAGGAAGCGCTCACGCTCAAGATCCGCGAAGTCAAGCGGCTTTTTCGACAGCGGATGACCCTTGGGTACGACGACGACGAGGTCATCCGTGTGCGTGACGAGATAGTCCAGCCGCCCGTCGTCGGGCAGCATGGCGGCGTGGGCAAAGTGGAAATCATGCTTTTCCTCGCGCATGGCGCTGATTTGGTCGCGCCCGTTATTGAGGATGACATCCACGGCGACGTCCGGGTAACGCCTGAAAAACACGTCCAGACATTTGATTAAAACAGGGGCTGAGGTCGAGACGGTGGCAATGGAGAGGTGCCCCTTCCCGCTCGATAGCTGGCTCATCAGAAACGACGCGCTGTCGGCGGTGCGGACCATGTCCATCGCATAGGGCAAAAACGACATGCCGGCCTCCGTCAGGGTGACGGTCCGGCTGTTGCGCGTCAGCAGCGCCACACCGAGCTGCGCTTCCAGATCACTGATCTGCCTGCTGACAGAGGACTGCGAAACCTGAAGCTTGCGCGCCGTCTGCCGGAAATTGAGCGTCTCGGCAACGGATATGAAATACCGGACCTGTGCGATATCCACAGCTTCGCCCTCCCCCACATCTTTTTTATATTTCTATATTATCCGCCGCCGCGCTTTTCCAGTCAAGACTTTTTAAGAACTGATGCATTTTTATTGACACTGTGATGCATTAATGCTATCATTAACGCAAGAAGCATTGGAACGGCGTTAAGGGCGCTCAATAGGAGATTCGTATGAAGAGAGACCGGTTTATTTGGAGCAAAAAGCTAATCGTGTATGGTCTGGGCTTGTTTATTATGGCATTAGGCGTCGCGTTTTCGGTGCGGTCAAACCTCGGGGTGTCGCCTGTGACATCCGTGCCGTTTGTGCTCAGCCGGATTTTCAGCGTATCGCTCGGAACGACGACGGTGGTTTTCTATATCTTCTGCATGGGGCTACAGGCGGTCATTCTGCGGCGCGAATACCGGCTTGTCGATCTCTTTCAGATTGCGGCTTCCTTCATGTTCGGGTATTTTACGGACGCCGCGCTGTTTTTGACATCGTTTTTACCGGTGACGGACAATATCGCAGTCCGGCTGGTTTATCTGGCGGCCGGTATTGCCTGCGTGGCTCTGGGTATACTGTTTTATCTGACGACTGCGCTGATTTCGCTGCCGACGGACGGCACGGTGCAGGCAATCAGCTATAAGGGCAAATTCAAGCTGCATAAGGTGAAAATTATATACGACTGCGTTTCAACGGGGCTGGCGCTCGTTTTATCTCTGCTCGTTCTTCATGGGATTCAGGGGCTCGGCGCCGGTACGGTTATCGCTGCCCTGGGCGTCGGCAGGATGCTGGGCGTTTTCACCGCGCTGCTAAAAAAAAGACTGCTGCGCTTTTTGGGTTTTCCCGCAGCGGCGATTTCCGCCGGGGCGGTTCATAAAAACGTGAACACGGTTGTTTTTAAACACAGCAAAACGATATGAATATATTGAATATAACTTCAATATAATTTTGAACCATGAAACCGCCGCGTCAAGCAGATTCCACAGTGATCATTTGTATCAGGCTGGGATTTCAGGCAATCCGACAAATCGATACGCGGCTGGCAACTTATATTTGACTTTATTTTAGTAAGATGATATGACTTTATAATAAATATTCATGAAGAAAGAAGCAATGCGTATGAAAAACAAGCATTCACCAGCCGCCCCAATCATCGGCTGCCTCGATATCAACATCTGCGTCGGCATCCTGTATCTGTGGAGCGTGTTTAAGTCGCCGATTGTCACTTCTTTCAGCTGGTCAAAGGACGCGGCTACCATGGTCTCCTCCTATATGCTGTTTGCTTTTGTCACGGGCAATCTCATCGGCGGCTTCCTCAACGATAAAAAGGGGCCGCGGCTGACGGCGACCCTCGGCGTGATTATGTTCTCCCTGGGTGTCTTTTTGACCGCCTTTCTCACAAAAGAAACCATCGGCTGGATGAACCTGACCTATTGCGTGCTCGGCGGGCTTGGCTCCGGCTTTGCCTACGGCGCGTGCATCAGCTGCCTGCAGAAATGGCTGCCGCACCGCAGAGGCCTCGCTTCGGGGATGGCCGTATCGGCGTTCGCCTTTTCGACCGTCATTTTCGCCCCGGTCTCGAGCAGCCTGATGGCCGCGCATACAGTCGGCGGCGTTGTTGATTTCAAGCCGGTCTTTCTGACACTGGCGGCTGTTTTCTTTGTCGCGGGGATCATCGGCACACTCTTTGTGCGCCTGCCGGACGCGGAATACCTCAAAGCGCTCCCGGCCGCGCCGGTTTCCAACAAGATTTTCACCGGCAAAAACTATACGCTGGTGCAGGCGATGAAAACGCTGCCCTTCTGGTGCATCTTCCTGGAGCTTTTATTCATCAACGGCACGTGGACGCTTTCCGTACCGCTCATTAAAAACCTCGGTATGCAGCGCGGACTGACGGAAGCGGCGGCTGTCCTCATCGTTTCGCTGACGGGCGTTTTCAACGCGGGCGGGCGGCTCTTAATGGCGGCTGTCTCCGATAAAATCGGACGGACGATGACGATTATTGTGCTCTCTGTACTGACGTTTCTCGGCGCTGTGCTCATGGTTCTGAACATCCAGGGCGCGGGCTTTATCCTGGCTATCTGCATTATCGCCTTCGGTTACGGCGGGCCGGCTTCGGTCAACGCCGCCATCACAACCGACTTCTTCGGGCCGAAAAATTCGGGCACGAATTACGGCGTCGCGATGCTCGCCCTCGGCTTTTCCTCCGTGCTGTTCAACACGATATCGGCCAAGTTCCTCCAGGGCGACGTCACTAAAACGTATATTATGGCGGCGATCTCGGCGGTCATTCCCATCATCCTGATGCTCATTGTCAACAACAGCCTGAAGAAAATGAAAAGCGAGGCTTAAGCCCCGCTTCTATCCCATCCGGCAAATGAAACCTCTCACCGCGGCAGGAGCTTCACACCCTCCTGCCGCGAAATTTTTTTCAGCCGGCTTGATTTTCAAGTAAGAGTATTCTGTCTTCCAGAGCCTCGAATTTCCGTTCTAATTCCCATTGCTTTTCATGGGTCAGCACGTAACCGTCAAACAGGGCATCCAGGCGCTTTGTCACCGTATTTTCAATCAGCACGGCGATTTTAACCGTTTGAGTTTCGAGCAGATCGGATACCCGCGCATCCTGCGCGCCCAGCATTTTAGATGCTCTCACATCCTGTGCGTCGAGCATATCGGCTACCTTCGCGTTCTGCGCGTCGAGCATATGAGATACCCGCTCGTTCTGCGCGCCCAGCATATCTGTAAACTTCGCGTTCTGCGCGTCGAGCATATGAGATACCCGCGCATCCTGTGCGCCCAGCATATCTGTAAACTTCGCGTTTTGTACGTCAAACATTTTGGACATTTGAGCCATCAGCTCATCATTTGTCATGCCGTCACCTCCCTGCGCTGATATTGATATAGTAATGGAAATTCTTTTCTTTTTCAAGATAATTTTTATTAATTTTAAATCAATTAACGGAAACACTATGTATGAAAGATCTATCTTTCTCACTGAGTGTTTTTCATATTTTGGAAAGGAATGGTTATATATGAGCAGCGGTACGGTAAAATGGTTTAATTCCGAGAAGGGCTATGGCTTCATTTCGAATGACGACGGCGGTGAGGATCTTTTTGTTCACTTTTCCGCCATTGCCACACAGGGCTTTAAGTCTCTCGACGAGGGCCAGAAGGTCACTTTTGATATTGAGAATGATCCCAAAAAAGGCAAGCTCTGCGCCACGAATGTCAGTATTGTGCAGCACGCCAGCAGCATAACGTAAGAAATTGACCGAAAAACTCCTATGCCAGACGCATTGAACAGGCGGTGCGGGCATAGGAGTTTCGAATATTTATCATTTATTTGTAATGGCAGTTATTTTCTAAAAACTGCAGTCCGCGGTAAGTAAGCCGGACATTAGGGCCTGCGGAAAATTCATACTGACCGCCGGAGGTCTTTGTAACGATAACCCCGTCAATATACCCTCGGCTCACGCACTCGGCAATAGCATCACCGGTATCCAGAGCGCCGTAATGCTCAAAGATATCTTTAAACGTATTTTCTCCCGCGATGATGCAATTCAAAATTTTTACCATCGCCGCGTCATAATCAACTGTGCTTTTAAACATTTTTTTGCCTCTTTCATATATACTTATATGCTTTATATAGTTTACAGTAATTGGGCGCAGTATACAATGCTGTGAGGCAAAATCGTTGAAATTAACGCTTTCAAACTGTTTCGGTTTCTGATTCACGCGCCGGTTCAATACGATACAAATTCAGTTCTTGCGGGGTGCAGAAGCCTTTATTAACAGCGTTTTCGCGTAAAATTATATACAGCTCCGCAAATGTGGCATATACATAAGGCAGTATAAAGATAAATCCAAGCATCAGCAGCTCAAAGGACGGCGAGCTGTTTTTGACCGAAAAAAAGCCTGCGCCTATATCAATCGGTATGGCCGCGAGGAAGAACCAGCCGATAAACGAAAGGCAGAGCCCGAAAATATGCCCTCGCTGCCCCTTCGTCATCAAAATACTGAGTTTTAACGCTCTTCTAAACCCTATATTAGAGTTATCCGTTAAAATGAACGGAACCATGCCATATGCGAGGCCTTTGCAAACCAAGATAATTAAGCCGGCGAGAATTACCAGAAGCATAAACAATGTCGTCGAATATGCTGAAAAAAACGACAGCGATATGCTGAGCTTGACATAGAGCGCCGCGAGTATGGCAAACGCGCCAACCGGTATCATTAACCAAAGGTACAAAAGCAGTGTCATCCAGGCCATGGCTCCAACGATTTTCAGATATCTGCCAGCTCCAAAAGTATAGGCAATATTGCTCAGCTTTGGCGCCTCATTTCGGTTCCTCATGAAGAAATATAAAACACCGATGCTCAGCGGAATTGAAATAAAAATCGCAAATACAAAAGCGGACAGCACCGATATATATTGATATTGTTTTAGATAACGCAGCGTTATACTTGAAATGCACGTACCCAGTAATCCCGAGATCACTTGATATATCAGCAGCGCGCAAACCCCATACCAGTAACTCTGCCTCAATACATCCTTTGCATTTGTTTTTAAATCTTTATTTGCCCACATAAGCGGCGACACCCCTATCTCTATGTCATTGTAACTATGCTGCCCTTTATCACGGCAGCGCAGTTCGGTTCACCCCACATGCTACCACTAATGCCAATATAAAACAATACCCTATGTACCTTTATACCTCGAACCGCTCGCCGCGGCGGGATATCCGCAGGACGCGGCTGCGGTATTCATTTGCGGCGGGGTCTTGAGCGAGCGTATCGAAAACGGAATAATGGCTGCGGAAGTGCATGGGGAATATGACCCTGGCATCGGCGTTTTTCATGAAGTAATCGAGGCCCAATAAGTATTCTTTCTCAAGGCGGGGGTCAAGGGGGATAAAAGCGAGGTCAAAGGTCTCGCCTTTGATTTTATCGATTTCCGCTTTATAAGCGTCGCCCATGGCCCGGTTTTCGTCCTCCGGCTCACCGTCCCAGTGCCACCAGTTCAGGTCGCCGGCGTGATAGATTTTAAGCCCGTCAAATTCGGCAATGAACGCGACGCCCGCGTCGGTGGACTTGAGCGTCCGCACGCTGACACCGCTGATCTCATAGGACGCGTTGGGAAAAGCCTTCGTCACACGCTCAGTTTTGCCGAAGTCAATATCATAGGATAACACGTAGTGAAGGTTCGGTATTTCTTTGCCCCACTTCAAGACAGCCGGTACGAAGTGGTCCATGTGGGCATGGGAGGCAAAGACCATCACATTGAGGTCTTTAAGCTCCTCCGGATTGATGACGCCGCCGCTGAGCCCCTTCTGCTTTCTGAACGGCATGAACTCATAATAATCAAAAATAAAGAAGCGCTCACCCTTGCTGACGGCAAACCCGCTGTTGAACAGATACCAAACCTCCGCGCCTATTTTATCGCCCATGACTGCGCTCCGTTCACTGTATATTGTTAATTTTTAAATAAGTTCAGAGGCTTTCAGCGCATGACGCCGAAAATCATACCGGAGAGGAATGGGATCAGCCAGATCACCCACACAAAAATGCTGAGCTTGTGGAAATTCCTGAGCTTTTGCGCGTCTTTTTTCACCAGCACCGTCGTCGCCCAGACAGCGTGAATCAGCATCAGGAGGATTGCCAGCGCGCCTGAGATGCCGTGGAAATTGAGGATGAAACCGTCACCTACGATTTTGGACATCAAGGTTGTCCCTGTCGTATCGAAGACGAACCCAATCCAGAACAGGACAAGGTGCCACAGCCTGAGGCTCCCCTGCAGCTTTTCACTCCAGACACCGATTGAATAGAAAACAAGCGCCAGTGAGATTGTTATTATAGCGGAAATCAGCATAATAGCTCCTCTAAAATATAAAATGTGGGTGCACACGCCGACAGGCGTCAGGCTCATGCCCCCATAGTATCACCGAAATCTGATTTTTCCAATCGCTTTTTAACAATACCTCAAACCGCATTTTTCGGCTTGGCTTAATATTACCAGAATTAACTTGCAATTATAAAATATTGACTGTAAATTATAAGGAAGAGGGGTATCGTTATGCGCATGTCATTTTATGCTCGGCTATTCGCAATCGGTAAAAATTTGAAAATGAAGTATAAAGTGAGGTTGTATTATGAATGAGGTTCTTAAAACTATTAAAGAAAGACGCAGCGTCCGCTCCTATACGGACAGGCAGATAAGCCAGGAGGAGCTCGAGCTGATTATAGAGGCGGGTATCTACGCCCCGACGGCGCACAATGAGCAGCCTTGGTATTTTACCGTCGTGCAAAATAAGGAGCTGCTTGATCGGATCAACGCGAAAGCAAGCGAATCCATGGCAAAATCCGATAACGAATGGCTCAGGGGACTCGGCGCGAATCCCGACTTCCGGGCTTCTTACAACGCGCCGACCGTTATATTCGTCTCAGGACGTGAAAACGCGATGTCTATACAGACAGACACCTGTGCCGCCATTGAAAACATGATGCTCGCCGCGCAGAGTCTGGGCATCGGCTCCGTGTGGGTTGGCCTGCTGTGGCCCTATCTCTTCCTCGACGAAGCCCGGACAGCACTTAAGCTTCCGGAAGGCTATAAGCCCGCACACGCCATCGCCTTCGGCTACGCGAGCGGCCCCAAGCTGCCTGCTCCGGTGAGGAAGACGGACATTGTCACATATATTAAATAAGCAAAATCACATACATGGAGGAATTCATATGACAGTCGGTGAAGCACTCCTCGTCCGGCGTTCAAAGCGCGCCTATTCTCCCGAACCGGTTCCGCGGGATAAATTGCTGAAAATACTCAAAGACGCCGCCCGCGCCCCTTCGGCTGAGAACACCCAGCCATGGGAAATTTATATTGCCGAGGGCGAGACGCTCAAGAGAATAAAAGCCGGTTACGCCGAATGCTACGCATACTCCGTCAAGGCGAACCCTGAGCTGGCCCTCCCCACGGAATGGACGGAGGATACAACCAGGCGCAAGCGCGGGCTGTTTCCGGACATGGTGCACGACTGCGGTGAAGCGATCCATCAATTCGCGGCACTGAATCAAAGCATGTTCAATGCCCCCGCTGTCATCTACATCTGTATGGACAAAATGCTGTCGAGCTGGTCGATTTACGATATCGGAGCTTATGCGCAGGGTTTTATGCTGTCCGCCGCTGAAAACGGTCTGGGAACCATCCCGTCCGTGACGCTCGTTATTTATCCGGAGGTTCTACGCAAAGAGCTGCACCTCCCTGACAACCTCAAAATCATCATAGGCATCGCCATCGGGTATGCCGATACGACAAACCGCATCAACGATTTCAACAGCTCCAGAAGCCCGATTAAAGAGAATGTCCGGTTCTGTGAATAGCATATCAATAAAATAAGCAATGAATTATTTATGGAGGCATTTTTTATGACAGTACACGAAGCACTGCTGGCCCGCCGCTCGATGCGGGCTTACAAGCCAGAGCCCGTCCCGCGCGATATACTCGTTAAGGTTTTAAAGGACGCCGCCCAAACACCCTCGTGGGCGAACTCCCAGCCCTGGGAAATAGTCGTCGCCGAGGGTGAGACACTCAAAAAAATCAAGGACGGATACACCGACTGCTACGCCAAGGCTGTTAAGGGAAGCCCCGAGCTGGCTTCGCCGCACGAATGGACGGCAGCCGCTAAAAGGCGCCAGCAGGGTCTGTTTCCGGATATGATGCGCGACTGCGGAGAAGCCGTCAATCAGTTCGGCCCGCTGAATGCAAGCATGTTTAACGCCCCTGCCGTTATCTATATCTGCATGGACAAAATCCTGTCCACCTGGTCTGTTTACGACATCGGCGCTTATTCCCAAAGCCTTATGCTCTCGGCGGCAGAAAACGGTTTGGGCACCATCCCCGCTATTACCCTATGCCTATACCCCGAGGTTCTCCGCAGGGAGCTCAGCCTCCCCGACAATCTCCAGATCATCATCGGTATTGCCATCGGCTATGTGGACGAAACCAACAGCCTGAACAACCTCCATACCTCCAGAAGCCCGATTGAAGAGAACGTCACGTTCCGCATGTAGGATAATATAGAAATTTAAGTTCTGATAATAATGATAATTCAAAGGTATGCCGCAAATCGTTTTTGAAACGGTTTGCGGCATACTTCTTATATCGAATGAGCCTGACCTTCATATTAAGCCGGGAAATGAAAATAACGAACAGCTAGAACAACAGCCGCAAGTTGAATTATCAGTATGCTTGGCATACCGAGGACAAAGGACAGATGCTTTGTTTTATGGCGGAACAGGTGCATCCCAATGATGCTGCCGAGGCTGCCGCCCAGCAGGGCGTAGGCAAACAGGCGCGCTTCCGGTGTTCTGGACTTGTGGGCGGCGGCTCTGCGTTTATCATTTCTCATGCTGAAAAAGCCGATCAGATTTATTACGATGAGAAAGGCAAGGAGAATTTCAAGCAGCATCGGATGACCATTCCTTTTAGGCGGA
Source organism: Clostridiales bacterium UBA1316 (assembly GCA_002307055.1). Lineage (GTDB taxonomy): Bacteria > Bacillota > Clostridia > Oscillospirales > Oscillospiraceae > Sporobacter. The sequence continues at coordinate 15,129 of DBTM01000094.1, forward strand.
TTTAAATACGGCGGCAGCTGAAGGCTGCTTTGTGTTTTCAATTAGAATACACCTTATCGCCGATAGGTTCAATACGGAAAACGGCGTCGCTTTTGCGACGGATGGGCAAAAAGTATTGGATTGGGGGTTATTTTGTGCACCAAACGACGGTGCAGAGACGTTTGGCTTCCTCGTCGGTCGGGTAACGCAGCTTGCCGGTATCCGACAGCCAGTATAAGACGGCGTAGGTCGGGAAAATTTGATAGCGCAGATAAATACGTTCCTCCTTGGAAATGAAGGGCGGAATTTCGCTTTCAAACAGCTTGGCGTATTCCTCTATATAGCCGGCAAAAAAGTCTTCGCCGAGTTCCGTGATAATGTCATCCAGGATAAGCTTCAGCCTTGCGGATGATTTCTGCGATACGGGATAATTCGCTCACCTGATGATAATCGAAATCCCGCCTGTTGATACCTATTTTCATGGTGGCCCGGCTGTCCAGCTGGAGGGATGACAGACCAATGTCATAATCACTTGTTTTATTGCCGCTGCCTGTGGATTTATAATAGAAATCCACTTCCTCTTCGGTAAACTCGGTTTGAGTATCGAAGTAATGCTCATCTGCAAGCGTCGCGAAGACCCAATGCTGGGAGCCATCCTTGCGTTTTGGCGTATCGACATGCAGTTTGTTTTTATTGAGTACGGCGTTCTTGGATTTGATGTACAGCGTATTGATTGTAAGCGGCATAATTGCCCATAAAACAAAATCCTTGTCCAGCTCATGGCCCAGTGTGATCTCTCACCGTCCTTTGAAGCGCTTCGGTATACAAGTACCAAAATGGAAACGATTGTTGGGATTGATTTTAATATAACACTAAAATTAAAGCAGCATAACTCCAATTTAAGTTACGCTGCTTTACTCGTTATAGGCTTGATGTTATCTCATATATGTGCCTTCGACGGGATTATCTACCATATGCACGAGCGCCGAATAATGCCTGAATCGAAGATATTCGTCCATCTCGACGACTTCCATGCTTGTAACATCGGTAAACCGAATGCCGTAATTATATACGGGATCATCTGCTTTCTTACGTACAATCCTGCCTTTTAGCTGTTTGGTACGAGGCAGCATAATATCACACATATCGAAAAGTATCGTCAGCTCATTCTCTTCAATCATTTCTTCGTCAGTCGTTATGGACATACCGCCGGCTGAGATATTATTCATAACAAACTTGTAGTTATTATGACGACTGTCAGTGATATCGCCGCTGCATTTTACAGAATACCTATTGTATTCACGGTTATTTTTCATCTGTACGATACACCCTTTCATCTTAATATATACAAACAGTTAATCTCAGAGTCTACAGCCATGTGAAGCAAAAGGAGAGACTTTAAAATATCTATCCTCAAGGGATGATGTTAAAGTCTCCGGTCTGTCTGATTATGGGATTTTAACTACTCCTTTGTAATTACTTACAGTTTACTACTTATACATATGCGCCGTCAATGTCATAATGTACAAATTATTGTTAAATTTATGTATAGCATTGCCGCGGCAAGTAACGTGTACACTATTACGTACACGTTGTCAACGGGGTAAACGTATACAAGGACGAAACGCAAAAAACGTTTCGCCCTTGATGGCTGTCGGTCATGTTATTCGTTCTGCGTCTTCAAGCAGCTTGGCACGCAGCTTTGTGATGGATTCGTCGGAGACACCGCAGTTTTTCAGGTAGCCGGTAACACCGCCGTATTTTTCGTTCAGGTGGCAGAGCAGGGCTTCCATGCTTTCGGGGACGGAGCCGAAAAAGCCCCAGCTGTAATCGGGGCGGCCGCGCTTTTGAGGTAAAAAATCCAGCTGCATACTGTTATATTTAGGCCTGAGGCAGCTGGTGGAGGCGCTGTAATCCATCATGATATCGGTATCGGATACACCGCAGGCACCAAGCAGAAGAGCTGTTATGACGCCCACACGGTCCTTGCCGATGAAGCAGTGATACATCATGCCGCCTTCCCAGTCGGCGCAATGCTCAAAGACCCGCTTTGCCCAGGGTTTGGCTGTTTCGGCCATTTCAATATAGCTGTCGCCCATGTCGAAGTTACCTTCCGCGGGGGAAGGCGGTGTCTTGGGAATTCGGGTATCAGGATTGGATTGAAGTACGGACTGCCCCTCGGAAACGGGACAGTGGATATAGGTGTGCCCCGCGATGTCCTTCATACCGCTGGGCGCACTCTGCACCTCATCGATGCTGCGCAGATCAATTGACAGGGTAATACCATAATCTTTCAGGAACCGGATGTCCTTATCCGATATGCCGATCGGGCAATCAGTCCGCAAAAGTATTCCGTATTTTGTAATTTTGCCATCCATAGCCGCAAAGCCGCCAAGATCACGGACATTCACGAGGGTTTCCATTGGAATTCGCTTGTATTTAGTCACAACATGCCTCCATCATAACCGAAGATGGCTTTAAATATATCGTAAAATCCAATATCATTCAAGTTTAAACTTGTAAAATTACTGTAATTTTTTCTCATAGCACAGCCGACCGGCAATACCCGCCGATCGGCTGTGCTCTTACGCATACCGGATTTTTGCTTTTTATCGCCGTTATTTGACGACTACTTTGCAGACGCCTGTCGTCCAGGAGGGACCGGCGGCACCCGTCACGAGATATTCACCGGCTTTATCAAATTTTATGGTTATACGACCGTCTTCATCTGTCTTCCCGGCAAATAGGCCGTCGGTTGAAACAACAGCCGCGGTACAGGGGGCGGACGTTCCGTCACCGGAGCTGCAGGAAAAGGTCAGCGTCAGGGACTGACCGGCAGAAAGCTGGGCATACTGCTGATTAAAATAGCCGCATTTGGCGTGCGCCTCACTGGCGGAGGTATAGGAATTGAGATAGATAATCATACCGTCGGTCACAGCGGCGGTGACATCCGCGTGCCTGGCTGAGGAGAAATCCGTCCAGATACCGCCGCCGTAGGTCGTGGTACCCGTATTCTGGCCCCACAGCTTGGTCAGGACATCGCCGTAGGCGCCGTTTTTGGCAGAAGCCCACGCGGTACCGTCGCCGAGCGCGCTTTGATGAAGCGCCGTAATGGCGTCGGCAATCGTGTCGTCTTTATAAATACTGACAGGATAGTAGATAATCTGGGCACCCTTGGTGTCTTTGCAGATGCTGTCGTCAATGACGGCATAGAAATGCACGGTGCCGATGGCACTGCCTTTGTCGGCGGTGTCTTGATCACCGCCGGTGTCCTGATCACCGCCGGTGCCGCTGCCGGTGGAGGCGGTATAATCACTGCTGGCCACAAGCACGGTATCGGAGCTCTCGACGTAATCTACTGTAAAATTGAGCGCGGCGCCAAGCTCACGGAGCTTATAATAATTATAGCCGCCGAGTCTGAACGCGGTGACCGCGACAGCCTTGCCGTCAATAACAAGACTCATGTCGCTGGGTATGAGCGTGGAAGACAGGTCCGTCCCGATTGCCATTTCACCGCCGACGGGCGCGTAAGCCGTGTTTGTGGTGCATTTAACGGTCGAGGCATCGTAGTCAACGGCGAATTGCGAGCCGGTGCCGCGGAGCAGATAGGCAATGTCGCGGAGCTTATAATAATTGTTGCCGTCAATGGCGTAGGAGGGGTTCCCCTTCACGACGCCGTTGACATTTAAAATCTGGCGGGAGGGCTGCACCGTATGCGCGGCGGACGCGGCGGCGGCATTGGCCGGAAGCCCTGTAAACAGGGATATAAGCAACGTCAATGCTAAGAGGAATGACAGTTTCGTCTTCAGCTTCGTATTCATATGGCATCCTTCCGTAAACTTATTAAGCATAGTTATGAACATATATAATATATAACACCAAAACGGCAAGGAGTCCAATATTTCCTGAAAATCCGGCAGGAGAATTGTTCCATAAACCTCCGCTAAAAAGAAAAGACCCTTTCGGGTCTTTTCTTTTTAGTAACAAATAAAGTTATTTGACAACGACGTAGCAGATGCCTACGCCATAGGAATTCAAAGCGGCTCCGGTCACGACATAGGTGCCGGCTTTGTCAAATTTGAGCGTAATTTTGGCGGTTGTGGCATCGGTTGTACCGGCCGCGGCGCCGTTGACGGAGACAGCCGCCGAGGTGCAGAGCTTGACGGCATTGTCGCCGGAGCAGCGGTTGAAGGTCAGGGTGAGAGAGTCGCCGGCTTTGAGCTCGGCATACTGCTTGTCAAAATAGCCGGTTCTGTAATAGAGCGTGCCTGTGTTGTTATTGAGGTAGATGATCATGCCGTCGGCTGCGGCTGCTGTCGGGTCGGCGTGCTTGCCGGTGGAGAAATCGGTCCAGAGGCCGCCGCCGTAGGTCATGCTGCCGCAGGCTTTGCCCCAGAGCTTGTTGAGAACATCGCCGTAGGTGGCAATCTTCTCGGTTCCCCACGCGGTACCGTCGCCGTAGGCTTCTTTATGAAGCGTGGTGATGGCATCGGCTATGGTATCGCCCTTATAAATGTTGATGGGATAATAGACTATCTGATTGCCCTTGGTGTCTTCGCAGATGGCGGCATCGACGGAGGCGAAGAAATAAACTTTACCGATCGGGTCGCCTTTATCGACAACCGCGGACTTTTCGACGCTGTTGATCAGCACGGTATCGGTCTTATCATCGTAGTCGACTTTAAAATTAAGCGCGGCAGCAAGCTCACGGAGCTTGAAAAAGTTGTTGCCGCCGAGTTTAAACGCGGCGATATCGACTGCCTTGCCGTCAATAGAAAGACTCATCGTGCTGGGTTCAAGCGTGGCGGACAGGTCCTGCCCGACAGCCATTTCACCGCCGACGGGCGTATACGCCGCGCCTGTGACGCATTTAATGGTCGACGCGTCAAAGGCGATAGAGAACTGGGAACCGGTACCGTTGAGCAGATATGCAATATCCCGGAGCTTGTAGTAATTGTTCCCGTCAATGGCATAGGCGGGGTTCCCCTTCGCCACGCCGTTGACGCTCACGGTCTGGCGGGAGAGCTGCACCGTATGGGTTGCGGGCGAGGCGGAGGCAGAAGGCGACGCTGCCGCCGCCGCGGCGGCATCAATTGTTTTAGATGATGCCAGCGCTTTGCCGTCCATGCTGTAATAGGTCAGGGTCGCTTTGCTGCCGGTGACGGAAAGAAGCAGGCCTTTGCCAACGACAAAATGGCTGCCTGCGCCGTATTCGCTGTCGCTCATGCAGCCGGCCGCGGCATAGGTGAAGTTGATTTTTTTATTGGTTCCGGCGGCTACTGTAATCGTATCGCCGGCGGTAAAGACCTTATCATAGCTGGGGTCGGAAACCGTGTGGTTGTGGCCCCAGAGGACGATGACGTTGGGATAATTGTTCAGGGCATCGACGACAGCAACCGCATTCGCCGTGGTTCTGCCGCTGAAGGAATGAAGCGGGAAGTGTGTCATTAAAATAATGGGGATATTTGTGGGTGCTTTATCGAGATATGCTTTGAGTGTGGCGATATCTGAGCTCGGATAATTCGCCGTACCGCTGGTCGCGGCAAAGGAGTAGATAATGTAGCTGTCTGTTTTAACCACTTCGCCGATCGGCGGGACGAGCTTCATCGCGGTGGGGTTTGTTTTATTATTGGCATAATCACCGCCGGCGGACGGATACCACTCGTGGTTGCCGAAAGCAAAGATGCTGCCTTTTGCGATAAAGCCGGAGGCTACGTACTTGTCCGCGGTATCCATGGCGGCTTGGACATCACCCCAGTAGATGGCGGGAGTCTTGGCATACGCGCTGCCGTTGTCTCCGCAGAAGCCCATGTAGTCAACGCTTGTTACAACGTTTTTCATGTTGGTCAGCCAGAGGTCAAGGTTATTTTGTTTGTAGGAGGTGTCGTAGTGGAAATCGGAGGTAAACGCGAGATTTGTGGTGGTATCCGCCGCTTGAGCATTGATGAGCAGCCCCCCGAACAGGGACATAATCAGCGTCAAAACAAGCAGCAATGCCAGGAACTTTTTAGACTTGGTTTTCATTTTGCATCCTTCCTCAGCTCAAAAATTTCACAGTAAATTGACATTATACTAATCTATAAGCATAGTATCACCTTCACGATTTTTGAGTAACGTGCTCAGAGTATCAATATTTTCGCTAAATACTGTACTCTCAACATAGTCGAAAAAGGACGGAGCTCAGACGTTCAAACACAGCGAAGGCTGCCGAAATATCGGCAGCCTTCGCTGTGTTTAATCAACTAATGCTCAGCTCTTGATGTCCGCGTACTGGAAGTACCAGAAGCCGGACGGAGAATGCCAGGAGCCTGTGATATTGGTGTTCTGCAGATAGAACTCATTGTAATACGCCAGCGGGATGCAGGCGGCGTCAGCCATCAGAACATCCTCGGCTTGGTGCATATAACCCGAACGCGTCTTGGCATCGGGCTCCGCGGCGGCTTTCTTCATCAGATCGTCATATTTGGTGTTGCTGTACTTGGCATCGTTGTTGCCGTTGCCGGTCATCAGCAGCTCAAGCATGTTGGAGGCGTCGTTATAGTCGAACACCCAGCCGTAACGGCTGACCTGATAATCACCGGAGCGGCGCAGCGGCGTAAAGGACGCCCACTCGACGACATCGATGTTCACAGTGATGCCGAGCTCTTTCCACGCCTGCTGGATATATTGAGCGACAATTTTGTGGTACCCGGAGTCATTAATGGAGTAGGTGATGGTCGGGAAGCCTTTGCCGTCGGGATACCCGGCATCAGCCAGCAGCTGCTTGGCCTTGGCCAGGTTGCCCGCGAAGTCATTGACATCAATATAGGGCTTGCCGCCGTTGGCATTATCCATGAAGGGTGTGCCGTCCCAGTCGGTAATGCCGGTGCCGATATAGTTCGTTGCGGGGGTGTAGGTGCCCTGCATGAGCGTTTCAGCAACATATTTGCGGTCGATAGCCAGGCTCAGCGCCATACGGACTCTGGCGTCGGAGAACTGGGGCAGGCTGTCCTGCGTGTAAATACTGTAGGTGCCCTGAAGAGGATCGATATGGAATTCAGCAGTTCCCTTCAGCGCGGGGATCTCAGCCGTCGGGACATCCTTGATCATCATCGCCTCGCCTGTCTTATAGGCGGCATAGGAGGCGCTGGGGTCTTCAATGAGCAGCATTTTCATGGAATCAAGCTTGACGGCAGATGCATTCCAGTAGTTGGGGTTCTTTTGGAAGAGGATATAGGAGCTGGGTACCCACTCTTTGATATAGAAGGCACCGTTGCAGATATAGGACTCGGGCTTTGTGGCCCAGGCGTCGCCGTTCTTTTCGATGGTGGCCTGATTCACAGGGCTCAGCACCTGGAAGGCTGCAAGCTTGTCAAAATAGACGCAGGGATGTGACAAAGCGACAACAAAGGTCGTATCGTCCGGCGCAGAAACGCCGAGGGCGTCGACATTGCCGGCGGCTGCATCGTCAAAGCCCTTGACCATGCCAAGCACGGTCTGGGCATATGGAGCGGCGGTTTTGGGGTCGGCAACACGTTTCCAGCTGTAGACGAAGTCTTTGGCCGTCAGGGCACTGCCGTCAGACCACTTCAGGCCATTGCGCAGATGGAATGTCCAGGTCAGGCCGTCTGCGCTGACATCCCATTTTTCTGCGGCGCCGCCGATAATTTTGTTGTCTTTATCGACGTTCAGCAGGCAGTCAAAGGCAAACAGGATATAGTTCGCGCCGTCAACGGAGCTGTTCAGAGCGGGATCGATTGTCTCGGGATTGGGGCCAAGCTGTGCGACGAGCTGTTTGGCAGCGGTTGCACTTGCGCTGGGGGCAGATGAGCCGCTTGAACTGGGTGTAGCGGTACCACCGGTACCACAAGCGGTAAGGGTCAGGACCATGATGAGCGCCAGTAATAATGCAATCTTCTTTTTCATTGGCTAATCCTCCTTGTTTTTCGTTCGTCATTTATACTCACCGCGTGTTTACACGATGATTATCATAGGTTATTCCCCTCTGGTTATTTTACCCGGTCAAGGTGGTGACAGGCGGTAAAATGATGGGGTGAGACCTCACGCCATTCCGGCTCCTCGGCGGCGCAGCACTCGTCCGCGTAAGGGCAGCGGGTCCGGAAGTGACAGCCGGAGGGGGGATTTACAGGGCTCGGCACGTCACCCTCAAGCACAATACGCTGCGCGCTGCGGGCCGTCTTCGGATCGGCAACGGGGATGGCGGAAATGAGGCTGCGCGTATAGGGGTGAACGCTGTGGAAGGTCAGCTCGTAGCTGTCGGCCAGCTCCACCAGCTTGCCCAGATACATGACACCGATTCGGTTGGAGATGTGCTTCACCACGCTCAGGTTATGGGCAATGAACAGATAGGTCAGCCCCAGGCGTTCCTGAAGCTCTTCAAACATGTTGACCACCTGAGCCTGAATGGAGACATCCAGCGCGGAGATCGGTTCATCACAGACAATGAACTCAGGGTTCACAGCCAAAGCTCGGGCGATACCCACCCGCTGCCGCTGGCCGCCGGAAAATTCATGCGGATAACGGTTGGCATGCTCCGTGTTGAGGCCGACCAGGCTTAAAAGCTCGACGATACGGTCCCGGCGCTGCCTGACGTTTGAAGCCAGATGATGGATATCGATTGCCTCACCGACGATATCGCCGACGGTCATACGGGGGTCCAGGCTGGCATAGGGGTCCTGAAACACGATTTGCATCTTCCGCCGGTAGGGCAGCATATTCACATGGGTGATATCAATGCCGTCATAAATGATCTTTCCGCCGGTAGGTTCATAAAGGCGCAGCAGCGTACGGCCTGTGGTCGTCTTGCCGCAGCCGGATTCTCCGACAAGGCCGAGGGTCTCGCCCTTGTTGATATAAAAAGATACGTCATCTACGGCTTTGACGACATTTTTGCCGAACATCCCCTGGCTCCGCACGGGGAAATACTGCTGCAGATGCTGGACTTCAACCAATTTATTCTGATTAAAATTTTTATTTTCCATTTACGCCTGCGCATCTCCCTGGCTTTCAAATTTCGCCTTGTCCAGAAGCCAGCACGCACTGTAATGCGTGTCGCTGAGCGGCGTGTTGTCCGGCATACGCTCCAGACAAATTTTCATGCAGGAGCGGCAGCGGGGTCCGAAGGGACAGCCGGCCGGGGGGTTGAGCATATCCACGGGCAGCCCTTCAATCGGCACAAGGCGCTTATGCTCCCGCTCCTTCAGGTTCGGTATACTCATGAGCAGGCCTTTGGTGTACTCATGAGAGGGCTGATAAAAAATCTCATCCGTGGAGCCGCATTCCACTACCTTGCCGGCGTACATGACCGCAATACGGTCGCAGGCACCGGCAACAACACCCAGATCATGCGTAATAAGGATGATGGACATATTCAGCTTTTTCTTCAGGTCCATCATCAGCTCCAGAATCTGCGCCTGAATCGTAACGTCCAGAGCCGTCGTGGGTTCGTCGGCAATGAGCAGCTTCGGCTCGCAGGCCAGGGCTATGGCAATCATCACCCGCTGGCGCATACCTCCGGAAAATTGATGGGGATATTGATAAAATCGCGCTTCAGCGGCAGGGATTCCCACCATTTTCAGCAGTTCAATCCCCCGGCTAATCGCCTGTTGCTTGGATAATTTCCTATGAAGCATCAAACTTTCAATCATTTGTTGCTTAATGGATAAGACCGGATTTAAGGAGGTCATCGGGTCTTGAAAGATCATTCCGATCTCGTTGCCACGGACAGCACACATCTCTTTAGCGGATAATCGGGTCAAATCCCGGCCGTTCAGATAAATGTGGCCGGCTGCTATTTTACCGGGTTCTTGCAGTAAACCCATGATCGATAAAGCGGTTACGCTTTTCCCGCAACCGGATTCACNNATCATCACCCGCTGGCGCATACCGCCGGAGAGCTCGTGGGGATATTGCTTCAGGCGCTTTTCCGGCTCGTTGATGCCCACCAGCCGCAGAAGCTCCAAGGCGCGTTCGTTGGCCTCACGCTTATTTTTTCCGGTGTGCAGAAGGATGACCTCATGGATTTGTCTGCCGATGTTATAAACCGGGTTCAGGCTGGTCATGGGGTCCTGAAAGATGATGGAAACCTCATTGCCCCTGATTTTACGCATTTCCCGCTCTGTCATGATATTAATGTGGTGCCCGTTGAAATAGAGATCACCGCCGACGAGCTTACCGGGATGCGCCGTCAGACCCATCAGACTGTAAGCCGTGACAGATTTACCTGAGCCGCTCTCACCGACAATGCCCATCACCTCTCCCTCGCGGACATAAAGGGATACGTCATTGAGCGCCTTCACCTCCCCCGCGGGGGTGAAGAACGACAGCCGCTCATTTTGGATATCAACTAAATATTCGTCCATATATATCACAAGTCCTTAATGTTTGAGCTTGGGATCGAAAGCGTCCCGCAGGCCGTCGCCGAACAGGTTGAAGCTTAGGATGATGAGGCTGATGAGCAGGGCCGGCGCCAGCAGCAGATAGGGGTAGGTATTCAAACCGTTAAGACCGTCGCTGGCCAGAGAACCCAGGGAAGGCAGAGGAATGGCGACACCCAAGCCAAGAAAGCTCAGAAAGCTCTCCGTAAAGATGGCGGAGGGAATCTGCAGCGTCGTTGTGACAATGAGGATGCCGATGCAGTTGGTCAGCAGGTGCTTGCGGATGATGCGGCCGCTCCCGGCGCCCAGCGCTCTGGCCGCCGTGACGTATTCATTCTGCTTGAGTGTGAGCACCTGGCTGCGGACAATGCGCGCCATACCCACCCAGTAGAGCAGCGCAAACACCAGGAAGATGCTGATGAGATTAACGCCTACCGTCTGAATCCAATGGAAGCCCGCCATAGCAGCCAGATTGTTCATCGGCGTTTTTATCGCAAAGGATATGAGGATGATGAGCAGAATATCGGGTACAGTATAGATAATATCGACGATACGCATCATGACGAGGTCCGTCCAGCCGCCGAAAAAGCCCGCGACAGCGCCGTATACGGAGCCGATGACTAAAATAATGGCTGATGCAATCAGGCCAACCAGGAGGGAGATGCGGCTGCCTACCATCACGCGGATGGCATAATCGCGGCCCAGGTTGTCCGTCCCTAAAATATGGGGGAACACCTTCTCGCCGGCATCAATCCGCGCTTGCTCCTGCTTGGAATAGGTTCCGGGCTGGAGGTATTCTGACCCCTGGGTCTGCTGCTCATATTTATACGGATATAAGCTGGGGATGATAAAGGAGAAGCACATGACAATCAGGATGACAGCAAGGCTCACCATCGCTACTTTATTCCTGCTTAAACGCCGTATAGCGCCTCTGAAGAAGCTGACACTGGGGCGCATCTGTATAAGGCTCTGCTTTTCCGCGTCGGTGGCCGGCAGAAAATCCTCGACCTTCAGCTGAAAACTGATCGGATTGTATTTGTTCATTCGCATTAATCTCCTTATTTCAGCTGGATACGCGGGTCGACGAGCTTATAGACAATATCCACGAGCGTATTTAAAACGATGAGCAGCGCGGCCAGAAAAATTGTCGTCCCCATGATGACGGTATAATCGCGGTTCATGATTGAGCTGACGAACTGGCCGCCGAGGCCGGGTATGACGAAGATTTTCTCTACGATAAAGCTGCCGGTCAGCGTGTACGCCAGCATGGGGCCGATATAGGTGATGACAGGCAGAATCGCATTGCGCAGCGCCTGCCTGAAAAGGCAGCTGAACTGCGAAAGGCCCTTGGCACGGGCTGTCCGCATATAGTCCTGACCGATGACATCGAGCATGGACGATCGCATCAGGCGCGTAATATAGGCCATTGGATAAAAAGAGAGCGCAAAAACCGGCAGGATATAGTTGATAGGCGCGCTAAGGCCCATGGTCGGCAGCCACCCCAGATAGACACCGAAAAAATACATACCCACCGTACAGATAACAAAGCTCGGGAAAGCGGCACCGCAGGTGGCGATGACAATGATCACATTGTCAAGCCACTTGCCGCGTTTTAAAGCGGCGATGCTGCCCAGAGGAATCCCGACACCGAGCGCGACAAGCACAGATATACCGCCCAGCTTGGCGGAGACAGGGAATCTGCTGGCGATGATATCATCGACGGTGCGGCCCCGCTGCTTGAGGCTCAGGCCGAAGTCTCCCTGTATCACACTTTGCATATAGTTTTTGTACTGCACAATTAAGGGCTTGTCCAACCCGAATTTCTCTTTAAGCGCGGCCTGCGCCTGCGCGCTGATGGATTTTTCCGCGATAAACGGGCCGCCGGGCACCAGGTTCATCAGAAAAAAAGTGATGGACGCGACGAGAAAGATCGTCAGCGCCGCAAATATCACTCTTTTAACAATGTATTTTGCCATACTCAATTCTCCCTTATTCTTTTCAGGCCCGAGGACCGGCGTTAGCAAATACGAATGGCTAAACACTGAGCTTAACTTTAATTGGGTAAATCGTTAATTCGTTTTGCACAAATAATTGACTGTTTTACCCAGATTTTATGTTTATTTATTATATAACCGACTTTTCAATCTTACAACGTATATTTTACCGATATGCGTCGAATTTTAACAATTGCTTAAAAAAAACTAAATATCTCATAAAACGCGGCGGCAGGAGCTTCAGGCGTTAAAGAAAATCAGGCTGAAATATGTGACGATATTGCTGCCGCAGTCGTATGAAACACCCAGCAGGCGCGCTGTTTCCATGATTAAGATGCCATGGCTTTCAATCGTGGACAGCCGATCCTCCGGATGGCGGCAGGGCGCATCGGGATACGCGCATGTCTGACAGAGCATGCAGCCGGCCGACAGCGCCAGAACCCTGCCGAAAAGCGCCGCGAAGCGCCGACGCAGCTCGAGGGTTAAGTGTTCGTGATCGCGCCTGGCTTCCAGGCACGCGGTAAAATCAAGGCAATCGGCCACCTCAGCCACGCTTGTAAACAGAAACACCTGATTATAAGCCGCACATTCTTCAATGCACTGGTCAATGGACGCAATGGCGGGAGGACACGCCCAGGATTTATTGTAATGGGTGCACTCGTGTTCACAGACGTAACGCACCTTGTCCGAAAAAATGAGGTCCTCCGGTCTGAGGTAATAGTATTCACAGATCGGATACTCGTTAATAAAGTCATCGATGATCTCTTTGAAATCTTTTTCGCCGCTCATTTAATTTGGCTCCTAAAAAGTAATCATGCTGACGCGCAGCGCTGCCATATTTATGCTATTAGCGGAGTGTGTTACTCAGAAATGAATTGATTTTTGCCCAGATTTGCTGCGTTCTTATAAATTCATCGTAGTGCTTGCGGACGTTTCTGTGGTAGCGTTCGAGTTCCTTGGATATATTCATGAAATCAGCATTCTCAAAATAGGCGCAAATCTGGGGCAGTGTAGCCGACAGGCGTTCGCGCATCTGGATAATTTTACTGTCATACTCCTTTTGCTGCGTTATATACAGAAAAAGGGGTTTATACCGTATCCAGCCGATGCAGGCTTTATAAAAGCGTTCGATAATTTGAGGTGAGTCCGCCACGATATATTTAAGCTTAATGGGCAGCACGCCGTCCATTAAATGATGATAGGTGGAGAACCCGTCATGAAACGCGTAGCAGGGCACGCGAAGCACCCTCCTTTGTCCGAGAGAGGTACTTAAAAACGAGTCCTCGCCCCGAGCGCCCGGCGGATTATAAAACGGCAGCACTCTATCAGGCCGCGTGAGATTGATGCATAGGTTCGCGCCGGAGATGAATTTTGTGTGGCTGACCTCAGGCACCTCCTCGGCGATATCCGTCTGGAGAATGGCTGTGTCGGCATAGGTGACGCCGCCGTTATTCATAACAGAGCGTATCGTATCCCAGTTAATAATATCATTGCTGATGGCCTCAATGAACAGGCGAAAATCCGTTTCCTGCAGGACATCGTTATATTTTAAATAAGGGATGGGAGAGATATAGCCGCAGTGATGCCCGTTGGTAATATCCGCGTCTTCTATATTATCCAAATGCGTTAAAAGCACCTGCTGACCGCCCCATACCGCTGTGGACCGCGTCTTCGTCACGGCGAGGGGATACTCGTCGTCGTCAAGGAAAAGCAGATAATCCATCTTATTCTTCATTGCCGTATAGATAACCGCGTTGCGTTTGGCCGCGTAGCCGCTGCCGAAGAATAATTTCGCCTCCGCCTTGCTGATGACGTTTTCGCGCGTTAAATAATCAATCTCTTTTTGAATTTCATTGATGCCGATAAAGAAGGTTCCGTCAACGAGGCTGAGAACCTCTTTGCTGATATTCGTATAGTCCGTTGATTTCGTGTTTGAATAATTCAAATCATACGCGACTAAAAGGTTCAGGCGCACGCTTATATTGTCCGTTAAGCCGCATTCGCGCCAGTTGTATACATTTGTCTTTAAAATCTTCTGGAAGTTTTTGCGCCCTGTGGCAAAACCGATTCCGACATTTATTTCGCCGCTTTTTATCACCGTTTTCATCTCCGTTTACCAGATTTTGTTAACAGTGTATCATGAAACGCGGCTTTTATCAAATTATTAAAAGTATGCTGCAGCGCTTTGGCTGGTGCGGAGAGAGCGGAGAGTTCAGCAGGAACCCTCCGCTCTCTCTGAATCAGGCGTTAATCAGCAGACGAATGAGGCGGAAACGCCGCGGCGGGACAGCTCGGCGCCGCTGGAGGTATCGCCGATGGTGACGGTAAATAACGTGCCGCGCGTCACCTTCCACCGTCTGCCGTCCGTGTACGCATCCGGCGGCACGCTGCCGCTGTCGTCATAAAACTGCAGGTCGCGCAGGGACAGGACCAGGGTGACGGTCTGCGTCTCTCCGGGGGCCAGGAGGCGGGTCTTCGCAAAGGCGCGCAGCTCTTTGACGGGGCGGCCTTCCTCTTGATAGGTACTAGCGCCGAGGTAGAGCTGGACGACCTCCTTGCCGGGAAAAGCGCCTGTGTTCGTCACGTCCACGGCGGCTTTGAGCGTCTCGCCGGGGTTCGACGTATCGAAATAGTTTTTATCCAGCTTCAGGTTTGAAAAGCTGAAGGTTGTGTAGCTCAGGCCGTGCCCGAACGGATAAGCGACGCGCGCGCCCTTGCCGAAGGTGTCAAAATACCGATAGCCGACGTACACGCCCTCGTCGTAATAAACCGGGTTCGTCCCAAAGGTTTGCCCCTCATGCCCCGCAGCCACGACGGCAACGGACGGGCTGTCATTATAAGTACACGGGAAGCTCTGCGTCAGCTTGCCGGAGGGGCTGACCGCGCCGGTGAGGACATCCGCGATGGCGTTGGCGCCTTCGGTGCCGGGGTTATAGACATTGAGTATGGCGTCGGCTTTCCCGCGGAACAGCGTGGTATCAACAGCGGCGCCGCAGTTGAGCAGGACGACGACCTTTTTCCCCGCGGCTTTGAAGGTGTCCGCGTAAGGCCCGAAAACGGAGACTTCGCGCAGGCAGAGGTTGAATTCCTCGGGAATAACGTCCTGCCCCTCGCCGGAGACGCGCGTCATCACAAAGACAAACGCTTCCGCGCCGAGCGCCAGCGCCTTTTGGGCCGCGGCAGCGACGAGAGCCGGGTCCGCCGCAATCTGCGCGCCCTGATCCTGCCCGAGGCTCTCTCCGTGCGGGAGGTCCGACGTTCCGGCGATTTCGCCGTCGCGTTTCCAGTCGACGATGTGACAGCCGCCGTTGTTCAAGCCCTCCTGAAGCGTCGGCGACCATTTGGTTCCGCCGTCGCTGTTGAATTTGACCTGCGCGCTGCCGCGCCCCTGCGTCACAATGTCGCCGAGAGAGGCGGTGCAGCCGTACCAGCCGAGGTTATCCAGCTCGTCCCACGCAATTTCACTCGTGACAAGCGCTATTTTTGTTATGGGCTTCAGCGGCAGCGTATTGTTCTCGTTCTTTAAGAGCACCATACCCTCGGCGGCGAGACGGCGGTTCACGGCGGCGGATTCGCGCTGAATCGCACTGCCGCCGAAATGGGCGGAGCGCTGATTGATGATGCCCTGCGTCAGGCCGTCCGGTCCGTAAGAGCCGTCAATCCGAAGCTTGCCGTAAGCGCCTTTATACGCGTGGGACTTTAAAATCAGCTCCAGCATGTTCCGAACGCCGGTGTCCAGCAGTTTTACGCGGCGCGCCCGCTCACGCGCGTCAATCGCTGTATCGCGCAGCCACTCGAGCACCGGCGGCGCGTTCCGCGTCGGTTCGCCGAGGTCCATCTGGGCTTCGATGGACAAAACCGGGTCGTAATCCGCGCCCCAGTCGGACATGACAAGGCCTTTCCAACCCCAGAGCGTGCGGAGCGTGTCGGTGAGCAGCCATTTGTTCGCGTTGGCGAGGGTGCCGTTGAGCGCATTATAGGCGACCATATATGTCCACGGCTTCTCGCGGCTGACCATCTCGAAGCCGCGCAGGTATACCTCGCGCAGCGCGCGTTCCGATGCGGCTACATTTCCCCGGCCGCGGAAGTTTTCCTGGTCGTTGCCGGCGAAATGCTTCGGCGAGGTTCCGACGCCGCCCGACTGCACCCCGCGGACATAAGCCGACCCGATAAGGCCCGTGATGTACGGGTCCTCGGAGTAATATTCAAAGTCACGCCCGCCGAGCGGGTTGCGCTGTGTGTTCAGCCCCGGCGCGAGGATGACGTCAACAGCATAGTGCGCCGCCTCGGCAGCGACGCGCGCGCCGACCTCTTCGACAAGCGGGAGATTCCAGGTGGAAGCCATACCGGTGGGTGACATCCATACCGTCGCGTTTTTACGCATGCGAACACCCGCGGGGCCGTCCGCAAGGACAAGGCCGTGGATGCCAAGCCGGGGGATGCCGCAGGTAGCGCCTGCCGGACCGTTGTTGATGAGCACCGTCGGGTCGCCGCCGACGCCGCCGGTGAGCGCGAGCTTGTCCTCCGCCGTCATCTCGGCGATGACCGCGTCAATTGTCTCCGGCGTGAGCTTGACGAGCGTCGCGTCCGGCACGTAGAAGAACGTCGCCGCGGGACTTGTAAACGCGGCGCCGCCGACCTTTGCAAGGGTATAGGTCTTGATGACAAACGCCTTGTCCGAATCTGCTCCGGCAGTGGAAATCGGCCCGCTGTACAGCGCGTCCGGCAGCGGCTCGGGGATCGCCGCCGCCGCTGCCTCGTCAATGGCAAAGGTACCGGCTGTGTACGGAATTATGGCGGTTTTGTAACAGATTGCCGTGTCGTCCGCCGCCGTCAGGGCGATTTCGCCCGGAAAATCTGCCGGAAGATACGCGCCGGAGGACATATTCGTGTCCGGGCTCTTGGGCACAACCTCGAAACGCCCGCGTTCGCTGACCGCGCCGCCAAGTCTTACAAAAGCTTCCAGCCGGAAATACGGCGGGAGCGTCCCCGTATAGGACGCCATCGCCCCAAACTGCGCGTTGGCAGCCTCGGCGGTCAGCCACTGCCCGACGGGGAGCGACGCGTCTGTCGTTAAGCGGACCTCTATTTCGCCGGATTGAATGTTCTCAGCCGTAATCCACGGATGTGTAATTATCAAAGTGTTTCCCCAGCGCATAAAACCGGGAGCGATGCTGTCGGCCATTCTGGCTGCCTCCTCATTTTTCAAGCAATTTGATTTATTTTACAGCATATTATTAGAATTTCAAAGGGGTTGCGCGAAATTTGCTCTATAATTTCCGAAGTATAGCTTTACATGTCAGGCAAAAGCATTTTTTGTTCATGCCGTGAAAGCGTCTGTCTCCAAATAATCCTTGATATGTTAAACATATGTTAATATAATGTAATATAATATAATGCTCAGGAGCCCGCTTGACTGTCAATGCTGGCAGTGCCAGGGACTATGTCACGCGTCATCAGTCATCAGAGCCTTTACAAGCAAAGGCTCTGACAGCTTTACCTCAACGGAAGCCATGGATTCGATAACATGCGTTTTTCCAAGCTTTGTTTATAACCATATAATATTTTTTTGTTTATAAGTTATAAAGATCATTCAAGTATTATACTGTCTAATATACTCATAATGGTTTTTAATACGGATAATAATTTATCCATATCATTTTTTTCGTTTATAGGAGCGCGGATTTCCGTTTCAGCAAAAAACATATATACAGCTTTCGTGCATAAAACAATTTGCTTTATTTTGATAAAATAGTTTTTTTCTGACGACAGATGCAGAACTCTGCCAACTGTATCGGCATTGTTATCGTGAAATCTTTTTAAGTTGAAGTCAAAATAATCATTTATAAAGGCATATGTCGATAAAGATGCTTGTCCTGTGTTTTCTGAATTAATTAAAAAATACGCAAATAATGGTTTGAGGTTATAAAGCGTATTTTCGATTTTATCTATCAGCAGAAAATTCATATATATATTTTGATACTTTAATATTTTTTTATATTTAGTTTCATTCGCGTGCGAATAATTAAGTATCGGAATCAAGCAGTAAGGTATGTTCAGCATTAATTTTTTTATGATCGCAAAGCGCGTACTCGATAAATCAAACGGAATTATCAGATTATGAAAATTGTTATATGAAATGTGTAAACACCGGTTTATTGCCTGATCAATTATGATATCGGCTATCAGTATACCGCCCTCTTCGCATTTAACATCAAGTGAATTCTTGTTATATATCACGCGGGAGCAAATGCAGTCAATACCGGAAGTGGTTATTAATGCATTGTCATGTTTATAATTCATTTTGAAATTCACAATTTCGTTTATATTGTTTTCAAATAAAGCAACTGTGTATTTTTCAGACGGATTGTAGATTGAATCAATCTGATTAATCAGATCGGTGAATGAATTCCCGCTGCATGTTGCAAAGCATGAAATATGATCTTTATATAATGCTATTTCCGAAAAATCCGTAATTAGAAGGCCTGCGGTATTTTTTTCTCTGCACCGCTTTTTAAAGCTGCCAGCACTTTCCTTCGGCTTTTTAATGATGATTTCCTGATTATGAAATATCTGATCATTATTATCTTTATAGTGTATCACTAATGACTGATATTTTAAAAAATGACTCCATTTTTCATTTTTGCGAACCCAAAAAACGGGTATAATATCACAATCGGCTAATTCACGTATTAATACACGTGTTAAAAACCCGATTGACAGCTTTCCGAAACCTAAGATCAATAACATTTTAGAATCCATTTTGGTTTTTATTCCTTTATATATAATGATAAATTTCAATAATGAGGTAACATTATGACAAAAAAGAACTGCAATAATTGCATTTTAGCGCTCAGCACAGGGAAAAAAATCAATGAAAATAATAACATTGATTCAAGCTTGGAATTTCGGCTTGCTTTGATTAAGGAACTCATTAAATGTGAGGTTATTAATGCCGAAGCCGTTGTCCCTATTCCGCATGCCGGAGTATACCTGGCAGCATGCTGGAGTGAGCTTAGAAAAGAAGATTTATGGATGGCATTTGGTTATAATAAATACAGTCAATCAATGTTTGATATATCAGACGACTTAAATAAGAGAAATGTACTTGCCGAAGAGAAGATTGGCACAATTATTGATAAGAAATTATTTAAAAATATTATCATTATCGATGAAGCCATAATAAGCGGGGTCACAATGACAGTAGCCATCAAAAGCCTTCGAACGTATGGTGTTGAAAAAATTCACGTCAGAACCCTATTACCGCCGATTGTCCGGAAATGTCCATTTTCTGTATTTAAATATACCCCTGGCAGCTTTTTCGATAAAGCATGGATAACAAATCCAGGAGATAATAAAGAAATCTCAAATGAATTGGGCGCAGATGACTATTCTTGCTTAGATATGGAAGCCTTATACAAATTAGTTGATGATACTGATATTTGTACAGCGTGTTTATTGAAATAAATTTGTAAGGATGATTTTTGATGACAGATGAAGATAGGGTATCAGAAAAGAACGAGGAACTGAGAATAAATCTCGACATTTTGAATAACTTTATTTTTCAAATCGGCCTTTTTCAGGAAAATAGTGAATTATTGAAGTTTATCCCTGAATATATTATAAATAATCTTCACTGTAAAGAATGCAGCGTCTATTTTACGGAAAACGATAATGGATCAATAAATGTATTAAAGAAGGCTTTTTATGACAATAAAAAGCATTCTGGTTTTGATGCGGAGCAAGTCATCATTTCAAAAGATAATACCTTCTGCCCTCTGAGCCGCATTTATTTCTCCGATAACGGAACCTGCTGTACTGAAGCTGATAACACTTTTCAGATATTAGCTAAAATCGAATGCGGAAACGAGATATATGGAATTATTAGTGCGATAAGCTCAGATCTTTATCCAATAAATGAATATCTGTTGGGCGCTATATCTAAAAATGCCGCCATCGTATTTGAGAGAAACACGCAGCTGGATTTATTTAGCAGAGTATCCACCGAGATAACAAGCTCAAAAAATCAGACTCAGGAGGATATCTTAAAAAAAATCAGCCTTGGCGCTTATAATTTAGTCAGAGCAGACAGCGGTTTCATTGTATTTATCACGAATGAAAACAACCGAAAAGAACACAAAGTTGTATCATTAAATGAGTATTCAAAGGATAAATATCTCACACCCAGATTTGATAATGGTGTGGGTATTACTCATGATATTTATGAAAACGGTAATACTAGATTCGTCTCTGATATTACGTTGGACGACGAGATAAATCAAGATACATATAATAAGCTGGGTTTTAGGTCTTTAGCCGCTTTACCTTTTAAAATTGATGATGAAGTCATCGGGGTTCTATATTTATTACATAAAAGTCATAATTATACGCCGTATGAAAAAAAATTGATGGAAGTATGGACATCGCAGGGTGCGATCGCAATAAAAAAAGAGAAACATTTGAGCAACCAGATTAATGGCTTAAATGCTTTAGCGGTTATCTGTGAATATGCGGCTAATAGGTTTATGCATCGAATAAAGGCAAACTTAACAACTGCGACAAATATAATTCGCGAACTGGACGAAAAGTTATATGATCCCAAGCTTTTAAGCAAAATTCACGAGATACTCGAAATATATAACACTATAAAAACTGAATACCAGGAAATAATTCCACTGATAAATAATGATATAAAGGATAAAAATAATAACTTAAGCTTTATAAATCTGATTGAGTTTTGTACAAACCTAATAATTGACGTTCAAGCAGATGATATATTCATAAACGCACGTACTACAATCAATATAGAATTCATAAACAAGTCAAGACCTGTTGAATTTTATACCAACAGAAAAATATTCAGGGGAGCGGTACTGAATATTATTAATAACGCGATAGAATCAATGGAAAAGGACGGCACAATAGCCGTTGCACTGACAAGTGATACGGAATATGCATACATCGAAATTAAGGATGAAGGATGCGGAATTGCGAAAGATAAGCAGGATCAGATTTGGGAATTCGGATATTCGACAAAAGACAGTGCCGGGATTGGTCTGGGATATTCAGCGCTGGTGTTTAATGTCTTTGATGTGAAATACCAATTAGTCAAAAGTGAAAGACATCGAGGAACAACAATAGCATTAACCATACCGATTAAGTCTTGACGGGAGAAAATGTATGAGAATATTAATGATAGATGATGAATATGACCAGATGGAACAGCCAGAACGACTTTTAAATGAATATGCGAATAAAGAAAATTTAATAATTGAAATAATAAAGCTTGATTATGTAAAAAATAATGTGAACTTTAAGAATAACTTAATTGCAACGTTCAATAATTCTAAAATTGATCTGGTTTTGCTGGATTATAATTTTTTAGGGCAAAAATCGAAAGAGATAAATCGAGAGATACTCCCGAAATGGTCTGAAATTGCACAAATTATATCAAACCATTCCGTACCTATCGTAATTATGTCAAATTATATTGATGAGGCAAAGAGAAAAGTAACTACTCTGGTTAATTATTATGGAGTTACCGGATTAGTGGAAAAAGAAGATATGCAAACCGAATTAGAGCCAGTATTAGACCGATTATTTAAGAATAAGAAAAAGAGAAGCCAAGGTTATTCATGGATTCATTTATCTGATTTACATATTAACTGTGATTGCACCGAAGAAGAAAAATCACGGAGAGATAAAATATTCATGGATGCTTTGATAAAGGATCTATTGGAATTTAAGGGAAAAGGAATATTGCCGTCTGCAATAGTAATATCCGGTGATATGGTTATTAACGGCGCTCAGGCAGAATTCGAAATATTCGCGGAATATTTGGAAAGGATTAGAGAAGCTTTCAGCATCAGCAAGAATAACATCATAGTTGTACCGGGAAATCATGATATCGACAGAAGCAAAATAACTGATATTATGAAGGCCAGCTGCAAAGACAAAACCACAATGCTCTCCGAATACAAGCTTCATAAAGAAGAATGGTTTATAAAATTCGATAATTATAACGCATTCTTCAACAAACTCAAAATGACTGACTTTGATATTGCGCCAAGTATCGAGACTTGCTATTCATATACAAAAATATTTGATTTCAATAAGAAAAAAATAGGCTTTTTGGCACTCAATTCGGCTGTTAATTCCGGCTCTCATATAAATTCCGACACGAATAAGACTGACGATTTCGGTTATTTGTTTCTCACCGCGCAGCAATACGGCGATCGCTTTCTAAACAGTTTAAAAGAATGTGATCTTAAAATCGCATGTATACACCATCCGCTGAATTATTTCGCGACAGAAAACAACGGAAAGGTGAAACAGTTTTTGCTTGACAACTTCCAAATATTAATGCAGGGACATAATCACATGCCTAATGTGGAATCAAGCGGTTATATGCAGAAAGAACTCATTGTTCTTCCTGCCGGCGCTCTATATCCGGATCCTGCGGATTTAAAAAAGCAAATGAATATTATGAATTCATATACCATTAATATTTACGATTTCGAAAGAAAAAATTTAAAGGTTTTTTTCAGACGGTATAGTGATCGACTGGGAAAGTGGATTAAAGACCTCGATGCAACCGGTGAAGAGTATGATGGGGAGTTTGACCGTGTTTTAAGATAATGTGCGGTTCGTTTAAAAGATACTTTTTCCGTGTCTTTACGGAGCATTTTATCTGTGCTTCTGCTGACAGCTGTCATTTTTCCGGTAAGGAACCAACGCCATTCCACTTTGAACACTTAAAAGAAGAAGCTCGCTTCAGATTAATGAAACGAGCTTCTTCTTTGTGTGGTGTTGGGCGTATTTGAAGTGCTGTCGCGAATCATCGCGTGGGCGGCTGGTTAACTGACATTATTGTACAAGATGCCGGCATTGGTGCAGACGACACGCGTCGATACCTGCATGGAGCCTTCATAAACACCCGTATGGCGCTCGAGATATCTGTATTCGTTTTTTCGCTCTCGCTTGAGCTCAGTGTTGAGGTTTGACATCACAACACGGAATTTACTGTCCGCCATTATAATTTTAAGCTGCTTCTTCCAGTGCTGGGCTCTGAACCTTTCAAAGCTTTCCTGCGTCAATATACCTTTATAATATCCGCCGAGGCTCATGGAGAACGGTACAAGGCGCTCTTCGCGGTTCTGCTTGCGATGTTTGCATACGGTAGACTTCAGGTCTTCATCAAGCAGCTCCCAGAAGGTGTTATACTCCGTCGAATAGGTCAGCGCATAGAGATGCATATCCTCCCAAACGGAGATTGATTGCAGGATCAGGTTGGCTACGGCTTCGAATAATTTGCTGTCCGACATAATAACCACCTACTCTTAATATCTATAACTTGAATATAACTTCAAATTAACAAAATGTCTATACTAAATATTGAAAAATATCAACTTTTTTTACAAAATGTTGTATAAATTTCGAATTTGAAGCATTTTCTCGCCGAAGGTACCTGTTTTTTCGGTAAACAGACAGACGAGGATGGTTATATTGTACATAAGAGAGCGGTAAAACGCTGGAAGAGCAATCCTTAACCGCGTCCTAATTACACGAAGGATATAATTCCGGGTGCGGAACCCGAACGGCTGCCTAAGCATAGAGGTTTCAACATCATATCTCCCCGGCGGCCCTATAGGCTCAATACTTTTAAATCCATTGAATATCAGTTCAATTCAATCGGTATCTCCTCCCACTGTCCGCGGAGCAGTTCCGTGCGTCCCGGCAACAGCTTGACCGTTTCGAAAGACGCGACGGACGAGGCTGTGAAGCAGAGATTCCAGGCGAGAATTCCGATACCGCCGCATCATTATCCAGAGTCAGCGGCAAAGAAAACCCGTTTGGTCAGCACTACACAGCCGATCAAACGGGTCTCTTCATATACATAACATAAATCTATAACCTATTATGTTTTACAGGTAAGCTCGGATAAGACGGTTTGCTCAGGTCTCAGCAACGATCTTTCCTCATTTCGATAGTTGAACTGCCAAACGCACCGGGGAGCTTCAGGTACTCGTCAATTGCGGTATGCACGTCCGCATCTCACGGCAGGATGGCGCCGTGTTTGAGCAGCTCGCTTCGGAGTGCGGGGAAGCTCACGTTTCTGACGCTGACGCCGTCTTTTACGGCGATGGCGGCGGCCGCTCCGGCGGCCTGGCCGAAGCACATGCAATGGGGGATCAGATTAAAAAATTCGCTGAAGTCGTGATCGGCGGAGAAGGCGCGGCAGGCGACAAGCAAGCCCTCCGTTCCCTTCGGAACAAGCGCCCGGTACGGCACATATGTCCTGGGATACCGCAGCGACAGCGCGCCGCGGTCGTTATCGGCGAAGACGGCGATTGTATCGTCAAAGGGCCGGTCAGTATCCATGTCCTTGCCGGTGAGATAATATTCGCCGATGATCCGGCGCCCGCCGGATGTCCCGAGCTGCGGCGCGGAAAGCATGATGAAGCTCTTTTCAAACCCCGGCATGTATTTTTTCATGAGCTCCCAGTTTTTTACGGACTGGCGCCGCGCCGCCACATCGATATGGGTCATCTCTTCGGGATCGGTCTGATTTAAAGAACCTATCAGGCGATGCACCCAGATAACACCCTCCTGCCCGTCGAGCAGGCCTCTTGAAAAGTAAGCGGAGCCGCCGAGCTCGGTGATTTGCTGAACTGTTTGTTTATATTTGTCCGGCTCGGTATTCATAAAATCATCATACTTTTTGAGATCGACATTGCAGACCCAATAGATAAAGCCGAATTGCGCGATCCTGGAGCCGGGCACCATATAATCCGTCGTTTCGACCCCCGCCCTGGGCAGCATATCCCCGTCGCCGGAGCAATCGATGACGACTTTGCCAAGAAGCGCCTGCCGACCCGCCTTGCTCTCCACAATAACGCCTTTGACCGTGCTGCCGTCCATAATCGGCTCGGTTACCCAGGTATGCAGGAGCAGCTCAGCGCCGGCTTCCAGGACCATTGTGTTCATCTCATCCTTGGCAACCTCCGGGTCAATGACCGCCGTGTATAAGACGACATATTCCCCTGCTTTGTTTTTCCGGATATAGAAATGCATCATATTCGCTTTAAGATAAGTATCGACAACCGACGGCTCGCTTTTGCCCCAGAAGCGTTTCTCTGGGAAGCACGCCGCGCCGCGCAGAGCCAGTCTGTCTATTACCTCCTGACAGAAGCCGCCGATATGCTGCTCGCCATAGATATCGGCTAAGTTCGGGATGATATTGACAAGACCGCCGGTGGACATGCCGCCAAGATGACCGTATCTCTCAAGCAGAATCGTCCGCGCTCCGCCTCTGGCTGCAGATACCGCCGCCGCAATGCCGCCGGGACCGCCCCCGACCACAATGACGTCCGTTTCGCGGATGACGCCGATTTCCCGCCGGACCTCGGTGATTGTTTTTGCCGCCGCGGCATTGATGCCCTTTGTAAATTGATGCGGTTTATCGTAACCGTGAAAAACTTCCGAGCCGTATTGCGCCATATCAATACCTCCAAATATCAAGAGCTGCGTCAGACGTTTATGCTCATTGTAAACGATCACCCCGACGCCATATTATCACGGTGACGGGGTGAGTATCAAACGGAGAACCGTCTCCTATATCGCGTATAAAGAGAGCACAATATCTCTAAAGAGAATACACGCTGTTGTGGTCGTATCTTTTTTCCATGCGAATACGGAGGTAAGAGCCGCGTCGCTGCCCTCAATCGGAAACGTGATGACATTATCGCGCTGATACAGCTTGCCGAGCTCGCCCGGCAGAATCGCAATTCCGATTCCGGCATTGACGGACAGTAAAACCGACTCCGCCCTATTATAGTAGTTGATGATACGCGGATTGATGCCGCGATTTTTACACATCGTACTAAACTGGCTCAGCCGGGCGTCCGATATGAGCACAGAGACGAACGGGTGCCTCTCAACTGTTGACCAGTCGTTAAGATTAATCGTGTCGGCGATATCCTTGTTTACAAACAGCTCAAGCCTGTCCTCGTGTATAACAATGCTGTCATACTCCGGATGTTCAACAATCATGTCCTGCACGGTGAAATAGAAGTCGTATTCGCCGCGTTCGAAGGTATCAATCATATCGCTGCCTTCAAGTATATCGACATCTACCTGAATTGATGGGTAGCTTTCATACAGCTTGAGCATACTGTCGCTGAGCTGATTTGTGATCGACGTCGCCGCCGCTATGCGAATATGCCCAAACCGCCCCTCCGCCATGTTCTGAATCCGGGTCTTCGCCGTTGACAGGGTGTTGAGTATTTGCTTGACATATGGCAGAAATTCCTTGCCCTCTTCCGTCAGCGTAACCCCGTGCTTAGAGCGGGCCAGCAGCTTAACATCCAGGGTTTTCTCCAGATTTCTAATAAGGTGGCTGACGTTGGGCTGAGTGATGCTATACAGCTCGGCGGAGCGTGTAAAGCTTTTGGTCTGTGCGATTGAAGCAAAAATCTCAAGCTGCAGCGTATCCATGATATCCCCTCCGTGTGACAGCATATCAACAAACAATTCGCATTTCAAGACAAAGATTAATAAAATTTCCACATCAAACACAACAAATAGCAAGCAGCTTTTATCACATGTGACAAAAAACATTAATTTTCATTATGCTAGATGCCACTATACAAACGAAGAGAAAGCAAATATAATGATGATTAGGATAAGAAATATTTATGAGCAGATAAGATATTCTTATTACCAACAACGTGCAATCTTACGAGGTACTGAAAATGAATGAGGGAAAGCCAGACGTACAAAGATATGTAGAAGAGAGGGCGCAATATGATTAGGTATATAGCTAAGCGTTTGCTGATGATGATTCCTATACTGCTGGGGATTTCTTTTATCGTGCTGCTGTTAATCGATTTAGTTCCCGGAGACCCCGCGAGGCAGGCGCTGGGCGTGACAGCGAAAGCGTATCAGCTTGAGGAATTTCGAGAAGTGAATGGGCTTAACGACTCGTTTCCTGTACGGTATGTGCGCTTTATCGGGAATGTGCTGCAGGGAGATTTGGGCAAATCGTATATAAATAAAACGGATGTTTTGTCCGATATAATGCAGCGGTTCCCATACACGCTTATGATCGTCAGCCTGAGTATGGCGCTTTCGCTCTGCATTGGCATTCCGCTGGGCGTTTATGCCGCGACGCACCAGTATACATGGAAAGACAATGCTGCCATTTTCACCTCTCTGTTCTGCGTCTCAATGCCAGCCTTCTGGTTTTCGTTAATACTGGTTCAGATCTTCGCCGTAAAGCTCAGAATTCTGCCGTCTTCCGGCATTGATCAATGGCAGGGCTGGATTTTGCCAATCGTTTCGCTTGCGCTGGGATACGCGGCGATAATTGCCAGGCAGATAAGGTCGGATCTGCTGGAGGTCATCAGGCAGGATTATATAACGACTGCGCGCGCAAAGGGGCAGACGGAGGGTAAGGTTTTGTACAGACATGCGCTAAAAAACGCGCTGATCCCGACTGTTTTGCTTAGCGGCTCGATTTTCGGCATGTCCCTTAGCGGCGCGCTGATAGCCGAAGTCATATTCTCAATTCCGGGAATGGGCAGCTACACGCTCTCCGGCCTGCAAAACAGGGACTATCCCGTTATTCAGGGCAGCGTCCTGTTCCTGGCTATGGTATTCAGCCTCGTAATACTTATTGTCGACCTTATATTCGCGTTTATTGATCCAAGGATTCGCTCTCAATATATTAAAAAAAGAAAACGTGTGAGTGGGGGGCTTAACGATGGAAAAGTCTAAGAAAAAGAAATCAGGAATCAGAGATCTCTGGCGGCGGCTGAAAAAGAATAAAGCCGCGGTGGTTTCGCTTGTTCTGATCATTGTGATTATTATAATCGCCATATTCGCTCCGTTCATAGCACCGCATAAATATGACCAGCAGCAACCCGATCAGGCGTTTGCCTCGAGCAGCTGGGACCACCTGCTGGGGACTGACCGGATGGGCCGCGACGTGTTAAGCCGGATTATATACGGCGCGCGGGCGTCCCTTCTGATAGGACTCGGATCGGTTGCGATTTCCTCGGTGATCGGTATCTTCATTGGGGCGATCGCCGGGTACTACGGCGGGTGGACGGACAATTTGCTCATGCGCATACTTGATGTTTATCAGAGCATACCGATGCTCCTGCTCTGTATCACGCTCGCCGCGGTGCTTGGGCCAAGCCTGAGAAATGCGATTCTCGCAATAGGCGTCAGTATGATACCCCAATTTGCCCGGCTCATGCGCGCTTCAATTCTCACAGTCCGCGAAATGGAATATATTGACGCCGCCAGATCGATCAACGCGGGTAATTCGCACATTATTATCAAGCATATCATCCCGAATGCCATTTCACCGCTGATCGTCTCGATTACGATGAATATAGGGAATGCGATTCTGATCGGTGCGATGCTCAGCTTTATAGGGCTTGGAGTCCAGCCCCCTATTCCTGAATGGGGCACATTAATTTCGGATGCGAGAAACTACATGAGGGCGCACGGAACGCTCGCGCTGTATCCCGGAATATGCATAATGATCACAGTTCTCGCTTTCAACCTGCTCGGAGACGGACTCAGGGACGCTCTCGATCCACGGCTTAAGAATTGAGGTGTATGAAGTGGCTGATAATATCCTTGAAATCCATGATTTAGTCGTCGAGTATCACACGGATGAAGCCGTTATCCACGCAGTCAACGGCGTCAATCTTGTCGTTAAGCAGGGTGAGACGATCGGGCTTGTCGGCGAAACAGGCGCTGGGAAAACGACGGTCGCGCGCTCAATTCTGCGCATCCTGCAGACGCCGCCGGCTAAATTCTGCGGCGGCAAGATCATTTTCCAGGGCTCGGACATCATGGCGAAATCCGAGCATGAGATGCGAAAAATCCGCGGGAATAAGATCGCGATGATATTTCAGGACCCGATGACCGCGCTGAACCCGATAGAGAAGGTTGGTTTTCAAATCGCAGAGGCGGTCGGGCTGCACAACAAGATTTCCCGCACCGAAGCGGAGCGCAGGGCTTGTGATATGCTCGAAATGGTGGGCCTCCCAATGGAGCGGTACAGCGAGTATCCGCACCAGTTTTCCGGCGGTATGAAGCAGCGTGTCGTCATCGCAATGGCTTTGGCTTGCAATCCGGAGCTGCTGATTGCCGACGAGCCTACAACAGCGCTCGACGTGACGATTCAGGCTCAGGTTCTCGAGATGATGCAGTCGCTGAAGGATAAGCTGGGCACATCGGTCATCATGATAACGCACGATCTGGGCGTCGTGGCTGACTGCTGCGACTCAGTCGGCGTCGTCTATGCCGGGGAAATCGTCGAATATGGCACGGTGGAGCATATCTTTGACTATCCGGCACACCCGTACACAATCGGCTTGTTTGGTTCGCTTCCTGAGCTGGGTTCTAAAAAATCTCGTCTGAACCCGATCAAGGGCCTGATGCCTGACCCGACGAATCTTCCCAAGGGCTGCAAATTCTGCGAACGCTGTCCCGACGCAATGGAGAAATGTGCCGCGCAGCTGCCCGGTGACACCGAAATAGCGCCGGGTCACCTTGTTAAGTGTTTTCTGGCGGGGGGTAAATAAGATGGCAGCTTTACTGGAAGTAAAAAACCTAAGAAAGTATTTCAAATCGGGCGGCAGGATGCTGCACGCTGTTGATGATATAACCTTTACGCTTGACGAAGGCAAGACGCTTGGCGTCGTCGGCGAGTCCGGCTGCGGCAAAACGACTCTTGGCAGAACGATTCTGCATCTGCTCGACTTAACGGACGGTAAAATCTTTTTTGAGGGGAAGGATATCTCAAATCCGACGAAAAAAGAGCTAAGGCATATGCGCGAGGAAATGCAGATAATTTTTCAGGACCCTTACTCATCGCTGAACCCGCGCATGTCCGTCAGCGAAGCCATTATGGAGCCGCTGATCCTTCAGGGCAAACTCACAAAGGCCGAGATAACAGCTGAAACAATGAATCTGATGGACACTGTTGGCATAGCCGCGCGTTTTGCAAACTCCTACCCTCACGAGCTTGACGGAGGAAGACGGCAGCGTATCGGCATCGCCCGCGCGCTTGCGCTGAGGCCGAAGTTTATTGTGTGCGACGAGCCGGTTTCAGCGCTTGACGTGTCAATCCAGGCGCAGATAATAAACCTCATGCTTGATTTGCAGGAGGAGCGGGGCCTTGCGTATATGTTCGTTACGCATGACTTGTCGGTCGTTAAATATATATCAAACGATATCATGGTCATGTATCTCGGGTGTATGGTCGAAAAGGCGCCGTCGGATGTGCT
Organism: Clostridiales bacterium UBA1316; assembly: GCA_002307055.1. Classification (GTDB taxonomy): domain Bacteria; phylum Bacillota; class Clostridia; order Oscillospirales; family Oscillospiraceae; genus Sporobacter. The sequence goes on from DBTM01000094.1 coordinate 45,786, forward strand.
GTTCCAAAACCCGCTGCATCCGTACACACAAGCGCTGCTTTCCGCCATTCCGGTCCCGGATATCCATCAAAAGAAAAAGCGGATCATCATGCAGGGTGAGATTACATCCCCCGTCGATCCGAAACCCGGCTGCCGGTTCATGGCGAGGTGTCAATACGCCTCGGAGGACTGCGAAAAGCCTCAGGTCTTGGAAGAACATTCGGCAAACCACTTTGTCGCGTGTTGTAAATATAAAGCCATAATAAATAAGGAGGAAAGATGAAAAAATTCATTGCGGTTTCACTTGTCGTCTGCATGGTTCTTGCGCTGGCTGCCTGCAACAGCAGCAACAGCGGCAGCGACAGCAGCGACAGCAGCAGTAACAGCAGCCCATCTGCAAGCGGAAACGAAGGTGCCTCTGCCAAGGACACACTGACCATTGCCGTAACTCAGGATTTTGGTACCCTGGATTTCATTCACGAAGCAGGGCGCGGTGACTTCAAGGCCGCCTCAAGAATGTACGCAGAACCACTTTATGACATCATCAATACTGCCGGGGATAAGGAATGGCTGCTTGCGACCGGCCTTGATATGACCACCCCAACCCAATGGGTGTTCCACCTCAGACAAGGCGTGAAGTTTTCCAACGGCAACACTTTTGATGCCAAAGACGTCATGTTTACCTTAAATCTTGCTAATAACACTGAAGGCCAATATCCATATTTCCCGGCGCTCGATTATGAAAAATGCAAAATAATCGACGATTATACGGTTGAGCTGAATTTCAAATCATACGACTTCTCCTATTTAACCAACTTTACTTTGCTGCAAATGTTAGACGCGGAGTCTTACGACCCTACATCCTATGCCACGAAGCCGATCGGCACCGGCCCATACGTTGTAACCGATTATGTGACCAACAGCCACCTTTATATGACAGCCAATGAGAATTACTGGGGAGACAAGGCAAAGATCAAAAACCTCCAGTTTAAGGTTTTAAACGAAGAAACGCAGAGAATCAACGCGCTTGAGACCGACTCCGTTGATGTGGCCAGTGTTCCGAGCCAGGACTTCGATTATGTCAAGAGCCTGTCGGCATACACGCTCAATACAAAACCAAGCTGTAATTCTTCAGCAATATGGTTCAATGTGACGACGCTGTTCAAAGACGTGAATGCGCGGATGGCGATTTGCTACGCCATCGACAGGCAGTCAATCGTCAAGCTCGCTTATAACGGGCAGGCCACGGTGTCGACTTGGCCGAATGCGATGTCGGCGCTCGACTTTGAGACGCGCGACGCGAATCTGAACGATTCATATTCAAAAGGCTACGACCCTGTCCTTGCCAAGCAGTATGCCGAAAAGGCGGGCCTCGTGGGTAAGGAAATCAGAATTGCAACGAACGGCGCCGCCGATTACGTGGCAATGGCTGAGGTTATCCAGCAGAACCTGATTGATATCGGCATCAAGTGCGTCATCAACAATTATGACGAAGCCACCTATAATGCACTGACCTTGGATCCTACCATGTATGACCTTTATCTCCGAGATGTACAAGCGCCGACCAATACAGCCGCGCAGAATTATAGCGGTTGGATACCGGTCTTGCCGCAGCTTTCTTCCTACGAGTGGCTGGGTGATAATGGTGCGCGGTTTAAGGAATTAAACAGCAGCATTATGAGCATCGTCAACACGACAGAACGCAGCGATGCTATTTATGAAATGACGAAGATGTTCGTCGATGCGCCGGCATGGTACTCTATTTGCGAAGCCAATAAAGCAACGGCTATTAACAAGGACCTAAGCGGGATTGAATATGTACCGTACGGTCACACCTATTACAATAAATGGTATTGGGTCTCGTAACCCCATATAAGAAACTCAAGAGATGTAAAACATTTGAATATAGGGCGGATTGAGTGGTCAGTCTGCCCGGTATTCAATAGAGCTGAATGAATAAAAAAACGCGCGGCGTTCACAGACGCCGTGTTTGTAAATTGTTTGGTGTTTTAAAGACGCTAAGCTATGAAAGAGTGGTATTTTTGAAAGATTTCAAAGGGAAAATCGCATTTATTACGGGCGGCGCATCAGGCGCGGGCCTTGGCCAGGCAAAGGTATTCGCAAAAGCCGGCATGAAGGTCGCCATCGCTGATGTGCGCCGGGACGCGCTGCACAGCGCTGTCAGCGAGATCGTCGATTATGCCGGATGCAAGGTCGGAGACGTGCTCCCGCTGTGCTTCGACCTGACCGACAGAATCGCGTACGCCGCCGCCGCTGATACGGTGGAAAAGGTCTTCGGCGGTCCTCCGCACCTGCTCATCCAGACGGCTGGCGTCAACTCCTTCGGCCCCGTCGAAGCCTCTACCTACGACGATTATGACTGGGTCGTCGGCGTCTGCTTCGGTCATGTGGTCAACGGTCTGGTGACCTTCATTCCCCGCATTCTGAGAACCTACGGCGGCCGGGACGGCGTTGCGAAGGAAGAGTTCCATATCGTCACCACCTCCTCCCTGGGCGCTTTGGAAGCCGGTCCAGACACCGGCCCGTATTCCGCCGCAAAGGCCGCTGTCAACAACCTGATGTACAGCTTTGCAGAGACCATGCCATTCTACGGCGGTCACGCCTCCGTGCTCTGCCCCTGGAACATCAATTCCAACATCGGCAACGCTGAGCTGTACCGCCCCGAGAAGCTGCGCAATACCGGCTATAACGTCAATGAGAATACCATTGCCATGCTGCGCACCGTCCATGCGATCGGAATCGATCCCCTCAAGCTGGCGGCTATTCTGAAGGAAGGCATCGAGAACGACCGTGTTCTGATCATGCCCTTTGAGACCTATGAGGAAGGTCTGGCCATGCTGCGGAGTGAGCTTCAAAAGATAGAGAACTACACGCTGCCTGAGAAGGAACGCCTGGCGCTCAGCACATCCGAGCTGAGTGACCCAACCCGCATTTCCGAGTTTTATGAGGTGAAGGCCGGCGTCGAGCCCTTCGGGCGCGCCCGCGCGGATCTGGACTACATCGCGCCCAGCCGAAAGCCTGACGGCGCTGCGAAATAAAAGACTGCTGCTGATAACAGGCCGCCGAGAAACAATTTTGGAAGGAAGGTTTATCATGAAAAATCTAAAGGGTAAAACTGCTTTTATCACCGGGGGCGCCAGCGGTCTCGGCTTTGGAATAGCAAAAGCGTGTGCCCGCGAGGGCATGAATGTCGTTATTGCGGATCTGCGCCAGAGCGTTCTGGATCAGGCGGCCGTGATTTTTATGAAAAACGGCTGGCCCTTGCTGCCTCTGCAGCTGGACGTGACTGACAGCCAAGCCTATGAAAAGGCCGCCGACAAAGCGGAAGCGAGGTTCGGCAACATCCATCTGCTCGTCAACAATGCCGGTATCAGCTGCGCGACCGGCCCTCTGTACGAGGTGACCTATAAGGAAATCGAGCTGGGCATCAAGATCAACCTGTGGGGCGTGATCAACGGTATCAAGACGATAGTGCCGCGTATGTTAAAGCACGGTGAGGACTCCCACATCGTCAGCACGGCTTCCATGTCCAGCCTGCTCCCCAGCGGTAAGTGCGATATTTATAACCTGACGAAGGCCGCCGTTCTTGCGGAAATGGAGTCCCTGGCGGAGGACCTGCAGGGCTCGAACATCGGCGTCAGCGTTTTCTGCCCCGGCCCCCATAACACCGCGCTCGGCACCAACTCCGCCGAGGTCACGGACCAGCTGCTGGGAACCATACAGAAAGCAGCCGAACCGAAAGAAAGCAGCACACTGCCGGAATACGATAATTCGATAACCCGTTCTCCTGACGAAGCCGGTGTGCGTGTGATCCGCGGTATCAAGCGCGGCGACCTGTATATCCTGACACATTCCGAATTCATACCGGGCCTCAAAGAGCGTTTTGACGCCGTGTACAGAGCATTTCCCGAGGAAATACCCGATCCGCGCTTTTATAAGGAATTCGCTTTCCTCGCCAGCAACCCCGTGTTCAATAAGCAGACGCACGTACCAGCACTGAAGAAGGATTGAAGCCAAACAGGAGTGCGTCTGAAACGCCCTTTTGAAGTGAACGGAGTGAACGATTAAATGGAAAACAAACAGGTTCATATAAGCTTGACGGACGCCTGTGAGCAGGCTGCAGCGCGCATCGCAGCCATGCCCGCCAAGTCCGGCATCATAAGCTGCCCCATATGCCAGTGGCAGTGCCTGAGTTATAAAGAACTGACTGCGCATTATCTTTCAATGCATCCGGGCTGTATTGCTCCCATCGAGCTGAACATCGACATCAACGGTAAGGCTTGCCGACTCGTTATCGAGCCGCATCTGACGCTGAAGGAGGTTCTGCAGTTCCATCTCGGTCTCACCGGCGCCAAGCACATGTGCGACCGCGGCGCCTGCGGCTCCTGTACCGTTATCCTGAACGGCAAGCCCACCCTGAGCTGCAATATCTTTGCTGCCGATTGCGAGGGAATGTCGGTGGAGACTGTGGAAGGCATTGCGGTCAACCCCAAATGGAAGCCGCTGATTGACGCCTACTGCAAATGGGACGCCATGCAGTGCGGCTACTGCACAACAGGCTTCCTGGTAACGTCCAAAGCTCTGCTGGATCGTAATCCGCATCCCACCAGGCAGGAGATTAATGAAGCGCTCAGCGGCAATATCTGCATCTGCGGGACCTATCCCCGCCATTCCCAAGCCATTCTCGAAGCGGTGCAGGTAATGGCAGAGGGGAGGGATACCTGATGCCGGATACCACCGGAGCAAACGGATTGAGAGAAAACTTCCGTGTCGTCGGCATGCCGAACATCCCCGGTTTGACATCCTACGCCATGGCGACCGGCGTTGCAAAATACGGCGCAGACTTCACGTACCCGGGTATGCTGCACGCGAAAATCCTTCGCAGCCCATATGCGCATGCCCGGATACGCAGCATCGACACGAAGGATGCGCTGGCGGTCCCCGGCGTTCTGGATGTTGTGCTGTGGAATGATCCCATCTTTAACGAGATTGAGCAGGACCCGACAGCTAACGGTCCGCGGCCCGCTTTCCTGATGAATGAAGCCTATTCTGAGGGCGACGAGGTGGGTGCCGTTGTGATTGCCGAGAGCGAGTCTCTCTGCGAGGAGGGCCTGCACGCGCTGAGGATAGACTGGGAAATTCTGCCGTGCATTATTGACCTGCAGAAGGGCCTGGATCCGAGCATCCCAAAGATTCGCGGACCGGAATGGGACAAGTTCGAAGCCGAATATTACAAACCGATTCCCAGCTGGGTGACACGTGAGGGCGACCGGCTGATGACCCGCTACTATCCGGAGGACCCTCCGCGCCAGGGCAACATCAGCTATAGCAACAAGATCGACGGCAACCCGGAGGAGGGCTGGAAGCAGGCTGATTTTACACTGGAATACGATGTGAACGTCAACGACTCGATCTCCACTATCCCCAACCCCCCCGCCTCCGTCGCCTACTGGAACGACGAAATGTATATACACGGAAAGGTTATCCACATCGAAGGCGCCGTGCAGCGCCGTCAGGCTATCATGGCTATGTACAGGCTGCCCGGCGAAAACGTTGTTCAGGAAGGCCTGTTCCAGGGAGGTAAGTATTGCGACTGGGGTATGCGTATGAGCCAGATTATCACCCCCCTGCTTTCCAAACGCATGGGCGGCAGGCCGGTGCGCTGCTGCAACACCCGGGAAGAAAACTTCAGCCTGAACCGCCATGAAGCCCATATGCATTTGCGGCTGGGCGTCACCAACGAGGGCCTGATCACCGTCGTGGAGGACAACGTTCTCAAAGACAACGGCGCACCGAACACTTCTCAGTTGGGCACCGTCGGCGACCGTGACTGGGGCCCCTATTACACACTGAAATGCAAAAACATATCCCAGCTCTTTACGCTGGTGGACTCAAACCGGGGTTACATGCACTGCAGCGCCCAGTTCTTCCCCTTCAACTGGGATACCATCACCATTGGTATCTACCTGATTGCGGAAAAGCTGGGTAAAGACCCTGTGGATATCGCCCGGCTGAATCTGCATGGGCCCTCCTCACAGGATGATCCCAACCCCGTTCCCAGCTTTGAGAGATGCGTGAAGGCGGGCAAAGAACTGATGAACTGGAACTGGCATTCCGCCGGAACCAGGCGTCTGCCTGACGGGCGCCTCCACGGCGCCAGCTTCCGCTACGGCATGTGCCCCCGCCACGGCTTCCTGGAATATTACTGCAGGCTCGAATACCGGGACGGCGCAATCCATTTCCCCACCCAGGGCCCCATCGTGGGTTTCTTCGGCACCGAGTGCTATACCATGATTATCGCCGAGGAGCTGGGTGTGAATTTTGAGGACATCTCCGTCGAATATGACTATCGGGAAAAGCACTCCGACCAGGCTTGCGGCTCCGACGGTGTCACCGGTCAGGGCTGGATCGTGAAAGAATGCGCGAATATCCTGAAACAAAAAATTCTGGAGTCCACCGCCCGGCAGGCACAGCGGGGAGAAATCATCAATTATGGTCCCTTTACCCGTTATCACGGCATCAGCCCGCTGAAGGGCTGCACCCCTGAGGAGCTGGACATCGCGGACGGCAAGGTCATCGTAAAGGCCGATCCTTCCAGATGCTTGCCCCTCAGCCAGGCGACGGCCGAGGATCTGACTGCCGAGTACGGCGGATTCTCCCCCGACGCGGCATGGAGTACGGGCTTCGGCCGAATCCTCGACACCATGGAAACAGCCTGGTGCGAGGTCGCGGTGGACGAAGAGACCGGCGAGGTGGAGGTCCTGAAATATCTGGTTATACCCGATGTCGGGAAAGTCATCCGCCGCACCTCGCTGGAGAGCCAGATCGATCAGGTTATCTACTTCTCTCAGGCCGGCCAACTGCTGGAGGAGCATGTGCTGGATCCGGAATCCGGCGTGAAGCTCAACGGCAACTTTATAGACTACCGTGTGCCCACCACGCTGGATGTGCCTGTCGTGGACAAGGAAATTCTGGAGACGCGCAGCGGCAACGCGGCTTACGGCGGCGCCGGTATCAGCCACAATCTGGCAAACTCGCACATGATAATCACAGCCATCCACAACGCCACAGGGGTTTGGGTCGATCCTCCCGCGACGCCGGATCGCATGCTGAAGGGGTTGGGTAAATGTTAAGGGGGAGAGCACGATGAGAGTATTGAATCACATCAACGCAAAGACGCTGAAGGAAGCATCCGCAGCCATGAAACAGGTCGGTACGGTCGCTGTCGCCGGAGGCGGCGACCTGCTGGGCACTCTGAAGGATGATATCTACCGCGAATATCCCAAGCTGGCGGTCAACCTGAAAACGATCCCCGGACTCGATGATATCCGTTTGGAGAACAACATCCTCAAAATCGGCGCGATGACGACTCTGGCGGACATTACCCGCAGCCCCCTGGTTCGGGCGCACGCCGGGATCGTTGCTGAGGCGGCGGGCAAGTGCGCTTCCCCGACCCTGCGGGAGAACACGACCATCGGCGGCAACATCTGCCAGATGCCCCGCTGCTGGTATTATCGCAAGCTGCAAAACCGTTTCGACTGCGCCCGCAAGGGCGGCAGCCGCTGCTTCGCCATCAACGGCGACAACCGTTACCACTCCATCTTCGGCGGCATAAAGCCGAACGAAAGTCCCTGTTCCCGCGCCTGCCCGGCCGGTACGGACGTGCCCGCGTATATGGAAGCGCTGCGCAACGGCAGCTGGGACGAAGCGGTAAACATCATCCTGCAGGCGAATCCGCTGCCTATGTTCACCTCCCGCATCTGCCCCCACCCCTGCCAAGATGACTGCAGTCAGGGAGCTGTCGGCGAAGCGGTGAATATCCGCTGCGTGGAACGCAGCGCGGCGGATTATATGCTGGCGAACATGGGAAAATTCTACACGCAGCCCGCGCAGGAGAGCGGAAAATCCGTCGCCATTGTCGGCGCGGGCCCCGGCGGTCTGTCCGCCGCCTTCTATCTGCGCAAAGCCGGTCACACGGTCACCGTGTTTGACCGGCGGCCAAAGGCGGGCGGCGTCATGCGCTACGGCGTGCCGCACTTCCGGCTGCAAAAAGACATCGTGGATACGCTCATCGCCGCGTATGAGGGCATGGGCATCATCTTCCGCTGCGGCATCAACATCGGCAAGGATATCACCGTGGAGGAGTTGGACGAACAGTACGACGGTATTTTCTTCGGTACCGGCGCATGGAAGCAGCCGATCATGGGAATCGGCGGCGAGGAGCTGGCGCTCTTCGGCCTGGATTTTCTGACGGAGGTCAACACTTATCTGCAAAAAACCATTGGCAAAAACGTTGTGGTCTGCGGCGGCGGCAATGTGGCGATGGACGCAGCTCTGACCGCCAAACGTCTGGGCGCGGAAAAGGTGACCGTGGTCTATCGCCGCAGCATGAAGGAAATCCCCGCCGGGAAGGAAGAGGTGGACCGCGCCGTGGAAGAGGGCGTCGCGTTCTGTTTCCTCTCTAACCCGACGGATATCCTCACCGACGGGACAAATGTGGACCGCATCCGCTGCATCCGCATGAAGCTGGACGAGCCGGACGAAGAAGGCCGCCGCCGCTCTGTGGAAATACCGGGCAGCGCGTTCGAGCTGGATGCGGACTATATTCTGCTGGCTACCGGACAGGCTGTGGACCTGAGCTTTCTGGGAGAGAAATTCCTGAAGCAGCTGCAGTCCGCCCGAGGTTTGATCGACGTGAATAAAGAAACCTTCCGTACCAGCAAAAAGGGCATATACGCCGCCGGTGACGCTGCTACCGGCCCGAGCATCGCCATTCGCGCCATTGCCGGCGGCCGCATCGCGGCCATGAACCTCTCCCGGGAACTGGGCGTGCCCATTGAGCCCAGGGGGCTGACCGGCGGTTTTGTCCACTTTGACGCAGCGGGCACCCTGGTCCGCGAATCGGCTCCCCAGCCCGTCCGCGCGGTCGAAACGCGTACGCTGACGGACGATGACGCTGCGTCCTATACCCCGGAACAGCTGGATCAGGAAATCCGGCGCTGCATGAACTGTGCCTGCTACGCGGTAAACCAAGCGGAGACGGTGCCATCGCTGATCTGCATGGACGCAAAAATTCAAACCACAGAGCGCCTCATTCCCGTCGCGGAATTCTTCGGCGTCGGCATTGCGAAAACCACGGTGCTCCATGCCGGCGAAATCGTTACGGAAATCCAAATCCCGCTGCAGGAAGGCGGGAGGAAAGGCCGCTATAAGCGCTTCTCTTTCCGAAAGAGCATAGACTTCCCTATCGTCAACCTGGCAATCAGCGCAGATCAGGACAGGCACTACCGTATCTGCCTGGGCGGCGTTGCCCCGGTGCCTTACCGGGCGGAAAAAGCAGAGGCTGTGCTGGATGGCAAAGAAATCACGGAGGAGCTGGCTGTTCAGGCCGGTCTCGCCGCGGTGGAGGGCGCGGAGCCCTTTGAAGCCAACGCTTACAAAGTCCAGCTGGTCAAAACACTGATTAAGCGGGAGCTGCTTGCGCTGTTCGGGAGCTGAGGCCTGAACTGTCAGCCTTACTGACGCAGAGTGCCGCTTTATGTAACCAATAGTATCTTGAAAGGAGGCTCACTTTGAAATTTGACATTCCTGTTTCTGAACGCATTCAGAAACTAAAAGCAAAACGCGAATGGAGCAACCGGCATCTGCGCCTGAACACAGAGCGCAACCGGATCATCACAGAATACTACAAGACGCATGAAAACGAATACCCGATCCTCAAACGCGCCGGATATCTCTATACATGGTGCGCCACGCGGGAGATCAGCATTGAGGATGACGATATTTTCCTCGGCGGCTCCGGCCCCTGGAGCCGGACGCTGCACTTCGATATCGAGGCGACGGATCCTCTGTGGATCCCGCGCTGCTTCGGTGATACAGACGAAAATTTCCGCGCGGCCTGGCAGGTGCCCGGCTGCGTCTGGGTGGACGACGAGGAGCGGGAATACCTGCTCGGCGCAGCGAAGTACTGGGAGGATAAGGACATCAGCAGCCATGTCAGAGGCCTGATGATGCCCGACCTCTATGAAAAGTTCGGAAACGGCGTCATCGATGCGGATACGCGCTCCACATTCATCACCTATCAGGGGCACTTCATACCCAACTTTGAGCGCGCGGTCCACGTCGGCTTTGGCGCTGTGCGCCGGACGGCAGTCGAAAAGCTGGCGGAGATCGATAAGCACATCACGACCGAAAACGCCCGCAGCCATCCGTTCTACCGCGCCATCATCAAGACCTGCGACGCCGTCATCCTGATGAGCCGCCGCTATGCTGAAGGCTGCCGGGAAAAAGCCAAGACAGCCGCTCCGCAGCGCCGGGATGAGCTGCTGGGCATGGCCGATTCCTGCGACTGGATCATGGAGCATCCCGCCCGGAACCTGTGGGAAGGCTTCCAGACCATGTTCTTCTACCAGTATCTGATTTCCGCCGACGGCGCGCATGTGGGTGATTCCCCGGCTCGCGTGGATAAATATATCGGTGACTTGCTGGAAAACGACATCCGAAACGGCACCCTGACCCGCGAGCAGGCACAGGAGCTGTGCGATGCCTATCTGCTGCACATCGGCGATCAGATTGTACTGTGCACCTATCCCGCCAATGAGGAAATCATCGGGATGCATAAACAGGGCCGCAACCTTTACGACCTGCTGGGTAAGGATCAAAACGTAACCGGCGGCATGAATATAACGCTGGGTGGCATGAAGCCCGACGGCACCGGGCAGTACAACCTGGCGACCGAGATGCTGATGCTCTCCTACTATCGGCTCCGCGTTGCCGAACCCAGCGTTGCGCTGCGCGTCAACAAGGATACGCCCGACCGCATATGGGCGCTGGGTATCGAGATGAGCAAGCGTTCCGGCGGCATCCCCCAGTTCAACAATGATGAGCAAATCATTCAGACGATGGTCGAAAAGGGCCGCTCGCTGGAGGACGCACGGGACTATGGCATCGTCGGCTGTGTCGAGCCGGCCATCTGCGGCAGTGAATGGCCCTTCGTTGGCAGTGCAGGCCATTGGGGCGGCTTCGGCTTGATCCCGATCCTGAACATGGTCATTTATGGCAACGTGAATCTCACGACAGGCGTGGAAGGCTGGGTACCCTGCAAGAAGCTGTACGAGTATGAATCCTTTGAAGAACTACAGGCGGAATTTAAGCATCAGGTACAGTATTATCTGGATTACGAAGCGAAAATCTACCAGCTTAACGCGCTTGTGTTCAACCAGGCGTTCCCCTGCCTTTCCGCCTCCGTGATGACGGAGGGCTGCTTGGAGTCCGGCAAGGATGTGACCTGGGGTGGAGCGAAGTATTATGCGATGGGCGCGATGACGCGGCACATCGCCGAATGCGCCGACAGCCTTATGGTCATCAAAAAACTGTGTTTTGAGGACAAGACCGTGGCCTTAAAGGAACTGTATGACGCGCTCTGCGCCAACTGGGTCGGTTACGAAAAGCTTCGCCAGAATATCATCAACTCGGTAACGTTTTATGGCAACGATAACGAAGAAGTGGATGATCTGGCCAGATGGTCCAGTGGTCTGTGGCTGGATTACTACAACAGCCGCTGCTGCCCGTTCGACGGCGTCATGAATGGCGGCGTCAATGATTTGGCATTCGTCCTGGTCGGCAAAGGTACCGCCGCCAGCCCGGACGGCAGAAGAGCCGGCGAGTCCCTTTCCCAGCCCAATGACCCGCGCCAGAGCGTCGTGATGAATGGGCCGCTGTCATACATAAAGAGTGTTGCGCGGCTGCCCTTCGACAAGTTCAGATGCGGCGGCGCGATCAATCTCCGCTTTGACGCGAACTCCGTACTCGGGGACGAGGCGACCGGTAAAATCCGCGATTTGATTGAATCTTTCTTTGGCATGGGCGGCATCCAGTTCCACTTCACGGTGGCGGATACTGCGATTCTCCATGCGGCACAGATAAAACCGCAGGATTATCAGGATCTCATTGTGCGTATTGCGGGCTTCTCTGCGTATTTCACGCATCTGCCGTTTGAGGATCAGGTTGACTACATCACCCGGTGCGAACTTACAATCTGAAGCCGCGTCCGCTTGTTGGGAACGCCGAATGCGCTAGCTGAACTGATAGCCGGGACTCATGTCCCGGCTATCAGTTCAACTCGAGTGCTTCAGTGCCTTCTGCAAACCAAATTATTCATTTCTGTACGAGACTTTCATGCAGTTGGTTTATTCAGGTGTACGATTTTTGAGAATTAATGTGTACCCCATGTCAACAGCCAGGGAGGACATCTCCTGTTTACGCATCAGATATAGCCATAAGTCTCACCTCCCATTAACAGCATACAGCAAGAGAAACTTCCCTTCTTGATAGATCGTGCTATGT
>DBTM01000069.1 GCA_002307055.1 Clostridiales bacterium UBA1316
TATGTCCGGCAGAACCTGTCACGCGTGATTACAAACAGGTTTTTAACGGGTGATGATGTCGCTGTCCTGGCACTTGACTCGAAAATCGAACAGTTAATTGCCGAAAAGACAAAACGCACCGAATCGGGCCTCGTTACGGTGCTTGAACCGTCACAGCTGCAGAGTATATTTACGAATACGAAAGATATAATCGACAAGATGACGATTCAGGGTAAAAAATCGGTTGCGCTGACGGCACCGGCAATAAGGCCGAGATTTAAAAAGATTATTGAACAAATTGCGCCGAACCTGACGGTTTTATCCTACGCGGAGATTGAGCAAAGCATGGAGCTGCATATAGAAAACATCATCAAGCTGACTTGATATACGCAGTGCTTGCCGGATTATATAAGATTTCGATGTATCGAGGTGCAAAGCGGTGGCGATCTTACTGGACAAAATATTAAAAACCGGGAATGAAGTCCGTGTAAAAAGTCAGACGGAGACTTTCATCACCACAATCGATGAAATTACCGGTGAGGATTCCTTTACAATCCTTGCGCCATATAAACAAGGACAGCAGATTATTGTCAGGCCTCATGAGGTTTTGTCTATTTCCTGCGTTACCGAGAGAGGGCTGTACATGTTTGAAGCGAATGTAACAGACATTGATAATTCATCAAGCATCATTGTCATCCATGTAAAAACTGCCGGAGAGGTCAGGCGTGTTCAGAGAAGGCAAGCATTCCGCGTCAGAGAGAGCGTCGCGGTAAACGTGAGGAAAAAATCAGGGGATATGCACCCTGACGGCAAATGGGTAAAAACCAGCACCATTGATATTGCCGAGCTTGGCATGCTTCTCAGATTTGACGAGCTCTGTGAATATGGACAGGAGATGGAAATGACCATTCGCCTCAACCTGTTCGGCATCAATGAAGTCATTCCGAAGGTCAAGGGTAAGGTTGTCCGATGTATTTCAACAAGAAATAAGGAATACGGGTATCTGCTTGGCGTCAGTTTTGAGGATCTGCCTGAAAAAGCCAGAGACGCGCTCATCAAACTGGTCGTGCTGAGCCAGAGGAACAAGCTGACGTATAAAAACAAGAAAAAGCTTAAGTAGGTAATCGCCGGTAGGCCGACATCGAAAACTGCAATTTTTCAAGGCAAAAAAGTGCCGGAGCGTAGCGGCAGAATGGGGCTTGGTATGAGTACAGAGGAATTCATGGATGTTGATGACCTTTGGGAGCAGTACTTCAGTACCGGAGACGCGGATATTAAAAATAAGATCATTTCTCATTATCTTTACATTGTCGGAATTGTTGTTAAGCGGCTCATGCCGCAGTACAAGGATTACAGTGAAAAGGATGAGCTGATGAGCTGCGGTGTCCTCGGCTTGATTGACGCTGTCAACAAATTTGACCGCTCATTCGGTGTGAAGTTTCAAACCTACGCAACGGTCAGGATCCGCGGAGAGATCATCGATTATATGCGCAAGCAGGACTGGGCGCCGTCGAGTCTCCGCAAGAAGATCAGCAGTATTCAGCAGGCATACGAGTCACTTGAGGCAGCGTACAACAGGAAACCCACCGAGCATGAAATAGCCAATTATCTTGGCATAAAAGAAGTCGTTGTTCAAAAGGTCCTGCAAAAAACGCACATGTTCAACCTTGTCTATTTTGAATCCATGCTCTATGAGAAGGAGACGGATGAATTCCTTGAGCCGTCTAAAAATGACCCATATCAGAAGATTGAAAATGAAGTCATGTCTGAAGCGCTGAAAAAGCTTGTCGAATCGCTGCCGGAACGCGAAAAAATGGTGATTACGCTCCATTATTATGAAGGTCTGACCATGAAGAGCATCGCGAAAATACTGCAGATTTCCGAGTCGCGCGTCTCGCAGATCCATTCAAGAATTTTACTCGAAATGAGAATGGTCCTGGAGGATTGACATATATTCAATGAAGTGATGTCTGAAAACCACAAAAAGCACCTGTTTTGCAATGCGTAGATTGTAAATATTTACAAAAAGTAAAAAATATTATGAGCGGAGATTATACTCTTGCAAAAATATAACGATATGTATGATGTGGATTTATTATAGGATTGAAATATTATAAGACCAATCGTTAATAAACCGCCGTCATACCGGGAGGTATTTATATGGTTCGCGGTCTTTATACTGCGGCGACGGGTATGACTGTCCAGCGAAACAAGATGGATGTTCTGACGAATAATATTGTGAACGCGGAAACAACAGGTTATAAGTCTGACAGTCTTGTGACATCAACTTTTGACGAAGTGATGCTCAATCGGATTAATGACCCGAACATCAGCATTGTAGGTTCGAACGCCGTGGGCGGATATGATTACGGCTCGCATATCGATGAGCGCATCACAGACTTTTCGAGCGGGGCACTTGAACAGACAAACAAAGCGACGGATATAGCGCTGAGCGGAGACGGTTTTTTCACAATTGAGACAGCCGACGGGCAGATCCGCTACACAAAAAGCGGTAATTTTTCCGTTAACAGCGAGGGCTATCTGGTGACCCAGGACGGCGGGTTTGTCCTTGGTAAAAATGGGAGGATTCAAGTCGGTTCCTCGGACTTCTCCGTTTCGGCAAAGGGAGAAGTAACGGGCGCAACGGCAGTATCTGATACGCTGAATATCGTGTCATTCACTGATACCGGCGTGCTGCGCAAGGAAGGCGATAATTTATATTCCATCTACGGCAGCGCCACGCCCGTCCAATCAACCGATACAACCGTCAGGCAGGGGATGCTCGAATCTTCGAATGTCGATGTAACGACCGAAATGATTGACATGATATCCGTTTACCGGAATTATGAAGCCAGCCAGAAGATTGTCAGCATGACAGACAAGACACTTGAGCTGACAGTCAATCTCGGCAGGATTGGAGGTTAACGGTAATGCAGTCACTTTATACCGCGGCTTCCGGTCTTTTAAACCAGCAGAAAAGATTGGACACCCTCGCCTCAAATATTGCCAATTCCAATACCCCAGGCTTTAAATCAACAAGAATTGATTTTAAAGATACCCTATACAGCACGATGGTTGATCCTGTTCTGGCCAATAGCGCGGAGAACAACCTGCTGGTCGGAAGCGGCGTTGATGTGGACGCAACGAACATTGATTTTAGTCAGGGCGCTGATGTGGAAACGGGTTTACCGCTCGATTTCGCCATTGAAGGAGACGGTTTCTTTCAGGTTCAAAAAGATGACGGCGAAATTTTATATACACGCAGCGGCAGCTTCAGTACAGCCACAGTTGATAATGTGAACTATCTCGTAACAGCCCAGGGGTATTTTGTCCTTGATAATGAAGGTAATAAAATAAAGATGCCGGATAACGCGTCAGCAGTCAGCGTTTCAAAGGACGGCGTCATAAGCGCCGATGACGGGACACAATACGGGACAATAGGTATTGTCAGGTTCTCAAATCCAGGCGGCTTGGCCGCCGCCGGCGACACGAGCTACAGTGCCACAGGTGCTTCCGGAGAGGCGGAAAAGGATACAAGCTCAATTGTTGTACAGGGAAAGTTGGAGAACTCCAACGTCGACCTCGCGCAGGAACTCACCCTTCTTATACGATCTCAAAGGGCGTATTCTCTGGCAAGCAGAGCACTGACGACGACGGATGACATGATGGGCCTTGCGAATAATATGCAGTGATTGACGTCGTATAAGTTTTGGGGGTAAAATAATGGCGATAAGTTTATGTGAATTATGCGGTAAACCGTTTAACAGTATCAGCTCTAAGCTCTGCTCCGAGTGCTCAAGGATTATCGATGAGACGTATATTAAGGTAAGAAAGTATATATATCAGAATCCTAAGAATTGCGAATTCATAGACATTATAGAAGCGACGGAGGTCTCTGAGAAGGAACTCAATTATCTCATCAAAAAGGGCAGAATTGAGGTTGTCAACAAAATCGGAGGCGGACCGCACTGCCGGGCATGCGGCAAGAAAACGACAGGCAGCGCTCTCTGCGAGCAGTGCATGGCCAAGATCGTCTCCGAAAAGTTAACGTCAAAAGAAGCAGCCGATACGGATAATAAAGAATCGGAGATACCCGGCAGAAAAAGGATTATACCGAAGTCGTATAATGACTGAAGACGCAAAAACCCCGTGATAAAATGATAAGTTACTCAAAGGAGGTTATAAGCATGAAGATTAATTCAGTATCTCAAAATGACGCTATTTCTAAGTATATTAATAACGTCAACAGTAAAACCGTTAAGAGCACCGCGAAGGCGGAAGTATCTGACAGTGTCGAGCTGTCCGAAGGCGCGAAGAAGTTTGCCGCGCTCTTAAAAGCGGCCAAAGATTCCATGGACAGTTCAGGCGAGACTGAGGATGCCAAAGCAGCCGATATCATGGCAAAGATGAACGACAATTCATATAATGTGTCGACCGGTGATGTTGTCAGCGGGATTATGAGCGGTATCCCTACCCATATCTAGCTCAAGGGAGAACGAGTTTGAAAGATAATCTTTCAAAGTGGGTTTTGTGCCTTTCGGGTCTTCAGACCTGAAGTCCGGCGTGACCGGGCGCAGCACAATTCCCCGAGAAAGGAATGGCTGGCTATAATGGAAGCAGTACATATTGCTGCGGAAGACCTGTGTGCCAATATATCTAAATCGTTAGGCCTCATCGGTGAGCTTACGAATATCTCAAAAGACAAAGAAGCGTTTCTGACCAAATGTGACATTGAAGGCCTTCGAAACGCGACGGAAAAAGAAGAGGAAATTGTAGCTGCACTGAACCGGACGGAGAAAGATAGGAAGATTTGCGCCGATGTTCTGTCACAAGCCGTCGGCCTTTTTGACAAAGATAACAAGAAAAAAGATAGCAATAATATCACCCTGAGAGATATTATTGAAAAGATTACCGATAAAAAGATGAGGGAACGCCTTTCGGTTTTAAGAAAAGAACTGATCGAGGCGGCGGATCATTTATCTGTTCTCAATGACAGACTCGGCCAACTGCTTCAACTGCAGATCGGGCTGACTGACTATATGATTAATTTACTGTATATTCCGAAAAGCAGGAACCACTCCTATAACATTCAAGGAATCAGGAGAGATGAGACGCGTGATCTGAGTCTTCTGGATTTGCACATATAAAGTGCAACCGGGCCGCCCGGTCTCAAATGAAATATAAGCTTGATAAATTTATATATTAAACATGAAAATATCGTTTTATCATTTACTGCGTATGATAAAGCGTTGACGAACTCTTGCCGGTACGCAGCGGCGGAATGGACGATAATATGTCTTCAACATTCGGCGTTTTTGAATCTGCTAAATCCGGGCTGTCCGTATCGATGCAGCAGCTCAATGTCACGGAGCAGAATATCGCAAATGTTAATACGACAGGGTATACGCGCCAGCGGATACTGACGTCGGCTAAAGAGCCTGCCACATCCGTATATCTGATTTCACAGCTCAACGATACGCTTGTCGGGCAAGGTGTTGAGTCGACCGGTATACAGCAGATCAGAAGCACCTATTTAGATCAGCAATACCGAAATCTGAACTCCGCGTACACTGCCAGCTCAAGCCGGGATGATGCCCTGACATATTTGACGGGATTATATAATGAACTCGATGATGACAGCAGTCTCACGACCTCCATCGGTGATTTTTTTTCAGCATTGAGTACTTTTTCCTCAGATACGTCAAGTGAAGAATACAGGACAAATGTTCAGCAGCAAGCGGCAAGCATGACACAGAACTTCAACAATGTTTATGAGGAAATGCAAAGCCTCTGGAACGATCAGAACGACAGTATCGATACTGTTTCCCAACAAATTAACTCTATTGCCCAAAAAATATCGCAGTTGAATGATTCCATCGCCAGTGCAGCCCAGACAGGCGGCACAGCAAATGACTTAAACGATGAGAGGAACCTGCTGCTGGACGAACTGTCCGGTTATACGAATATTACATATAGCTTAAACGCCAATAACTCCAACATGGTCGATGTCCAAATCGGCGGTTTGTCGCTTGTTGACGGTACGACAGCCAATGAGATAGAGGTAGACAGTTCAGCCGACCATTCAACCGAAATCGATGCGCTGACAACGAAAATTGCCGACATCAATGCACAGATTACCGCGGGGACGATGACTTCTGCTGACGGGCAGACCGCGATTGCCACGCTCGTTACGCAGCTCGGCGATTACGCCACGGTGACAACGTCGGTAAATGCGACCGACAGCAATCTGACCGATGTGAGTTTTAACGGCGTACCGCTTGTCACGGGTGCGACATCATTCGCATCTGCGACAGCCGTCGAATCGGACCTGACAGCGTGGGTTGCGTATAACCGCAATACCCTCACGCTCAATGGCAATGAGCTCAGCAGTGACAACGGCACCGTCACAAGCGGGCAGCTCTATTCCAATATGCAGCTCGTCACGAGCCAGGACGCGTCGAGTCCCGGAATCCCTTATTATATGGATCAGCTCAATACGTTTGTCAGAGAAATGGCGGAGAATCTGAACACGATAAACCAAAGCGGCTGGACGTATCCGGATGGCACGGCAGTAAGCACGACAGGTGTAAATCTGTTTAATGTCCCGTCTTATGTCGATAGTACTGGAACCACGGTTTATGATTATTCACAAGTAACAGCCGGTAACTTTTCATTGAGCAGCGAAGTGCAGCAAAGCGTATTTAATATTGCCGGTTCCTCAAGTGAAGTTGATTTGACCGCCGATTCGACAGAATCCGGTAATAATACGAACGCCTTAGCCCTTTTTAAGGATCTGGCGAACAGCACCTATTATGACAAGCTCAACAGTATCGTGTCAAACCTTTCGATTGCGGCGAGCACGAACACGAGCATTATGGACACAAAGAAATCACTTCTGGACAGCGTGGATACGCAGCGGCAATCATTATCCGCGGTGTCACTTGACGAAGAAACGACAAACCTCATCGTATTCCAGCAATCTTACAATGCATGCGCCAGAGTGATAACGACGATTGACGATATGCTCAATACCCTGATCAACACGATGGGAGTGTAATGAGCAGGCAGTATCAGAATGAAGGAGAGAGTTTATCTTGAGAATCACAAATTCAATGATGACCAACAAGTTTTTGACTGAGTCCAACGAAGCTTTGAACCGTGTCAGCAAATACCAGACTCAGGTAGACTCTTCAAAACGCCTGAACAGTATCGCCGATGACCCGCAAGGTACGCTTTTGGCTTTAAAGGCTAGGAATAAGCTTTCCAACCTCGATCTGTATAAAAGCAATATCTCAACAGCGACGAGCTATCTTACAGAAGCGGAAACTTCAACAAGTGCACTTAATGAGGTTATTCAATCAGCCTATGAGGATGTAATATCTGCCCAGAGTGCCACGACCTCTGATGATAAAGCAGTATTGGCTGAGGATATTAAAAACCTTCAGGCTGAGGTATTGTCTATTTCGAATTCCAGCATGGGGACAAGCTATTTATTCGGAGGCTTCAATTATACAGGCAGTACGAGCGGCACATCAAAAAGTCCGCCGTTCTCAGTCGATAGTGTGACCGGAGATTTAACGTATAACGGCATCAATCTTTCACAAATTTCGTGGCAAGAAGATTTTACTGATGCAACAGCCAGCATGTCGGATTCAAGCACCAGCATCGCCGAGTATACTACGGCGTTTGCGTCATCATCGAATGACACCTATGCCAAGGAACAAGCCCAGTCCGCCCTTGATGCTCTAAACAGTCTGGTATCGAGCGCTAAAGAGGCGATGAGTGATGCCGTGGAATACGGCGTCGATCCCAGTTCAACTAATTACACGGAATTTAAAACATTTTATGATAATATTTCCGCCGCCGCCACTGCTTTGAATACAGAGGTTTCAAAAGATGTCGCGGGTGATTATATCCTTGACACGGCCGCCACCCAGCTTAATACAGATGGTACGATTGATTATGATTATTATACAGATGAAGGCATCAGCGTCCTGACGTCTGATGAGCTGGCGAATAAATTCAGTATTTCAAGCACGCAGACAGCGCTCGATAACGTTGCGTCTTACCTAACGGGAGTACCCAGCACGATGGATAATGCTATCACGAATCTGAGCGGTGATGTCACAATTTCGGCTGATGTTCAGACAGCTCTGGCAGATGAGGCCGATAATAAGACGAGTCTGCAGATCGGAACGGCGCAGACCGTCGATATGACGTTTACCGGATTAGACCTGCTGGGGACAGGAAGCAATAATGTGTACCATATCCTGGGAAAAGCCGTTCAAATGTTAACCGATGGTGCCAGTTCGGATGAGCTCTCGGAAATGCTGACCTCACTCCAGAGCGCTCAAAGCTCGGTGCTGACACTTGAGACAAAAATCGGAGGAACACAAAACAGATTGTCACTCATCACCAGCCGATACGAATCAAGCGAACTCAATTACACAGGAATGAAATCAGATGCTGAGGACGCAGATATGGCTGAAGCTATTGTCAACCTGACAACAGCGCAGACGGTATATAATGCGGCACTGGCAGGCGGCGCGGAAATCATAAAAACATCGCTGATAGACTTTCTGCAGTAATGCGTGCGGAATGCACATACTTTTGATGTATGAATAGGAGATAACGATTCAGCCTGTATAATGCAGCTGACGGGAGGATTTGTATGAGAATACGAAGACTTCAGCTTGAATCATGGCAGATGGCGCGCCTGAGCGTTGTGACACAAATGGCTCGGCTTTCGATTGATGCGCCGATTAGAAAAATTAAGTCCATTCAACAGCAGCGAGCCCAGATGATTGTTAACCGCGAAAACCCAAGTCTTGAGATCGACATTCAGGACATCCGCGGTAGCGTCGGGCGATCAAGCGTCAATACGCTTGTGCAGGCCAGTGCCTCCCGGGCTTATAATATACGGCAGAGCATTAATAACGGTAGCTATAACAGCAGCAATATTTCCGCGTTATCGCACCGCGGGAATCCGATAATACTGATAACCAGAAGCAGAATTAGCAGTGCCAACCAGTCGGATACAAGCCAAGCTGTCATCGACGGGATAGCTTCGGTGAAGGGTAACCCCGGTTCGCTGAGTATTGATTGGTCGCTCCAGGACATCACAATCAGCTGGGACGAATATCAAGCCCCGGTGATAACAATTGAACCCAAGCCGTCGGTCAACGTCGAGCTTGCACAGGAACCATTTGTTGAATTCAAGGTCGTTGAGCAGGCATACCCTCCGGAAACCGGTGGGACAATAGACGAAGCAGTATAAGCACAATCAAGCGGCAGCCAGTTTGTAGAACGTATAGGTATGGTGAATTATAATGAAAATACCAACTGCTCATTTCGGAGAAGTCGAAATAGATGATAAAAAGATCCTGATATTTGACAAGGGTCTGCCCGGTCTGGAGGAGGATAAAAGGTACGCGCTTCTTTCAAATGAAGACAGCCGCCCCGTCAGCTGGCTGCAGTCGCTTGACCATCGGGAAATCTCCCTGCCGGTGATGGACCCATTCCTTGTATGTCCCGATTACTCCTTTGACATCTCCCAAACTGATGTAGAAGTATTGGATGTCGACGAAATAAAGGATGTCTATGTGCTGAGCATTTTGGTCATCCCTAAAAATGTCAACGCGATGACAATCAACCTTTCAGCGCCGATTATCATTAACGTACGCAACAGTAAAGGCTGCCAGATAATTCTTGACGATAGGAAATATCGGGTTCGTGTGCCAGTGTCCGAGCTACTCGAAAAGGCAGGCAAGGATGGTATTGAATTATGCTAGTGCTGACACGAAAACAAAATGAGGGTATTCTGATCGGGAACGACATTGTCGTCACTGTCATTAATATTGAAGGCGACAAAATCAGGCTTGGTATTGAAGCGCCGAAAAACATCAGAGTCATCCGTGAGGAGCTGCTCAAGGAGATCGGACAGGAAAACAAAATGGCCGCCCATTCCGAATATCGGCCCATAAAAAAAAAGAAAAGCGAGACCGAGGACGCGGTGTAACGCCTGATAAATAACGAGCATATTAATACGAAAGATTCTTCGAATAACGAAGGATCTTTTTTTTGATGAAATATTAAATTTACCATGGTTAACGACTGCGGGAATAACAGAATTGATGACTACGGCACCGCGCTGCATATTATTGCAGCGCTAAGGCCCGCATTGGGCAGAAGCTGACGCATTTGCCGCAGCGGATGCATTTTTCCTGATCGACGACAGGGGCGCTGTAGCCTGTCTGCTTCAGCGCGCCGACAGGGCATACTGGGATTGATGGGCACGGATGATTCTGCGGGCAGCGCATTTTATTGACCGCCAGTATTTTTTCACTTGTTTTGGTTTCGTTAAGCCCGGTATTGTTTGTGTTTTTATGGAACATATTTCTGACTCCTCATAACATTTATGCTATTATTATATGTTCCGCATTTACTTGTTTCAGTGATATGGTCACACGCCGGCTTATTCAGAATAACGAAAGCTGAGTATCCCTGCTTTCAAAAGTGTGCAGATAGGCAAATACTTCATCATTGTTGCAGACGATGCCGTTTTGGCGGCACGTTTCGTTGAAAACGCGCGTGAGCGCGTCGTTGTTATCGCTTAATACGCTGTAAGCATTGCCGTACTTTTTGATATATTGCGCCGTCAAGCCGGGGAAGTGGCTGTCGAGCTTTTTATAAAAATATTCCCGGTCCCCTTCGCGCAGCGTGACGCCGAACCCAAAGCAGATGATGCCCCGGACCTGAGCCTGTACGCAATAATCCAGCAGCCCGCGCAGATTTTTTTCGCTGTCATTGATAAACGGCAGAATGGGGCTCAGCCACACGACGGTCGGGATATCGTTTTCTCTGAGAATATTTAAAACCTCAAACCGTCTTTGCGTCGAGCAGACAGCGGGCTCTATTATTTTGCACAGTGCCTCATCGTATGTCGTCAGCGTCATTTGTACGACGCACTTGGTTTTCTCGCTGATTCTTTTCAACAGCTCAAGATCTCTTAAAATCAGATCGGATTTTGTTTGAACAGCCAGTCCGAAGCCGTATCGCTCAATGATTTCAAGGCACGTTCTCGTCAGAAGCAGCTCGCGCTCGAGCGGCAGATACGGGTCGCACATCGCGCCGGTACCGATCATGCATCTGCTGCGCTTCCTTTTCAGCACGTCTTCCAGCAGGGCCGGTGCATTGATTTTTACTTCAATATCCTCAAAGTCGTGCTGCATATTATAGCAGACGCTGCGCGCATCGCAGTAAATGCAGCCATGCGTGCAGCCCCTGTATAAATTCATGCCGTTGAGAGCAGATAAAATCGATTTCGCTTCTTTATAATGCATGCTGACCACCAACATCATATAAATTTTATGGGGGGCAATAATGCCCCCCAGTGCTGTTTTGATTTAATTATAAGTCAGCGTAGTCGGTATACTCATTGCTGTGGAAAAGCATTGATTTTCTTTGATCGAATTTTTTCATCACATCTGTATAAAGCTCTAACAACTCATCTTTAAAACAAAATATTGCTGTAACTGCTGCCGCTACTGCAATAATAGTTGCAGCGGCGATGAACACCAACTTGCAAAACTTCATATGACACAGCCTCCCGTACTTTTTGTACATGTTTAACTCTTTTGTATTTTACACTATTTTCTTGCGAATAACAATACAAATTTTACTAATGACAATGATGAAAAATGTTCAATGCCAGCCAATCTGATAAAAAAGAACATGCTTTATCCGCCAGAGGCATTCTCCGTTGTTATGTTGCAAAGCATGGTTGGATATGATATCATCACTCATAAGATTTAATGATCTGGTTCGATGTACCCAAACCAACTAAAGGAGGCTTTGCTTATGGCACTCGGAGAATATGGTATGTTCGTGTGGAAAAATAAGACACAGCAAAAAGAAGAGGAAGAAAACTACGAAAAGTGGGCGTTCCCATATGGCCAGGCGCAAAGAGAGAAGCTCGTTAAGCTGATGCTGGAGGTATTCCCGAAGGAAAAAGAAGCGTCGGTGCTCATACCGTATTTAACCTGCAAGGAGCTTTACTCGAAGCTTTGTAAAACGCCTGACCTCGCCGATTATGCCATTGAGAGGCTTCTCGTGGATGTAAAAAAATATAAAAGAATTATAACGAAAAATGAAATGCCGCTCTATGTCGCGCTTGTTGTGGCCGATTCCAGGATCGAC
>DBTM01000008.1:0-13874 GCA_002307055.1 Clostridiales bacterium UBA1316
CGATTTTGTTGATGACGGGTAAAATTTCAAGATTGTGATCGAGCGCCAGATAGGTATTGGCAAGCGTCTGCGCTTCGATACCCTGTGCCGCGTCGACGACTAAAATCGCGCCCTCACAGGCAGCCAGGGAACGCGAGACCTCATAATTAAAATCGACATGGCCCGGCGTATCAATCAGATTGAGCGTATATGTTTCACCGTCGAGCGCTTTATAGGACAGCCCGACGGCGCGCGCCTTGATGGTGATGCCGCGCTCACGCTCGAGTTCCATATTATCTAACAGCTGATTTTCCATATCGCGCGCGTCGACCGCCCCGCACTTTTCCAAAAGTCGGTCGGCAAGCGTTGACTTGCCGTGGTCGATATGGGCTATAATAGAAAAGTTGCGAATCTTGTCCTGCTGAATCATCCAAACACCTCAAGAAGTAAATTATGGGTATGCCCGTCAAAGGGAAATAGGCGGCAACGTGCGGCGGCTATTAAAAAGTCATGCTGGCAACCGCTTCATTGATGCTTTGGCACAGCGCGTCATAAGCGGTGAATTGATCCGGATACTTGCTTCTTAAGGCGGTTTCGCTCAGGGTTTCTTCTATCACGGCAGTTCCCTTTACCCTGCGCACATTGGTCATAAAGATGGATTCGGCTGTTTTAAGAGCCGCGTCTAAGAGCGGCTCATACGGCGTTATCGGCGAGCAGATTGCCGTTAACACAGTATAGACGCTGAAGCTGATATATCTAGCCGCGCTGCTGCTCAGCGGCTCATCGCCAATTTCAGACAGCAGTGAGATAATGAGTGCCGCGCTGTCGGCATTGCGCCGCTGGGCATCATCTGAGCAATGCAGGGCCACTTTGCCGTCAAATGACTTTTCATCTGTTCGTCCGAGTATATAATCCGTCGAAACGCCATAGTATTTGCACGCTTTGACAATAAATTCCATCCTCGGCTCGCGGACGCCGTTCTCATAATGCGACAGGAGCGCCTGCGAAATACCGAGCTCATCCGCCGCTTTTTTTTGGCTCAGATTGTTCTCGCGCCTGAGATTATTGAGTATAGACGCAAAATCAGTCTTCATGTTATTGGCCACCTTATATGATCGTATCAGTCATTATTACAGTTAGTATAGTATATCCTCAACAATATTGTTTGTAAATAAATAAATATGATTAATCAGAATGCTTGCTTGCACTTTTTAGCGCGCGGTGGTAGAGTATGTCTTTGGAAGCGTTATATAATATAATCGAACCGAGGTTAAATAATATGCCAGATAAAATTGTCACCATTGAAGGTTCCGGGAAGCATTGCCACGTGACGCGCGAAACGCTGGACAGCTTATTCGGAAAAGGTTTTGAGCTTGTCGTCAAAAAATACCTGTCTCAGCCCGGCCAGTTCGCGTCCGAACAGAAGGTCACAGTCGTCGGTCCGAAAGGCCAGACAACCGTTTCTATTATCGGCCCATGCCGCAAGGCGGATCAGGTGGAGTTTTCGTATACGGATGCCCGGGCACTCGGGTTTGACAGTCCTGTCCGCGAGAGCGGCGACCTGAAGGGCTCACCCGGCTGTAAGCTGATTGGGCCAAAAGGCGAGGTTAACATCAGCGAGGGCGTCATTATCGCCAAGCGCCATTTGCATCTGACGCCTGAAGACGCCAAAAAATTCAGCTTGAAAGATAAGCAGCTGATAAAAGTCAGGGTGGGCGGAGAGCGAGCGCTGATATTCGACGAGGTTGTGGCGCGGGTGAGTCCTGATTACGCAACATTTATGCATATCGATTATGACGAAGTCAATGCCGCCGCAATGTTCGGAGAGACAAAGGGCGAAATTATTGCCTAATGGCTTACAGGCAACTTAAAAGGCTGCCGCATATGCGGCAGCCTTTTTAACAGACGAAGATAAACAGTACTTATTGTCCGATGATGTTGAGAAGGAGTGTCAGAACAGCAAATACGATAGCAACCCACTTCGTCGCTCTTGCGAGCTTTGAGTCGAGCGTTTTTGACTTGTTTTTGGACAGGTACGTATCAGAGCCGCCGCCGATAGCACCGGAAAGACCGGCTGTTTTGCCGGACTGAAGCAGAACAACACTGATAAGAATGAGACATGATATAAGCTGAATAATAGTGATGACAAGAGTCAAGAGGATCATTCCTTTCAAAACATAAAAACGCGTCTATACGCAGTTATTGCCGTATTGGTTATGCTAACACATATTCTCGCTTTTGACAAGAGTTTTTTGTTGTATAGCCTATCATATATAGCTTTTTATAGCTTAATTTAAGCTTTTTATGCTATTGTATAAGCATTATTTTCTATATTTTCGAACGTGGGCCGCAGCATCGCGGCGGAATGGGAGATATTATGCTGTTTGACACTCATGCCCATTACGACGATGAGCAATTCGAGCCTGACAGAGACGCGCTTCTTTCCGCGCTGCCGGATAATGGAATATCGCTGGTTGTCAATGCCGCGAGTAATCTGCAGTCGTCTGTTACAGGACTTAAAATTGCTGAAGCATACCCGTTTGTCTATGCGGCTGTCGGTGTGCATCCCCATGACGCGAAAACGATGGATGACGGTACTGTTTCACAGCTGGAGAAGCTGCTCCGTCACCCCAAGGCTGTCGCCGTCGGTGAGATCGGGCTCGATTACCACTACGACCTGTCGCCCAGGGACATCCAGCAGAAAAGATTCCGCGAGCAGCTGGACCTCGCTGCAAGCGTTCGCCTGCCCGTTATTATTCACGAACGGGAAGCGCCCCAGGATGTGCTGAATATCCTCAGCGAATTCCCGTATGTCAGGGGTGTTTTCCACTGCTTTTCCGGCAGCTGGGAAACAGCAAAAATTCTGCTTGACAGAGGCTGGTACCTGTCCTTCACCGGTGTGATCACCTTTAAGAATGCGCGCCGGTCGCACGAGGTTATCCAAAAGATGCCGAGAGACCGGATTCTGATTGAAACGGATTGCCCGTATCTCGCGCCGGTGCCGATGAGAGGGCGGCGAAACAGCTCGCTTTATCTCCGGTACACTGCCGAAAAGCTTGCGGAAATCCTGGAAGTGACCTTTGACGAAGCCGCCGCATTGACCATGAATAACGGAAAGCGTTTTTTCGGTATCACAAAAAATTCATAGAGTGTTAACACTTTGTTTCATATTTTGGTCCAGTATTTATAAATCGAATATACATGCTTCGATACTATTTCGGGGCTTGTTATAAAACGAAAAGGGGGAAACGCCGTTGATCGAAGTGCGTGATCTTGTGAAGCGGTACGGAAACCATATCGCCGTGGATCATCTGAGTTTTAATGTTGAAAAGGGGCAGATTTACGGATTTCTCGGGCCAAACGGCGCGGGAAAAACAACGACCATGAATATCATGACAGGCTATATCGGCCCGACCGAGGGTGAAGTTATCATCAATGGCCATAATATCCTTGAAGAACCCGAAGAAGCCAAGCGCTGCATCGGGTACTTGCCCGAACAGCCGCCGCTCTATATGGATATGACGCCGTTGGAATACCTTGATTTTGCAGCTGAACTCAAGGGCCTCACCGGAGAAGATGCGTCGGCTTCGGTTGAAAAAGTCATAACGCTGACAAAAATAGACGATGTCAAGAACCGCCTGATCAAAAACCTGTCGAAAGGGTATAAACAGCGCGTCGGGCTCGCCCAGGCGATTTTGGGAATGCCGGAGATCCTGATTCTCGACGAACCTACGGTCGGCCTCGACCCAAAACAGATCCACGAAATTCGCGAGCTGATCAGAAGCCTGGCGAAGGAGCACACCATCATATTAAGCTCACATATTCTCTCGGAGGTGCAGGAGGTCTGCGACCACGTCCTCATCATCCACCACGGGAAGCTGATCGCATCAGGCACGCCGGAAGAACTGGAAAAGCAGATGCAGAGCGTCTCGACAGAGCTCCTTGTAAAAGCAAACGATCTTGATAAGATCAGTGCCGTTTTTAAAAATATCAAGGGTGTTTCAAATGCCGTATGTGTAATAACCAAATCAGAAAATGAAATTTCTGTCACCGTTGAGCCACAGGAAAACAATGATTTAAGAGAAGCCATATTTTATGCGTGTGCCAAAGCAGACTGCCCGATACTTCTGATGCGGCCTACCAGCGTCTCGCTGGAGAATATATTCCTGCTGCTTACAGCGGACCGTGTGCCTGAAGCGGGTGCTTTATCTGATATCGATCAACAGGTAAAAAAGGAAGCAGGTGGTAAATCATGACAGCTGTTTATAAAAGAGAAGTCCGCTCTTATTTCAATTCAATGATCGGTTATGTCTATACGTGCATCGTGCTGCTGATTATCGGCCTGATGTTTATGGCAACAAATCTTATGAGCAGCCAGAGTACCGGCAGTTATCCCTATTTTGCGGCGACTTTATCCAGTTCTCTGATTGTTTTGATTTTCGCTGTTCCAATTTTAACCATGAAATCAATTGCCGAGGAGCGGCGCTCAAAAACAGACCAGCTGCTGCTGACATACCCGGTGAAGGTATCGTCCGTTATCCTGGGCAAGTATTTTGCCATGGTGACGGTCTTCGCGGTTCCCCTGCTTATTTCCTGTCTGTGTCCCTTGGTAATTTCGTGGGAAAGCGCGGGCGGCGGTTCCTTCCTGATTGATTATTCAACGATATTGGCGGTTCTTTGCCTGGGCTGCCTGTTTGTCGCCATCGGCATGTTCATCTCTTCGCTGACCGAGAGCCAGATCATTGCGGCGGTGGCCTCGATGGGGACGTTCCTGCTGATGTTTTTCTGGTCGGCGCTCACGAATTATGTCCCGGAAACAGCCTTAGCCTCTCTGATTGGGTTTCTGATCCTTCTTGCCGTCATCCTTATTATCCTTCAAAACCTGACTCGAAGCGGGATATTAACAGCCATCGTCGGTATTGTCGGCGCTGGCGGCCTTGCCGCTTTGTATTTCCTGGACAACGCCCTGCTGAGCGGCCTAATAAAAAGATTCCTGGGCATTTTCTCTGTGACCGATGCTCTTGGGAATTTCTCGAGTTATTTCGTGTTTGACTTAAAAGGCCTGCTGCTTTTTCTGTCCCTTTCTGTCCTGTTTGTATTCATGACAATTCAATCGGTGCAGAAGCGCCGCTGGAGCTGAGGGGGGATGTATTGACATGAATGAAAAAAATAACGAAAATGAAACAAAAGAGGACGGCGCGAAGATGGATAAGCGCGTAACGGGCATTTTAAAAAAGATCGGCGGGAATCACCCCGGTGGGAAGAGCTCGAAGCGCGGGATGTACACAGCCGCCGTATCCGCGCTT
This sequence comes from Clostridiales bacterium UBA1316, assembly GCA_002307055.1. Lineage (GTDB taxonomy): Bacteria > Bacillota > Clostridia > Oscillospirales > Oscillospiraceae > Sporobacter. The sequence goes on from DBTM01000008.1 coordinate 5,286, forward strand.
GTCGTCGCTATTGTGATTGTATTCAATCTGATTGTTGGCGGTCTGCCGGCGGGAACGCTCGAGTATGACATCACGGGGCATAACGTCTATACAGTGACGGAGCAGTCTGTCAACTATCTGAAAACCCTCGACAAGGACGTCAGTATCGTGGTATTGGCGCAGGACAGTGCGATTGACAAGAGAGTCTCGAAATTTATCAATAATTACGCCAGGCTGTCTTCTCACATTACATTGAAAATCATCGATCCCGTTCTCGACCCGACGGCACTGACGACATATAACGCGAAGGAAAACAACATCGTCGTCAGCTGCGCGGCGACTAATAAGACCAAAATCCTGGACCTTGCCGGAATTGAAGGGTATCAAGCGGGTCTGATCCTATATGATGCCCAGGCTTACCAAAGCGGTCAGCTTCAGGCGGTGGCGCTTGACGCCGAAGGACAGCTGACAAGCGCGGTCAGCTATGTCACGAGCACGGAGACGAATAAAATGTATTTGCTGTCAGGCCACGGAGAAGCGTCCCTGGGTACGAACGCGACATCGCTGATCTCAAAAGCGAATATTGAGACGACGTCCCTGAACCTGCTGACGGACGGCAATGTCCCGAGTGACTGCGAGCTGATTGTATGCTTTAACCCGACGCAGGATTTGGCTAACGATGAGCTCACGACGCTCGAAGCGTATCTGAAGACCGGTGGCAATGTTTTGCTGATATTAGATAATACACAGCTTAAAAACTTTAATGCCCTGCTGACGACGTATGGCCTCCAGATGCAAAACGGCTATATAGGCGATAACGATCGTTTTTATAAAGCGCTTAACGCGCAGTATGGAATCTACTGCATCTATCCGGTATTGTCGACGTCTGATGATATCACCGCGTCGATTACGACCGACGCGCTTCTGCGCGGGGCGCGCGGCATGCTGCAGGTGATGCCGGAAAGGCGCGGCTCTGTTGTTACCCCGTTCATGACGACCTCTGAAAACGGTCTCCTTGCCGACAGCCAGAATAATGGTACCCAGGGCCAATACATTATCGGCGCGACGGCTGTTGAGACATTTACTGACCAAAAGGATACGGAATCCAGGCTGACAGTCATTACCGCCGTTGATCTGTTAAGCGACGATATCGCGGCAAATGTCGGCCCGACAGATCTTAATATCTTTATGAACGCCGTCGACAAGAATTACACACAGGTGCAGAGCCTGGTCGTTCCGGAAAAAACTCTGAATGTAACGCCGATTCAAACAACACATCCCGGTTTTTGGAGCGCTATATTTATCGGTGTCATTCCTGTTGGGGTGCTCGCCTGCGGCTTTATCTACTGGGTCAGGCGGAGGAACCGCTGATGAAGAAGAAAGCCAGGACACTGATCATTCTTGGCGCTGTCTTAGTTCTCTGCATCGGCGCTTATATCGGTGTCTCCGTCTACACAGCCAGCCAGACGCAAAAAACAGCCGCTGAGGCAAAAGCCTCCGAGATCTATGCAGCCGGAAGAGGTTCACCTGTTAATATTTCTTATATGAGCGCGCAGACCGGCAAAACAGTGTCGCTCACGTTTGAAAAGGATAAGTGGTACGTTGCCGACAATAAAGATTTCCCGCTTAATCAGTCCTCCGTGACAGGAATCGCATCGGCAATAGACAGCCTGAGCGCGGTCAGAACCTTCGATATTACAAATGCCTTGTCGGTTTACGGACTTGACGACCCGGCATATACGCTTAAAGCGTCCGATACGGCGGGGAATACGATGAGCCTGCTCATCGGCACGCAGAACGGCGACGATTATTACGCCATGACAGACGGCGGGAACAAAATCTACACGATTCCCTCGGCGCTTGTCAGCGATCTGAACACGGACATCACCAGCATGATGACGCTTGATTCGATACCGGTGATGAGCGAGAAGACGATCAATACAATCAAGCTCACAAACGGCACATCCTCGCTCACACTGGATAAGCATGAAAACAAAGACAGCACATATACCTGGTTTATTGTCAACGGCACGAAATACACAGCGGCTGACGAATTTGTTATACCTGCCGATACCGATACTTCGGCGGAAAAATCCGCTGCAAAATATATCAGCGACGCGGTGACGGGGCTGAGCACCGCAGCGTTTTCCACAGGCGCCGCCTTCAGGCCGACAGCCGACGAGCTGAAAGCAGACGGCCTCGATGTTCCGCAGCTGACGGTAACGGTTGATTATTCGTCCGCAGCCGGAACCGATACGCTCGGCCAGGCGACAACCACGAAGGAGACGGTTGTCCTGGAAATCGGCGGTGCACTTACCGACAGCAGCGGCTATTATGCCAGAATTCAGAGCTCGCAGGAGATTGAAGTCCTGCCGAATGAAACCGTAGGGCCTCTTTATGAAGCCCTCCAGGCTTTAGGCACCGTCGGCTGATTGAAAAGCAGCTGATATCTCATATACTTTTTACCCGAAGGCTCCGGTGTTTCCGGAGCCTTCGGGTTTTCCACCGCTTTTCCGTCAATATATTTAAAAAAGATGTTTATTTGTTACCGCCTGTTGTGTTATAATGTGCCAAACGTTCAAAGGGGAGGGTTTTTTATGCCAGGTAAAATAATTCAAGTCGAAGAAAAAGTCCCGTTGGGTAAGGGCTTCGCACTCAGTCTCCAGCATATGTTCGCAATGTTCGGCGCTTCGGTATTGGTTCCTATGATATTTGGAATTAATCCGGGCGTTGTTTTATTGATGAACGGTATCGGCACCCTGATTTTTATTCTCATTACCAAAGGGAAAGCTCCTGCCTACCTAGGCTCCAGTTTTGCTTTTCTTGCGCCTGTTGCCCTGATCATCGGCAGCGGCAGTACTTTAGACGGCTCTAAATACCCGCTGGCTCTGGGTGGGTTTGTCATCGTCGGCGTTGCCATCTGCCTTGTCGCGCTCATTATTAAGCTCTTCGGGACGAAGTGGATTGATATTATCCTCCCGGCTGCCGCCATGGGGCCTATCGTCGCGCTGATCGGCTTGACGCTTGCCGCGACGGCAGCGAAAAGCGGCGGACTTCCTGTTCCCGACGTTAAGCTGAGCGACATTGACTACAGGAATGTCATCGTCTTTTGTATCACGCTGTTTGTAGCGATTTTCGGTTCTGTCCTCTTTAAAAAGTTTTTGGCGGTCATCCCGATTCTCATTGCCATCATCGTCGGATACCTTGCCGCCGCCTGTTTCGGTATCGTCCAAATTGCACAAGCCGATTTTTTTGTAACACCAACGTTCCAAACCCCGAAGTTTGATCTCGCGGCTATTCTGATAATTCTTCCGGCTGCCCTTGTCATTGTCACTGAGCACATCGGGCACCAGATGGTGACAAGCAAGATTGTCGGCCGCGATTTGATTAAAGACCCCGGCCTGCACAGAACGCTCCTCAGCGACGGCTTGTCTACTATATTGTCCGGCTTCGTCGGCGCCGTCCCAACAACGACATACGGCGAGAACATCGGCGTTATGGCAATTACCAAGGTTTACAGCGTCTGGGTCATCGGCGGTGCCGCTGTCATATCGATTGTCGTCTCCTTTATCGGGCCTGTCTCCGCGCTGATACAAGCCATGCCATGGTGTGTTATCGGCGGCGTCAGCTTCATGCTTTACGGCATGATCGCCGCCTCCGGTCTCCGGCTGCTCGTCGAAGCGAAGGTTGATTACAGCCGCTCCCGCAACCTGGCACTCACCTCGGTCGTCCTTGTCACGGGACTTTCCGGCGCCTATATCCCGATCGGCGCGTCATTCCAGCTGAGCGGTCTCACGCTTGCCACCATCGTCGGCATGCTGCTTGGCATCATCTTCTATATCCTCGATAAGCTGAAGCTCACCAACGACATTGAGGCGGAGACGGCAGATGTAAAATCAGTATCGGCAGCAAAAACAAGCAAATCAAAAAGATCCAACAAATCAAAAAAATAAAGCAGTTCTGATAAAAAGGGCGTGCCGCTGAGCGTTTACAAAAACATCAGCGGCACGCCCTTATTTTATTCTTGTCGGAATAGTATTGACAAAATAACTTTAACGATGTAAACTGATATCAATTAAAACTTTAAAAGTTTAAAGCATAATGCAGGAAAGCGTAAAAGCAGCTCTGACGACAAAAGGTGGTAATACGGGATATTCTCCCCTCCTTTGAGATATCATGGAGCGGGAGTTTTTATTTGGTAATCTATATAAAAATAGGAGTGGGTCAATATGCCAACCGTAAAAATGTACACAGGTGAAAAAATTCCTCTGGAGATGCACAAGGTCCGTATCGTTCAAAAACTCAATCTGCTGCCTGTTGAAGAGCGTGTCAAGGCGATTACAGATGCCGGCAACAACACATTTTTACTGCAAAACTGTGATGTGTTTCTGGATATGCTGACAGACAGCGGCGTCAACGCGATGAGCGATAACCAGTTGGCTTCCATGATGATAGCGGACGATGCTTATGCCGGGTCCGCGACATTTACAAGATTATCGAATAAATTAACCGAAATTTTCGGTACGAAATATTTTCTCCCCGCACATCAAGGCAGGGCTTGCGAGCATATCCTCGCTAAAACCTATGTTACCGGAGGCAGCGTTGTGCCGATGAACTTCCACTTTACAACAACGAAGTCGCACATAACCCAGTGCGGGGGCGCGGTTGAAGAGGTTATCATTGACGAGGGTGTTAAGCCTAGAAGCACCTGCATGTTCAAGGGCAATACCGACATCGCCAAGCTGCGCGCGGTCATTGATAAAAACGGGCCTAAAAATATCCCGTTTGTGCGTCTTGAGGCTGGTACGAACCTTGTCGGCGGGCAGCCGTATTCAATGGAAAACATGAAGGATGTCCGCAAGGTCTGCGACGAATACGGTATTATGCTGGTTATGGACGCAAGCCTTCTGCAGGATAACCTATACTTTATTAAAACACGTGAGGAGAGCTGCAAAAATAAAACCATCCGCGAAATCACGCGCGAAATGGCCGATCTGTGCGACATTATTTATTTCTCGGCGCGTAAGCTTGGCGCGGCCCGCGGCGGCGGGATTATCACAAACAGCGAAAAAGCTTACAGAGCCATGCGCGACTTTGTTCCGCTTTTCGAAGGTTTCCTGACCTACGGCGGCATGTCTGTCCGCGAGATGGAAGCTATGACCGTCGGCCTTGAGGAGACCATGGATGAGGAAGTGATTAATCAGGGCCCGCAGTTCATCGAATATATGGTGAATGAGCTTGATAAAAAAGGCATCCCCGTTGTCACCCCTCCGGGCGGCCTTGGCTGCCATCTGAACGCCGGAGAGTTCATTCCCCAGGTAGCGCAGGGGCAGTACCCCGCCGGTGCGCTCGCAGCTGCCATGTACATAGCGGGCGGTGTCCGCGGAATGGAGCGCGGCACCCTGTCAGAGCAGAGAAACCCGGACGGCAGCGAGCGTTTTGCCGAGATTGAGCTCCTTCGTCTGGCTATGCCGAGGCGCGTCTTCACCCTGTCGCAGGTCAAATACGCCATAGACCGCATCACATGGCTCTACGAAAACCGTGCGATAGTCGGCGGCCTGACCTTCACCGAGGAGCCCGCCATCATGCGCTTCTTCGTCGGCCGCCTCGCCCCCGTCTCCGACTGGCAGACAAAGCTTGCCGCGAAGTTCCGCAAGGATTTCGGGGATAGTTTATAAAAAGTATAACTTCATAATACATATAGCGGGTAAGCCTCTTGCATTACGAGACGTTTACCCGCCATATCTCTCGGCTCAACGCGGTACGCCAGACAAGCTTTAGCGTTTAATGCCTCTGTGCCGTGCCCTCTATTGCTTTATAATGACCAATGTCAGCGGTGACCCTTGTTCCGGGGTGTCAGGCAGCCAAAGCTTACCGTCCTGTGCAGCGTACATGAGTGTGTATATTCCGAAATCCCATAAATCGACGTAAGTATGATAATTTATATAGCTCTTATGAATTTTTGGAAAGCTGACTTTATGCATTGCTGAAATTTTCTTCCCAAGCTCGGCTAATACAGGTTCGATCATCTCCATGAGCGGACGGTAAATTTCTTCTCTTAAAACATCTATTTGCTCAGGTGTAAAAATTACAAAAATTGGTTTGTAGTTATCACCGTCTTTTGTAATCAGACCGTCTGCTATCGCCTCCGCAAGCGCTTCTTTTCCATGAGGCTCCAGCTTGTCTTCTGAAAACCAAGGCTCTATAACAGAGATATATATCCAGTACAGCAGCGTACATTTAGTGCCTTCCGCGTGAACGATATCCGGGTGATATTCGTTTCTGGCAAAGCTATTTACACCCAGCCAATAGTACATGTCTGTATTACTTTCCGGAATGCAGCTGTCTGATATAATTCCGCAATATCCACCCCAGAGGATTTCGCCTTTATAACCATTCGGGTCAAGTTCCTGCCCCTCGGATTTATCGGTTGCCATGATAATATATTTACCGCCGTCCGGTCTGATGGGACGGATGTCCATGCGTTTTAAACGCATCAGGAGAGGACTGTTTCGGCTTGTAAAGCTTATGAACATCGTGATGATTGCCCACATAAGCCGCTCAGTCGGAAAAGTAGACCCCCAGAAACCGATAGCACGAATCTCTTTTTCATGCGCCCAGAGATAATCTATTACTTTGTCAATTAATTCTTTTCTGCTTTCGGAAAATAAAGTGCCAATGTCCTGCATATGCCGTCTGCTGATGATGGGAAAAGCAGTGACGTATTTTTTCCCATCCAGCAGCATAAATTCCTGTTTCATCAACCAGTCCAGATCATATTCCAGATATGGCTTTGGGATACCTGTGCATTCTGCAAGCTCATCCATGCTTTTTGGATTGAGGTGACATAGAAGGCAGAGGTTTTGCTTGATTAGGCTGCTGTTTATCTGCTTTGTGCCGGGGTTCGGCCCGCCATTGCCGGATAGTCCGACAGAGAGTCTGCCTGGCCGATAAATATAATCTGTAGTCGCGGTACTCATACGCTCAATCTCCTTTTTTACTTTTTTACGAGCGTCAAAAAGATGCCATGTGACGGTGCTTTCTGTTGAACCGAGCTTTCGCGCCGTTTCCGCAATCGAATAACCGTCAATATAGTGCAGGATCATTGATTCACGTTGTATGTAACTAAGTTTCGATATTTCGCTTCGCATTTTTGCGATTTGAAACGTCTTAATTTCATCCGAAATCATTTCGGTTACAAAATCAGTATCATCTTTAAAGCCTTCGTCAAGCTCGGCAACTTTTGCGTGCTTCGTTTTCTCACGAAGATAATTACACCAGCAGTAATGCGCAACCTTCCAAAGAAGATTTTCAGGTTTTTCCACAGATTCAGCCTTTGCAGCCGCCATGAAATACTGCGAAAAAACCTCCTGCGTCAATTCCTCGCCGATGGAGCGGCTGCCTGTTTTCCTTACCGCCCACGACAGGATTATCTCGAGATAGTTTTCTATCGCCTGCTCAAAAAACAATTCATTGTTCATACCGTCACCGCCTCTCTTCTCAAACGCTTTCAATTGTATAGTAACGGGAGATTAAAAATCTTAGTAAGATATATTTCGTTTGTATGAATATAAGGGAACGCCTATGTGCGAAGCTATGCATAATTCAATTCTTGGTAGGGTAAGCGCAGAGCCCCTACCTTATAGAATGAACTAAATAAAAACCGACGCGTATAGCATCGGCTTTCAAAGTATCTTAATGTGTGTACTGCGGATTTAAGAACAGCTATATATACTCTCGCACGCGGCAAGAGGTCCAGCGAAGAGGATTTTCGCCACAGGTGTCGCCGAATACTCGGCCGAGGATGACGGTATGGATCGCTAATAGTATATGGAGGCAGCCCGTGTTCTTAGATATACTTTACAAATAACAAGCAGTATATAATAGATAATCAGCAGCACGACGGCAATAACGCTGGTTCCCTTGTGCCTGTTGAAATATCTGGATTTTTCCGGTTCATTGAGAGACTGCCATTTTAGCACATCGTTTTCGATGTGCTTTTTGTATAGGCTGTTTCCGAAAATACCAAACAAAATACATGTCGCGAGTTGAATCGGGTAGAAAAAAGCTGTTAATAACGTTAAGAACCCCCAGCCGTACATCTTTCGATAGAACAGCCAGTAGGACGCCAGGAAAAAAGCAGCGAAATTCCAGTTGGTTGAACTGTTTTTTTGCCGCATTTCGCCAAACGCGTCGCCATAGTACAAGATGTTCTTATCAATAAAGGCTTCTTCGTCGGCGGTTGCTCTATAGGGCGAAACGATTAAATTAAATCCGTTTAATTTGCTGCCACAATTAACGCAATAGGTGTGTTCGTCATCATTGACGCTGCCGCAATGGATGCATGTTAGACTGTGAATGCAAATCGCTCCCCTTCAAAAGCGTAATTTATTACCAATAATACTTTATCGATACAATTTTAGATAAAGCCACCCTGTGCAGTAAAATTATGCAAAAAATAAAGGCCGACACATATAGCATCGGCCTTCATTATGACATCGTCTTTAAGAGAGCAGCGGTTTCAGGAACTGCCCTGTATAGCTGCGCTCACATTCGGCAAGCTGTTCGGGGGTCCCGGCGAAGAGGATTTCGCCGCCGGCGTCGCCGCCT
>DBTM01000008.1:14146-14289 GCA_002307055.1 Clostridiales bacterium UBA1316
CGCCTTCGGGGCCGAGGTCGATAATGTGGTCGGCGGTTTTGATGACCTCAAGGTTGTGCTCAATGACGACGACGGTGTTTCCGGCGTCGGTGAGGCGGTCGAGCACCTCGATGAGCTTGTGGACATCGGCGGTGTGCAGGCCG
>DBTM01000008.1:14638-27348 GCA_002307055.1 Clostridiales bacterium UBA1316
GCCTCGCCGCCGGAGAGCGTCGTGGACGGCTGGCCGAGCTTGACATAACCGAGGCCGACATCGACAAGCGTCTGCAGCTTTTGGCTGATCTTGGGCATATTTTCAAAGAAGCCGACGGATTCCTCCACCGTCATATCGAGCACTTCATAAATGTTTTTGCCCTTATAACGCACCTCCAGCGTCTCTCTGTTATAGCGTTTGCCCTTGCAAACCTCGCAGGGGACGTAGATGTCCGGCAGAAAGTGCATTTCGATTTTAATGAGCCCGTCACCGGAGCAGGCCTCGCAGCGGCCGCCGCGGACGTTGAAGGAAAACCGGCCTGAGCTGTAGCCGCGCGTCTTGGCATCCTGCGTGGAGGCGAACAGCTCGCGGATGTCGTTGAAGACGCCTGTATATGTGGCGGGGTTTGAACGCGGCGTGCGACCGATGGGCGACTGGTCAATATCAATAACCTTGTCCAGGTATTCCATGCCTTCGATACTCTCATGCTTGCCGGGCTTGATTTTAACGCGGTTGAGCTCGGCAGCGAGCGTTTTATACACGACCTCGTTGATGAGCGACGATTTGCCGCTGCCTGAGACGCCCGTGACGCACGTCATGACGCCGAGGGGGATGGACACGGTGATGTCCTTCAGGTTGTTTTCCGCTGCCCGCCGGATGGTCAGAAACTTTCCGCTGCCGTGACGCCGGGAGGTTGGCAGGGGAATCTTTATCGCGCCGCTCAGGTATTGGCCGGTAATGGATCTTGCGCAGGCTTTAATCTCATCGACCGTACCGGCGCAGACAATCTCGCCGCCGCGGACGCCCGCGCCCGGGCCGACGTCGATGATGTAATCGGCGGCGTTCATCGTCTCTTCATCATGCTCGACGACGATCAGCGTATTACCGAGGTCACGAAGGTGCTTGAGCGTCGTTAAAAGACGGGCGTTATCCCGCTGGTGCAGGCCGATGGACGGTTCGTCAAGAATGTACAAAACACCCATCAGCGAGGAGCCGATCTGCGTGGCCAGCCGTATCCGCTGGCTCTCGCCGCCGGACAGGCTGCCCGCCTGACGGCCGAGCGTCAGATATTCAAGGCCGACGCTGCGCAGAAAGCCGAGCCGCTCGCGGATTTCCTTGAGTATCCGGTTGGCGATCAGCTCCTCTTTTTCCGTGAGCGTAAGGCCGTCCATGAATTCAAGCGCGCGGATGATGGACTTGTCCGTAAAATCGACAATATTGATGCCGCCGACCGTGACGGCCAAAACTTCCTTTTTAAGCCGCCGACCGCCGCAGTCGGGGCACGGATGCTCGGACATATACTGCTCGAGCTCCCACCGCATGGACATACTCTGCGTCTCTTTATAGCGGCGTTCAAGGTTTTTGACGATGCCTTCAAACGGCTGGTTCAGCGTCCCCTTGCCGCGCGGCTGGTCGTAGTGGAGCGTCAGCTTTTCGCCGTTTGTCCCGTATAGGATAACGTCGAGCACGCCTTCCGGTAAATCCTTTATAGGCGTATTCAGATTGAACTTATATTTTTTCGCGAGCGATTCGAAATACATTTTCGCGATACCGTCATTTTTGATATTGCCCCAGCCGGAGGCGGTGATACCGCCCTCCATAATCGATAAGGCCTGATTCGGAATGATGATGTCCGGGTCGACGCGCAGCTGTGTGCCGAGACCCGTGCAGGCCGGACATGCGCCGTACGGGCTGTTGAACGAGAACAGGCGCGGCGTCAGCTCCTCGATGGACACACCGCACTCCTCGCAGGCGTAATTTTGTGAGAACATCAGCTCCCGATCCTGACCGACGATGTCGATGATCACGAGGCCGCCGGCAAGATTGGCCGCCGTCTCGACGGAATCGGTCAGACGCCGCGCGATATCGTCCTTGATGACGAGGCGGTCAACGATGATTTCAATATTGTGCTTCTTGTTTTTATCGAGTTTGATCTCCTCCGTCAAATCGTAGGTGATGCCGTCGACACGGGCGCGGACATAGCCGCTTTTCCGGGCGTCCTCAAATACCTTTTGGTATTCGCCCTTACGGGCGCGGACGATAGGGGCCAGGATCTGAATACGGGATGCCGGTTCAAGCGTCATGACCTGATCGATAATCTGGTCAATCGTCTGCTGCCGGATCTCTTTTCCGCAGACGGGGCAGTGCGGCACGCCGATGCGCGCCCATAAAAGACGCAGATAATCATAAATTTCCGTGACTGTCCCGACCGTCGAGCGCGGGTTCCGGCTCGTTGTTTTCTGGTCGATCGATATCGCCGGAGACAGACCCTCAATATAGTCGACATCCGGCTTTTCCATCTGCCCCAAGAACTGGCGCGCATACGCCGACAGCGACTCGACATAGCGGCGCTGCCCTTCGGCGTAAATCGTGTCGAAAGCCAGCGACGACTTCCCGCTCCCCGATATGCCTGTCATGACAACGAGCTTATCCCGCGGAATCTCCACATCGATATTCTTTAAATTATTCTCGCGTGCGCCCTTGACGAAAATGTAATCATGCATCATACGTGTCCTCTATCTTTTATAGTTATCTCCAGCGTCAAAGGCGCGGCGTATTGTTCTCTCTGCCTGCAATATCATGCCGCACCTCCTCCAGAAAATTTCGCACTTCTTTTCGTGAGCGGAGCCAAGTTACCGGCTTACCGCTCTGATTGACAATCTCTTTGTTTTTCGATCCCTGCAGCTTCTCAAAGTTCCACGTGAACTTGATAAAGTCCCAGTCGAAATGCTCCGGACAGCCCTCGCCCATGTCGGGGCGTCTTTTACCGTAGGATTTTATTTGGCGGGTAATCACGCCCCATATACAAACCCAGCCCGGCAGCCAAAAGAGCTTGTCCAGATGGATCACCGGTATCGGTAATCGAACCGAGCTTGAGGGCTAAAGTCGTTTTCCCGCTGCCGCAGCAGCCGATGACGAGGATGCGTTGTCCGAGCATATGTCATGTCCCCTTTTCCGAACCGTCTTAAAAAGCCCGATGCACTTTGTAGGGGCAGACCTTGTGTCTGCCCGATTTGGTGGCGCGGTATGGGAGGCAATCCTCAGGCGCTTCGCGCCAGCTCCCAAAGTCTGCGCGCTATGGCGCGGAGACTTGGAAAAGGGAGCCTTTGGAGCGGGGGCTTTCGGGAAAATTTTATCATCCCGGATGGCTGATAAACCGGTCAGTGGGCCGCGCTTGAAGTGACGGGCTGCTTTTCTGCTGCTGCAATGTCCGATGAGGATTCCTCGCGGACAAATGGATTAATCCGTCCGGCGTTGGATATCATGAGCTTGATGCGGTTTTCCTGGTTGATTTTCGTCGCGCCCGGATCGTAGTCGATGGCGACGATGTTGGAATCGGGATAGTCGTCCTTCAGGCGGCGGATCATGCCTTTGCCGACAACGTGGTTGGGCAGGCAGCCGAAGGGCTGCGTGCAGACGATATTGTTCGCGCCGGTGTGGATGATCTCGAGCATCTCAGCTGTCAGAAGCCAGCCCTCGCCCATTTTGTTCCCATAGCCGAGATAACCCTTGATGAGTTGCTGCAGATCGGAGAATTTGCCCATCGGGCGGAAAACAGGCTGCGTTTTGACGGCGTCTATCATAATCTGCTGGAGCTCTTCGATATACCGCTGGAAAATCCCCGCAAGCAGCTTTTTGAGCTTTGAGCCCTTATACAGATCAACATCCACAACGCGGTTGTTGATCTTAAATATCATAAAATCGGTGAGGCCTGGCACGACAGGCTCGCAGCCCTCGCTGAGCAGAAACTCTTCAAGCCCGTTATTGCCGAGCGGGGCGAACTTGACGTATATTTCCCCCACGATGCCGACGCGCGGCTTGGGCTTCCCCTGCCGCTCAATTTTTGCGTAATCGGCAGCGATGAGCGCCATGTATTGCCGTATCTCTTTTTTGCCGAGCCCGTGCCCGTTGCCGAACATGGTGACAATGCGGTCCGTCCAGTGGGTGGTGAGCTTATCGGTTTGGCCTTTTGTCACCTCGTACGGCAGGCATTGGTTTTTCAGCCAGACAATCAGGTCGCCGTAGATCATCGCCATGGCAAGGCGGCGCAGCGTTTTCAGCGGAATTGTAAAGCCGGGGTTTTTTTCAAGCCTGGAGAGGTTGACGGAAACGACGGGGATATAGGAGAGCCCAGCTTTCTCAAGAGCCTTCCGAAGCAGGTGAATATAATTTGAAGCCCGGCAGCCGCCGCCGGTCTGCGAAATGAGAAGCCCGAGCTTGTGCGTGTCGTATTTACCGCTGTTAACGGCCTCAATCAGCTGCCCGATCACGAGGAGCGCCGGATAGCAGGTGTCGTTATGAACATATTTTAGCCCCGTGTCGACGATGCCGCGGTGATGCGTTGTGAGCATATCGATTTTATACCCGTCCAGCTCAAAAACCTTTTTCATCATTGTAAACGTGACGGGGAGCATTTGAGGCATTAGAAGCGTATATTCTTTTTTCATTTCCTTTGTGAAAAGCAGACGCCCTGTCGCGTCATATGTAAGTGTTGCCATGATAGGTTCCTTTCAAAATGAAATGCCGTGCCGATTATCTATCGCGGGAATCCATCGCGGCAATAAGGCTTCGGATTCTTATACGGACCGCGCCGAGATTGTTGATGTCGTCGATTTTGATCTGCGTGTAGAGCTTGCCGCCTTTTTCAAGGATGCTGCGGAGCTCGTCGGTCGTAACTGCGTCCGTTCCGCACCCGAAGGACACGAGCTGAACCATCTGCATGTCGGGCTGTGTCACGACATACCGCGCCGCGTTGTACATGCGCGCCTGGTAGGTCCATTGATTCAGGACCTTGCGGCTCTCTTTTTCCATGATATGCGAAATGGCGTCTTCCGTTATGAGGACAAGTCCGAACGAGGTGATGAGCTCGTCAATCCCGTGGTTGATCTCCGGGTCAATATGATAGGGTCTGCCCGCGGCGACGATAATCCTTTTTCCGTTATCCCGGGCGTACTTAATGTACTTCTCGCCCTCTTTGATGATCGCATTTTTATAGGCGTCATAAGCGGTATACGCGCTCAGCGCGGCGCGTTTCGTCTCACTTTTTGGGATATTAAAGTTTTCCTTAAAGTATTCGGAGGATTTTTGCACGAACCCTTTTTTCTTGTGCAGCCCGAAATAGGGGGTCAGAAAATGAGCCGTTTTAAGCCGGGGCATGTTTGCCGCCAGCAGCTCGGGATAAAACGCCACGACGGGACAGTTGTAGTTGTTGTCGCTCTTGCCCTCGTCGAAATTATAGGGCATGCAGGGGTAGAAAATGGTGCCGATGCCCATATCGAGCAGATACTCGATATGCCCGTGCATCAGCTTAGCCGGGTAGCAGACCGTGTCCGACGGGATGGTGCGCTGACCCTTGATATACAGTGAACGCGACGATTCTGGGGACAGCACGACCTCGAAATTGAGCTTCGTGAAAAATTCAAACCAGAACGGCAGATTCTCATACATATTAAGTCCGAAGGGGATGCCGATTTTGCCGCGCGTGCCGGTACCCGTGCCTTTGCCGTTTAAAGCGCGTAAAACATCGTATTTGTGTTTCATCAGGTTCGGTTCGGCGGACTTTGCCAGCCCGAGCGGTTTGGAGCAGCGGTTGCCGGAGATAAAGCGGCGGCCGTTGTCAAACGTGTTGACCGTCATGCTGCAGTGATTGGTGCAGCCCTGGCAGGTCACGGGCTTTGAGGTGTGCGTAAATTGCGCGAGCGCCTCTTTGCTGAGCAGTGTGGAAGCGGTGCCCTGCGCGTCCATAGCGGACAGCGCGGCGCCGTAAGCACCCATGAGCCCGGCAATCGTCGGCCGTGTGACGTTCTGGCCAATCTCGCGTTCAAAGCCGCGCAGCACGGCATCGTTTATAAACGTACCGCCCTGAACAACAATGCTCTTGCCCAAATCATCAGCGCTCGCAGCGCGGATGACTTTATATACCGCGTTCTTGACGATGGAGATGGAGAGCCCGGCTGAAATGGCTTCAACGGACGCGCCTTCCTTCTGCGCCTGCTTGACGCTGGAGTTCATGAAAACGGTGCATCTCGAGCCGAGATTGACGGGGGCCTTATCAAAAAGCCCAAGCTTGGCAAAGTCGGCGATATTATAGCCTAAAGCCTTGGCAAATGTTTCGATAAAGCTGCCGCAGCCGGAGGAGCAGGCTTCGTTGAGCAGGATGCTGTCAACAGCCCCGCCGTGTATTTTAAAGCATTTGACGTCCTGACCGCCGATGTCGATGATAAAATCGACGTTCGGGTCAAAGTGGCGCGCGGCGCGGAAATGCGCCATCGTTTCAACAAGACCGATATCAGCGCTGAAAGCGTTTTTAATCAGGTCCTCGCCGTAACCCGTCACGGCGCTTGATTTGATTTTAATTTTATCACCGAAGCGCGTATAGATATCCAGCAGCTCTTTTTTGACGATGGAAACGGGGTCGCCGCGGTTTGAAGCGTAATAGCTGAAAAGAATCCCGCCGTCCGGTGTCATAAGAACGAGCTTCGTCGTCGTACTGCCGGCGTCTATGCCAAGATACGCGTCGCCGGAATACGTATCGGCATCGACGTTGTTCGGGGTTGCCAAGGCATGCCGCTTCGTGAATTCGTCGTAATCCGCCTGAGAGTGAAACAGCGGTTCCATGACATCGGTGAGCAGCGAGGCGTCGGCGGCGTTTTCCAGCAGCAAAAGCATCTCCTCGAAAAGCGCTTCATGTCCGTCCTCCGTAATGAGCGCCGCCCCGAGCGCCGCAAAGCAGTCGGCGTTTTCGGGGAATATGGCGTGCGCCTCGTCGAGCTCCAGCGTCTCGACAAAGCGATGACGAAGACCCATCAAAAAGGTCAAAGGTCCGCCGAGGAAAACGATTTTCCCCGTCAATTCACGGCCCTGCGTCAGGCCGGCGACCGTCTGGTCAACAACAGCCTGGAAAATAGAAGCCGCGATATCCTCGCGCCGTCCGCCCTGATTGAGAATCGGCTGAATATCGGATTTTGCAAAAACGCCGCACCGCGAGGCGATGGGGTATATTTTTTCATAATTCAGTGACAGCGCGTCAAGCTCTGTAATACTGACGTTTAACAGTGTCGCCATCTGGTCTATAAACGCGCCTGTCCCGCCCGCGCAGGAGCCGTTCATCCGCTCTTCAAGGCTTCTGCCGAAAAAGATGATTTTCGCGTCTTCGCCGCCGAGCTCAATGACCGCGTCCGTGCCGGGAATATAGGTGCGCACGGCGGACGCCGTGGCGTATACCTCCTGCACAAACCGGATACCGGAAGCTTTCGCCACGCCCAAACCGGCTGAACCCGTAATAACCGTATTGACCTTTTGACCCGCCAGCAGATAGGACGCTGAACAGAGCTGCTCCGCCGCCTTCTCACGCACCTTTGAGTAATGCCGCTCGTACGCACGGAAAACCATTTTCCCGCTGTCATCCAGCACAACGGTTTTCACCGTAGTGCTCCCGATATCAATGCCGACTTTAAAACTCATATAGCCACCTTAAAAGAGAATTTTCACTCCGCAAGCCATTGATTGTAATAATAAGCAAATAGTCCCTGACGGTATTTTACAGAAAACCGGACTCAAAAAAACATATTATCTAAGGGATGCGCAATTTGCCATAAAGTTAATTATACATCAAAATGTCGCACAATTCAACATATCAGGATGATTTGTTTTTACCAAAAGCATTGTATGCGCATACGCCCGGTGTTATAATTACACTAAAAAATGTATGTTTTTACGGGGGTGCCTTGATGATGGGAAAAGCAGACTTTATTCAGTTCATGATGGATGCCGGTGTTTTGACCTTTGGCGATTTCATTACGAAAAGCGGGCGTAAAACACCGTATTTTATCAATACCGGCAACTATAAAACCGGTGCTCAGATATCAAAGCTCGGCGATTATTATGCCGAGGCCATCGCTGCCAGCGGCGCGCGTTTCGATGCGCTTTTCGGCCCGGCTTATAAGGGAATTCCCCTGTCCGTTGCCGCGGCGTCGTCGCTGTACCGCAACCACGGGCGGGATGTCCCATATTGCTTTAACCGCAAGGAGATCAAGGACCACGGCGAGGGCGGCGCAATCGTCGGCTATCAGCCCTCAGCAGGCGACAGGCTCATTATTATCGAGGATGTCGTCACCGCGGGTACGGCTGTCCGGGAGAGTATCACCCTGCTGTCAAAAATAGCACCGGTTAAAATAGAGGCGCTTTTCGTCTCCGCGGACAGGATGGAACGCGGCACCGGAGAATTATCCGCGCTTGACGAGCTCAGGCAGACGCTGAATATCAAGGTCTACCCGATCATTACCGTTCGGGATATCATCGATACGCTTCCGGACGGGGACGGGCGGAAGCTTAAAATGGAGGAATACCTGGTCAGCTATGGGGCAAAACAGGTGGGTACATGAGTAAGGCGCATATTCACGAGGGCCACAGAGACCGGCTGAAAAAACGGTTTCTGGAGTATGGACTCGAGAGCTTTGAGGATTACAGCGTACTGGAGCTTTTTCTGTTTTATGCGCTGCCGCGCGCGGATGTGAATCCGATCGCGCATACGCTGATTGAAAAATTCGGGTCTTTGGCCTCCGTTTTTGACGCGCCCACCGAGGAGCTTGCCAAGGTGCCTGGGATCGGCATCAGCACAGCGGAGTTTATTAAGCTCATTCCGCAGGTCAGCAGGCGGTATCTCATGTCGCGCTCAAGCTTTGAGGATATACTTGATTCGACGAAAAAAGCGGGCGAATACCTGCTGCCGCGCTTTTACGCCGAGCGTGACGAAATTGTCTACATGGTCTGCCTGGACGCCAAATGCAAGGTGATTAACTGTAAGCTGCTGTTTCGCGGCGGCGTGAATTCCGCCAATGTCAGCGTGAGGAAGATTGTGGAG
Source organism: Clostridiales bacterium UBA1316 (assembly GCA_002307055.1). Classification (GTDB taxonomy): domain Bacteria; phylum Bacillota; class Clostridia; order Oscillospirales; family Oscillospiraceae; genus Sporobacter. The sequence continues at coordinate 23,502 of DBTM01000008.1, forward strand.
AACGCGCTCGTGTATAATTCAACGAGCGTTATTATCGCACATAATCATACCAGCGGGATCGCGGTGCCGTCCAACGAGGATAAAGCCACAACCCGGCGCATTGAGCAAGCCCTCAAAGCTGTCGATATCATACTCGCCGACCACATCGTCGTCGCAGACGATGATTTTGTATCGATGGCCGACAACGGCTTTTTCAGGTAGATAATCAGCAGATTATAGATCCATAGGAGTGCTGTAATGAAAACGACGATCAGAAAAGTTGAAATACCTGAAAATACACGGTTGATTGTGACGAGCGATATCCACGGGCATTATGATTATTTAAAGAAGCTTCTTGATAAAGTCCGCTTTTCCGGGAACGATATTTTATTTATAGTCGGTGATCTGATCGAAAAAGGACCGTTCAGCCTGAAAACACTTCGCTATATAATGAGCCTGTCGGCGGCGTATACGGTTTATACGCTCATGGGCAATGTCGATGCGCTCCGGTTGCTCATTTTTGACGATGACAGTACCAAAGGCTGTGAAGGATTATTCGAGTACATTCAGTATATGGACAAGCACTGGGGCGGCTGCATCTTTTCGGATATGTGCGGTGAATTGGACTTTACAGTTCACGCCGCCGAGGATATACCGGCGCTGAAAGCTGCCATACGCGTCAGTTTCCTGGCTGAACTGGATTTTCTGCGGCAGCTGCCGACCATGATTGAAACGCAGAACTTCATTTTCGTTCATGGCGGGATACCGTCAGAGCATATAGACCAATATGCGGAGACGGATGCATTCCAATATCTGAAAATCGACGCCTTCATGGAAAAAGGGTATGCATTTAATAAATACGTCGTTGTCGGGCACTGGCCTGTCACACTATATAATGATGAAATCGCCGCGTTTAATCCCATCGTTGACAAGCACCGGAAAATAATAAGCATTGACGGGGGCTGTGGACTTAAGCGGGATGGGCAGCTCAACGCGCTGATCATTCCCGATATTTATTCCGAGGACTTTACATATGAAGCCTATGATGCTTTTCCTGCTGCCTATGCGCAGACTACCCAAGCGGCATCGGCGGACTCGATCTATATCCGGTATATAGACAACAAAATAAAGATACTTGCAAGAGGATATGAGTTTTCATATGTTAAGCATGAATCAACGGGCTGCGAACTCTGGATTCTTACAGACTGTATTTTTAGTAATGGTAATAACAGCGAAAATGCGGCATGCGACGATTATACGAACTACAAGCTGCAGGTCAGCATCGGGGATAAATTATCAATTATCAAGAAGACATCAAAGGGGTATCTCGTAAAAAAGGATGGCATCAGCGGCTGGTTTGACGGGGTAATCGCTTACGTCTGAGCCTGCTATCCAACCAAAAAACTATGTATCGGAGATTGCGTACTTGATTCAATTACTGCAGGAGACAATCCAAATAGCTAAGCGCGCCGGTGCCAGAATCAAGGAACTCCGGGAGGATAACGCGCTGACAGAGGATATGAAATACGGTGTCGAGCTCGTCACAAACGCGGACCTGATTTCAAATGAGCTTATTAAGAACGAGATATTGCGGCTGTATCCCGGTCATCAGATTTTGTCCGAGGAGGACACGGGGCGCAATTACGATATGGACAAGCCAACCTGGATCATCGATCCGATTGACGGCACGGTCAATTACGCCAACGGCCATTACCAGGCGGCGATCTCGATTGCGTATGCCGAGGGGAACCGGGTGCGGGTCGGCGTCGTCTACAATCCGTTCCTTGACGAGCTTTTTTATGCCGCCGAGAATTCCGGCGCGTATTTAGGCGTTCAGAAAATTCACGTTAAGGACATAACAGAGCTCGGAACAGCCCTGGTGGCGACGGGTTTCCCCTATCTCAAGGATAATGTGCCGGAAATCATGGGCCGGCTTGAGCGGGTCTGGCCGAAAGTCCGCGATATCCGTCGGCTCGGTTCGGCAGCGCTCGATATCTGCTGGGTGGCCTGCGGCCGCCTGCAGGGCTATTACGAAGCCAGCCTGAACGCGTGGGATGTCGCCGCCGCCAAATTGATCGCCCGCGAAGCGGGCGCGGCCATCGGCTATTTCAAGGAACCGGACCCGGCCATTCCCGATTGCATCCAATGCAATAATCTCATCGTCTCGAGCCCAAGAATATATGAGACTTTAAAGGAACTTTTGATGTAATGGTAAAATGTAGGGGCGATTCACGAATCGCCCATTTCCGCGGATGACAAAACGGCGGGCGATTAATAATCGCGCCTACGATAATAACTGTTATAAAGTTTGTGAGGTAATATATGCCGGACTTTAAGGTTGTCAGTGAATATTCGCCCGCCGGGGATCAGCCGGAGGCGATAAAGGCGCTCGCGCACGGTGTGGAAATGGGTTTTGAGGAGCAGACGCTTTTGGGTGTCACCGGCTCGGGAAAAACCTATACGATGGCGAAGGTCATCGAGAAGCTCCAGCGCCCGGCGCTCATTTTGGCGCACAATAAAACGCTGGCGGCGCAGCTGTGCAGTGAGTTTAAAGAGTTCTTTCCGGAAAATGCGGTTGAGTTTTTCGTTTCCTATTACGATTATTATCAGCCGGAGGCGTATATCCCCCATACGGATACGTTTATAGAAAAAGACAGCGCCATTAATGACGAGATTGAACGGCTCCGGCATTCGGCGACATCAGCCCTCTTTGAGCGGCGGGACGTTATCGTCGTCTCCTCTGTCAGCTGCATATACGGTTTAGGCGACCCCATCGACTATGCCAACATGGTACTCTCGCTGCGTGTCGGGCAGACGCGCGACAGAGACGCGCTGCTTAAAAAGCTCGTTGAAATCCGTTACGGCAGAAACGATATCGCCTTCGAACGCAATATGTTCAGAGTCCGGGGCGATACGGTTGAAATCTTTCCGGCCTATTCCCGCGATAATGCCATCCGTGTCGAATTCTTCGGCGATGAGATTGACCGAATCAGCGAGATCAATGTCGTGACAGGCGTGCCGGTTAAAAACCTCTCTCATGCGGCTATTTACCCGGCTTCGCACTACGTCACGACGACGGAAAAAATGGAACGCGCCATCAAAGTGATCCAGAGCGAAATGATGGACAGAGTGGAGTATTTTGAGCGGGAGCATAAGCTGGTCGAGGCGCAGCGCATCCATCAGCGTACGATGTACGATATCGAGATGATGCGCGAGCTCGGTTATTGCACCGGTATCGAAAACTATTCGCGCGTGATCACAGGTCGGCAGGAGGGCTCCTCTCCGATGACGCTGATCGACTATTTCCCAAAAGACTTTATCCTGTTTGTCGACGAGAGCCATGTGACGCTGCCGCAGGTGCGCGCAATGTACAACGGTGACCGGGCACGAAAGGAAAACCTCATCGAATACGGCTTCCGCCTGCCGTCAGCCTTTGACAACAGACCGCTGAAGTTCAATGAATTTCAAGAGCGCATTCATCAGATGATTTATGTTTCGGCGACGCCGACAGACTATGAAAAGTCCCGGTCGTCGCAAGTTGTCGAACAGATCATCCGGCCGACGGGGCTGCTTGACCCCATCGTATCCGTGCGCCCGGTCGACGGGCAGATCGACGACCTGATCGGAGAAATCAACGCGCGCTCCAAAAAGGGCGAGCGAACGCTTGTCACCACGCTGACGAAAAAGATGGCGGAAGACCTGACCGCCTATCTCACCGGTGTCGGTATTCGCGTCCGGTATATGCACTCCGACATTACAACGATGGAGCGCATGGAGATTATCCGTGACCTGCGGCTGGGAGAATTTGACGCGCTTGTCGGTATCAACCTTTTACGGGAAGGGCTTGACCTGCCGGAGGTGTCGCTGG
>DBTM01000008.1:27603-48607 GCA_002307055.1 Clostridiales bacterium UBA1316
TGCCGGAGGTGTCGCTGGTGGCGATACTGGACGCCGATAAAGAGGGATTTTTGCGCAGCGAGACCGCGCTCGTCCAGACAACAGGGCGCGCGGCCCGCAACGCCGAAGGTACCGTCATCATGTACGCCAATACGGTGACACGGTCCATGCGCGCGGCTATTGATGAGACAGAGCGCCGCCGTGCCAAGCAGAACGCGTTTAACGAAGCCCACGGTATCATCCCGCACACGATTATTAAGAGTGTCCGTGACCTTCTTGAGATATCAAAGGATGAGGATATCACCGCCAAACGAGACGGTAACGTCAAAATGACGCGGCATGAGCTTGACGAAGCCGTGGCGAAGCTTGAAAAAGAAATGCAGAATGCCGCTAAAATGCTGGAATTCGAATATGCCGCCGTCCTGCGTGACAAAATTATCAAGCTCCGCGGCCAATAATGCGGATTCGAAAAGCCCCCGACTTATGTCGGGGGCTTTTCGAAAAGAGAGGGGATATTCGGGGTAAAAAAGCGGTTCATTACAGCCTAGGAGGAGGGTACGATGAGTATTAGGAAAAAGTACTTAGTTTCAGATACCACAGGGCTGGCAATAACCGTTCCATTATTATCATGATAACCCACAAATAAATCCTATATGTGAATAGAATTTAAATAATTTGTGAACGACATAAACAATGAATTCGATCGGTTCAATGCCCTGCCAAAGTCAGCGTAAAGGTAAATTTCGTTATACCGCCGCTGCTGGTCACATTGATGTCCTCGTTGTGGTTGTCCAGTATCGTCTTTACGATATATAAGCCCAGCCCGACACCTTCGCGGTTTTCACTTCGCGAGTGGTCGGCTTTATGGAATCTGTCGAAGATGAACGGTATTTCATTGGGAGGTATCGCTTCACCCTCGTTTTCGACAGAAACGAACGCTTTGTGCCCCTGCTTCCAGAGTGACAGCCGCACCCACGAACCGCTGTGGGCGAATTTTATGGCGTTGTCGATCAGGTTATAAACCACCTGCGTAATTGAATCCTTGTCACCGCGTGTCATAATGGCTTCTTCCGGCAGTTCTGTACCGACATCAAGGGTTTTGGCGTCGATTTTTCCTCCCAGACTCAGCAGGGACAGGCGAATGACCTCGGAGATGTCGAAGCTCTTACACAGGAGCGTCTCCGTTGAAGTTGATTGGATACGCGACATATCCAGCATATTTCGGACCAGCCTCGATAACCGCTTCGTCTCAGATGATATGATTTCAAGATACTTCTGCTCGGTCTCATGCGGGATAGTGCCGTCGAGTATACCGTCTGAAAATCCGGAGATGACGGTCATCGGGGTTTTTAACTCGTGTGACACATTCGCGATAAACTCGCGCCGGTTGTTCTCCGAACTCTCGATAGAAGCAGCCATTGTATTGAAGGCGTCTGTCAGCTGGCCGATCTCATCAATCCGCCCTGTATTCTCAACCCGGATGTTGTACTCTCCTCTGGCGAACCGCCGGGCAGCCAGCGCCATCTCGTTAATTGGTTCAGCCTGTTTTTTCGTCGTGATATACGAAATGACAAAGGTGAGAGCTAAAACGATAGCGGATAAAAGCAGAAAAATACCGGCAAACTGGCGCCAGATTTGAACCATCGAATTAGAGTCACTCGACAGAAACAGATATCCGATGTTGTAACTGCCGACACCCGTTATCAGCGGGACACTCATGACATATCGGATTTCTTTGTAAACGCCGCCGAGATCCGTGTCTTTGCCGTAATAATAACTGGTCTTTGTTTTTGAAAGGATATCCGAAGGAACGGTCTTGCCAAGCTGCTTGTTTGCGTCCAGCTCGTCGGAGCAGGTGACTATCGTGCCGCTTCTGTCGGTAATCAGGATGTCAAAACCGCTCATACTTGAGAAAGCTGTGAGCGTCTTTTTCAACGCGTCATTATCGAATTTAAATTGATAGCTTGTCATGGAGATATACCGGACATACGATACGACATCGTCAGCGGTTGATGACATGGCTTTTTGCTTTTCGCTTATAACGAGCACATAGCTCGCGTAAAAGAACATGCCGCCGAGTATCAGAAAGCTCAGAAGAACAATGCTGGCTGTCGTAAAGAAGTTTCTGATATAGATACTTTTTCTCATGTCGCGTACAACTCGAATTTATAGCCGACGCCCCAAACTGTCTTCAGCGTCCATTTTTCGCTCACGTTTTCAAGTTTCTCTCGCAGCCGTTTGATGTGAACATCGACAGTGCGGGAGTCGCCGAAGTAATCAAAGCCCCAAACCTCGTCAAGCAGCTGGTTGCGCGTGTAGACCCTGTTGGGTGTCAGGGCGAGGTGATAAAGCAGCTCCATTTCCTTCGGCGGCGCATCAACCTTCTTCCCGTCGACAATCAGCTCGAAAGAATCCATATTGATGATCAGCTTATCGAAAATGAGCTTTTTCGACTCCTTCCCGTCATCCGCTTCAGATCGCCGCAAAACGGCATGAACGCGAGCGAGAAGCTCTTTGGCTTCAAAAGGCTTGGTTATATAATCGTCCGCGCCCATTTCAAGACCTTGAACCTTGTCAAATGTTTCTTGCTTGGCCGTCAGCATAATAATGGGGACCTTTGATACGCTTCGAATTTCACGGCACACGCTCCAGCCGTCGAGCACAGGTAGCATGATATCCAGAAGCACAAGGTCAGGATTCAGGCGTTCAAATTCCGACACGCCTTTTCCACCGTTATCGGCTATATGTACCTCAAGACCGTCTTTTTCAAGATAGAGCCTGAGCAGCTCAGCTATATTGATGTCGTCCTCGATAACCAGCGCTTTTTTTGGCACTTGAATACCCCCTTAATATGAGTGCGCGTTTATAATGCCGCATAATGAGTTTATATCTGTGCATCTGGTTGCTTTTTAAAAACAATAAATTTGCTGATAAGGTAATTGCCCGTGATCACGAGGATTTGAGTTTCAATTTTACCGACAAGACTGTCCTGCCCGAGAATACTGACAAAAAGCAGCACACCGCCGACCTCGACAGCCATCGTTATCAAACGGGAACCGACAAACTTAATAAACTCAAATACCAGATTGATCGATTTACTGCAGCGGTTGCGGAATACAAACCGCTTATTTGTTATATAGGCGAATAAAATGGATACGGAGATTGACGTGATATTGCTGAGCGTCACCTCAACACGGAGTATTTTCGTCATCACGGCAAATAAAGCGAAATTCACAAGTGTCGTGCAGCCGCCGATGATCAGATATCTTATGGATTCTCCGCGGGTGCTTTGCACAAATCCGATGACTTTCCGCAGTACTGTTCTCAATTTATTTATCATTTTATCCGCTTAAACGATCTCGCGGTACATGGCGTTGGCGTCAGCTTTTTGCGCGTATTCGTTGATGGCTGTGATTTCGACCTTGAGCGTGCGCTGACCGAAACGAAGCTCGAGTATGTCGCCGAGCTTGACCTCGTACGACGCTTTAGCCGGCCGCCCGTTTACAGTGACACGCGCGTTATCACACGCCTCGTTGGCCACCGTACGGCGCTTAATAAGCCTTGATATTTTAAGATATTTGTCAAGCCTCATAATGCCCTCCGATTAATTAACGCTCAGCCTCAACGTCATGCCTCAACGTCGTGCCGTTATTTTTATTTTCGTGCCGAGAATAAAAATAACGGCACGAAAATATCCGCGCCGTTATTATAACACAGTGGTGAGTATATTGCACCGAAAACCATTTATACCAAGTATAGCAGAAAATATCTTACTTTGCGACAGCGTCCTTAAGAGCTTTACCGGCTTTAAACTGAGGTGTTCTGGACGCAGGGATTTTAATGGCTTCCTTTGTTTTAGGGTTGCGTCCGGTGCGGGCGGCGCGCTCCTTGACGTCAAAGATGCCAAAACCGACGAGTTGAACTTTCTCTCCATCCTTAAGTGAATCCGTAATTGCGTCAATCGCGGCTGCGAGCGCCTTTTCGCTGTCCTTTTTTGAAAGTCCGGAGTTTACAGCGATTTTGCTTATAAGATCTGCTTTATTCATTCGTACCGTCCTCCTAAAATTATATGCTTGTTTATTTTTTAAAGAAAAATACGATATTATAAGTCGTATTTGTTCTCTAATTCGACTTTTGCGTTCTCGTAAAGCGCGTCAAGTTCCTTCAGTGGCATATCTTCAAGGTGTTTGCCCTGAGAAGCTGCTGCTTTCTCCAAATGCCTGAATCTGGTGGTGAATTTGTCGCTGGCAGCATTGACGGCATCTTCCGGGTCAACATCCAGAAAACGGGCGACATTGACGGCGGAGAATATAAGGTCGCCAAGCTCCTCGGCAGCATTGGCTGTATGGAGGCCCGTTTTAACTGCGTCCCGCAGTTCGCCAAGCTCCTCGCAGAGTTTGTCCAAAGCCCCGCTGATATCCGGCCAGTCGAAGCCGACCTTCGCCGCCTTTTTTTGTATCTTTTCGGCGCGCCATAAACCCGGAAGGCTTTTTGCCACAGCGTCCAGCGCGTCGGCGACGGTCTCGTGCTTTTTTTCAATGCGCTTGATGATATCCCAGTTGCGAAGAACTTCATCGCTGCCGGATACGGTGACATCACCGAAGACGTGCGGGTGGCGCGACAGGAGCTTTCGAACTGTCATGTCGGCAACGTCTTCCAAAACAAACCGTCCGGCATCAGCCTCTATATCAGAATGAAAAATAACCTGCATCAGCACATCGCCCAGCTCCTCACAGAGATGGGTAGAATTTCCTTCGTCAATCGCTTCGACAGCCTCGTACGCCTCTTCCAGAAAATTGCGGCGAATGCTCTCGTGCGTTTGTTCGGCGTCCCACGGACAGCCGCCCGGACCGCGAAGAATCGATACGAGTTTCTTTAAATCATTGACGTCGTAGCGGTCTTTGTTTTCAAAATTTACCATACTTTCCCCTATTCCGCAAGCTATTTATAAACATTTTTCAAAAAAATCATTGAATTTACTTGATTTTCAGGAAATTTGCAATTCTTTCACCCTTCGGAACGAGCTTCATGTCCTCTCTGGTGACTGTTTTTGTGGCAATAATCAGAACACTGTAAACTAAAACGGCGGCGACAATGGCGCCGAGCAGATATAAGGTGAGCGCAATCCGGCCCGCGCCTACAGCGTGCGAACCGACTTTGAATGAAAGATTATAAATCGCCCAGGCTGTCACTCCCATCACGGCTGTACACAGCACCGGCTTTATAAAGACCTTTGCGAAATTCAGTTTCGTTTTCACCTTAAAGGCGATATACGAGAAGTTGAGCACTGTGATTATAAAATAGCAGGTGAGTGTGCCGATAGGCGAACCGACAATGCTGATTTTGGGGTCGCTGACGAGAAACCAATCTAGAACGATTTGAATGATACCGCCGATCGGAAACGTTATCATGGGGATTTTTTCGTAGCCGTTCGCCTGTAAAATCCCTGTTGATATGATTTGCATACAGACGAAAAATGATGCGATACCGAAAATCATCAGAAGTGTCGGGCCTGTTTTGTTGCTGTTCGGATAGAGCACATTGAAAATCGGGTACGACAGAATGCACATTCCCGCGGCAGCCGGCATGGCAAAAAGGTTCGTGAGCTTCAGGGAGGATTCCATGACCTCTTTGGCTTCGCGATGGCGGTGATTGGCGATTGCCGCCGCTATAGCGGGGATAATGCTCACCGATAAAGGCACGATGAGAGAGGAGGGCAGAATCAGGAGCGTCTGTGCTTTGGAGTACACGCCCGTCAGTATCTTCGCCGTCTGTTCAGAAAAACCCGCACCCGACTGGAGCCGGTATAAGACGAGCCTGTAGTCGATAAGCGTCATAATGCTGATAAAGGACGCACCAAGCGTAATTGGTATGCTTACCTTGAATATGCTGATGAGCGTCCTGAATTTGCTGCTTGGAATGTCCTGTGCTGACGCCGCCATACCGGTATGCAGCCCATTGTCCCTGTCAATTTTCCGCTTATAAAAGATGAGAACGACTAACGCAATCCCGAGCCCGATGGTGACGCCGGAAATCGCACCTGAAGCGATAATCGGCGCGTCATAGCCCTGTTTGAGCAGCCACCAGGCGATGGCGAGCCCGAAGACCAGCTTGCATGTGACCTCTATAATTTGTTTGACTGCCGTCGGGAGCATATTGCCGTGGCCTTGCCCGTAGCCCTCGTAAACGGAAACGACGCAGCAAAAAAACACGGCCGGAGACAGTGTGCGGAGCCCCGCCGCGATATTATCACCCATGAGTACGGCTAATTCATCGGCGAATACAAACATTAAGGCTGCGATGACGGCGCCAAGAATTGCAAACGCGGGGAGAGCAACCGAAAAATAGCGCTTGACCTGACGCTGGCGCCCGGTGGCGGCTGCTGCCGATATCTGACGGGACAGCGCTACCGGTATACCGGAGGTGGAGACGGTCAGCAGCAGCGCATAAATCGAATATGTCAAGGCAAAGTTCGTTGTGCCGCGGTCTCCCAGAAGGTTATACAGCGGAATTTTAAAGATAGCGCCAATAATTTTAGCTATAACAACAGTGGCGGCAAGAATAGCCGCCCCATGCAAATAGCTTTGTTTTTTTGACTCGGACAAATCAGACCACCCTTTTGGATACCTAAATAATATCACTAAATTCAGTGTCAGTGATTATAATCACTATATTCGAGAGCGGCTCATTTTACACCCTGCCGCATGTAAAAAGCAAGGCAATGCAGCCGTACGCATGAATAAATTAACACCAGTGTTGACATAATGCGTGTGGAAAACTATGTGGATAATGTGCAAAACCCGTGTGATGTCAACGGATATTTCCTGTGGGAAATAAAATTATTTCATTATGGAATATCCAAAGGACTGAATAATTAGCATTATAATCCTTTTTTTAACATCCTAATATCGTTGCCGTAGAATTTCAGAACCTGAAATTCTCCCTCCAGCCGCGACATAATTTGAGGGGTATATTGGCGCCGGAGCTCATCCATCGACAGGTTTGAGCTGATGATTGTTTTTCTGCCCGCGATCAGCCGGGTGTTCAGGAGCTCGTAGAGCGCTGAGACGGTAAACTTCGTCATCATCTCGGTACCGAGATCGTCGATAATCAGCAGATCGCTCTCCAAATAACCTTTGAGTTCACTGCGCAAAAACACCGGGTCGTCACTTTTTGAAAACTTTTCATCCTCGAAAGCCGAAAATATGGAACACGCCATGTCATACACGACCGAAAAACCCTTTTCTGCGACAACCCGCGCGATACACGCGGACAAAAATGTTTTCCCGAGACCGGGGCTGCCGTTTAAGAACAGATTCGTTGATTGGCTTCCGAATTTGTTGGCATAACGATAACAAGCCTCGCAAATCGTCTCCATATTGCTTCGCGCGGACATACCGAGTTCCGGGATGGGCGTATCGTCATACCAGGAGAGATCAAAATTGTCAAAGGTCTCGCCGCCGAGCTTAAAAAGGCTGCTCAGCGAGGCCTTCAGCTGTTCGTTATATAGTTTTTTGAGGCATGAGCAGACCTCCGTGCCGATATAGCCGGTATCGCGGCAATGGCTGCATAGATATTCATCGTCGATATAATCCGGTGAAAACCCGGCTGAAATCAGTTCCTGAACGCGTTCGGTCTGAAGATATTGGTTTTTATCCCCGAGCGCCGCGATGGCTTCGCTCGGGTCTTGTCCGCTTTTTAATGCCATGCCGATAACCTCAATGATGGTACCCTTGATTTCGCGGTCAAGCATCATGATACGCGGGCATTTCACGTAGACCTCCCGGAGCCGGTTATCGCGCTGAATATCAAAATCTCTTTTTCTTTCTTCCAGCCTCAGCTTTGCCTTGGCAAGAATCTTACCGTCTAAGGACACGTTTATTCCTCCCTCAGCTTTTCTAAAAATTTCTTCATTCGTTCAATTTCAGTTGGAGAGGGGGCGGCGGATCTGGACGTATCGGCATAAGGCTTCTTTTTGTTCGGCTGCGAGCCCTTTCCGTCTTTTGCAATAATATCCTCCGGTAAATAAAGCTTCTTTTGATGCCAGCTGTTAATAATTGAATCCATATACGGCCAGGCCAGCCTGCCGGTGTTGATTTGAGTTTTGTCATAAGCAAGCTCAATTGCTTCCGGAGAAAATCCTAGGGCGACCCAGCCTTCAATATACTTTTGTTGACTGTCCGTCAGTTCTCGGTCTCTGATTTGCAGTACCTTCTTAATTTCAGAGAGCTGACTTCTTCTCTCGTCGAGTTGCTTGAGATAACATTCTGCAAGCTCAAGCGTCACGAGGCCTTCTCGCTCCCACGTGAAGGCGGCTTTTTCTATGTAGCGCATCGTCGGCATACGCTTTTGCCCGTCACTGCCGCTGCCGTATTTTCGCCCGCTTTCGTGAATGCAGTAGGTGACAAGATGCAATATCACCTCAGGAGGCAGGCCAAGATGATCATAAATACCGAATAAACGCATGAGGTCATCCGAGGTCAGTATCTTGCCCAGGCTTTTTTCAACCTCCTGTACCAGTGCTTTGAAAACCGTACCGTTGTCATACTCGCGCTTTATATCGGCAGCCGTATATTCCGGCAGCTCCTCGCTCTGAATAGGCGGAGGTGCCGCAGTATCGTCGTACTTCAAAAGGCCCAGCTTTTTCAGGAGCTCCATCGAGGCGGTAATATCCTTTTCGCTGCGTTCGAATAGGCGGGCCGCCTGGCTGACGGAAGGCGGGACGCCCTTTCTGAAGGCATAAAGATAAATAAGTGCGGCGCCGCCGTCACCCGCGCGGATAAGTTTATCAACAGTCTGCCCTGGTATTGTTACGGCATCGGAATCCGGTAAAACAAATCGTATATCCGCCATGACGAGAGGCTCCTTTCTATCAAATGCATGTCGTTTTCTTGCTTGATTATAACAGCAAATGCGACATGGGGCAATGGCGGCACAGGATTAAATCATCATATTTTTGTCAAAATTATAAAGAAGCCATTTTTTGGAAAACCGCCTTTTGGCAGTCAGTTTGATTAAATGAGGTTAAGATGATGAGTTGGGTATTATTTTTGTTGTGCGTTCAGGTCTTTCTCTGCAGGATCGTCGATGTTTCGCTTGGAACGGTCCGCACAATTGTGACGGTCAAAGGCCAGATCGGTGTTGCCGCCATCATCGGCTTCGTGGAGGTATTCGTCTGGTTTGTGATTGTTCAGGCAGCCATCAGCAAAGGGGGCAACAGCCTGTGGGTCGCGCTGTTTTATGCCGGAGGGTTTGCAGCCGGAACATACGCGGGTGGAAAATTGGCGAACCGTTTTTTAAAGGGCATCCTTGATATCCAGATTGTCACGAGCTCTAAAAATAACAAACTCGTCGAAGCAATAAGGCACGCCGGCTTCGGCGTATCTGTACTCAACGTAAACAGTTCGGATTTCGGAGATGAAAAATACATGCTTATGATAGAAATCAAGAGTGAAAATTTAAAAAAGCTGGAAAAAATCGTCTACAAGATTGACCCGACAGCCTTCGTCATGGCAAAGGAAATCAAGTACATCCAGAATGGGTTCTTTAAATAGCGTGAAAAGCGCTGCGGCAGCCTTATTGACAAAAAGTGCAGATATGGTATCTTAAAATCAGCGGAAATAAGGATAATTCAGGATGGCGGTTGCCTGAAACATATAATGCTGGTATAATAAACCGTTGCAAACGTTAACAGCCCCTAAAAGGAATGGGTTTATATAAATGGCGCGCGTCCGCGCGAAGCCCTGTGAAAGGCCGATGAAACATGCTTGAAATATTGTCCCCTGCGGGTTCGCCCGAGGGGGTCATTGCCGCCGTGCAAAACGGTGCCGACGCCGTCTATGTCGGTTTCGGTGATTATAATGCCCGCCGAAATGCAAAAAACTTCACTTCAGACGATTTTAGAAAAGCCGCTGAATACTGCCGCGCGCGCGGCGTCAAGATATACGTTGCGCTCAATACGCTTGTTTCCGACAGAGAGCTGCCGGCGGTTGCCGAGCAGGCAAAAATCGCGTGCCGCTGCGGTGCCGACGCGTTTATCGTTCAGGATCTCGGCGTGCTGCGGGCCGTCCGGCAGGCGGCGCCTGAGGTTCCGGTACACGCCAGCACGCAGATGAGCATCAATAATCTGGAGGGCGTTAAGCTGGCTGCGGCGATGGGCATGTCCCGGGTTGTGCTGGCACGCGAGTTATCCAGAAAGGAAATTGCCTATATCTGCAAATACGCGCCGATTGAAACAGAAGTGTTTGTCCACGGTGCGCTCTGCATGAGCCACTCCGGGCAGTGCTATATGAGCGCCGTTATCGGCAGGCGGAGCGGCAACAGGGGCTTATGCGCGCAGCCCTGCCGTTTGAATTACAGTGCCGGCGGGCATGCCGCCGAATATATGCTGAGCATGAAAGACAACTGCCTGATTGATTACATTGAGGAGCTCGAAAAAATCGGCGTCTCCTGCGTCAAAATCGAAGGACGGATGCGAAGGCCCGAATACGCGGCAATTGTCACCGGCATATACTCTCAGGTTGTCAAGGATAAAAAAACCCCGTCTGCCGATGATATGCGGGCATTGCAAAGCGCCTTTTCGAGGCAGGGGTTCACAGACGGGTACTATACAGATAATCAGGGCCAGGACATGTTCGGTATCCGTGAGGAGGAAAAAAAGGGCGACCAGATCATCTTTGCCACCGCGCGTAAAAACTACCTCAACGGTGAATATCAGCGGGTGCCTGTCCGTTTTGTCGGGGTTATTCACCAGGGCGAGCCTGTTAAGCTTGCTGCCGCGGACGATAAAGGGAACAGAGCCACGACCCAGGGCATAACGCCCGAACCGGCATTCCACAGAGAAATAACCTCGACGATCCTGCAGACGCAGCTCCACAAAACAGGCGGCACGCCGTTTTGCTGTATCGGTGTTAAAAGTGTCGTCGATGAAGGGCTTTCCCTGCCGACTGCAGCCATAAACGAGATGCGCCGGGATCTTCTGACGGAGCTGATGGAAAAACGAAAATATCTGGAGCCCCGCAAAGAGGGCGAGTTCGTCCCGGGATACCGGCACCTGAACACTGAGGACAATCCGGTTATTACGGCATCTGTTCTGAAGGCCTCGCAGCTGTCGAAGGAAATGGCGGAGCTCAAGCCGCGTGTCCTGTATATTCCTGCCGAAGAGCTTGCGAAAGACAAGGAGGCGCTGGCGCCGTTTCTGGAGGACCCGGATATTACCGTTGCCGTCCGGCTGCCGAGAATTATTTTCGACAGTGAAAAAAAAGAGGTGACAGGGCTGTTAACGGCAGCGCAGGAGCTGGGTATTAAGGAAGCGCTCGTCGGTAATATTGGTCATCTGCAGTATGTTAAAAGTTTGGGATTTGAAGCCAGAGCTGACTTTGGCCTGAATATATTCAACTCACAGGCACTTAAAACAGTTAAAGACCTTGGGTTTATCTCAGCTACGCTGTCGTTTGAGCTCCGGATTGAAGCGATAAGGGATTTATCAAAAACCATTGATACCGAGCTCATCGTTTATGGGCGGCTTCCACTGATGCTCACGGAGAACTGCATTATTAAGTGCAGCACGGGTGTTTGTGCCTGCGATAATTTTTCCGGCCTCAAGGATAAGCAGGGGGCGTCATTCCCTGTTGTGTCGGAATACAAGTGCCGGAATGTGGTTCTCAACTCGAAGAAGCTGTTTTTGGCAGATAAAAGAGATCAGACAGCGGCGCTCGGTCTCTGGGGAGAGCGCCTGATGTTTACGACGGAAAATGCGCATGAATGCACGGCTGTTATGAAGAGATACCTCGGCCAGGGCGATTATGAGCCGGGATCCTATACGCGCGGGTTGTATTTCAGAGGGGTAGAATAATGGGTATCGTACTGGCGTCCTCCTCGCCGCGCAGGCGGGAGCTCCTGGAAATGCTGGGTGTCGGAGGCTTTACCGTTATTCCCGCCGATGTCGATGAAGCCGTGCCGGATATGCTGCCGGATGAAGCTGTTATCCATATTGCGCAGTTAAAAGCGCGGAAGGTGGCGGCCGGCTGTGCACCCGGCGACCTGATTATCGCCGCCGATACGCTTGTTTATCTCGCAGGCGAGGCTTTAGGCAAGCCCGAGAGCGATGCGGACGCTGAAAATATGCTGCGGCGCCTTTCAAACACGAGACATGCGGTATATACCGGTGTCGCAATCATTAAAAACGGGGCAGAAATGACATTTGCCGAAAAGACGGATGTGTTCTTTAGGGCGCTGTCCGAGGATGAGATTGAAGCCTATATAAAAACAGGAGAGCCGATGGATAAAGCGGGTGCTTACGGCGCACAGGGCCGGGGCGCTGCCTTTATCAGCCGTATTGAGGGAGACTTTTTTAATGTCATGGGACTGCCGGTCTGTCGGCTTGTCACAGAGCTCCGCCGTTTTGGTACGGACCTTCAAATGCCAGCGCTGCCGGTGTGAACTCAGTAACAGGCTAAGTATGAGACATACCTTTGTTAGAGTGAAAGGCGTGAATTAATTGAAACGATTTTTTAGATTCAGAGTTTTTATTTTTTTCATCATTGCGCTCATTATCGCGGCAATAACTCTGATATCAGTCAATACAAGCGGCAACTCAGGATTTATTACAAACGCGCTGACGTCATTGTCTAAGCCAATTAAAATTGTAGCGGCGACCGTTGCTAAAGAGTTCGAGAGCATATACGGCTATATTGACAAATACGACAAGCTTTTAGTCGAAAATACCGAGCTCAACGCCAAGCTCAACAAGCTGCAGCAGGACTACCGGGATTCGACGGATATTTCCAATGAAAATGAGCGCCTGCGTGCACTTTTGAATCTCAGCAAACGGCATCCGGATTACAAACAGTACGATACAGCGGCAATAATTTCCTGGGGCGCTTCGAATTGGTCTTCTACCTTTACGATCGGAAAGGGCTCATCCAATTCTGCCATTAAGGTCGGCGACTGTGTCATTACGGAATCCGGTGACCTGGTCGGTTACGTCACCGACGTCGAAATCAACTCCTCGACAGTCATTACAATACTGGATACGACATTTCTGGTCGGCGCCTACATAGAGCGCAACGATGAGCGCGCCATCGCGACGGGCGACTTTTCGCTGATGAAGCAAGGACTCCTGAAATTCGATTTTTTGCAGGATACGACGGAGATCATCGCGGGCGATACCATCATCACATCCGGCAAGGGCGGCGTGCTGCCGGCCGGACTTGTGATCGGAACCGTTGATGAGGTTGAAACCTACAATACGGGCATCAACAGATATGCCACCATCAAACCCGCGGCAGATCTGAAAAGCCTGGCAAATGTCTATCTGATCACAAGCTTTGAGATATCGGGAGATGGTAAATAGATGTCGAAGGCTAAAATACCGTTTGTCCTGATTGCGCATGTCCTTTTTATCATTGTCATATATATCATTCAGTCTATGGTTTTTACCTATATACCAGTAAGTGGCTTTTTCCCCGTTCTGCTGCCGATAGCCGTCGTCGGGATCGCAACCTTTGAGGGCAGCTCCCGCGGAGGCGGTTACGGACTGCTTGCGGGTATGCTTTGCGATGTATCGTTCAACCAGCCTGTTCTTGTGATGACGGTCGTCCTCACTGCTGTCGGCATTGTTGTCGGTGTCCTTTCAGAGACGATCATGGCGCGTGGCTTCCCGACATTTTTTCTATGCTGCTTCAGCGCGCTCGTCCTGACCTCATTTGTCTCGATGTTTTCGCTTATTTTTTTCTCCGATGTCGGCTTTTCGGCGCTCATCAGAACGGGCGTGCTGCAAACGTTGTATTCCGTTATTTTTACCCTGCCAATTTATCCGATAGTCCGGTCACTCGGGCGGAGGGTTTCGGCGGAATAAAATGACGCGGGTCGGCATTTGATATTATGAAAGGACGAACGAATGCAGAAATTCTACAAACCGTCAAGAGTTGCGGTGATTTTCGTCATCATGGCAATCCTGCTGACTCTTTACATGACAACACTTTATAAACTCCAGATCTACGACACGAATGCCAAAGAAAATGCCCTGCTTGCGCGGGACACCTCGACGCAAACCGTCACCCTGACCGCAGACCGCGGCGATATTCTCGACAGGAACGGTATCGTGCTCGTTTCAACACGCCCTGCTTATAATGTCACACTCTCTTATGACACGCTGCGCGGCAGGGATGATTACAATAAAATACTTCTGGATCTTATTCACACGGCTGTTGATAATGGTGTGCCGTATAATGACACCTTCCCTGTGACGACCGGCGCGCCTTTTACTTATCTTTCCGATATGACGGATGCGCAGAAAAGCAATCTGAGCGCCTACCTGAAGTATTTTAAGTATTTTGATATGGATTCCAACATTTCGGCATCCGACCTCATTGTTAAAATGAAAGAGCATTACGGCATTGATTATACGACGAATATTGCCGATGCGCGGCTCATTATCGGCATCCGTTACGAAATGGAGCTGCGGGCGGTTAAAAGCCTGAATCCCTATGTATTCGCCAATGATGTCGGTATTGACTTCCTCACCCTGGTCAAAACCAAGCATTTACCCGGTGTCAATATCGAAACGAGCGCGAAGCGTGTTTATCATACAACCTATGCGGCGCATATTTTGGGTTATACCGCAAAAATGGACAGCGGAGAATATACGGACAAATACAAGGCTCTTGGCTACGCGTTTAACTCTATTGTCGGAAAAGACGGCGCGGAGAAGGCTTTCGAACAGTATCTTCACGGAACCGACGGCTCCCAGGTCATTACGAAAAGCGATAACGGCACGGTGATGGATGTCAATACAACCAAAGAACCGAGCCCGGGCGAAAATGTTTTTCTCTCTATCGATATCGGACTTCAGGCTGTCTGTGAGGACTCTCTGGCAGCCAGAATTGATATGATTAACGCCGGACCGGACCGAACTGACGAGGATCGGGTTACCGGCGGTGCGGTAGTTGTCACGGATGTCAATACCGGTGAGGTTTTAGCCAGCTGCTCTTATCCGACGTATGACCTGTCGAATATATTAAATAATTATACGGACCTCATGAACAATTCGAGCCATCCGCTTTTCGACAGGGCGACGATGGGGACTTACCTGCCCGGCTCCACCTTCAAGATGGTTACGGCGCTTGCCGGTCTGCGCAAGGGAACGATTACAGCGACGACGACAATCAATGATACCGGCGTATTTACGAAATATGCCAATGTAGGCTTCACGGCGTCCTGCTGGATCTACAATCAAACAGGTCACGGACACGGCCTGGAAAATGTCGTCACCGCGCTCCGGGATTCTTGCAACTTCTTTTTCTATACTGTTGGTGATAATACCGGGCTCCCCGATATCAACAAAGCGGCGACCGATTTTGGACTCGGCTCCAAAACAGGTATTGAGCTGCCTGAGTCGACGGGCGTGCTGGCTGACAAGGAGTGGAAAGCGGCGCACACGAAAGAACCCTATTGGTCGTCCGGCGATACGGTTGTCACATCAATCGGTCAGGGCTATAACGCCTTCACACCGATCCAGCTGGCCGATTATGTCGCCACAATCGCCAACGGCGGTACCCGGTATGCCCTGACGATTCTCGACAACGTCAGAAGCGCGGATTTCTCATCGGTCGTTCAAAAACCAGAACCCCGTGTATTGGGAACGATACAGGAAGCCAGCTATTTAAGGCTTCTGCAGCAGGGTATGCAGGAAGTCGCCTCGGTCGGTACAGCGTCAACGGTTTTCGGCAAATATCCCGTCAAGGTTGCCGCTAAAACCGGTACCGTTCAAACGGGCGGAACCAACGCCAAGCTCAATAACGGTATTTTTGTCTGCTACGCACCGGCGGACAACCCGCAGATTGCCATCTCGCTCGTTGTCGAGAAAGGCACATCCGGCTCGAATATTATGCTGATAGCCAGGGACATCATGGATTACTATTTTCATTCGGACGTAAAGATCAGCGTCGCCACAGACAACACGATACTGCCCTGACACGACCGCGTGGGCAGCTCCGCAGAAGGGCGATTGAGCCTTCTCGGGAAGCCAGTAAAATAATTACAATACTCATAACTTTGTACGAAATTGCGTCTTGTCAACGGACTGGTAATTGTATATAATGATATAATTAATTCAGAGGACAGATTGGAGAACGACATGGGCAAGGTTATCGTTGTCGCCTCCGGCAAGGGCGGTACGGGTAAAACGACATCTGTCGGTGCCATATCTTCATGTCTGGCAGCATTGGGGCATCGGACACTTTGCATCGATTGTGACGCAGGCCTTAGAAATCTCGACATTATCATCGGGATGACTGATTACGTTGTATCAGATTTTTCCGACGTACTCAAAGGCTATCTCAGTCTCGACAAAGCCTGTTCGGAGCATCCGAAAATCAGCGGCCTTTATTTTCTGCCGGCACCCGCTTTCCGCGGTCCCGAAGAGATCGACCAGACGGCGATGGCAGCGTTAATGGAACAAATCAAATATGATTTTGACTACTGCCTTATTGATTCGCCTGCCGGTATCGGGCCGGGATTTCGTTTGGCTGCCGCGAGCGCCGATATGGCACTTGTTGTTACCACAGGCGATATATCCAGCCTGCGGGATGGACAGAGAGTCACGGAAGAACTCCGCGGCATGGGTATCGAGGAAGTACGGCTCATCGTCAACCGTGTCAGTGCAAAGATTTTCCGCCGGATTGACGCGACAATCGACGATGCCATCGATACCATTGGCGCTCAGCTGATCGGTCTGGTTGAGGAGGACGAAGCGGTCTTTCTCTCCTCAAATACTGAAATACCGCTGATTCTCTATGAACGCAAAAAAGCGGCACTCCAGTACTTACACATTGCCCGACGCATCGCCGGTGCCCAAATTCCGCTCAGCGGAAAGTGGGCCAGGAAATAGACACGGATAATAAAAACAGAATCTCAAATCTCAAATCTTTCCAGAAAGAAGGCGGCTGTTTTGAACATTGCTTTAATGGCACATGATAGAAAAAAAGAATTGATGGTGCAATTTTGTATTGCTTATTGCGGTATCCTCTCCGGACACTCGCTCTGTGCAACAAATACGACCGGCCGTCTTGTCACAGAGGCGACAGGTTTGCAAATTACCCTATACCTATCCGGAAATCAGGGCGGAGACCAGCAAATCGGCGCGCGCATCGCTTATAACGAGCTTGACCTCGTCTTGTTTTTCTGCGACCCATCTTCGGAAACCCCCGGCAGCGTGAATGATATAGCACGGCTTTGCGATCAATATAATGTACCGTTTGCCTCGAATGTCGCGACGGCTGAAGTCCTGATTCAGGGCTTAAAGCGCGGCGATCTCGACTGGCGGGACATTGTCAACCCGAAGCACTAGCAGAACGTATATTATACGCGGTTTTGCAGGGCGGGGGCATACCCCCGCCTTGCTTATAAAGATTTATAACATGTATTTCCCGCAAGGTCGTTACCGCTGCTTTTCAGCGGGAAATACGGACAAATACAAGGAGAAAATGCAATGGAACAAGTCAGTCCCCGCACGTTATCGGGGTTTATGGAGCTTTTGCCGGAGCGGCAGGTGCTTTTTGACAGGATGGCAGAAAAGCTTCGGGAATCCTTTTCGCTTTACGGCTTTACCCCGCTGGATACACCGCTTATTGAAGCCTCCGAGGTGCTGCTGGCAAAGGGCGGCGGCGAAACGGAAAAGCAGATTTATCGGCTGACGAAGGGAGACAGTGATCTCTCGCTTCGCTTTGACCTGACGGTGCCGCTGGCTAAATATGTCGCCCTGCATTTTTCGCAGCTGTCGTTCCCATTCCGCCGGTATCAGATCGGAAAAGTTTACAGAGGCGAACGCGCGCAGCGCGGGCGTTTCAGAGAGTTTTATCAGGCGGATATCGATATCATCGGCGACGGCGCTTTGAATATCATCAATGAGGCTGAAATTCCGAGCATCATTTACCGATGCTTTAACACCCTGGGACTGGAAAAATTTGTTATACGCATCAACAACCGTAAAGTCCTGACCGGCCTGTTCCAGCTCCTGGGCATCGGGGACAAAGCCGGCGATGTGATGCGGACAATTGATAAGATTGACAAGATCGGCAAAGACAAGGTTTTTGAACTGCTGACCGACGAAACCGGCATCCCCGAAGCAGCGGCGCGCCACATTATCGACACCATAACGTGCCATGACGAAAGGATCGCTCCGCTTGACAAGCTGAGGGAATTTCAAGGCCAAAATGAGCTTTTTGACCTCGGTTTTCAAGAGCTGTCGACAGTTGCGCAATACATGACAGCTTTCGGCGTACCGGAGACGCATTTTAAAGTGGATTTGACAATCGCCAGAGGCTTGGATTATTATACCGGCACCGTGTACGAAACGACGATGACCGATCACCCGGAGATTGGCTCGATTTGCTCCGGCGGGCGCTATGACAATCTGGCGGGATATTACACGGATAAAAAGCTGCCCGGCGTCGGCATTTCCATTGGACTGACACGGCTGTTCTTTGTGCTGGAGGATCAGGGCTATTTAAACGACGCTGTTTTAACCGCGCCTGCCGATGTGCTGATTCTGCCGATGACGGAGGACCTTGGTCAGGCCATCCGGCTGGCGACCGTCATGCGGCAGGAGGGCCTCCGCGTTCAGGTGTTCAGCGAGGATAAAAAATTCAAGGCTAAAGTCGCCTATGCCGATAAGCTTAATATCCCTTTTGTGATTTTTTTGGGAGAAGATGAGATATCCAAAGGCCAGGTGTCCGTCAAAAACATGACAACCGGTGAGCAGACGACGGCGTCAGCAGCGATGATCACAGCGGCGATTAAAGCCGGAATCGCCAATCTGCGCGCAGGAATGCCTATAAAAGAACCTAAAAAATAAAATATCTTCACAGCGGAATGGATGATTAGTATGGAATCTATGAAAAATTTTAAGCGCACAGCATATTGCGGAACGCTCAGGCCGGCGGATATCGGCGGGGAAATTTCCGTCTGCGGATGGGTGCAGCGCCAGCGTGACCTTGGGCAGCTCATTTTTATCGACCTGCGTGACCGCACGGGCATCCTGCAGCTGGCTTTTGACGATGCGACCGACCGGGAAGTTTTTAAAAAGGCTTTTACCGCGCGCTCTGAATTCGTTCTCGCCGCCAAAGGGAAGCTGCGTGAGCGTTCCTCAAAAAACAAAGAGATGCCAACGGGCGAAGTCGAGCTCGAGGTGACGGAGCTGCGGATATTGGCAGCGAGCGAAACGCCGCCTTTTGAAATCGTTGAAAACTCCGAGGTAAACGACATGCTCCGCCTCAAATACCGCTATCTCGACCTGCGCCGTCCGGATATGCAGCGTGCGATTGCCGTACGCCATCAGGTTACAAAAACAGCGCGCGACTATTTTGACGAGAACGGTTTTTACGAAATTGAAACGCCGATGCTCCAAAAATCCACGCCGGAGGGCGCGCGGGACTACCTCGTCCCTAGCCGCATCCATCCGGGTAAATTTTATGCGCTGCCCCAGTCACCCCAGCAGTATAAGCAGCTGCTGATGCTCTCGGGGTTTGACCGCTATTTCCAAATTGCCCGATGCTTCCGCGATGAGGACCTGCGGGCGGACCGCCAGCCGGAATTCACCCAAATCGATATCGAGATGTCTTTTATTGATATAGATGATGTCATCGGCATCAACGAGGGGTTCATCAAACGCGTTTTTAAAAAAGTGCTTGATATTGATGTTGAGACGCCGATTTTGCGCATGACCTACGCCGAGGCGATGGAACGTTACGGCTCGGACAAGCCCGATATACGTTTCGGCTTTGAGCTCAAAAACATCAGTGCGCTTGTTAAAAACTGCGGCTTTAAGGTTTTTTCGGAACCGGCTACGGCTGGCGGCAGCGTGCGGCTGATCAGCATTTCCGGCGGGGCGGAGAGCTTTCCGAGAAAGCAGATCGATACACTCGTCGAGTTTGTGAAAACTTACGGGGCAAAGGGCCTCGCGTGGATGAAGCTCGGTTCTGACGGTATGACCTCGTCCTTTGCCAAATTCATGACCGAGGAAGAAAACGAACGCATCATCAAAACAGCCGAGGCAAAAACGGGAGACCTCATTTTGATTGTCGCCGACAGCAGCGACAAAATCGTTTTCGCGTCACTGGGCGCTCTGCGTATCGAGTGTGCCAAGCGGCTCGGACTCACGAAGCGGCCCGGAGCCGCCCAAAAAGACGACTATAAATTCCTATGGGTCACGGAATTCCCCATGTTCGAGTATTCTGACGAGGAAAGCCGTTATGTCGCCATGCACCATCCGTTCACCGCGCCGATGGATGAAGACCTCGCGCTGCTCGAGACGGATAAAAAGAACTGCCGGGCTAAGGCATATGATATTGTACTCAACGGCACGGAGCTGGGCGGCGGGTCTATCCGTATCTCAACGCCGGAGATGCAGGAGACAATGTTTCGCGCGCTCGGCTTTACCGCCGAGGATGCGCAGGCGCGTTTCGGTCATCTGATCAACGCCTTTAAGTACGGCGCGCCGCCACACGGCGGTTTGGCGTACGGTCTTGACCGGCTTGTCATGCTGCTCTGCGGCGCCGACAGCATCCGGGACGTCATCGCCTTCCCAAAAGTCCAGAATGCCTCCGAGCCGATGACGAACTGCCCGGATACCGTCGATAAAAAACAGCTCGACGAGCTGAGTATCAATCTTAAAAGCTGATGGCGGTGTCAGAGGCTTGACAACCTGATACCGATAACATATAATTCCATCAAGAGGTGTTGATATGACAAACGAAGATAAGATTCTGCAACTCCTGTCAGAAATGAACGATAGATTGACCAATATTGAGCAGACCTCTGGGAAAACAGACGAAAGACTGACCAATATTGAGCAAACGTCTGAAAAAACAGACGAAAGACTGACCAATATTGAGCAAACGTCTGAAAAAACAGACGAAAGACTGACCAATATTGAGCAGACGTCTGAAAAAACAGACGAAAGACTGACTAATATTGAGCAGGAAGTCGTAAAAACGAACGAGAAATTGGCTGATGTTGAGCAGGA
>DBTM01000082.1 GCA_002307055.1 Clostridiales bacterium UBA1316
GACCGAGGACACCACCATCGCCGACGTCGCCGTTGCCCTCAATGCCGGTCAAATCAAAACCGGCGCCCCCAGCCGCACCGACCGCGTCGCCAAATACAACCAGCTCCTCCGCATCGAAGAATCCCTCGGCAAAGCCGCCTACTACCCCGGCAAAGCCGTCTTCACCAGCATAAAATAACCAAAGGGGCGTTTCCTGCGACTAAACCGCAAGAAACGCCTCTTTGTTTACCGAAAGTAATGGTCATATTTATGGCGATACATGCAATATACAGAATTTTGATAGAACGCAAATATAAAACCGGACAATAACCAGACAACGAACAGTTCTTCTGTCTTGTTGAGCGGTTGCAAATTATTCTTAAACAGGAAGTGATGAACTCAATGGATATTGTTTCTGCCGACTGGAGCGCGCGTCACAAAGAGCTCGGCAGCATTATCAGAAAGCCGGACTTCTTCCCCAAAGCCGTTGAAATGGTCCTCAGCTTGCATGAAGAGCTGCACACCTCCAAGGTCGGCAACTCGGAAAACGAAAACAACATCGATGCGCTTTTTAAGGATTTGAAGCAAAACGAATACGCGGTCATGTCGTCCCCGAAGGCTGAAACGATTGCCTGGGCTGTTTGGCACCTGGCGCGGATAGAAGATATAACCATGAACCTGCTTGTTAATAACGGCCCGCAGGTTTTTAATGCAGCCTGGCAAGACCGTATGCAAATCTCGCTTATCGATACCGGCAACGCCATGACTGATACTGAAATTATCGAATTCAGCAAACAAATCAACCCGCCTGAGCTGCTCAATTACAGGGATGCCGTCGGCATAAAAAGCCGTGATATTGTGCGTCATTTAACCGCCGACGATATGAAACGCAAAATATCACCGGACGGCGTCAAGAGAATTTTGAATGAAGGCGGCGTCACCGAGCAAGCCGATTCCATATGGCTCTTGGATTTCTGGGGCAAAAAAGATGCCGCGGGCATTATCCTGATGCCCCTCACCCGTCACCAAACCCTGCACCTCAACGACTGCCACAAGTGGAAAGCGTTTATCCGCAGAATGTGACAAGGGGACAGTTCGAAATTGCTGATAAACCCATGAAATGTCATCCCGAGCGTAGAGCGGGATCTTTAAACATTGCATTTGCAGGCATTAAAAGATTCTTCGCTGCGCTCAGAATGACACGATTGGCAGTTTTTCAGTGGTTTCGGACAGTTCTTCTGTCTTGTTTTCATAGTTCGACTCACCTATTTTCCTGGAAGTTGTGACCTATTTCTCCTTAATCGGGAGCAATAAATCCACCTGAAGCGGCGCAAGGTAATCGTCCGGCGACTCGCCCCGGTAATTCAAGCTCTCCTCAAGCACCCAATCCTGCGCCGTCAGCTCGGGCGTGACGCGGCATTCCCAATCAATCGTATAAAAATCACTGCCCGCTGCCCACTCTTTCAGCAGCGTCCACTCATCGTACGCACCCATGGGAATCGTATGCGCGGCATAGAGGCCGCCGTGAAATTGGCGTTTTACAAACGGTTCGGGTACAGCCATATGCTCCGGGACAGTCACCCACAGCTCAAACCGATAATCGCCGTTTTCATCCGTCTTGTGCGCATACGCACCGAAACGGCGCGTGTCGGGTTTGCTTTGCAGCAGCATATGCGACTGTACCAGCTCCGCAATCGCCTGTATCGCCGGAACCTCCGCGCCATCCATCGCGCCGTCACTTAGGCACTGGTAAGCCGCCGCAGTCATCGGCGGAAGATGGATAATCCGGACATCTCTGTCTGTAAGCCTCGATAGCTTTATGCTTGCTTTGTTCAAGTCTCCTGTCATTTTTTCATCTCCAATTCTCGTTTTTGTTAAAGTCAGTACCTCTTCAATCGCCGAGAGCGCAAGCTCGTCCGGCACATCCAGCTTGACCTCCTGCTGGATACACGCTCCAAGCCGCGTTACCGCTTCATTCAAAATTTCGCGGATGGTTGAAAGCGCGGTGATTTCATCGTCCACCTCACGCAGATTCTGTTGAAAAACCTCGATGATCTCCATCGCGTTCCGGCTTTGTAAAACTGCAGCGATTTGCTTGAGCGGCATACGTAAGCGGCGTAATACGATAATTTGCTGTAGCCGGGTTACAGTGTCAGCATCATACAAACGATAGGTGTTGCCGTCTCTCTTCACACTTCGGAGCAAACCGATCTTTTCGTAATATCGCAAAGTGCGTGTAGAGACATTAAACCCATTGGCGATTTGACTGATTGTTAAAAGCTCCATACATAATCTCCTCTCTGATAGCCGCTGAATGATCACCTGCATGCAGTATAAGCTTTGACCTCGCGTCAATGTCAAATGTTTTTTTGCAGCTTCTTAATTTATTGTTATTTTTAAACATTAATGGTATTATAAATCGAAATAAATCAGCTGCTTGTAATATAACGTTTTGGAGGTTCACGCAATGCCGAACAATGGGAAAATATTTGTAAGCTTTGGCGATGGAGACAGAGCGCTCGACGTGAAATGCGTCCTCACTTTCGAGGATGCCGCTCGGGACTTTCGCTTTTCCTTAAGCACTCTTTTGACGGTTGACAGCGTCACTTCCGACGCCGCCTCAGATTGGAAACTCGTCAGGCAGTGGCAGCCGCAGTGGCAGCATGCCAGCAACGAATTTGAAGTCACAAGCAAAACACCCATGCAGAAAATAATTATTCGTTACCATGGGAAAATACAGGGTCACTGCAACATCATCGAGGACAGACGCATTGCCCTGAGCTCCTATTCCGCCTGGATGCTCTCGGAATTGTCTGTCCCTGTTTCGCTTCTGTGCAAAATCGAAAATATGGAAGATTACTTTATACTCAACGCCCGGTATGACGCGGCGGAAAAGCTCTGGATTTACGGCGAAACCGAGCACGACCCCGGCAATATTATCGCGCTCAAAAAAGGTCAGTATTATGCTGCCAATACGGATAATTTCAATTTTTACTACCTAAATCCGGCGGAAAAGGCATACGCCGACAGCTATGTCTTTTACTATACGGATATTATGAAATACTACACCTCGATCTTTCCCAAAAAAGAGATCAACAAAATGGATATCGTTTCTCTGGACATGCCCAGCAGCAACATGGCTTATTTCCGCAAAGAGCTTGTCGTCATCGATAAAATAAACGTATCCGCTGATAAAGATAAAATCCGTCAAAGCGTTATATCCTTATTGGCCCACGAGCTTGGCCACAACTGGTTTACCGGCGCAGATACCACCTCCTGGGAGGATTGGCTGAACGAAACCGGCGCCGAGTGGGCCGCACGGCTGTATATGCTGTCCATAAACGACCAGGCGTTATTCAGCGGGAATTTATTATGGGTGAGAGATAACTATAAAAATACCCCCGTCATTAAATCCCCCGACCTGAAGCGCCCCGCCGACGGCGTCCATTTCCGCGGCACAATGCTGTTTTATGAACTCTATAATCATTACGGGGCCGAAACCATAAAAACCCTCCTTCAGACACTCGCCAATCTAAACGACAAGACAACAGCAAACCTCTTATCACAGCTTCGCCAGACCCTTGATCAAACCATACCGGATTTAATAGAGCGCGGCTTAACAACAAAAGACTACTCCGAATTGTTCCAATAACCATGTGACAAGGGGGATATCTCCTGTCTTGTTTTGCTTATCTCAATTGCCCTTATCCCAGCTTATATACTATTAAAACTACATAAATTTAATTATGCGGGTGGACAGACGGTTATCTTGCATCCAAATATGCGGTTTTTTATGCTATAATGAAGCGGTTAAAAATTCATTGTGTCAGTGCATGTATTGTATCTCACGCGGAAACGTCTTTCAGGGGATGGTGCGGGGCGCGAAAATTTATATGTATATAGGGGTTTTTGCAAAGCTTAAAGTGGTAATATCCTGTGATTGCAGCGGTTCAAGGCGTGTGGAGGCGGCTGCTTCTTAATACAATCGTAATATATTCAATACATTTGTAACAACTTTTCGGCTATTTAACGCGGTTTTTATGGCAATACAGGGCAATTTTGAGGTGATATCGGGTGTTTTTGGAGCAATACACCGGCATTTTGCGCTTTATTATTGCTTATCAAATTGAAAATCCGAAAATAGAATTGATATGTGTGTGTCAAGGTAGTATAATTCAACATATATTTTTTGAATATGGAGTGGATAAAATGAAAAAATCATGGAAAATCGTAGCGGCGATTCTCATGCTGGCTATGCTTTTTAGCCTCGGTGCCTGCGCGAGCCAAAAGGCGGCTCCCTCAACCAGCCCTTCAGCAGCTGCCTCGCCTTCAGCTTCAGCCAGTACCGCGAAGCTGAAAATACTTGATACAGCGTACACCTCAGAGGATTATGCCATCTGCCTCAAAAAAGGCAATTCCGAGCTGCTGGGCAAGATCAACACAGCGCTGCAGGGGCTCATCTCCGACGGCACCGTGAAGAAAATCGTCGACAACTACATCAACAATGTCCCCGACAACCTGACCTTCCAACAGAAAACCGACGGTCTGCCGGTGCTGAATATGGCGACCAACGCAACCTTCCCGCCGTACGAATTCACTCAGAGTGACAAGATTGTCGGTATCGACGCCGATGTTGCCGCTGCCATCGCCGATAAGCTGAACATGAAGCTTGTCATTACCGATATGGACTTTGACTCCATCATTGCCGCCGTCTCGAGCGGTAAGGTCGACATGGGCATGGCCGGTATGACCGTAACACCCGACCGTCAGAAGAACGTTGACTTCTCAATTTCATACGCTACCGGCATCCAGTCCATCATCGTACCGGTAAGCTCCAAAATTACATCCATTGACGACCTCAAAGCCACAGATGCGACTTATACCATCGGTGTGCAGCAGAATACAACCGGCGATATTTATGCCACGGGAGATTTCGGAGAGAGCCGCGTCCAGCGCTTCAAGAATGGCGCGGATGCCGTCCAGGCCCTGCTGACAGGCAAGGTTGACTGCGTCATTATCGACAATGAGCCCGCCAAGGCATTCATCGCAACAGCAAATAAATAAAAGCAGTTTTGTTTTTGCTCCGAATAGGGACGGGTTACTCCGCCCCTATTCGGCGTTATTCAGAGAGAGGGTGCGCATTTGTCTGCATGGTTTGATAAAGTACAGGCGGACTTCTACCAGAATTTCATACAGGATAACCGATGGCATCTCATGTGGAGAGGCCTCGGCGTCACACTCAGGATTACACTCGGCGCGCTGGTCATCGGTATCTGTATCGGTATTCTGATATCCATCGTCCGTTCGACATATGATAAGACAATTGAAACGACGCGTCCGGGCTTCGGAAAGGTTTTATTGATCTTTTTCAACGCTTTATGCCGGATATATCTTTCGGTCATCCGCGGGACACCGGTCTTCGTGCAGCTGCTCATCATTTATTTTATTATTCTCGCCTCTTCCAACAACGGTCTCCTGATTGCGACACTGACCTTTGGCATCAACTCCGGAGCCTATGTCGCGGAAATTATACGAGGCGGCATTATGTCCGTCGACTCCGGGCAGATGGAAGCCGGGCGCAGTCTTGGCTTTAACTATATCCAGACCATGTGGCTCATCATCATTCCGCAGGCGATAAAAAACGTGCTCCCGGCACTGGCTAATGAATTCATTACACTGCTCAAGGAGACCGCCATATCCAGTTATGTCGCCGTCAAGGATCTCGCTGCGGCAGTTATAAATATCCGCGGCATCACCTATTCCGCGTTTATGCCGCTGATTGCGCTCGCGCTCATCTACTTTGTAATCGTCAAGTTCCTGGAATGGGTTTTCGGCAAAATAGAAAGGAGACTCAGAACCAGTGAACACTGATACGCTCATCAATGTCTCAGGACTATATAAGCATTTCAAGAACGGCGAAATCAAGGCACTTGACGGGATTGACGCGGAGGTCAAACGCGGCGAGGTCGTTGTCGTGATCGGTCCCTCCGGGAGCGGTAAATCCACCTTTCTGCGCTGTCTGAATCTGCTGGAAGTACCGACGGCGGGTACAATATTGTTTGAAGGCGTCGACATCACGGACACGAAGACCGATATTAATCTGCACCGCCGAAAAATGGGGATGGTGTTCCAGCTCTTCAATCTGTTTCCGCATATGACGGTACTAAAAAATATGACGGCAGCGCCGATGACGCTCCTGCATCAGCCGAAAGCGGAGGCGGAAGAAAAAGCGATGGTGCTTTTAAAGCGCGTCGGGCTTGAGAGCAGAGCAAATGCGTACCCCAGCCAGTTGTCCGGCGGGCAGAAGCAGCGCATCGCCATCGTCCGGGCACTGTGCATGGACCCGGATGTGATGCTTTTTGATGAACCGACAAGCGCTTTAGACCCCGAGATGGTCGGCGAGGTGCTCGATGTGATGAAGCAGCTGGCCCGCGACGGGATGACGATGGTGGTCGTCACGCATGAGATGGGGTTTGCCCGCGAGGTCGGCTCCCGCGTCATTTTCATGGATTACGGCAAAATCATCGAAGAAAACACACCGGAGGAGATTTTCAGCCATCCCAAGAGCGAGCGGCTGCAAAACTTCCTCGCCAAGGTGTTATAAAGAATAATGGAACTTTTTTGAAATATTCAGCGTCTAAATCCCAGCCTTACAGTGAGACAGGAACCTTCCCATCGTTTCCATCTCATAATAAATAGGGGGGATTAGAATGAAAAAGATTATTTCACTCGTAATTGCAATCCTGCTCATAACAGCACTCCTGACCTCATGTGCGTCGAGCAGCTCAGCGCCCTCGGGCAATTTGAACAAAGCAGAATATGATTCTGCCAGTCAGGAGCAATCCGCACCAATGCCCAGCGCGGCTTATGCGTCTGTACAGGACGTTAAGGAGAAGGATACTGCCGGCTCGGTTGCTGCGGATAACGGCAGCGCGCTCACCAGCGGCACGCTCAGCGCTTCCCTCTCCGGCGAAAAAATGATTTATAATTTAAGCGCGTCGGTCGAGACGACCAAGTTTGACGAGACCATTAAAAACGTTGATATGCTTATTAACAAATTCGGCGCTTTTGTCGAAACCGCTAATATCAGCGGAAACAGCTACGGGTATACAACGTTCCGTTCCGCCGATTACACCATACGCGTCCCGGTGAGTAATTTTAAAGGCATGAATGACAGCCTCCCGGTTCTTGGCAATATCATTAACCGCAATACAACAGCCCAGAATATAACGGCGCAGTTTATCGATACGCAGTCACGTCTGGACGCCTATAATACGGAGGAAAGCCGCCTCCTGGCGATGTTGGCAAAAACAGCGACTGTCGCCGATATGATCACGATTGAGCAGCGCCTGTCCGATGTGCGCTATCAGATTGAATCCCTGACCTCCACGCTGAAAAATTGGCAGAACCAGGTTGATTACTCTACAGTAACAATCCATATTGCCGAGGTGGCAGAGCTGACGAACCAGGTTTCCGTCCAACGCACCTATTGGCAGCAGCTCTGGGACGGCGTCAGCGCCACCTTCAAGGGCATCGGCACTTTCTTTAAAGGCTTATTCATGGGCATCGTCATCGCGCTCCCGGTCCTGCTCATTCTTGCCGTCCTGGCCGTCATCGTTGTCGTCATCATCAGAGCGGCAAATAAAAAGAATAAGCGAAACAATAAGCAGGATAACAACACAAAAGAATAAGCGGTAAAATTTCTCATTGCTTACCCATAATTTACTGTCGGTTCCAATTTCGTTTCAGGAATGCGCGCGCATTATTGAGGCAAAATAAACACAGCAAATATAGGCGATAAGCAATGAGGAATTAATATGGGAAAAAATAAAAAAGGCATTACTGCCGGTCATCTGACGATGCTGGCGCTCGGAACCGTTATCGGCGGTTCCTTCTTCCTGGGGTCATCTGTAGCCATCAACGCGGCGGGGCCGTCGATTATTATCTCTTATATATTCGGCGGCGTGCTTGTATTTTATATTCTCTACGCCATGTCTGAGCTGACTGTCGCGAACCCGGGTTACGGCGGCTTTCGGACCTTTGCCGCTAAAGCTTTCGGCGAACGGACGGGCTTTGTCGTCGGGTGGATCTACTGGGTCGGTATGGCGCTGGGAATGTCCAGTGAGGCGGCAGCCGCCTCAATTCTCATACGGCAATGGCTCCCAAACGTTTCTATCGCCTTTCTGGGCAGCGTAATTATTATTCTCGTCACCCTGCTGAATCTGCTCGGCGCTGTCAAGCTCTCCAAGCTTGAGAGCGGACTTGCGAGTATTAAAGTATTTACGGTTATTTCATTTATCGTTATCGCAATGCTCCTGATTGTCGGTTTTTTAACCGGCAAGCCGCCTGTCGGGCTTGGCGCGATAACGCAGGAGTCCTTCGCGCCGGGCGGGCTCGGCGGATTATTGGGCAGCATGCTCATTGTCATGTTCTCATACAGCGGCTTCGAGGTCATCGCCTTTGCGGCCTCCGAGGTTAAAGAACCGAATAAAACAATCCCCAGAGCCATCCGTTATACGGTGCTCAGCCTTGTTAGTCTTTTTATCTTGTACGTCGTATTTCTCCTGCCGCTCATTCCGACAGCGGCACTCAACGAAAATACGAGCGCGATAGTGGCGTCCCTGGGCAGATACGGTATCGCGTGGGCGGGGACGATTATCACAGTCGTCGTGATATCAGCCATCATTTCTACAATGCTGGCGACGATTTTCGGCCTTGGGAGAATGATGCGCGCGCTGGCCGACGAAGGCCAAGCCCCGCGCTGGCTGAAGGAAAAAACAGACGTCCCTTTTCGCGGGATTATCGCCACCGGTGTCGGGATGCTCGCCGCGCTCGGCATGGGGCTGCTGTTCCCGCGCGTTTATCTGTTTCTGCTCAGCTCAGGGGGCTTTGCCATTTTGTTTGCATACGCGTCGATTATGGCCTCTCATATACGCCTCAGAAAAAAATACGGCTGCCCGCCCGACGGCAAGTGCCAGCTGCGCGGCTTCCCCTACACCTCCGGCTTCGTCCTGGTCTCTCTCATCGTCGCCATATTCAGCATGCCGTTCGTCAAGGGCCAAGCCTCGGGCCTCATTGTCGGCCTCTCGTTTGTCGTTTTTTTTGAAATATACTACTCATTTTTAAAGTTTTTCAGGAGCCGCAATAAAGACCGCTTCATCCTGCCCCAAGTCAAAAACCCCAACCTGGCTGCAGAGTTTTCAGAAGAACTGACCGATACGGATAAAAAAGGCGGAGACTAATTCATTCGGATTGCTTCTCGACGGCTTCCGCGGCTTTCATCATGACGGCGCATTCGATGCGTTTTTTGAAGAGGGTGCAGCCATAGTCATAGACGCCGGTGATAGAGCCTGCGGTGTGGTAGGCGTTTGCGGCGCAGCCGCCGGAGCAGTACAGGCGCGCCCAACACTCTCTGCATTCCGGACGGGCGTAGGCGCTGCAGTGCGAGAATTCAGCGCGTTTTTTTTCATTGGTCACGCCGTCCCATAAATTGCCCATGATAAACGCGGGTTCGCCGACAAACTGGTGGCAGGGGTATAAATCTCCCGAAGGCGTCACTGCCAGATATTCCGTGCCGGAGCCACAGCCGGAAACACGCTTGTAGATGCAGGGGCCGCCGGTGAGGTCCAGCATGAAGTGGTAAAAGATAAAGCCGCGGCCTTCTTTTTTGCGCTTCATCATTTCCTGGGCTAAGAGCTCGTATTGGCGCAGGAGCTCCGGCAGGTCATCCTCCGTCAAGGCATAGGGGTCGCCGGGCTTCGAGACGACGGGTTCCATAGAGAGCTCCTTAAAGCCTAAATCGGCCATGTGGAAAATGTCGTTGGTGAAATCGGTATTGTGATGGGTGAACGTCCCCCTGATGTAATAGCCTTTACCGCCGCGCTTTTCCACAAGCTCCTTGAATTTGGGGACAATCAGGTCATAGCTCCCCTTGCCGCTGACGAACTTGCGCAGTCTGTCGTGGATTTCCTTCCGGCCGTCAAGGCTTAAAACAACATTTGTCATCTCACGACTCGTAAAATCGATGACGTCATCATCGATTAAAACGCCGTTTGTCGTCAGCGTAAACCTGAAGTTTTTGCCGCGGCTCTTTTCGATTGACCGTGCATAAGCGACAATTTGCTTGACAACATCCCAGTTCAAAAGCGGCTCACCGCCAAAAAAATCTACCTCCAGGTTTTTTCTTTTTCCGGAATTTTCAATCAGAAAATTAATGGCTTTCTTCCCGACTTCAAAAGGCATGAGTGCCCGCTCACCGTGATACCGGCCCTCGCCGGCAAAGCAATAGTCGCAGTTCAGATTACAGGCATGGCTGACATGGAGGCAGAGGGCCTTAATGTCCGATGCTTTATTTTTTACGTTATGCGCGAGGTTTTCGAATTTATCGGGAGAAAATAGCTTGCCGGTGTTTTTGAGCGCTTCAATATCGCCCAGAGCCTCAAGAATCTCAAGTTCAGTCAGCGTCGGATCGTCCGCATATTTTTGTAGTATCAGCTCTACAATGTTTTCTTTGTTATTGTCTTCATAAAGGCCGATCATATCATAAACTGCGTCATCAACGACATGAACCGCGCCGCTGTTGCTGTCTATGACGATATTGTATCCGCCGAGCTTGTACTGGTGCATCATACTTATCTCATTTCTATGTTTTATCGATAAAAAACGCAATGCCGTTTATCTCCCAAAAGGCGAAAAACGGCAATTGTTTATTTACTCGGCAATTATTATTCGTCGCAAGCGATAGTTTCGCTCTGGCATTTTTCGCACTGCTGGTTGGCGACGCCGCAGGAGGTTTTACAGGCAGACTGGCAGGAGGTCTGGCATTCGCCGCAGCCGCCGTTTTCCAGGCTCTTATCAAGGTCACGCGTTTCAAGTGTAATAATTCTTTTCATCATGTCACTACTCTCCGATCATTGTTCTTTTTACAAATTATCATAATCCGCCGTCTTTGTCAATGTGTAACGGCTCAGACAATTAAGACAATTAAGCAAAAAGAGACTCTGCCGAAATGACAGAGTCTTAAAATGAAGATAGCAATATTTAGTGCGCCGATGTTATTGTAACGGAATGGTCGAATTCTGTCAAAGGTAAGTATTGGGTATAGCCGCAGCATAAACAGCGGCGGGCAAGCTGCCCTTCGTGCTCCTCACGGTGATACCGGCGTCCAGCATTCTGCTTACTGAATTTATCGTATTATCGTCAATCATCTCGCCTGGAACGATAAACGGGATACCCGGCGGATACGCCCATATATATTCAAGCGACATCAGCCCGGCCGCTTCCGACTGAGGTACATATTTGCCTTCGAGCGCGGCGGCGGCGCACGGCGGGAGTATTTGTTTCGGCACATCTTGTTTATAAGGGCGGCTGCCGCCGCTGTGACGCGGCACCGCGCGGCGGTCGATATCCAGCAGACTTGAGGCGAGTTGATCAAAAGCCTGCGCGCTGTCGCACACGCTCGTCATGGCGAGCGCGTAGTCGGGCGCGGCCATTTCCAGTTCTATTTGATAGTTTTCCCTGAGGCGTGTCATGAGGCTTATACCGCTCAAGTCCGAGCCTGACGTGCTGATGACAATTTTACCGGGGTCAAACGCGAAGATGCTTTCATGCTTGGGCAGCGCATCCGCACCGTGACACAGGACATGCAGCTTCCTGAGATCTTTTATTTGTTCATCAAAAGCTTTGATATGACGCGCGTATGTGTCAAACAGCGCGGCACCGCCTTCCGATAAGAGCCGGAGGCACCGGTCGATGGACGCCAAAAGCACATAGGACGGGCTGCTGGTCTGGTAGACGGCCAGGGCACTCTCAAAGCGGGCCGTGTCAATACGCGCACTGTTTAAATGCGCCAGCGCGCATTGAGTCAGCGCGGGCAGCGTTTTATGCAGACTCATGATGACGATGTCGGCATCGTTTTCAACGGCACCGCCGGGGAAAAAGTCCGAGAAGCCGAGATGCGCGCCGTGCGCGCTGTCCACAAGCACCGGAATATTATGACGATGAGCGGCGTCGCTAATTGCTTTGATATCGCTCACCACGCCCTCGTAGGTCGGCGAGGTGACGATGACGAGCTTTGCGCCGGGATTCTCGCCGATAGCTTTTTCAAGCTGCTCCGGCCTGATACTGCCGCATATGCCCGACGCGTCTGCCTCCGGCATGATATAAACCGGCTTTAAGCCATTGATCAGAACAGCGTTGTAGACGGATTTATGGCAGTTGCGCGCCATAATAACCGTATCGCCGTACCGCGCCGACGCCCCCACCGCAGCGAGAATGCCGCCGGTGCTGCCGTTGACGAGCAGATACGCGCTTTTGCTGCCGTAAAGCCGCGCGGCGATATCCGCCGTGTCCTTCAAAACACTGCGCGCATGATGCAGGTCGTCAAACCCGTCAATTTCGGTAATGTCGATGCCATATGGCAGAGACTCGCCTAACAGCGCCGCGTTTCTCTTATGCCCCGGCATATGCATGGGGATAACGCCTTTTTTGTTATATTGAGACAGCTTGTCGTAAAGCATATGCTCACCTCCGCCTGCAGACATAAGAATATTTTATTTGGGGAAGATTGTCAACTTTTATCTGCAATAATGCTGTCAGCGGGCGATTCGTGAATCGCCCCTACAGTATAACCATGAATTTACGGGTAGGGACGACCATTGGTCGTCCGCGCTTGTGCGGCGCGGCACAGGGATAATCCTCAGTCACCAGGCGACTTCATGAAGTCGCCTGACAGCATCCTTTCAAAAAGGAGCCTGAGTTGGGCGGTTTCGTTGCTGGGGTGAGCTGCATTCGGCTGGGGATGGATTGACAGGGCTGACGGGCGATCGAAGATCGCCCCTACGGCGTATGCGTATTATACTTATCGGCGTTACGCGGGACGGGAGACCATCTTCACCCGCTGCGGCGGGAGCTCCTTTGCCAAAGGAGCCTGAAGACGGAAAAAGACTGCGCTTCATTATGCAGTCTTTTCCATATATTATTTATTCAGTTTTTCAACGGGTCTTGCTTCGATGTAGCCTCTGTAGCCCATGGGGGCGAGCTGGAAGCGGGGAGCGGCTTGGGGCGCGAAGGCGTAGCCGTAGAGGGTGGGGTCAAATTTATCGAGGAATTCCCATACTTCTCTGATAGCCTCTTGGTATAATTCATCATCATACGGCTCTCCCTGGAACACCATCATCGTACAGGGCGGCAGGTCGATGAGGTCAAAGCCTTCCGGAATGACATTCGCGTAATCCAGCGGCACCTCAACGCCCTGAACATACTCCGATGTCCCAGGTTTGATCAGATGCTTCGGCAGCCACATACCGATCGGTTCGTAGAGGCTCTCCTTGACGCTGCATAAAATGCTCCAGACATCGCAGCCGACTTCCTCACAATATCCGAAGTATTCGTCTGCTTTTTTTCCGCGCTGCAGCAGGACTTTTCGCGCCGGGCGCTCTATGACCTGGACAAATATGGCTTTTGCTTTTTCACTGCTCATTGTTTTCTCCCCTTTATGATTACTTAGGTAGGTGTGGAGTGCCTTTTCGGGCATGAACAGCCTGATCGGCGGCTTTTTTTGGCTGTACCTTTTCGGCGGTATGCCGAATTCCTTCGTAAAGGCCCGTGTGAACCCCTCGTGCGAGTCGAATACAAAGTCCAGCGCGACATCAATCACCTTTTCATCCCCGTCGCGAAGCACGTACGCCGCTTTCGTCAGCCGAAGCGCCCGGATATAGTCAAAGGGTGTGCTGCCGGTCACTTCCTTGAAAAGCCGCGCCGCATGCCAGGGTGAATAGCCCGATACCGTCGCCAAATTCTTCATTGTTATCAAATCACGTATGTGTGCGTCGATATACTCCTGCATTCGGGTCACTGCCGTTACCAATTCTAAACTGCTCATCATCTCACCTGCCTATTGGGAGTATAGTCCAGTTAAGTTATAATTTCTTGACTTGCATTGCTGAGATGATCTTCTGCTTACACCTTCAGCCATTGCTCCTGCGCACCGCTCCATCTGGCGTATACGAGCTTGGCAATGGTCCGCCGCGGCAGGAAGGCGCCGAAGACCTTAAACACTCTGTTTATAAAGCCCGGAATATAAACTGCTTGCCCATGCAATACGCCGGAGATTGTTTTATGCGTTACCTTTTCAAGATGGTTTGTCGTTACTTCTCCCCAAAAGCCCTGGGCTGCAATACCGCTGAGGGCCTCCTGCGTCGTGGGCAGTCCGCCGGGACAGAGCGTTAACACCTTAACACCGAGCGGCCCCAGCTCCTCTGCTAAGGCGCAGGCAAAATCCCGGAGAAAACTTTTTGACGCTGCGTAGGTTGCTTTAAGCGGCATGGGGTAAAACGATGCAAGGCTTGAGACAAAGACGATGTAAAAGCGTTTGTTTTCAGCGCGGAAATTAAGAACTTTATGTGTAATGCGCAGTGTGGCTTCAACATTGAGCCGGACGATTGTCATGATATTGTCCGTGCTCCGGTCATAAAATCCGCCTTCAAAATCGACGCCGGCGATGTTGAGAAGCATATCGAACTGGATGCCGTTTTCACGGGCATATTGAAACAGCGCGTCCACCTCGGCGCCATTTGTCAGGTCGCAGGTTTTGATGAATACCCGCACCGGATAACGACTGGTGATTCCACGTTCGATGAGCGTGAGCCCAGCCGCGTTGATATCGGTCAGAAACAGGTCATAACCTCTTTTGGCGCAGTCGACGGCAAAGGCTCTGCCGAGACCTCCGGCTGCGCCTGTTATCAGGACAAACATTTTTCATCCACCTCGAATCTGATTTTACATAGCACTTCACTTAAACTAAAAAGCCTGTCGGCGTTTTGCTTATTGACTTCTCTGCTCTGCTTCAAGCTGCCGCTGATGCCGTAATAGGGATTCTCGGCTTGCGGCTTACTATTGATAATGTCGGCATATATCTTAGCCGGTATGGTCGGGTCAACGCCGTGTTTGCTCCGTCTGCGCCAGAATAAATCGACGAGCTTGCCGGTGTTTTTATTGCCGATCTCTGTTCTAACTAGGCCGGGGTCAATGCCGTAAGCCCGGATATTTAAGCCGGAAAAGCGGCTATTCAGGGCCTGCACCGTCAGCATATTGCAGAGCTTTGACTGCTTATATACGAAAAGCGGGCGGTAACGGCGCTGAAACATGATATCCTGCCAGTTTATTTTCATCATTTTATGCGAGCCGCTCGAGGTGAAGAGGATTTGCCCGCTGCCTTTGATCAGATTTGGCAGCAATTCGTGCGTCAATAAGAATCCTGCCAGATGGTTGAGCGCGAACTGGTGCTCGTAACCCTCTCCTGTTGTCATATACCAGCTTCTCACACATCCGGCATTGTTGACCAAGGCATCGAGCACTCCGCCACTGCTTCGTTCCAACACACTTCTGATTTCCTGTGCCAGGCGCAAGACCTCCGGCTGCTGCATCAAATCGCCGCATAGGTAGGTAATGTCATACGCGGGATTTATGACAAGCAGCTTTTCTGCAGCGGCCGCGCAATTCTTTTCGCTCTGCCCCAGCCCGATAACACGGCAGCCGCTTTTTAAAAGCGCCGCGCAGACCGCAAACCCGATACCGGACGTCGCGCCGGTGACAACAACTGTTTTCATAATATCACCCTATTGAAACCAGTGCCAGACGTGCCAGAAGCCAAATGCACCGGCGTTAGCAGCCGACGCAATAAAACCGATGACGAAGGCGGCGCCGAACACAACCAGGGCGATTAAACCGATGGACCGCAGTCTCCGGCGCAGCTGGTCCTTTAGGATTGGGTGCATCGAGTAGGGCGGATATTTCCCGCCGTTCGACGCGTTTTTATGCCATCTCAGATAGGTTTTACCCATTTGGCGTGTCAGAGCACCGCTGTACAACGCTGCTGCCGCCGCCAGGACACCAAACGCAAGCATCATGAGGCCGAACAGGGCGCCGCTCAGGTATGGCATCGGGGGCAGGAAAATCATGTCCGGCAGCAGCGGCTTGATGAGCAGGCCGATTCCGCATAATACCGAGGCGGCGGCGGCGGCGGCGAGGACAAGCACCCAGGCATACATCACGATAAAAAACGGAACCGCTGCCAAATCAGCACAGGACAGGCCAATGCCCGTGAGTACCTTGCTCCCATTTCGTGCTGCCGTTTTATTGTCGGCGGGCGTAAACTGCAGTGCAATTTCTTTTGGCTTACCCAGCTTTGCGGCGATTTCATCCTCTGTATAGCCGTCCGCTGTTTTCCGTGAAAAATGCTCGTCGTACTCGGCGATGATTTCGCCGATATCCTCGACATTGTTTGATTTCAGATGATTTTGAAGTTCATTTAAATAGGATTGTTTATTCACTTTTGAGCTCTCCTTCCAGCAGCTTCCCGATGGATTCGGCAAATGCCAGCCATTCGGCTTTTTGATTGATATATTCTTCTCTTCCGGTCTTCGTCAGTGAATAGTATTTCCTGGGCGGGCCGCCGCTCTCCTCGGAAAGATACGTTGTGACAAAGCCGTCGCTTTTAAGTTTGCGGAGTATCGGATATACGGTACCGTCGGCGATTTCTATATGCCTGGACAGGTATTCCGAGACATCGTAGCCGTAGCAGTCCTGCTGATGCAGCAGCGACAGGACGCACAGCTCGAGGACGCCTTTTTTATATTGACTGTTCATTCTCTCCCCCTCAATGGATTGTCGGTGATAACACAATGCATTAGCTACTACTATATATAATACAGTAGTTTGCATTTGTCAATAGTGTTATTCAAATAAGTGCCGCTGAATTGAGTGTTAAAATATAGAAGGCATAGAGGATACCGAACATGTCATACTAACTATGATAGAAAACTATTGAATTGTTGTGACGATTTCGATATTAAAGGGCGTGGTTGACGTTGCATGACGCAACAAGAAAAAAACTTATGTGCCTGATCTGCTTCATATGCGTTATATGCCTCCTCTTATCCTATTTCATTCTGCTGAACTCCTATGTTTTCGCTTCAGGCGCAAATATATCCGCCGCAGCAGGAAGCAATTCTTCACCGACCGGCGTTTCTCCCGGTGAAAAGAAACTGATTAAGTGGGTCGATTTCAATGTCCCGTGTGAGGCTATGAAAAAAGCCATCGGGCTCGACATTCTATCCCATGACAAGGAGATTAAGCTGAGCTGGATTGAAATGCTCGCCTATCTGGCGGCACGGAACGGGAATAATTTTAAACAGTATAAGGACAGGCAGCTGGAGGATTTGGCTAAAAAGCTGAATTCAGGTGTGAAAATGGCGGAACTGACAAAGGACTTAAAGTATTACCCTTATTATCTGGAGTCGCTGCAGGCAATCGGGTCCGGTTTTGTCGGAGAATATGAAATTGAGGTTCCACATAGCGGCGGAGCCGGTAAGCATTGGGAAATGAAGTACGGTATCAAAGTATTTTCGCCGATTGCCAAAAATTATTCATATAACCACGGCGACGATTTCGGCAACAAGCGGTCGTACGGCTTTACGCGCGTGCATCTGGGCAACGACCTCATGGGCTCAGTCGGGACACCTGTCATCGCCGTCGAGGGCGGCGTTGTCGAGGCACTCGGCTGGAATCAATACGGCGGCTGGCGCATCGGTATACGGTCGTTTGACACAAAAAGATATTACTACTACGCGCACCTGAGAAAGGACCACCCTTACAGGAAAGATCTCGCCGTCGGCTCCGTCGTCAAAAGCGGCGACGTGATCGGCTACCTCGGGCGGACAGGCTACAGCCGGAAAGAAAACGTCAATAATATCCAGACCTCCCATCTGCACTTCGGTATGCAGCTTGTGTTCGACGAATCTCAAAAAGAATGCAATAACGAAATATGGATTAATGTCTATGAGATTGTCCGGCTGCTGGACAGCAAACGGTCTGAGGTTAAAAAGAACCCGGATACCAAGGATTATTTTCGGCTTTATGATATCAGGGATAAATCCCAGTATGCCGAATAATGTGACGAGAGCATATCCAATCTGAAAGGAAGATTCTATATGGAAGACAAGAGAGAAAGCGGCTACCCCGTTTATGCCGAAGATGTATTGGGCGGCATAGCAAGTGTCGCCTCCGCCGGTGATACCACAGGCCTCGAACCGACACCGCCGAGCTCCGGAAATGAAGCGGATGCGTACGCGGCGCTCGGCAGTATCCCCAAGCCGCTTAAAAAAACAAAGAAGAGAACATAAACCGCCATGCGTAAACAGCCGCCTCTATACGACGGATCGGATAGAGGCGGCTTGCAGTTTTACACACGCTTAATAGAAATTCCGCCTTCTGCGGCGGTGGAATTCAGAGAGCAGCAGGATATCAATGATGTCGCCTAAGGCGCCTCGGCCTCTGCAGCCGCCATAACCGCAGCCGCCGTCATAGCCATAGCCGCCGTCATAACCATAACCGCCGTCATAGCTGGGACTATACCCGTAGCCATAGTCGGATATACTGGCCTGCCGGGCTTCGGGCATTGCGTTGGGTGCCTTGTTATCATTTTGTTTTATACTTTTGACGTTTGCGTACTCGGCCATTTCAGGGTGGTGTTTGAGGACGTGCTCATGCAGCTGTTTGGAAGCGTTCTCCATGTTCTCTTTTGTGGGCAGCATACCATAAGCATCCATCTGATCGCACATCATCAGGATGTGCGGCTGAATTTTATAGTAGATATCGGGGTAAGCGGCAGCGTTGTTCCCTGCCAGATTCGGCATCGATGCCGGCGTATACATTTGATTATCATTTACCCCCTCATGGTTCGGGGTTATGTCCTGATTGGCTGATGTGTTGTTCATATGTTTCCTCCAAAGCTTTTTTGCGCGGGCACTATATAGTATTAAGGCGCATTGTCAAATGTCACAGCGTAAAAAGCCTCTGAACCCGGGGGCTGCTTGTCAGCATGCGCCAAGGTTCAAAGGCTCTTTTGAAGTTATTATATTATGCTGTGGGCTGCTTGCGCACAAATCTGACGAAGCCGCCGCCGATACCGGTTGAATAGAACCACTTTCGGAGGTCAACATGCAGAAGCTTTCCTTCGTCGGCAATATCGGCAAAAGCCGCGCTGCCGTCTTCTTCATACTCAAGCGCCAGCAGGGTGACCCAGTGCCAGGAATCCAGGAGCGGCTCATCGCCTTTATCCAGGCTGAGAAACGCGACGGGAGTATCGCCTGCGACGGATTCGCCGATAAAGGCAAGCAATTTCGGCAATTCGGGCCGAAGCGGCTTTTTCTTCGGAATATCCAGCTCCTCAAGGGCGATATCAAGATTTTTTGAAGAAATATAGGCGGCGGCGCCCTTTATAAGCGCGGCGGTCGTTGGAATCCCCTGCATACCGGGGGTTACATAATTCCAGACATCCTCCATTAGCTCCTGGAAGTCTCTTTTCGGCATGGGGGTGCACGCTATATCCGCAGCCTGACAGCTGCGGTTAATATAGCTCACGATATTCGAAACTGT
The DNA here is from genome assembly GCA_002307055.1 of Clostridiales bacterium UBA1316. Classification (GTDB taxonomy): domain Bacteria; phylum Bacillota; class Clostridia; order Oscillospirales; family Oscillospiraceae; genus Sporobacter. Next base: position 19,417 of record DBTM01000082.1, read on the forward strand.
CGTCGGTCCGCAGCCTGAAAGACGCTTCCACCAGACACCGTACCAATCCTGCCAGCCGCCGTAAAAAGTTTCCGCGGCTTGCTCGTCGATTACTTCGAACAGCTTGATATTTTTAATGGACTTTTTTATCATCATTTGACCTCATGGTTATCTGCTGCCGGTACTATTAAAAGGCTGCTATTCGAGTTCTACAACATATTTATCGAGCAGCTCCGACGGGTGATAGGACAGCTTTGAGATACGGAGGCCTTCAACGCCGTCGTCCTCTTCCCTGTTGATATGTGTGACACCCTCGGAAACGAATTTTTTCGCAAACTGATTGACGAGCATGGGATAGGAGCCGGCAAATTCCGTATTGGATTTTTCGATATGGACAAAGAGTGTGTCGCCAATCGTCTCTCCGAGTGCCGCGCCAACGACCTGGTCTTCCACCTTCAGCGCGGCGCCGAACATGCGGTATTGCTGCATATTGTCCAGGACCTCGAGTGTTTTAATGTTTCCCTCATCATAAGCGGGGTAATCCTTGATATGCTCTTTCATGTAGCCTTCAAAAAAGCGCCGGACCTGACTGAGATTGGAGCCGTCAATCGTCTCAAACGCCCAGTTCGGGTTCTCCCGAATAAATCTGTTGATATGGTTGCGCTGTCCGCTGTATTTCCGTCCGGGCAAATTGACAATGTCATCACTGGCGTACAGATAATCAGACCAGGTTCTGTCCGTACGCGCTTTGGCGTTCGGATAGAGCTCCAGGAGCTTGTCCAGGCGATGCGGAGAAACGGCGCACAGACGCGGCACGCACCCGATGTCATGGCAGTAATTAATAATTCTTTCGTATGTCTCTTCCTCAGTGCAAGCCTCACCGCGGGGTGGTGTAAATGCGATATCTCCCGTGAGATATTCAACCTTAAGATAAAGTGTCTCATCAACGATCGCAAATTCTGTTTTAAACAGATCGCGCCATATTAACGTTCCGCCGATGGTGCAGTCGCAGATGCGGCAGAGATTTTTAACAAAATACGGCCTGAGCAAATCGATATGCTCAAGGCCAAGTATAGTAAAATCCAAGATCGTCCCCCACTATTTCGTCCAATTTAACGAATCTTTATTTTTTAAAAAATACTCCACACCTGAATACAGCGTTACAAGCACAATCACCCCAACACAAAAATAGACGAGTATTTGCGGCAGCGGCAAAAACATCAGAAGGATGCATACCATTGTTGACGCCGTTTTAATTTTGCCCGATGTCCCGGCGGCCATGACACGGCCGTTATCAATAATCAAAAGCCTGAGTCCTGTCACCGCAAATTCGCGGATAACAACAATCAAAACTGCCCACGCCGGAATGAGCTGAATCTGCGTAAACCAAAGCAGGGCGGCAATGACTAAGACCTTATCGGCCAGAGGGTCCATGAATTTACCAAAATCCGTGATCTGGTCGCGGCTTCTCGCGAGGTGACCGTCCGCCAAATCCGTTAAGCTTGCGATTGCAAAAATGCACATCGCAACATACCGGCTGCCTGTAAAGCCGATATACAAAACAACAAGAAAAACCGGTATCAGGAAAACACGGAGCATCGTCAACTTATTTGGTGTGTTCATATTATATCCATACCTCTCTCAGGGAATTGTTCGTGTCCGGCGACGCCGGACTTCCGGCTGAAAGACCGGGAAGGAATAAAACCCTGTTTGAAAGATTCATCTTTCAAACTGCCTCCATGAGTACGCCCAGCGGTTCTCCGCCGGTCATGCCGATGATGCGGACGAGATTAAAATCGTCCATAATAACGCTATCGCCCGTAAAATAGATTAAGCCGTCAATCTCGGGAGATTCGGCGTAGCTCCGCCCGTAATAATAATCACCGTCAACACCTTCGGCCAGAACGGCTGTCACGCTGCCAATCCGGTTTTTGTTGAAGCTGTCCATAATATCAGACTGCAAAGCCATAACGGTCTCCGCGCGGGTACACGCCGTTTCATTATCGGGGAATGACATAGCGGCAGCGGGAGTACCTTCCTCGGGTGAAAACGGGAAAACACCGGCGCGCTCTATTTTTGCCTCGATCAGGAAATCGCAGAGCTCTTTGAACTCTTTTTCGCGTTCGCCCGGCAGTCCTGTTATAAGGCTTGTTCGAAGGATGACGCCGGGTATTTTATCCCGCAATTTTTTAAAGAGATTACGGATATCCGCGCCGGTACCTCTGCGGCACATTTTTTTGAGTATCGCGTCATTGATATGCTGGATGGGGATATCGAGATACTTTAGTATTTTATCATTTTCTGCGATAACGTCAATAAGCGTATCGTCAATTTCATCGGGATAAAGATAATGCAGGCGGATCCATCGGAGACCATCGATTGAGCACAGCTTCACGAGAAGCTCTGAAAGGCACCTCCTGCCGTACAGATCCAGGCCGTAACGCGTTATATCCTGTGCGATAACGATGAGTTCTTTAATACCCTGAGCGGCGAGTTCCTGCGCTTCGCTCAGGATGTTTTCCATCGGGCGGCTCCTGTACCTGCCTCGGATATCCGGTATCACGCAATAGGCGCAGCGATTGTCGCAGCCCTCGGCAATTTTCAGGAATGCCCAAACGCCGGATGTGGTAATGACCCTTTTAATCTCAGGGTCGGGAATATTATTATCTCCGAATAAGGATACAGATACGCCGCTGAGCACCGATTTAACGGCGCTGACGATATCGTGATAGCTGCCGACACCGACGAGTGCGTCGATCTCCGGCAGCTCTTTGAGGATATCTCCCTTATACCGTTCGGAAAGGCATCCGGCCACGATGATTTTTTTGATTCTGCCCTCTTTTTTAGCCTGAGCGAGTTCTAAAATCGTATCAATTGCCTCCACCTTGGCGCTCTCGATAAAGCCGCAGGTGTTCACAATGACCGCGTCCGCGCTGTCACAATCGCCTGTAATCTCATAACCCGCTTCACGCAGGAGAAAAAGCATCTGTTCGCTGTTGACAAGGTTTTTTGCACAGCCCAGAGATATGAGTCCGACTTTATTCATTATCCGTTAAATCCTCTGTTTCATTAGTGACGCTCCCGCTCATGCCAAGCTCGTCATTATATCTCGCGGTCGCTGATTTAATCTCATCCCATGAGAACCCGCGGCGGTATAGGGCGTCCGTGACGCGCTTGAGCGCCGCTTTGTCCGGTTTCGTGTCTTTGAGCTTCGACGCCAGATAGTCATAAGCACCGTCATCCGTCTCCTGACACGCGCGGAGCGCGTCTTCCCAAAGCTCTTTTTTAATACCGCGGCGGTACAGCTCGTCATTAATCCGCATTTTGCCGTACCCTTTGGATATATAGTGCCGTACGATTAAAGCCGCGTATTCCTCGTCGTTAACAGCGCCGATTCTGACAAGCCAGTCGGTTGTATCCTGCGCTGTTTCTTCGCTTTCGCCTTTTTGGATCAATCTGTCCTTCATTTCCTTGCAGGACATCGTACGCTGACCCAGTATACGCAGTGCGCGCGCTTTTGCTGAATGCGCCTGGGCAGACGCTTTAAGAGCTTCATATTCAGCCTCGTCAAGCTCCCGCCCCGTATAAAGGCTGTAGTCGGCAATCAGGGCTACGCTGACGGTGAGCTTTTCTCCGTCAGAGAATTCGGCATAAAACCTGTCGGGGTTCTTTTGGGACCGTGTGAGTTTATCGATTCTCAAAACTACCCCTCAAAATCCTCGGCTGACACATCGACGGCGCGCCCGGCTGCCTTCGCGGCAATCTTCTCCTGCGGGCTCATGAGCTTGGTCGCGTCACGGCGGATCTTCGCCTCCAGGTCATCGGCGACATCGGGATTGGCCTTTAAATACTCCTTGACATTATCGCGCCCCTGCAGCCGCGTCTCACCGACGGTAAACCATGCCCCGCCCTTTTCAATCAGGCCGAGCTTCACGCCGAGATCAACGATCTCCCCGACCTTGGAGATACCCTCGCCGTACATAATGTCAAACTCCGCTTCTTTAAACGGGGGCGCAACCTTATTCTTGACGATTTTAGCTTTTGTCCTGTTGCCGACATTCTCGGTGCCGTTTTTTATGGATTCAATACGCCGTACATCAATACGGACGCTCGCAAAGTATTTCAGCGCGCGGCCGCCCGGTGTCGTCTCGGGGCTGCCGTACATGACGCCGATTTTTTCGCGCAGCTGATTGATAAAGATGACAATGCAGTTTGTTTTGGAAATAGAACCCGCCAGTTTCCTGAGCGCCTGCGACATGAGCCGCGCCACAACACCGACACTGGAATCGCCCATCTCTCCCTCAATTTCACTGCGCGGAACAAGGGCCGCAACGGAGTCGATGACAACGACGTCGACAGCGCCGGAGCGCACAAGCGTCTCTGTAATCGCCAGCGCGTCCTCGCCGGTATCCGGCTGGGAAATAAGCAGGCTCTCGATATCAACGCCCACAGCGCGGGCATATGCCGGTTCCAGCGCGTGCTCGGCATCAATAAACGCGACCTCGCCGCCTTTTTTCTGTGCCGAGGCGATGATATGGAGGGCAAGCGTCGTTTTGCCTGAGGATTCAGGCCCATATATTTCGATGATGCGCCCCTTCGGTACGCCGCCGATGCCAAGCGCCAGGTCGAGTGACAGAGAGCCTGTCGGTATGGCTTCGACATTGATGTGCTGATTATCGCCGTAACGCATGATGGCGCCTTTACCGTAGCTCTTTTCTATCTGCGATATTGCCGTATCCAGTGCTTTCTTTTTGTCGTCAGCCGGGCCTGCCTGATCTACTTTCTTTTTATCTGCTGCCATGAATATACCCCTTCCTAATTATGTAGTGCTCCGATAACAACCCGCTCAATATTGAGTGAGTCTTTATATGTTTTTACGTCTGTAAGACCGCCGTGCCGCATAATTTCAGCAACCTGCCCAGCTTGTCCCTCTCCGCACTCGAAGGCTATATATCCTTTGTCTTTTAATACCTGCATCCAATTTAACATGATGCTCCGGTAAAACGCCAGGCCGTCCGGTCCCCCGTCAAGCGCCAGGGCCGGTTCAAAGTCTTTGACCGACGGACTGAGTCCGTTAATCTCAGCGGTCGGTATATACGGCGGGTTGCAGACAATCATGTCGAACAAGCCAAGCAGCATCGGCGGCGCTTCCAGCGCGTCAAGATCGATCGTTGTAACGCTGCGCGTCAGGTTGTTCTTCATCGTATTGGCGCGGCATATATGCAGCGCTTCCTTCGATTTATCCGCCAGCAGAACGCGGCAAAACGGCAGATTGGCGGCGATGGCAAGTCCGACGCAGCCGCTGCCTGCGCACATATCGAGCACGCGTACCCCGTCAAAATTCCCTTTGTATAAATCTCTGACCGCGTCAACGAGCACCTCTGTGTCAACACGCGGTATCAGGACATGCCGGTTGACATTCATCGGCAGTCCGTAAAACTCCCATTCGCCAAGAATATAGGCAATCGGCTCCCCCGTTAACCTTCTTTGCAATAAGATCTCGGCAGCGTTTTCAAAGGTATCGTCCGGCACATAGAGGTGTTTGTCGCGTACAAACTGTTCTTTTGTCTTTCCTGAAGCGGCGACGGCAATCAGGCGCGATTCAAGATCGGATGCCTCAATGCCCTCCTCACGCAGTCTCTTCCGCAAGTCAAGGAATACATCGTTGTATGTTTTAATCTTTATCCCTCCGTGGAAAATTCGTTTTTCTTAAGTCTGGCACCTTTATGAGGGCTTTACCAGGCGTCCTCGCCGGCTTTTTCGGGAATAACGAGCTTGAGTGATTCAAGAGCGACCTCCAGCATGGAATCATCCGGGTCCCGCGTCGTGAGGCGCTGGAGGGCTTTGCCGGGAGCGGACAGGATTCTTGTGAAGATATTATCATACCGCCCTGCCAGCTTCAAAAGCTCATAACTGATACCGACGACGATAGGCAGCAGCAGCAGCCTGAGGCCCATTCTGACCCAGGCATTCGACCAGGTCACAACCGAAAAGACGAGGATGCTGACGATCATGACGATGAACATAAAGCTTGTGCCGCAGCGTGGGTGCAGCCGCGATTGACCGCGCGCGTTTTCGACGGTCAGCTCAAGCCCTTTTTCGTAGGTGAATATGGACTTGTGCTCCGCGCCATGGTATTGCCAGACGCGCTGAATGTCCTTTAATTTTGTAGCCAGCCATAAATAAACGATAAAAATAGCGATACGAATAACGCCTTCGGTCAGGTTTCTCATGATGTTACTCTTGATAAGATGATCAAAAAAGCCCGCCAAAAGCGTCGGCAGCAGGATAAAAAGGCTAACCGAGATACCAACGCCGAGTATAACAGCGAAGGCGATAATCAGCTTTTCCGCTTTTTCGCTCCCGAAATGCTTTTCGATCCATTGATCGAATTTAGACGGCTCTTCCTGCTGATCTTCCGGTACATATTCAGCTGAAAACATCAGTGCTTTGACACCGCACGCCATGGATGATATGAAATTCACGGCACCTCTGATAATCGGCACACCGACAATCGGATACTTATCTTTTAAGAGCTTCAAGTCCTCGACCTTCGTCACAAGCCCGTCTGCCGTTCTGACGACAATCGCCTGTTTTTTCGGTCCCCGCATCATGACGCCCTCAATGAGCGCCTGTCCGCCGATTGATGTGCGGAAGCATGCTTTTTCTTTCTTTTCAGACATTATATTTTGTTTATTCTCCTTAGGCTTTTTGATATCGTTCTATATTGAGCTGCTGATTGGAAGCTTGATTGTCACACGAAGTCCGCCGCCTTCGGCGTTTTCTAAAATCAGGTCACCGCCGTGGAAGCGTATGATTTCATCGCAGACGGCGAGTCCGATGCCGCTGCCGCGTTCTTTTGCGTTGGAACCCTTATAAAACTTCATTTTAACATGGGTGAGCTCGTCCTTTGGGATTCCCGGGCCGAAATCGCGTATTTTGATATAGACAAAGCAGCTGTCCATATCGACGGAAATTTCAATTCGTTTTCCTTCTCTGCCATATTTGGCGGCATTGTCGAACAGGTTGAGAAACACCTGCTTGAGACGGCTGGGGTCACCCGGGATGAGGGGCATTTCCTCGATATAGGGCTCATAGACAAGCTCCAGTTCATCCTGATGCAGGAGCTCGCGGTATGTGAAAATGGAATCCTCAAGCTCGGCAACGATATCGATCAGCTCAATATTGAGCGTGAAACGACCGTCCTCCATACGCGTAAATTCCAAAAGCTCCTCGACCATTTTTGTGAGTCTTCGGGCTTCTTTCAAAATGATCGCAATCCCTTTTTTTGTTTCACCGTCCAGGTGCTCATTATAGATGAGTGTCTCTCCCCAGCCTGTGATGGCTGTCAGCGGCGTTCGAAGCTCATGGGAAATCGAAGAGATGAATTCCGTCTGGACCTTTTCGGACTGCGCAATCTTCAGCGACATTTCATTGATGGAATCCACCATCTCACCAATCTCGTCCTGATAGTCTTTATTGATCTGTATCCCGTAGCTGCCCTGCGCAATACGTTTTGACATCTTTGTGATTTCGCTGACCGGCTCAATGACCGACCGGATAAAAACGAGATTGATAAAGATGACTATCAGCATGATCACCGCTCCGAGCGCGATGACCGCCAGGATACTGATGATAACCTGCTTATCCACAAGCCGAAGGCTCGTGACATACCGCATAACGCCGATAACCTGACCGCCCGAATACACCATTGGTGCGGAGACAGACATAATCCGCTCACCCGTTGACGGCACCTTACCGATATAATGGGATATCTGGCCTGTGCTTATCGCCTTGGTAATGTCCGGCGTACTCGGAGAAGAACCGGCTGAGATCCCGTATGTTGATATCATAACCCTGCCGTCCACATCAATAAACTGAAGCTCCAGCTTATCGCTGTCCTCGAACGATTCGGTATACCGGTAAGCGCTGTCATAATATTCGGCGTATGATTTTGCGACATAGTTGGAAAAAAAGTCGGTTGCCGTTTTTGCTTTTGACTCAAGCCCCGTCTGTACCGTTGAGTAATAATTTGAGTTGATGAAAAATGAAATTGCGAGGATGACAACAATGAGCGTGATGAGGACTATGAGAACGCCGCTTTTTATCCAGCGCTGCCTCAAGCCGCTCGTTTGCTTCCCGAACCTTTTTCTCACATTCTCACCCGCTTTCAACAGTCAATTCAGATCATAACGAGACTCACAAGCCCCACTTATATCCATAGCCCCACACTGTCGTAATAAAGCTCGGATTCGTCGCGTCGTCTTCAATTTTAATTCTCAGGCGCCGGATATTGACATCGGCGATTTTCAGTTCGCCAAAATAGTCCCTGCCCCAGACGGTGTTGAGGATATCCTCTCTTGAGAGCGCTTTTCCCGGGTTGTCCATAAACATTTTCATGATTGCGTACTCCACCTGCGTGAGCTTGATGCGGGCGCCGCTTTTTTCAAGCGTCCTGTTTCTTGTATTCAGGCGGAAAGGGCCCTGGACAATTTCACCGGTATCGAACTGCTCCGTTCCGCCGGTGCGTCTGTACAGCGCGTCAATCCGCGCCGTCAGCTCCGCCGGTGAAAACGGCTTGGTCACATAGTCGTCGGCACCGGTCATAAGGCCGGTCACCTTATCCATTTCCTGCGTTCTGGCCGTCAGCATGATGATACCGATATGTGGGTCGGAAGCTCTGATTTTTCGGCACACCTCAAAACCATCGATATCAGGGAGCATGATATCCAGGATTGCCACCTTAATATCAGGATTGGCCTTGAGCTGTTCAAAGGCCTCGGCACCCGTACCGGCTTCTATCGCCTCATAACCGGCCCGTTTTAAATTAATCACCACAAAACTTCGTATGCTTGTCTCATCCTCTAATACAAGGACTTTTTTCATGGCATATCCTCCTTTGCTTACATGACGCCGGTCGCCCAATCCGTATAAAGCAGCTTAAAATTATCTATAATCATCGTTTTATTGACTGTTATATTGACGTCAGTCGTCAGGATCTCAGCAGCGTAAATGATATCTCCTTGCTCAAGAAGCTTGAACCGCCCGGTTATCTTTGCTCTGTCGTCCTTGTTGTCCCCGGAAAGCGCGTATATTTTAAGGAAATCCACCGGCGGCGCTTCTTTTCCCGTCCCATCTGCCTCGGATAAATAGGAAAAAATGAGCGTTCTCTCGCCGGTAACCGTATCCTCACGCCGAACGGTGATTTTGTCCGTCCAATCGTCCGGCAAAATCATATACCAGCCGTCGTTAAAATCGTGATAGGTCGTAAAGACTTTGGCTTTACCTCCGTCACGGTCGAACGCATACCATTCGTTAACATAATATTTTGTCTCAGACGCTGACTCCAATAATTTCGCCGACGGGGTTTCTATGATACCGTCCTTGTTGATATCGGTGCTGTATATCGCATAAGCTCTCAGAGTGCTCTCGCTGATGCCGTTTGCGCCGGCGGAGATGTTGGCAAGACCTGTGGTTTTCCATGAAAGAATATCTGTTATCACGTCGCCGCCGCTGTATTTGCCTTCAACAAAAATTGCGGGTGCGCCGAATGAAAGCTTCCCCGTTATCACACGGTCTATCGATTCCAAGCCCTTTGAAAGGGGCACTTTGCAGCTGCTCATCACGCCCTCGGATTTGAGCGAGAACATTGATGCTTCACCCGGGAGTTCTGCCGAAGGCAGGCGAAGCGCGACAACGTCGTTATACCCGTCGCCGTCTATATCATACACAACAAGATCGGTGAAATTGGCGTCCGCTAATGTGATATGCTGATTGTCTTTGATAGAATAAATGGACATATGAAGCAGCACCGCGCTCATCTGCCACCCGACGATGAGCTCGCTCACACCGTCTCCGTCCATGTCTTCATACCGGATGCTTTCAATGGCCGTACCGTCACCTTCAATGACATCAGCCGTCTGGTAGGTACCGCCTGTCTGTTTCATAATATAAATCTTGAGCGGTTCATCCCCTGACGTCTTAAAAAAGGCAATTGCCTCATTTTTCCCATCGCCGTCAATATCCTTGAGCTGAACAGACTGGCGATTGGGGCCGGAGGTCGGCGGCGCGTATTCGGCACCGGTCGCTAAAACCGTGTTAATCTGCTCCTGCAATTTTAAGTATTCCGTTGATGCCTGCGGCAGGCTGTAAAGCTCATCGGTGCTAATCCTGAAGCAGCCGGAAACCGAGATAAGCAGCGCTGCCAAACAAAATATAATGATTATATATTTGCGATAATTTCGCACAACTCTGCCTCCTCCACTCCATTGACGGCATTTAACAACAGGGAGATACTGCCTCATGTTTTTTGCCTATTGCATCTGCGAATGCGCATTCAGTGATTATAACAATATCCTGTATATTTTATCATATCTGTTTGGAGATTGGTAGTGTTATATTTCCCTATATACTATATTAAGTGCCCGGCAGGCGATACGCTCCCGTATTGGATTGAACTGCCAAATCAGCTGTCGATCGGCCTAAAAAAGATACCCACTGATTTTCATCAGTGCGCATCAAATTTAACGGACTTTATCCGGAGCCGGCTGCGGCACGGATTATCTTATCCTTCGGACTTTATATATTTGTTAATCTCCAGATAAGCCAGCCAGAAAGAAATAATGCTTTCAGCGCCCTGATCGGGATTCAGTCTGCCATATTCAATACCGTCATGACAGCCGCCCGTTTCAGCGTCCATTAAGGTATGACTCTTGGAATTTTTGCCTAAATACCAATAAAAGCAGGTTTTTGCCTTGTCGATAAAATCCTTATTATTTGTCAGCAGAAACGCTTCAATATACATGGAGGTTGTTTCGCTGGCTTCGAGTGTTTGCTCATCATATTGGGTAACGTCATTCCCATTATAAAGCAGGCCTTTCATGCCGATCGGCTTAAAGTAATTCTCCGTAAATGTCTTGCTTTCAAGAAAGGCGAGACTTTCCAAGCCGACCTTCAGATACCGCGATTCCTTCGTGACTTTAAACGCTGTCAGCAAGGCCCAGGGCAAGGACGCATTGCAGCAGGTCAGCCGATCTTCAAACCAGTGCCATTCACCTTCGTTATAATGGACATAATGATCCACGAGCAATGCGGCGAGCTTCGAAATGTACCCATTGGTCTGTTCCTGACGGAGGTATTTCAGGCCGAGAATGACATAGGCGATTGCCCGTGATGATTTCATTTTAAGGCAGTGCGGCAAGGCTTTTTCGATTAAGTCCCAGACGGTCTTTTTTATTCCCTGGGGCATATTGTCATCTGAAAAAGTGCAGCACAATGCCTGAAGGCATCGCCCGAAGCATTCCTCAAGGCCCTTTTCTTCTAAAAACTCATGATCATGACCCATAGAATTCCGAAATGTTCCGTCTTCATTCTGAGCGTTGGATAAAAAGGACACATATTTATAAATCAGACTCTCAACTCTTTTTGTATGCGTCTGGTCAAACAGCTTAACAGCCATGATGAGTGCTCTTGCGTTGTCAACGGTCGTATAACCCTTTGTGACGTCAGGCACACCGCAATTGGAATGATGCAGTATACCGGTATCGTCGGTCATGCGGAAAATATGATCTGTTCTAATTTTTCTCGATTTATTGTTTGTTATCATTCAGCAACCCCTATTGTTAAAATTCCGTATATCATCACGTATTATTCAGTTCGGTATTTATTTTGCTTTCTTTGCCGGGTTTGGTCCATCGGCTTTTACGGGCTGCGGCGTTACCTTCAGAACCGGTTTTTTCTTTTTTTTCAGCTTGTCAGGATTCTTGAAACTCATTATATATCACGGCCTTTTCCAGTTTGATTAGTACTAAATGTAACTGCTGTATAATGCATACAATCCAGCTTGTTAAAAAAAGTCACCTTAATAAAAAGTGACTCTTCGAAGTTCTATCCATTTTTATTTTCAGCATTTTTCGATACTAAGTGCTATGATAAATATACCACTTAGTTTACGTAATGTCAAGTTTCCTCGATATAATTAAACTATCTGACTTGAAATTATGAAGAACTATTGAAATCAGGCGTAATTATTTGTATAATTACTTCGCTGACAAATAAATACGTTAACAGTAAATATAACATAATACGGAGGAAACAACAGAATGAAAGTTCAAGCAGCTGTCACGCGCGAAAAAGGCAAAATCGCGATTGAAACGGTAGATCTCGCTGAACCTAAAGCCGGCGAAGTTCTGGTCAAGTTAGTCGCCAGCGGCATCTGCCACACGGATACCGCAGTCATCGAGCAGTATCTGCCGGTCGTCTTCCCGATGGTGGCTGGTCACGAGGGCGTCGGCGTCATCGAGAAGGTCGGACCGGGCGTATTATCTCTCGTTCCGGGCGATCGTGTCATCCTGACGTTCCCCTCCTGCGGTGTATGCGACCATTGCCAGGACTCCCATCCTTACTCCTGCGACGATAACTTCACCATGCTCTTCGGCGGAAAATACCGCGACGGAACAAAGCGAATGACCACCAGTGACGGTAAAGAAGTCGGCACAATGTTTATGCAGAGCTCCTTCGCGACCTATGCTATCGCCAGCCAGGACAATGCTATCAAGGTCGATGTTGATGTCAATGAGCTTAAAGCGCTCTGCTCCCTCGGCTGCGGCGTACAAACCGGAGCCGGCGCTGTCCTCAACCGCATGAAGCCGCGCCCGGGATCAAGCATTGCGATATTCGGCTGCGGCGCGGTTGGGCTGGCTGCGATTATGGCGGCGAAGATTGCAGGCTGCTCAACGATTATCGCCATCCACGGTTCGAAAGGCCGCGAGGAAGCGCTTGAGTTCGGTGCAACCCACACCATCAACGGCCGCAAGGAAGATACCGTTGCCAGAGTTAAGGAAATCACCGGCGGCAAGGGCGTCAACTACGCGCTTGAATCCTCGGGTCAGCCCCCGCTCGCCCTGACGATGCTCGACTGTATGGCAAAAGAAGGCCTCGCCGTCACCGTCAGCGTCACCGCTGGTGCGACGGTACCGGTTATGCTCGAGCCGCAGATCATGAACCCGAGCGTCACGTTTGCAGGCTGCGTCGAAGGCCACAGCAATCCGAAGGTCTTCATTCCGGAACTCGTGAAGTTCTACAAAGAAGGCAGATTGCCCATCGACAAGATGAATAAGTTCTACAAGTTCGAAGAAATCGGGAAAGCAATTGAAGAGAGCCACACCGGCGGTGTTCTGAAGCCGGTCATCGTATTCTGATTCACCCCGCGAAACGTTCAGGGCAGCGCGGATTTCTGCGCTGCCCTATAGTTTATTCGTGGGTAACCTGATATGAATATTACACTTGAATTCTCTTATAGCCTGTTGTATAATTTATTCCACCCACTTTTGCATCATGCCGGTGTGATGAAATCGGTAGACGTAGCGGACTCAAAATCCGCCGCTGGCAACAGTGTGCCGGTTCGAGTCCGGCCACCGGCACCATATAAGAACGCAAGCATTGATACAATGCTTGCGTTCTTATTTTGCACACGGCAGCCGTCAAAAGGTCTTGATTTCAAGGCTTTTCGACGGCTTTTTTGTTTTCTGCCGTTTGCCAAGTGTGAAAGAGAATACCCGTTTGAGGAGTGTAACGGCTAATTTTATCTTGCACTCATCAAACGGGTACTCAGGTGGTGTTCACCCAACAAACGGGAACAATGAGGATTTGAACAGTGTGTTCACTTGACAAACGGAGAACAAGTTCAGTCTCGTTTGGCAATATTACGTCCTTTGATAATCAAATGTTCTGATGACAACAATATCGACAGTATCACAGCGCGAAGTCGCTGACAAAATATACTTTAAAGAATTTCGGTGGGCGCTTCATTATCTGATTGCTCTCTTGATAGATAAATAAACGATTGCGGTGGAAAATTAATGTTAAATTCGCTCAAGTCCTTCGGCGGCGAGTATCTTGTCACTTCGCCTAGGTGGTAGGCGTAGGCGGTTTTACAGCCTTTGAAATACTCTCGAAACTTGTCGCGGGTGATACCGGCACTTTCTTTTGTCTGCTCCCACATCGCGGATGGCGAAGCCGATATCGTTTCAACGATCTGAACCTCTCCGACAACTTTCATTATCGGCGCCGTCGAGTACATCAGAATTTTTCCGACCGTTTTTTTGGCTATCCGCTTTCGAAACTCATATTTTTTTGAACCGGCATGGATTCTCTCGACATACTCTGGCTTAATAGATAATAATATTGACGCCAAGGATTTTACCTCCAGTAACGGCTCAAATCGGTCTGAGCCTCGCTTAATATCATATTGAAATGGTCGTCAGATATACGCGTGAACGGTCTCGGTCCGTTCGGAAACACGATTATATCGTTATCCCACAAGAACTTAAGAATAGGACGCTTTGCGAAACTCTTCACGAAAATGAACTTCAGGACAATCTGATTGCTTCTGTGTTGACGCCAGAATTGCTCCAACTCATCATTCGTAAATACGCTCCTATTTTGGACATGGCTCATGTATTCTTCCCTTGAGGTGAAGCCGCTTATAGATTCTTCGACGATTGCGACAGATGTCAATACCGCCGTATGCCCCGCGTTGCCCTGTACACCAGTTCTGTAAAAAACAACAATATCGCCGGGCTGGATATTCCTCTCCGGTGCAAATGATATGTAGACCTTTTGCAGTGCATAGCGGAACGGTGTTTTTGCCAGAAAATCGCTCTCGTTCTCATTCCGCAAAATAGAGTCCGGCAAAAGGGACGTGTGGTATTGCGGCAGGATCGGCAGGATAAACTTCTGCGTTCCGAAAACAAGGTTCGGAAAATTCTGCCGTGGAGAAAGTTCAGGGATATATTGCTTCATCTGCTTGGTAAGCACAGTTTCACCGGTGCTTGTTTTCACACCGTGTTTCTCAAAGCCCCATCGAGATAGCAACGAAGCGAGTGTCTCAAGATCCGGACGGTCTTCAAACAAAGTTACATATACTTCATCGACATTCCGCTCGATAGCGTTATCCATGATTATCTTTATAAACCGTTCTCCGAGCCGGAAACCGGTCGCGACGACCTTGAAAGTGCCGACTTTCAAACGCCTCTTGGGTTGGAAGACGGGCGCGATATCAGTATAGTTTTCGTCCGCGCTCTCAGTCTTCAGATAAAGAAACCCAAGTAACTGCCCTGTGTCGTCCTGGCATATATAAGCATCCTCGTCACACTTGCGATTAAGCCAAGCGTCAAATCCGACATACGCATCCCGCAGACTGTCAAAGAAAGCGTTGCGCACATCGATTTTGCCGATTGTCGTCTTGCGTACCGCGAGAGCCTTATACTCAATGAGACCGGGATTTTCGCTTGTCGCAACGGTCAGGAAGGCGTTAATGGAGAGAACCTTATGCCCAAGCCCGAACAGTTCCGCTTTTCGCCGGAGCCGTTTATCTTCCGTAATAAGAAGGTCGACGCGCCCCTGATAAACCTCGTTGAGTAAGGCTGTGTCAACCCTGTCGTTTTCGTTTTTATCGGTTGCAGCGGTGAAAACCGCCACTTGCTCGGCCATCGGTGCCTGCGTCTTCAGTTCCTGATACGCGTCGAGCTTGAGGGTCATAGCTTCTGCTGGGTCCGCATACTGATACTCAGCGATCTCTTTTTTGGTCAGCGGATGTATAAGTTTGTCATACTTCAGCTTATCAAGCCAGCGAAACAAATGGCCAATGCTGTAATTGGTCATTTTCTTATTCTCGCGGTAGATGATAATATTGGTATCCAGCAGAACCCTCATGGCTTATCCTCCTACGTTAAGTAGCGCAGCGACATGATCCAGGTCTTCATCCGTAAACGCCATTCTATATATATCAAGCGGACATTTCAGCAGTTGGGCGATCCGCTCGCTTTGCTCCCGTTCTTTGTCTGATAGCGTGGAAACACTTTCTTCTGAATAGTCCTTGTCGTCGCGCCCCTTCAAATGTTCGATGATAGTCTGAGTATCCGCCTCCAGCAAAACGATTCGGATGATGTTTAGCGCGTGGTATACGGACTCTGGCACTACTTCAACGCCGCTGTCGGAGTTGAATATGCAGAAATATAATCTGTTCATATTGCTGATTGAGTTCCCGCACACGCTCGGCTAAGAGCACCTGATTGTTGTCCTTGTCGGCAACGGCTTTATTTGCGCCATATCGCTCGCCGTTTACCGCGCTGATCAGATCACCGGCCGAGAATGCCGGAATATGCAGCCGCTCAGACAAAGCTGAACACATGGTGCTTTTGCCAGTTCCGTAAACTCCCGCGATGAATATCGTTGAACCGTTCATCATTGCACCTTCTTTTTCACCGTTAATAAGCCTGATCTTACTTTGATCCGGCGGCCTTGCCAATGCCAGTATCTTTTTTGATTCATCTATATCCAAATTCAGCCCAAAACAGGCAGCAATTGTACATAGGTCATTCTGTAAATTTAGCAGATCCACCGACTCCAAAATATTTCTCGAAGAAGGCTTTTAGCTTATCAATTACTGTTTGCTTCTTCTTTGTACGGATACCACCGCCAAAATGGCTCACCGGCGGCATGATTCTATCAATATCAGTGCCGACAGTCTTTATCTCGCCTTCTCGGAATGAGTTCTCTAAGAAAATGCGTGTTTCCTTCGGCTTCAGCTTCTCTTCCTGAATGAGTGCAACAAGGTCAAGCTCCCGCTGCAGGGCAACAAAGCCGTTCCATTCAATCATAACATCGTCCACATCATTGATTCCAGCAATAAACTTCCCGATTAATTGTTTTTTACTGTGAAGCTCTGGATTTGCAACAATATTTACTTGAAAAACACTTCCTGAATATAAGACTTTTCGATGCCTACTGGTTCCCTGACCACATCTCACACTGGTTAATAACGGTCTGGACTGCGTCTTCCATGCCTTCCGGCGGATACTTGTATTTCTTGAGCAGTCTTTTTACCATGCGGCGCATACCGGCACGGGCGGATTCTTTCTTTTCCCAATCGACAGTTCGAGATTTACGCAACTCTTCGGTGAGTTCTTTGGTAATGGCGATTAGCTGGTCATTTGAATATACATCTTTGACGGCTCCGGGTTGTGTTAGCGCATCGTAGAAAGCAAGCTCTTCATCCGTCAAGCCCATTGCATTGCCATTCTGATGAGCATTGGCAATGTCCTGTGCCATCTTCATCAGTTCAGCTATGACTTCCTCATTGGTCAAAAGACCGTTGAGATAGGACTTCACGATTTTATCAAGCATCTCGGAGAACTGATGTGATTTTACGATGTTTGTTCTCTTGTAAGTTCTGACTTGTTCCGCAATTAGCTTTTTCAACAATTCAATAGAGAGGTTCTTCTCCGGCATCTTCGAGATTTCTTCCATAAACGCCGTATTGAAGAGGTTGAACTCCTTGTCAACATCTGCAAAAAGGTTTACCACTCCCTCACTCTGGACGCTCTGTTTCAAAAGTTCATTAACTTGGGCGTTGATTTCCTTGAGTGAAATCGCGCCAGGTCGTTCAATCTTTACCAATACAGATCTGACGGTCTCGAAGTATGCCTCCTCTCGTCGCTCGGCGAGTGAAGCAAGGCTCTTTGACAGAGAAAATGCCTGACGCATCAAGTACGACTCGGTCAGATACTCTTTCTTTTTCTCTACCAATACAGGCGAGGAGAAAAAGTTCACACCTCGACGATGACACATGAGTTTGATGATAAAGGGGTGATGCTCTCGGGCGGCGAGAAGCAAAAATTCGCGCTTGCGCGTCTTATGACCGGCACCTTTGGGCTGCTGCTTCTCGATGAACCGACCGCGGCGCTGGACCCGCTCGCCGAATACGAACTCAACAAGCTGGTCCTCGACCGTTCGCGCCCCGAGACGACAATCGTTATCGCACACAGGCTCAGTACCATCCGCGACGCTGACAGAATTTATCTGATCGACGGCGGTACCTTACTTGACCTGATATAATCCGGCAGTTCGAAGTTTCACCGTTGAAAAGAATTATATCTTCTTTATTTCACACATTTTCAAATAAACTCAGTAATAGCTTTGAAATTATTGTAGAGGCAATAGCCAAGCCGCATCTCTCACACACTCGCGAAATGCACGTCATATAGTCAATGTCTATGCTGTCCCTATGATGGGAATACTCAATCATCTCCCGTAATGCTATGTATCCTTGCGCAATATTTTCAAATACTCTTCATACGCAAATACGCGGTTACGCGCCGTATTTGCAGCTACCTGCAAAACTCTAAGTTCAACAAGCTTGTTCACAGCCGCAGATATTGTATTATAGCTGACGCTCAGTTCAGCGGAGGTGCGTTTTATGTCAATAATCGGATGCTGTTCGAGATAGTCAAACAACGCTCGGACATTGTCTTTGCTACGGCTTGTCTTCGGAAGCCGTGCGACGTTTTCATCGTGCAGCACGGACAATCTCTCAATAGAACTGAGGGCATCACCTGCAGCGGCACTTACAGCCTCCAAGAAGAAATTGACCCATTGCTCATAGTTGCCGTTTCGCCGGACCTCTCTGATACGGTCATAATATTCAATCTGATTCTTTTTAAGGAAATATGAGACATAGATCACCGGTTTGCTGAGAAGCCTTTGCTCCATCAGGTATAGGAGAATCAGGAGCCTGCCTATTCTTCCATTGCCGTCCAGGAACGGGTGTATGGTTTCGAACTGATAATGGATGAGCGCCGCTCTGATAAGAATGTCATATTCGCTGCTTTCATTTATATACTTTTCCAAGTCCGACATGGAGGAAATCATATCCTCCACATTTGGCGGAATATATCGGGCTTCTTTCAACGTACAGTTTTGCGGTCCGATCCAGTTCTGTGAAAGACGAAACTCCCCAGGATTCTTCTCCTGCCCTCGAACGCCTTCCAGCATTACCGCATGCGCCTCTCTGAGCAAGCGATTACAAATCGGCAGCGTTTTCAGACGTTCCAATGCAGATTGTGCTGCTTTGATGTAGTTGATGACATCGGATACATCCGTGTTCGTATTAACATCCAGTTCCGGGTCCAGCACATCATCAAGCGTACATTGTGTTCCTTCAATCTGCGACGAAATCAAAGCTTCTTTTCTGACATACATCGAAACAAATAATTCTGTGCTCGGAATCAACTGAGAAGCGTTATCCAGCTTGGCGAGGCGGCGGTTTGCCTCGACTAGCAGCTTCAGCATCTCCGCATTTACTTCCAAAGCGGGTTCAGGCGGCAACGGAGCCGGACGAAATGATTGATACGCCGCCTCGCCGCTCATGTTGAGTGTATATTTTCCCGATCTGCTCAAAACCATCTCTCCCTAGTGCAAACTGAAATACTGCTTATAATTATACCCCTTTATTTCAAGTACTCAACCACTTTTTGAAATAATAACCGTCTCGTTACCGCATTATTTCAAAAAATCACGTGATTTAAACTCCCGGACAGTAATAGCTGTACTTTCCAGCAGCATAGGTCATATGTCTATTCCTGCCTCAGCAGCCAGCAAAAACCTTAAATCGAAATGTGATACGCTCCCTCTTAAACAGACAGTAACAGGAACAAGGCTGTCAGGTTTAAAAGGGAGCGTATGTATGATTCACGATGACATGATGCGGCTCATGCCCAGCTTTTATCCGAGCGCTTTTTTCAGCCAGTCTAGCATGTGCTTGATATTCGCTTCGTCATTAAAGCGCATATCGCCGTGCGTGTAGCCTTCGAACTCTTCGTAATTGACGCGCGCTTTGCCGCAAACCGCCTCAATTTTTGCCGCGATGCTGCGGGAGCACTGCACGGGCACCACTTCGTCCGCGGCGCCGCATTGGATGAAGGTCGGCGGCATTTTTGACGTAATCCAGGTCTCAGGAGCGGCAAAGTATGCCAGATTCAAGTTTTCCGGCGCGGGTACGCCTAAGTAAATATCCGCGAAGTTGTCCATTTTGAACTCTGTGCCGTCAGGCATTTTCATACCCGGTGTTTTCGCGGTAAATTCCGACTGCAGAACCA
The DNA here is from genome assembly GCA_002307055.1 of Clostridiales bacterium UBA1316. GTDB lineage: Bacteria > Bacillota > Clostridia > Oscillospirales > Oscillospiraceae > Sporobacter. The sequence continues at coordinate 39,333 of DBTM01000082.1, forward strand.
GATCGCCGACGCCAAACCAGTCCACAACAGCGGCAACCTCGTCGCTGACGTCCGCGAAGCCAAGCGAATTGTCATAAAGCGCGGCGTTACCGGCGCTTGCCGCGGCGATAACAGAGTGATAGCCGCCCGCTGAGCCGCCCGCTGTGGCAAACCGTTTGGGGTCGAGCTTGTATTTCTCAGCGTTTGCCCTCAGATAACGGATAGCCGCCTTGTAGTCAAAAACAGCGTTGGGGAACAAGCCTTCCTTATTGTAGCCGCCGCCGGGCAGCGCGTTGCACAGGCGCTGTTCAACACTGACAACCGCAAAACCGTAAGGTATTGCTTCCATGTACGCTGCGACCTGTACATCGTTTTTCGCACCGCCCCAAAACGCGCCGCCGTGTATGGCGATGATCGTCGGGAATGGGCCGTTGCCCTCTTCAGGCAGGTAAATGTCAAGCTTGCGCATTGGGTGCGGTTTATCCGGCGTGTAATCCACGTCCAGCCACTTGCGGGTAATGAAATCGACATCCAGCAGGGGTAATGCAAATCCAACTGCATTTTCAGGCATTTTAAATTTTACGTAAGGCATAATATTCTCCTTTTAAAATCTTATTGTTTTTATTATACAAAATTATTATATAATTGCAACACTCTTCGACACAATGTTTAATATCATATCGAGCTGTAAATATACAGTTTTCGTCAGAAAATATTACACGCGGCATCTGTTATTAATAATTGAATTACCTGGTAAATTATAGTACCATGTTAAATATATCAGCAAAAAAGGCAGGAGCTTTTTTGGGAGGTTGATCGAATGGTACCGGTAAGCCAGATCCTCGGCTGGATCGGGGTTATTACGACGGTTGTGATCTCGAGCTTTTGGGCTTTTTGGGGTGCCAACGAAAACTTTCATGAAGGCTGGTATTCCGAGTCTCTCAGAGAAAACCTGCTGATGCTGATTTTTCAGTATATGCTTTTCACAATTTTGTTTGTTGTCCTGGCCCTGATATCACTCCAATGGCCGCTTGCCGGACTCATACTTTATTTGCTTACCGGTGTTTTTTGTATCAGGTTTTTCTCGGGCGCTTCTTTTAGCGTGATTGGCTTGTTTGCCCTTATCCCTTTTGCGGCATTAGGTCTATTGTTTTATTTCGGCAGACCTCAGCCGATTGAATGGGCATGCTTCATAATAATTTTTATTCCGGTCATTATATTCGCGGTCATAACAATTCCGCAGGGCATAAAAGTATCAAAACGAATAGATGACAAAAATTACGGTGCCAGAACCGTCGCCGGTAACGGCATTACACTGGTCTGGGCACCCGAGGGGCCGGGTTGGCCGGACAGAGGTGTCGGTTGGCACGAGGCGCAGGATATTTGCCGCCGCCTTTCGGAGGACGGGCTTCATTTAATGGATACTGAGCAAAACTATTGGCGCTTGCCGACAGCGGACGAAGCCGTCCGCTCAATGATGCGGCATGGCGTTAATTCAGGCGGCCGATTGGAGGGCGGACATAACACGGCTGTTTATTCAAAAAAGCCGGACAAAGAAACGCCGTTATGGAAAAAGCATTCCAAAATTATATATTACTGGACGGCAGATTCATCCTCAGCGAACAATAAGAAAGCGTATATCATCGTTTTTCACGGCGGTGTTTATGAAAAAATGAAAGAAGACCGATCCGGCAGTCTGTCCTTCAGAGCGGTAAAGAAGCCGGAATCCTGAAAAATAATAAAATTGCAGATTAAGAGTGAATTGAATGCTCAATAAAAGAAAGCGTTCGCGTCTTGTGCTTACCGCGGTTATTCTTGTGCTTTTCGGTGGTTAACATCATGTAAATCAGGCGCTTCCAGTACTGCCGCCACTAGCGGGGCAACAAAAGAATCCGATCAAACGCAGACGGCAAACCTGCCGCAATACCGGATTCGCTATCAGCTCAGAGCTGCCTAAGATAAAGATGCGGGCGTTACATTTGGTCCCCTGGCAATTAACAATAAGCATATTGTTGTCGGCAGAGATGACTTCGGCGGGTCATGATATTGGGATGATACCGGCAAAATCCATTCATTTGGTCTTGTTAACAAAGTATTCGACGGCGCCGCCATTTCGATCAACGACAGCAATTCGGTTATTGCTTTTAACGGCGGAGCTTGGGCTGACTTAAACGCGACAGAAATTATGATGGAGCTTGACAACGGCAGCCGCCCGGTCCGAATCCTGAATTCGGGTATCGTCGTTGGAAATATATACGGCAATAATTATCCGGCATCTTTCGTTTCCATTACCGACAGGAATCCAACCCTGCTGAAGGTGCCCGCTGGGTGGCTGCCCATTAAGGCGGGAATGCCTTTCACAGATGAGCCCTATTTTTCCATCCTCAGCGGCGGCATCAAGGCTGTGGCCTCCAATGGCGCGGCGGTCGGCTACAGGTACACCTCCGAAACACAAAAATCCCCGAAGCTGTATTACTGGTCGAATACGGTTGTAATGCCCGCAGAGGTCGCGCTGCCGTCGGATATCAATTTTGATAAAGGTAACTATTACCAAATAATCGGTGTCAACAGTAAGGGTGAAATCATTGCCAACTGGATAGCCGCGAGCGGAGAAAACAGATCCTACTATTACTCCGGTCCGGATGCGGTGCCTGTGCGTCTCACCGATGTTCAGGGCAGCGAAGCGACGAAATATATCACCCTTGCAGGTATCAATGACAACGGCGATATCGTTGTTCTGTTTGACGGCGGTTACTCATCCCCTGTTAAAACCTGCGCCATTATATCCTGCAAATCCTGAATAAGATCTATATAAAATTCCTCTGCTGTTTTTCATATAAAAAAAGCCCCTTCACATGACTCCAAAATTTCATGTGAAGGGGCGCATTGTTAGTCGCTACGACTGATATACGGCATTCCCTTCTGCATCATTGACGGTGATTTTTAAACATTTAAAACCGTAATCATTGTGTCTCCGGTGCCGAATTGATAGACCACCTTACCGGCAGAATCCTTCAATGTCATGTTGCTGCCGCTGATTAAGTTTATTGTAAGCGTAACGTCGCCGGTTCCCCCGTTGATTGTGACTGTATCGATACCGGCAGTTCAACTGTATGTCATGGTATCCTCAACGGCCCACCGTACATACTGATCGTGTCGGTTCCTGTAGCTCCGATACTAGCCATTGTGTTTTTTCCCTGCCCGCCATATTGCTCGATAATATTTATACCAGTTTCACCAACTGCTGTCATTGTATTATTCCCAGCTCCACCGACCTGAATATATGTCTGATTACCGTCCCCTCCGGTAATTGTCTGCGTCACATCGCATGTCCCGCCGTACTGGTAGACGGTATCGTTTCCGTCACCTGGGACAACCTGTTGTGAAGCCGTTGCGGCGCCGCCCCGCTGGAGTATCCAGTCGGTGCCATCCCTGCCTTCGGCATATTGGGTCGCTGTTTTTGCGTCGGCAATCTGGGCAATTGTGTCGGCGCCCGTTGTTCCGAACTCCATTTGCGTTCCGTCAGCATCGGCTGCCGTATATATGGCCCCCGCAGGCGGTGACGGTATTGCTGGGGCGCCGGGAGCATCCGGCGCTGCCGTTGTATCTGATACTTCCGGAACAGACTTTTCCGGTGAAGCGCTGTTTGCGAGAACAGCGGGTTTTGACGGCGCGGCTTTCTCAGAAGCAGCGGCGCAGCCAGACGCAGCAGAAAAAATCAGCAGAGCGGTAATGATGAACAGGAGCCAATATTTGTTGTTATTTTTCATATACATATGACTATCCCTCTCTCAGAGAATTGTGCCGTCCGGTTCTGCCATTATTATACATTATAGCACTTCTTTGCATATAATAAAGTGTCTTTATGCGGAATTGGCTGCTCTCCGGCTGCTATTGTCAGCGGATATGCAGTCTCTGGGCACCAAAAAAGGCTCAAGTATCTCTTCAGATACCTGGGCCTTTTCTCATTAATCATCCAGAGCAAAATATCCGATTCCGACAAGGCCCGGTCCGGTGTGAACACCGAGTGCCGGAGATATTTGCCCTTCTATATATAATGCGGCGTTATCTATATACGGCTGCATTATTACCTTGACTTTATCGGCTTCTTCCTGCGCATAGCCATGGCAAATCGCCAAATAGTAATTTGTTTTATCTTTTATTTCCGCTTGTATAATTTCCATTAATTTATTGATGCTTTGATTTCTGCCTCGGACTTTAACGACCGTATAATAAATTCCATCCTTATCGCAGGAGATGATCGGCTTAATCTGAAGTATGCTTCCAAGCAGGCCCTCAACACGTCCGATTCTTCCGCCTTTGACAAGATAGCGCAGCGTCTGCAAACTATAGTATATTCGGGAGCTGTTCGTTTTGCTTTTCAATTTTCCGACAATTTCATCAAAGCTCACATTCTGTTCAGCCAGCTGCGCCGCGTAAACAGAGAAAAATCCTGAACCAATTGCAATGTTTTTCGTATCGATCACGGCTGTCCGGATATCTTTAAAATCATCGCAAACCATTTGGACTGCGTTGTAAGTACCGCTTAAGCCCGAAGAAATGACAGGAATGATAATCTGATTATATCCGTCAGCAATGATTGTATCAATAATTTCATAAATTTCGCCCATTGTCGGGAGACTTGTACTCGGTATTTCCTTTTCCAGATTTTCATACACCTGTTCAGGCGTAATATCGATTCTGTCACGATATGATCTGTCCAGATAATTAATGCTCAGTGCCAGCTGATAAATATGATATCTCTCCAGCAAATTCTGAGGCACATCGGAGCAGGAATCTGTCAATATTGCAATTTTATTTTCATTCATGTGCTTTTCCTTTTACATTTTCATTGTCTTTATTAGAATAAAGATTAATTTTCGTTTCAATGATTTTTTCAGTTAACAGTTTGCTGCAAAGCGCTGTTGTAATGGCAGAGATTGCTAGCTTATCATTCTCAATTTTTCTTTCATCAAATACATATAAATCCTGTGCGCCGAGTACCGGTGAGAATACCTTTGACATTGCTTCCTCAAGCACGAGACAGAAAGCATCATAGGCTCTCTGGGTTCCATGTAAAACAGCCTGCAGCTGGATGCCTTCTTTGATTTCCGCGATCGGCAATATCTGCTTGAGTACCGTAATAACAATCACAGATGCAATATGAAGTCTTCCATACTTTTTCTTAATCGGCTTCGGGAGCATGCCCCATTTGACGTAGTTGTTCACCATGCTCTTGGTAATAAGCTTTTCATTGCCGGCCTTCATAAAAGGCAGTTCATCTTTCACAATCTGCAAAAGCTTGTCCGCATAAATCGCGTTTTCGGGTAAGTCATTCCATAGGGTAAACTTTACTTTGCTCATTGCCATGCAATACTGATATAAGTCCAAATTTTCTTCCATCGCGCTTCCTTCATTGATAACAGCTGCACGTAGTTATCATAACTATTTGTATGATAAAGTAAATGCGTTCTATTGTCAAGCATATCTCTGCTGAGTGTATCTCGATAACTGAAAATAAATACTGCGCTCCAAAATTCAGCTCCGGAGCGCAGTATTTATTCTGCTGATATAAGCGCCCGCAGCTTGTCTTCAAACGCTTTGTCCTGCGCTGAAGCGCGCTTAACAGGGCCTTTTAACCGCCCGCCGGCATTGCGGATCTTCCTGGCTGTATGCCGTGCCAGCAGCAGGGCGTCAATATTGTCGTCGGAGTAAACCATACCATCCTGACTGACCGGGACAGCCGACCGCGCCAGGCACATAGCGGCAAGCCCGTAGTCCTGCGTCACCACGATATCACCGGGGTGAAGCAAATTAACGAGTGCAAAATCGACGCTGTCCGCGCCTTTTGAAAAAGTCAGCGTAACAGCGCCGTCCTTCTCAAAAACGTGCGAGGTATCGCACAGAATGTAACACTCTATTTTATACTGTTTCGCCAGCCGGACGGTGCAATCCACGACCGGGCAGCCGTCTGCATCAATGAGTATCCGCATGTCCATTTCTCCTGCCATATTGTTCAAGTATTCGGCAAACGCCCGGGAATCTATCGGTTTCCGGGCGCTTCGTATATTAATCCGTATTTTTCTTCAGCATCGTGACGATGATTCGCGCGCATTCGTCAACAAGTACCTCGTGATTTATGCCGGGCGTGTTCTCAAACGTCAGCTCGTCCTGAATGCCCTCAACCATTTGATACAGCAGAAAGGTCTGCTCCTGTCCCCTGGCAAACGTGTAACCGTGCGCTTCAATCTCGTTTGTAATCGCTTGGATCATCGATTTTTGGATGATCTTAAAATGGTTTTTAATATCCTCATCTCTGTATTGCAGGGATTTAATTTCGTTATGATAAAGCTGTGACTGCCCGTCGTGGAATTTGATAAGCACACGTATCGCGTTGACGGTCGTTTTCAGGACATCGTCCGTTACGGAAAAACCATCTATTTCGCTGCAGATATCGTCAATGAGCTTATTGCCGATTTGAGCAAGGCAAGCCAGCAGGATATCTTTTTTATCCGAAAAGTACGCGTAGATGCTCCCGGTGGACAGCCCGGCTGCTTTTGCAATCTCCGCTGTATTTGTGCCGAAATAGCCGTTTTGCTTAAAAACTAACGCAGCGGCCTCGATAATTTTCTCTTTTTTTTCGATTGATCGTTTCTGCTGAGGTATGCGTACAGCCTTAGTTTTCATTTCCTATATCACCCACATCATTTTATACGCCCGATGTCCATATGTCAAATATGAAAACGACGTCATGTTTATATTGACATACTGACGCGCCCGCTCTAATATATATATGAAATCAGTTTCATATATGGAGGTCTTGCAATGAGCAAAAAAAGAAAATTTGTCGGCTTTATCGCTATCACGATCGCGATGTTCATGGGGATGCTCGACAGCACCATCGTCAATATCGCGCTGCCCGACATCACAGCCTATTTCCACTCCAAGCTGAATGATACAAGCTGGATCAGTACGGTTTATGTGATGGGGCTTGCCGTTTTCACGATTACAGCCTCAAAGCTCGCCGATCAGTTCGGGCGGAAAAAACTGATGGTCATCGGGCTGATATTGTTCGGCGGCAGCTCCGCGCTCTGCAGCCTGACACACTCTCTGGGAACACTGATTGTCATGCGGCTGTTTCAGAGCCTCGGCGGTGCAATCATAATGCCGATTGTAATTCCGATGGGCTTTGAGATTTTCGGCAAAGATAAGCTGCGCTCGGTCGGCGGCGCGGTTGGTGCCGTAACAGCCATGGCAGCGGCCAGCGGCCCGCCCATCGGCGGTCTGCTCATCAAGTACATAAACTGGCAGTCCATCTTTTTTGTCAACGTGCCGTTCTCGGTAATCGCGCTGCTGCTTGTGCTGCTGTTTGTCGGTGAATCGTACGACACGACGGTTGATAAAAAAATCGACTGGCTGGGCATGCTGCTGCTGACGTCAACTCTCTTCCTTCTGACCTTTGCCCTTTTGAAGGGCAACGATTATGGCTGGGGCTCCGCCGTGATTGTCTGTATGCTCGTCGGCTCCGCCGCTGCGCTCGTCCTTTTCATTATCGCCGAGAAAAAGGTGAAATCACCGATGGTGGAATTCAGCCTGTTCAGCGAGCCGACCTTTACCGCCTCCACCATCTGCTGCCTGCTCACCGGCTTCGGTATCTCCAGTCCGATTTTGATTTTCAGTTATTTTTTGCAAAACGCACTCGGGTATGAGCCCCTGAATGCCGCCTTAATCATCATGACGGTTGCGCTGACCGTTATCGTTTCGATGCCGTTGGGGACCTTTATTGCCGCAAAGCTTGGTGCGAAACTTGTCAATTTTCTTGGGCTGCTGGGCATGGCGGCCGGTGTTTACCTGTTGTCCCGGCTGACTGTGGACACACCGAAGATCGATATGATCGCGGAAATGGCCGTCTGCGGCTTCGGCTTGGGTTTTGCCTGCCAATCCATTATTTCGGCTGTTAAATACCTGCCGGCTGAAAAAAGCGGCATCGGCTCCGGTATCGTCAACGCAGCCCGGCAGATTGGCATCTGTCTCGGCATTGCGCTGCTTGTCAGCTTTCTGAGCGGCAATGTGAAAGCGTCCACGAATAATTTCAAATCGGATTCGATCACCGCCATCAATAAATCCGGCATCGCCGATTCATTGAAAGCAGCGATGATTGCCGATATCAGCCGGCTCAATTCCACCGACTATTCGAGCTCCGGTCAGCAGGATCTTCAGAACAAGCTGGAAACAGATATCACAAATGCCGCGGCTGCTCTTTCCCAAGCCCCTGAGCCCGCGGACGCGACGCTCGCCATGCTTTACGACGCTGTCTCTTCACTTCAGGACGGGACAGAGAAGGCTCTGGACGGACAGACCAAGCTCGACAGCGGCATTGACGCTTTTAAAGACGGCCTCGATTCTCTTTACAGCGGCAGCCAATCCCTCTCCGCTCAGCTTGGAAAGCTGAGTGACGGCCTTTCGAAGACACTGTCCGGCGCGCAGACACTCGACGCGTCCAGCCGGGACGGCCTTCAGGCGCTGATCACCGGTATCAATCAGGCCTCCAGCGGCGCCAATCAGCTGCTCTCGCAGCTATCCTCCGGCACAGACGCGAAGAATCCGACCGTGTATGACGGCGTCACCGCAATCTCCGGCGGTACACAAGCCTTATCCGCCAATATCGACAGCTATATTACAGCAACGGATACGACACTCTTTTTGATGATTAAAAACGACCCGTCGTCTCCTCAGCTTCTGAGCGGCTATCAGGCAAGCTTAACTAAAGCCATGACTGATTACGCCAAAGCCTCGGACGCCGCGTCAAAGAGCCAGTTAGAGCTTCAAATCCAGTCGCTGACAAACCTTGTTAACCTGTATACGGCAGGAACTGATTCGGCTGTGTCCAATGTCCAGCAGTTTGTAACTAAGCTCGCGGCTATGGCAAAGCAATCCGCTTCCGGCGCAAGCCTCGTTTCGAGCGGTGCCGCCCTTTCCGCCGGTGCGCAGCAGCTGGTCGCCGTTTCAAAGCAATTCGCCGCCGTTTTCAGTGCCGGCGGATCTTTCAAGAGCGGTATGACACAGCTCGCACAGGGTCTGGCGCTGATCAACCAAAACAGTGGTGATCTCGTGAAGCTCCAAGGTGGCGTCGACACCCTGTCCGGCACACTCGCGCAGCTCGGCAGCGGTGCCCAGCAGCTCATGACAGGCTCGGAAAAAATCGTCAGCGGCTTGTCGGACGCCGTGAAAAACAGCGAGGCTCTGAAATCCGGATCCTCCCAGCTCCTCCAAGGTGACGCGGACCTCAGCAGCGGCGCTTCAAAGCTCATGACCGGTGTCGGTCTCGCCGGTCAGCAGAGCGAAATTACATCTGTTGTCAGCGGCATTAAGAAAGATAAGGACAATATGGTCGCAGGCGCCTTTGACAAAACATTCCTCTTCGCCGCAATTATTTTAACCGTCACCTCAGGTGTCGGTCTCTTTACCGACAGAAAGCGTAAAGACAGAGACTGAGAACTATAAGCTCCACAGCGCTTCGAAAGAAACTTTTATAAAAATTATGCGCGGCTTGTTGACAATGTAAACAGGCTGCGCTATAATGTGTTTACATTGTAGACTATGGAGGGATTACCTGAATGACTGAACACAACATTAGCCTTACCAACGCTGAATGGAACGTTATGGAGTGCTTATGGGCCGCCTCGCCCCAAAGCGGCAGAGAAACCGTCGATTATTTAAAGAAGCATGTTGGCTGGAACCGGAGCACAACGCTGACGATGCTGCGCCGTATGACGGAAAAAGGCCTTGTCCGCTGCGTCGAAGAGGATGGAATCAAAGCGTACTACCCTTATTGCAAGCGCGAGGACGCTGTCCGAAAAGAGACGGAAGACTTCATCAATCGCGTCTATAAAGGCAGTATCAGCCAGCTCATGAGCGCCGTCACAAAGAAGCAGGCGCTGACAGATGAAGAAATCAGCGAGCTGTACAGCATTTTGAAAAAAGCCGAGGAGGCAAAAAAATGATCGAGCTCACCTTAACTTCGGCCATATTAATAATAGTCATACTGACACTGCGGCACTTTCTGAAGGGAAAAATTAGCCTCAGACTGCAGTATGCCATATGGGCCTTGGTGCTGGTCAGGCTGCTTCTGCCTATTAATCTGCTTGCCAGTCCCATCAGTGTGCTTAATGCCATGCACATCGGCAGAGCATCCATAATCTCGAACGAGCCCAGTGCGCCGGTATCGGCAAACATTGAACAAACAGATGCTTCTCCCGTGAACGCTAACGCATCGCCAAATCCGCCCGCGTCTCCTGCCGCCCTTGATTGGGGCAGGCTGCTGAGTCTTGTCTGGTATACGGGAATTGCCGCTGTCGTACTCAGCCTGTTTCTGTCAAACCTCAACTTTTCCAGAAAGCTGAGAAAGACAAAAACCGAATTTCCCGTTGATCATTACAGGCTTAAAGTCTACATTGTAGAGAACTTGCCGTCTCCGTGCCTGTATGGGCTACCTGTTCCTTCGGTTTACATAACCTCAGATGTCATACATGACAAGACCAAGCTTGACCATGTGCTCACTCACGAGCTGTGTCATTACCAGCACGGCGACCATATTTGGTCTTTTCTGCGGTCCCTGTGTCTTGCGGTTTACTGGTTTAACCCGCTCGTCTGGCTGGCGGCAGCGGTTTCGCGCCGCGACGCCGAGCTTGCCTGTGACGAATCCACAATTCTGCGTCTTGGCGAAGCAAATCGGATGGAATACGGGCGCACGCTGATCGACCTTACCTGCCAAAAGCGCAGTGCCATGGATCTGCTCTGCTATGCCACCACCATGACCGACAGCAAAAAGGGCATTCAGGAACGCATCACCCTCATTGCCAAGAATCCGAAAACAGCTGTCTTTACAATGGTAACGGTATTTCTGATCTTGGCCTTGACGGTTGGCTGCACCTTTACAGGCGCAAAAACCGCCCTCACGCCTGCCCTGACAGCCGCAGAACCGGTTAAAGCGACCGAATCTTACGAAGGCAAGAGCAAAATCGGCACCGCCCTTGACGACGGCCACGGCGGTTATCTGCTGCCTCTCCGGGAGATTCTCGAAGCTCAGGCCTTTACGGTTGTGTGGGACAGCAATACGCAGACAATGCATGCCCAATATTACGGCACGGATGAGTATGTCTTTACCGTCGGCAGCTCCGTTATGGAACTCCCCGGGAATATGGTACTCGATAACAATGGGCGCAAATTTGATCTGGGCGGGCCGGTCGTGCTCATTGACGGCAAGCCCTACGCCCCGGCAGTAAATCTGGGTACTTATATGGCAGCTGAAGTAAACCCCGAAACGCTCGGCATCTACATGGTCCTCACCCCGTCTCCGCTCTACACCGTATACGACGGCAAAAAGCCTTTAACGAAAGAGCAGCTGCAAAAGGTGACTAAGCTCACCATAATCAATGTTGACAGCTTAGATTTCTTAAAGGACGCGGTCAATCTGACACAGCTGAAAGCCGGCAATACCGACATGACCGATACCGGCGAATACGCCGCGACCGTATCGGGCGACATCAGCGCGCTCGCCGGGCTGACAAAGCTTACAAATATTCTCTTGTTTAACACCAATGTCACCGGCGATATCGGATCACTCGGCGGGCTGACAGATCTTGATACTCTATATTTAAATTCCACCAAGGTATCCGGCGATATCAGCGGCTTAAATAAGCTTTCCAAATTAAAAAATATCGGCTTAACGCTCCAGGATTCCGATCTTATAACAGGCAGCCTCAGCGCGCTCAGCGGCATGTCTCAGCTTGAATCCATTCAATTAAGCGGCAAAGGGATTACAGGCGACACGAGTGCCCTTGCAGGGCTGAAAAATCTTGATGGAATTAGCTTGGTTTTAGCTCCCAACGTCACAGGTGATTTAAGCGTTCTCAAGGGATTGAAACTGACAGGTATTACTCTGTATGATACCGCTGTCACAGTTGACCTGAGCACACTCAGCGGCTTTACGGAGCTTCAGTATCTCGGTCTGCGTTCTGACAGCATAAAGGGTGACCTAAGCGCGCTCAGCGGGCTGACAAAGCTTATTCAGCTCTTCGTGATGTCTCCCAACGTCACTGGTAGCATCAGCGCACTCAAAGGCAGTACGGATCTTGTTCAGCTCTACCTGAGCACCCCCAACATCACCGGCGACATCAGCGCGCTCAGCGGGTTAACAAATGCCATGTATATCATGCTCCCCGCCTCAAAGGTGTCCGGTGATATCGGTGCTTTGAGCGGGCTTGTGAAGCTGACGAAGCTTGACCTGTCCTCCACGAATGTATCCGGCGATATCGGCGCGCTCGCCGGGCTGAAAAATCTCACCGACATCAAGGTGACCGGCACAAAGGTCACTGGTCAAAAATCCGCGTGAAATTAAATCTTTGAAGCGGAAAAGCAATTTTTTCAAATATTACACTTATAATTGAAAATAATCCATAATTATCTGAACAGAAAGGGGCCGGCATGAGATACGATGAATTCAAAAAGCTCAATGACAGCGAGCTCGGCAAAAGAAAACGGTTAACCAAAAAAACCGTTATATTGATAATCGGCGTCATCGTTGTTATTGTTCTTGGCATTGTGTTAATAAACCTGACATTAATTCGCTCTACCGACGTTACGGTCACCAAAGCGCATAATAAAGGCAACGCGTTTGTTGCCGCCGTTGAAGTAGTTAAAGCAAATTCCGGCAATTCACTCAGTATTAAGTTCCCGCCGATGTATGACGCCGTCGTCGAGAGGCTCGACGACAGCACCTTCACAGTCAAAGCCACAGCCGATATCGAATATACCGCCGGTGTCATCACAACAGTAACCTGGAGCGTCAAGATACATTTCACCTCCGACGGGAAATACACCTACGACGACTTGAACATACCAGCCCAAAAGCTTCCAAATGCAGCCGCTCTCCCGTCTTAACCCTTGACTGAATAAATTTATTAAAATATGTAAAAAGAAAAGGAATGATGTTTTATGAAAAAAGTATTGAGCCTCTTATTAGCGCTCTGTCTGCTGTCAACCGGCACCGCCGCGCTCGCGGCGTCAGCAAGCACAGCAGCCGAATCTTACGACGGCATGAGCAAAGTCAGCACCGCCTTGGGCGACGGCAACGGCGGTTATCTGCTGCCTCTGCGGGCGGTCTGGGAAGCAGCAGCCTTCACGGTGACATGGGACGGCAGTACAAAAACGATTCATGTCCAATATTATGGCATGGATGAGTACGTCTTTACCGTCGGCAGCGCCATCATGGAGCTCCCTGGGAACATGGTGCTCGATAACAATGGCCGCCAGTTTGATTTAGGCGGGCCGGTTGTCGTCATTGACGGTAAATGCTATGCCCCGGCAGCAAATCTGAGCAAGTATTTAGCGGCTAAAATAAACCCGGAGACGCTTGGCGTCTACATGGTCCTCACCCCGTCTCCGCTCTACACCGTATACGACGGTAAAAAGCCTTTATCGAAAGAGCAGCTGCAAAAGGTGACAATGCTCACCATCATCAATGTTGACAGCTTGGATTTCCTGAAAGATGCGCCGAATCTGACACAGCTGAAAGTCGGTGATACCGACCTGACTGATACCGGCCAATACGCGGCAACTGTATCGGGCGACATCAGCGCACTCAGCGGGCTGACACATCTGACAAATATTTGGTTGACCAGCACCAACGTCACCGGTGATATCAGTGCACTCGGCACGCTGACAAAGCTTGAATCCTTATACCTAATGGACACCAAGGTATCAGGCGATATCAGTGTATTAAGAAAACTGCCAAACTTAAAAAATGTCGACTTAATTTTCCAGGATTCCGACCCGATCACAGGCAACCTGAGCGCGCTCAGCGGCATGTCGCAGCTTACAATGGTTATGCTCAGCGGCAAAGGGATAACGGGCGACATCAGCGCACTCGCCGAGCTGAAAAACCTTGATAGCGTCAGCTTGGTTTTAGCTCCCAACGTCACAGGTGATTTAAGCGTTCTCAAGGGATTGAAACTGACAGGTATTACTCTGTACGATACCGCCGTCACAGTTGACCTGAGCACACTCAGCAGCTTTACGGAGCTTTGGTCTCTCGGCCTGCGTTCCGACAACATAAAGGGTGACCTAAGCGCGCTCAGCGGACTGACAAAGCTTATTCAGCTCTTCGTGATGTCTCCCAACGTCACCGGCGACATCAGCGCGCTCAAAGGCAGTACGGATCTTGTTCAGCTTTACCTGAACACCCCCAACATCACCGGTGATATAGGCGCGCTCAGCGGGCTCACAAAAGCGATGTATATCATGTTACCCTCAGCAAAAGTTTCCGGCGACATCAGCGCCCTGAGCGGGCTCGCGAAGCTGACGAATCTCAACCTATCCTCCACAAGCGTAACCGGCGATATCAGCGCGCTTGCCGGGTTGAAAAACCTCGTCAATATCGATGTTTCCAACACAAAAGTTACAGGTGACATAGACGCGTTCAAAGCCGGCTTGAAATATTGAAACACGCGCTCAGTAAACCCCCGGGTCAAAAATCCCCCTCCACGAAAGTGGAGGGGGATTGATATTATATTATTTCGCGTATTCGATGGCTTTCGTCTCTCTGAGGAGGTTGACTTTAATCTGGCCGGGGTATTCGAGGTCGTTTTCGATTTTCTTGGCGATATCGCGGGCCAGGAGAATCATCTGATCTTCGCTGATGAGCTCGGGCTTGACCATGATGCGAATCTCGCGTCCGGCTTGAATGGCATAAGAGCTTTCAACGCCTTCAAACGAATTGGTGAGCTCCTCGAGCTTCTCCAGACGCTTGATGTAGTTTTCGATATTTTCGCGTCTGGCGCCGGGACGCGCAGCTGAAACCGTATCAGAGGCTTGTACAATGCAGGCAATAACTGTTTTGCATTCGACATCGCCGTGGTGGGCATGGATGGCATGGATGACTTCCTCGCTCTCCTTGTACTTGCGGGCCAGATCGACACCGATTGTGACATGGCTGCCTTCAACCTCGTGGTCGATCGATTTTCCAAGGTCATGCAGGAGACCGGCGCGTTTAGCGGCCATTGTATCAACACCAAGCTCCGCTGCCAGGAGACCTGCAATATGGGAAACCTCAATGGAATGGCTCAGGACATTCTGCCCGTAGCTTGTCCGGTATCTCATGCGGCCAAGTAACTTGATGACTTCCGGATGAAGTCCGTGGACACCGGTTTCGAATGTGGCGCGCTCGCCTTCGGATTTGATGGTTGCGTCCACTTCTTTTTTTGCTTTTTCCACCATTTCTTCGATGCGGGCCGGGTGGATACGCCCGTCCAGAATCAGTTTTTCAACGGCAATGCGGGCAATTTCGCGCCGCACAGGGTCAAAGCTTGAGAGTGTAATCGCTTCGGGTGTGTCGTCTATTATCAGGTCAACACCGGTCAGGGTCTCAATTGCGCGGATGTTTCGGCCTTCGCGGCCGATAATGCGGCCCTTCATCTCGTCATTTGGCAGGGGAACCACGGAGACGGTGGCCTCGGTAACGTGATCTGCTGCGCAGCGCTGTATGGCGATTGAAATATATTCCCGCGCCTTTTGGTCTGCTTCGTCTTTAAAGCGGGCTTCGATCTCCTTTATCTTCATGGCTGCCTCGTGGGTAACCTCAGACTCAAGATTTTTAATGAGATAGGCTTTTGCTTCCTCCGCCGTGTAGCCGGATATTTTTTCAAGCATTTCGAAGTGACTGCGTTTTAATTTCGCCACTTCTTCATAGGACGCTTCGAGTTCGGTAAGCTTCTGCGTGAGTGTTTCTGTTTTCTTTTCTAAGGTATCGGACTTTTTATCGAGTGTTTCTTCTTTTTGCTGTAGTCTGCGTTCCTGCTTCTGGAATTCAGCGCGGCGTTCTCTGACCTCGCGCTCGTATTCACTGCGGCTTTTGTGTATTTCTTCCTTTGCCTCTAAGAGGGCTTCACGCTTTTTGCTTTCGGCTGCTTTTATGGAATCATTGATAATCCTTTTCGCTTTCTCTTCCGCACTTTGTATCTCGCGCTCTGAGACCTTTTTCCGATAGGTAATCCCAAGAATAAAAGCAACTATAAAAACAACGATCACAATGACCGTAAAGATTATAATTTCAATTGCAGAGAGCATGGTAAGTATACACACCTCCATTCTTCATATTTTAATTTTTAATTTGCACAGGTAATGACATTTAGTCCATTATATATAATTTTTGTGAAATGTCCCCAACATTCCACAAAAATCATGTGACCATCTGAATTATTTTACAACCCCTTTTGTGTTATGTCAAGTTTAATTGTATAATGTATTGTCAATTTGTACAGATAAACCCGATTTTTCTTGACACTTGCAGGCGTTTGAGCTAAAATAACTTGCACCTAAGCCGCTATTTTCATTAAATCGCAAGTATTCTCCCAACGCAGCAGGATAGAGCGGTTGCTTCCTAAGTGGACGGTGACCGTTCACAGACTAATCACCATTCCATATTTACCCTCATAGCTCAGGGGATAGAGCATTCGCCTCCTAAGCAACAAGAGACCTAATGCCGTTTGCTAATTTCATACCGATTTGCCCTTGTAGCTCAGCTGGATAGAGCGTCCGCCTCCTAAGCGGAAGGTCAGCGGTTCGAATCCGCTCAAGGGTGCCAGATAACGCCGGAAACGAATTGTTTTCGGCGCTTTTCTTTGCCGAATAGTTTTAACCTTTTGATTAGCAGAATGAGTGTTTTGCTAATTTTCTTCTTGCTTTTTCACGATTGACCTGTCAACTTTCTGCTAATCGGCGACCTGTTGCTTTCAATGGTTTTTACATATATTTACATTCTGCTAACGTTTTTGCTAACACCAGAATTTCGCTTTTTTGACACGTCGTGCGTTTGCCCTATTTTTAGTCAAAATTAGATCCCTTTTTTGAGAGAAGGCCAAACAGCATTTGAGCAAGTTCCGGGTTTTCACTCAGTGCTTCAGCCAGCTTACTAACGTCCGGCGCTGACCCTTTCTTCCCTTTTTTGGGCTTGTAAAATGACTGCTCGAAGCGCTGCGCGTTCTGTCTCCTGTCACCGTCTATGATATGTGAATAGACGTCCGTGACCATGTTGATCTGCGAATGCCCGGTATCGCCCTGCACCGACTTGATGTCGCCGTTGTTGAGCTTCAGCTTATAGGTCGTGCTGGTATGCCGTAGAGAGTGGAAAACGACCGTTGGCAGACCACTCTTTTTAATAAGCCTTGTAAATCCTTTGCGAATGACATGCTCTTCGTAGGGCCTGCCGTTATCCTGCGCTACGACAAGGCCATAGTCCTGATAATCGCCCATCAGCTTCTTGACCTTATCCTGCTCCTCTTTATGCTTCACAAGCAGCCTTGCCACCGTCTCGGGTAGCCAGACACGCCGGACGCTGCTATGGGTCTTTGGCGTCTTAAGTACCAGCATGGTTGCTCCGCTGCCTGGAATGAGAGGCGGGATCACCTTCAAAATGTCGTTACCATTCATCTGTGTGACCGCCGTCCGGCGCACCCGGGAGAGCTCCTTTTCGATGTATACGGAGGCGTTGCCCTTGACGATGTTTTGTTCGTCTGTAGTAACGCAGTCCCAGGTAAGCCCTAAGATTTCTCCGATACGCATGCTGCAGGCAAAGGCCAGATGAATACAGATTCTCAGGATTGGATCGTCGCACTGCTCCAGCGCGCGTATGACCTCATCCGCCGTCCATATCTCCCGTTTCTCCGCTTCATGCTTGGGAAGCGTCGCATGCTCGGCAGGGTTTTTGGAGATGTATTCCCAGCGAATGGCCTGATTGAAGGCGCAGCGCAAAATACGGTGAACCTCAATGACAGTGCGAGGCGTGACCGGCTCCGGATCTCTGCCGGGTCTCGGCGCGGCAGATTGGCGCAGCAGCGTCTGATAATACTGGTCCATCATCCGCGTATTCAGCTCGGAGAGCGGAACGCTTCCGATGAAAGGCTCAACATAGTTGCGAATGATGCCCTCCCGCGCCGAATAGGTGGACATGGACCACTTATTCGCGCCGTAAACTTCAACGAATTCTTTTAGGAACGCACTGACTGTCTGCATGGCAGGTGGCGAATAGGTGCTGTTTTCAATCTGACTTTCTACCTCGGCCTTGCGTTTCAGTGCCATCTTTCGGGTGTCAAAGGTTTCTGTAAGATATGCTTCTGTAGTA
>DBTM01000015.1:0-41133 GCA_002307055.1 Clostridiales bacterium UBA1316
ATTCAATGGTTTCCCGGTCATATGACAAAAGCGCGGCGTATGATTACAGAGCACATGAAAATCGTCGACGCTGTCTGCGAAATTATTGACGCGAGAATCCCTGTATCCAGCAGGAATCCTGACCTTGACAGCCTGACAAACGGGAAGCCGCGGCTGATTATACTCAACAGAACGGATCAGGCCGATCCGGTTATGACAAAAAAATGGGCCGCGTACCTCAAGTCGCAGGGCGCTATGATTCTTGAAACAGACGCTAAAAGCGGAAAAGGCACCTCGGAATTTGTGTCCGCTGTCCGTACGCTCTTAAAGGACAAGTTGGCGTCGTATGCGGCAAAAGGCCAGGCCGGTCACGTCGTCCGTGTGATGATCGTCGGAATACCGAATGTCGGTAAATCATCCTTCATCAACAGAATCGCAAAAAGAAAAGCAACGGAAGCGTCGGACAAACCCGGCGTCACGAGAGGGAAGCAGTGGATCACCATTGACACCGGACTGGAGCTGCTGGACACACCGGGCATACTCTGGCCTAAGTTCGACAGTCAGGTCGTCGGAGAAAATCTCGCTTTTACCGGTGCTGTTAAAGATGATATTCTTGATCGCGAAGCACTTGCAGCCAATCTGATGCTGCGCCTTCGCGATATCAGCCCCGCGCGGCTCACCGAGCGCTACAAAATTATTCCCGCAGCCGACAAAAACGGTTATGAGCTGCTCTCCGAAGCGGCAAAGAAACGAGGCTTTCTGCTGCAGGGCGGTTCGATCGACCTTGAACGCATGGCGTCCATCCTGCTTGATGAATTCAGAGACGGACGGCTCGGCCGCGTGACGCTCGAAATGCCGCCTGGCCTTGGAGGGTGACATGGACTGGTGGGAACATGAAAAAGCTGCCGAAGCAGAAGGCTGGCGCATCCTGTGCGGTGTCGACGAAGCTGGCCGCGGCTGCCTTGCGGGCCCTGTCTACGCGGCGGCGGTAATCTTACCGCACGGCTTGATGATTGACGGCTTAAATGATTCTAAAAAGTTGTCAGCTGCGAAGCGTGAAGCGTTATTCAGTGTCATTATCGAAAAGGCCGTCTCTTATGCGGTTGCCTCGGCGAGTGCACAGGAGATCGACGAAATCAACATCCAAAACGCGACATATCTGGCAATGAACAGAGCCATACAAAAACTCGATCCGGTACCTGAGATTGCGTTGATTGACGGGAACCGTGCCAAGGGAATAGAATATATCAGCCGCTGTATTATCGGCGGGGACGGAAAATCGGCATCAATTGCCGCCGCGTCCATACTCGCCAAGGTCAGCCGCGACCGTTTTATGCAGGAGCTGTCCAAACAATATCCCGAATACCTCCTTCATGTCCATAAGGGCTACGGAACGCAAAAGCATTATGATCAGCTCCGGGCATACGGGCCGTCACCGGTTCACCGCAGGACCTTTTTGAAAAAAATGCACTGAAACACGTGCGTTTATATTGGAGGCCTACCTATGAATACAAAGCTGCAGGGGAGCTGGGGTGAAGCGCTTGCCCTCGATTATCTGAAGGGCAAAAAATACATCCCCGTCGCTATGGGCTACAGATCGCGCTATGGTGAAATTGATGTCATCGTTAAAAACGCAAGCTTTGTTGTCTTTGCGGAGGTTAAGGTTCGCAAGAATGATAAATTTGCCGAGGCGCGCGAATTTGTCGATAAGAACAAACAGAGCCGTCTTCGGAAAACGGCTCAGATATGGCTGATCCAGCACGAAACAACGCTGCAGCCGCGCTTTGATGTGATTGAAGTCTACGCGCCGCTCGGTACTGATACGGTTAAACCGACAATTATCCACATCGAAAACGCATTTTAATATTTACGTAATTTATGTCTGAAAGGACTTATACGCCATGCAGTATCAAAGTACCAGAGATCATACAGTGAAGCTAAGCGCCGCGCAGGCGATTGCGCGGGGCTTGTCGCGCGACGGCGGACTCTTCGTCCCTGTATCGTTTCCGGTTTTACCGGCAGATGCCATCGGGAAGCTCATACACATGCCCTATATCGACCGTGCTGTTTATATTATGAAGCTTTTCCTTGACGATTTCAGTGAAAGTGAATTAAAAGCATATGCGTCAGGTGCGTATAGCAGCAACGGTTTCAGCCATCCCGATGTAGCACCCGTCAGCCGGTTGGATGATACCACGTCATTTCTGGAATTGTGGCATGGACCCACATGCGCCTTCAAGGACATGGCACTGCAGATGCTGCCGCATTTATTGTCGGCGTCACTCGATAAAACAGGGGAGACAAAGGATGTCTGTATCCTGGTTGCTACCTCCGGAGACACGGGTAAAGCGGCTCTTGACGGCTTTTGTGATGTGCCGCGTACAAAAATCATGGTATTTTACCCGGAAGACGGCGTATCCGACATTCAGAAGCTGCAGATGACGACACAGTGCGGCGCCAATGTCGGTGTCTCGGCGGTTGTCGGCAATTTTGACGATGCCCAGTCCGGTGTTAAAGCGATCTTTTCTGATGAAAACCTGCGCAATAAGCTCAATAAAAACGGATATTTCCTCTCCTCAGCCAATTCAATCAACTGGGGACGACTTTTGCCGCAAATTGTTTACTATGTTTCGGCGTACTGTGATTTAATAAAAAGCGGCAGTATTATTTCAGGCGAGCGCATCAATTTCTGCGTCCCCACTGGCAACTTCGGCAATATACTTGCAGGTTTCTACGCGAAAAAGATAGGTCTGCCGATTCATAAGCTCATATGCGCTTCCAACAGCAACGATGTGCTGACCGACTTTATTAACACAGGCGTTTATGATAAGAACAGAGCGTTCATGACGACGATATCACCGTCAATGGATATCCTGATTTCCAGCAACCTGGAACGTCTGCTGTTCGATCTTTCCGGCAGAGACGATGCGCTGATAACAGAATACATGAAGGCTTTATCCGCCGGCGGCAGATACACGGCTTCTCCGGGAATTATGGCGCACATCCGTGAGGATTTCAGCTGTGACCGGTGTACCGACGCGGAAACCAAAGAAACCATCAGGGAGCTGTATAAAACACATCATTATCTGATTGATACACACACGGCGGTCGCCTATTATGTACTGCAGAAATACCGTAAGGAAACAGACGATACCACGAAAACCGTTATTGTGTCCACAGCCAGTCCGTTTAAGTTTTGCGAAAGTGTACTCGACGCACTCGACGAGCCTCTTGAACCGGAGGAGGAAACGGCTTTAAGCGGCATTGATCTGATTGACAGGCTTGAGGAGGTTTCCGGTGTCAGCGCGCCGGAATCGCTGAAGCTGCTCAGAGGCAAAACAATCCGCTTTAACGAATGTGTCAGCCGAGATGAAATGCCTGCCGTTGTTGAACGATTCCTCAACAGAATTTAGTCGGCGGAGACTTCAAATAACAAACATCGGGGATGGCGCATACTTGCCATCCCCGATTAAACGGACAGAATATATCAGAAATTATATTATTTCCGATGGGCGCGGGGCAAAGGTGCCGCAGAAGGTTTCATTTTTCTTTTGTGCGTTCGGCGATTCAACATTAATACTGCTGGCAAAGCATCTGTTGTCGTGACCATGAAACTTGCAGCTGACGACATCACAGCCCACGCCGTAAAGGACGTCCATATTTTTAATGTCTGTCATGTGTATATTACCTTTCTTTACGTGAAATGACGGTCTTTCTTTTCAGCATTATTCATCTTTTCTTGCCGGATGGAGCAGACGCGCATTTATTATCTGCCGAAAGTATTACAAATATAAAGGAAATGTTTTAATGGCTATTTATGCAATCGGTGACCTGCATTTGTCCCTCGGCACAGATAAACCGATGGATGTTTTCGGCGGCAGCTGGGATAATTATGTGATGAAAATCAAAGATGGATTTTCATTTTTAAACGAAGACGACATATGTGTTATCTGCGGTGATATCACATGGGCAATGTCTTTGGAGAACAGTCTTTCGGATTTTAAATTTATAGACGCTTTACCCGGTAAAAAGATCATTCTAAAAGGGAACCATGATTACTGGTGGTCGACAGCTTCGAAGACTGCCGCATTTTTTTTAAAGAATGGCATACAAACCATCGAGATACTAAATAATAATTGCTATTTTGCCGACAATATCGCCATATGCGGAACGCGAGGCTGGTTCTATGAGGAGGACACGGACCGCGCGCGTGAAACGCACACCACACCTGAAGTAACTGCAGGACATGACAAAAAAATCATGGATAGAGAGCTGCTGCGCTTAAGCGCATCTTTAAAAGCCGCGGACGCGCAGCCGGCAGCTGAAAAAATATGTTTTCTGCACTATCCGCCTGTATTTAAGAACTATATCTGCCGAGATATCATCGATATTATGAAAAATAACGGTGTGAAGAGCTGCTGGTACGGACATATACACGGCCAGGGACACAGGTATGCCGTTACTGGAGAGTATGACGGTATTACCTATCATATGGTATCTGCGGACTTTGTTAAATTTACACCGGTTAAAGTTAAATGAAAATTATTGCAAATGTTAAAAGTTTCTGTTAAAATACCTAGAGTATGCCTATAATTGCATCGTGTTCGTAGGAGGACAAGAATTTTGAATGTAACAACATGCGAGAAAAAAGACAATAAAATTGCCGAACTGACCGTCAGCGTGACCAAGGAAGAATTTGACAAAGCACTCAACGAAGCTTACAAAAAGAACAAAGGGCAGATATCTGTTCCTGGGTTCAGAAAAGGCAAAGCGCCGCGGAAAATAATTGAAAATATGTACGGCGCGTCTGTTTTTTACAACGATGCATTAGATATTATTCTGCCGACGGTTTGCGGTCAGGGTATCTCTGAATCACAGCTTCGGACAGTCGGTTATCCGAAAATACTCGACGTTAATTTTGGTGACGATAAATCGTTAACTGTAAAATACTCCGTTGAGCTCTATCCGGAGGTCACTGTCGGGCAGTATAAGGGACTTTCAGCCGTTAAACCGGCTGCCGTTGTCGAAGAGAGCAATATTGACAGCGAAATAGCTGCCGTGCAACTCCGCAACGCTCGAATCCAGACGGCATCGCGTCCGGCCATCAACGGCGACACAGCCATCATTGATTTTGAGGGCTTTGTAGACGGCGTCGCGTTTGAAGGCGGAAAAGGAGAGGATTACGAGCTCGTACTCGGCTCAAATTCGTTTATTCCCGGCTTTGAAGCAAAAATCAACGGAATGACCGTTGATGAGGAACGTGACCTTGACCTTGTATTCCCTGCGGATTATAAAGAGGATCTTGCGGGCAAGCCGGTTGTTTTTAAAGTCAAGCTCAAGGAAGTCAAGGAGAAAATCCTGCCTGAGCTCGATGATGAATTTGCCAAGGATGTATCCGAGTTTGATTCGATGGCTGAATACAGAGCTAGTATTAAACAAAAGCTGACGGAAACCAAACAGCAGGAATCAGAAAAAGCCTTTGAGGATGCTGTTCTGAGTCAGCTCGCAGATAATATCGACTGTGAAATACCCGATGCGATGATAGAAGAGTTCATCGACAACCAGATGGAAAACTTCAAGCAGCAGCTGACATCCTATGGTATGGAGCTCGATACGTACCTGAATATGATGGGTGCAAACGTCGAAAACTTCCGCGAAAATATGCGTCCGAATGCCATCAAGCAAATAAAAACCACTCTCGCTCTGGAAAAAATTGCAGTGTTGGAAGGCCTTGAACCGACAGAAGAAGAGATTGAAGCATATTATGCGGAAATGGCGGTAAAATACAAAGTTGAATTAAAAGTTGTTAAAGATTCTATCCCGATAGAATCCTTGAAGCGTGAGCTTAATTTCCGCACAACCTCGAAGCTCGTCTGTGACAGTGCAATCGCTGAGGAGCCAGCGGCTGAATCAGCTGAGGAAGAACCGGCTGTCAAGGATAAGAAGACAAAAAAAGTAAAAGCTGATGACAAGTCCGATAATGAAAATGCTGACAGCTCAGCCGATGGCGATAAAAAAGCCACATCCAAGAAAACCTCACCTAAAAAAGCGTCACAAAAATCGGATGATGCTCATTTAGAATAAACCATTGATGAATAAAATGTAAATTATTGAATACCGACTTGCGTAGTTGGGTAATATCATTGACATAATGGCAATATATTGTTATTATGTTATTATGTAAACAAAAAGGAGTTGAACATTATGAGTTTAGTACCATATGTTGTCGAACAAACATCACGCGGAGAACGTTCTTACGATATTTTTTCCAGACTGCTGAATGACAGAATTGTCTTTCTCGGCGAGGAAGTCAACGATACGACAGCGAGCTTGGTTGTCGCCCAGCTGCTGTATCTCGAGGCACAAGACCCCGATAAGGACATACAATTTTATATCAACAGTCCGGGCGGTTCTGTTACTGCGGGCTTGGCAATCTATGACACGATGCAATACATCAAGGCGGATGTGTCAACAATATGTATCGGCTTAGCAGCCAGTATGGGCGCATTCCTTCTCGCCTCCGGCGCGAAAGGAAAACGTATCGCATTGCCGAACGCTGAAATCATGGTTCATCAGCCGTCCGGTGGCTTTAAAGGCCAGGCGACGGACATCCAGATTCACGCAGAGAACATACTGCGCACGAAGGACAGACTCAACAAAATTTTAGCTGATCACACCGGGAAATCTATCGATGTTATCCGTGACGCGACCGAACGTGACAACTTCATGACGGCAGAGGAAGCAAAGGAATTCGGACTTATAGACAGCGTAATTTTTAAACGTTAGGAGTTATATTCCAATGGCAAAATATGACGATAACAAAATCGTTCGCTGCAGCTTTTGCGGAAAACGGCAGGATCAGGTTAACCGCATTATTACCGGACAAGGCGCTTCCTACATCTGCAACGAGTGCATCGCGCTCTGCACGGGCATTCTCGGAGATGAGCTGATACCGATGAAGATCGGCAGGCAGGGGGAATCCGGCGAAACCGTAGAACGCCTTCCGAAGCCTGCTGAAATCCGGGCTGTGCTGGACGATTATGTAATTGGACAAGAGACGGCAAAAAAATCGCTGGCTGTCGCCGTTTATAACCATTATAAACGCATTTTCTTCGGAACAAACAGTGATACAGAGCTTCAAAAAAGCAACATTCTTATGGTGGGGCCAACCGGTGTCGGTAAAACCTTTCTCGCGCAGACATTAGCGCGGTTTCTCCAGGTGCCTTTCGCTATCGCTGACGCGACAACACTGACCGAAGCCGGTTATGTCGGCGACGATGTCGAAAATATTCTGCTCCGCCTTTTGCAGGCGGCAGACTTTGATGTTGAGCGCGCACAGCGTGGTATCATCTATATTGATGAAATCGATAAGATTGCCAGAAAGAGTGAGAACACCTCCATCACCCGGGATGTTTCCGGCGAAGGCGTTCAGCAGGCACTCCTCAAAATCCTCGAAGGCACTGTTGCCAATGTCCCGCCGCAGGGCGGACGCAAACACCCGCATCAGGAGTTCATCAGCATTGATACAACGAACATCCTGTTCATCTGCGGCGGCGCGTTTGCAGGGATAGAACAAATCATCGAAAACAGACTCGATAAAAAAACGATCGGTTTCGGTGCTGATATTAAGAGCAAAAAAGAAAAAAATGTCGGCGAGATACTAAAAAACATTCAGTCTCACGACCTCCTGAAATATGGTCTCATACCGGAGCTCGTCGGGCGCATGCCGGTTATAACAACACTTCAATCCCTCAGCAGGGATGATTTAATCCGTATTTTGACGGAACCGAAAAATTCACTCACACGCCAGTACAGTGTTCTGATGAATTACGATAATGTCACGCTGGAATTCAATGAGGACGCGCTTGGCGCCATTGCCGACAGAGCCATTGAAATGGAAATCGGCGCGCGCGGTCTGCGCAGTGTTATGGAAGGCATCATGATGAACATCATGTACGAGGTGCCGTCCGACAGCAAGATTGAAAAAGTAATTATTACCAAAGACTGCGCGCTTGGCCTCGAGCCGCCGCGGACTGTCAATCGTCCGAAACCGCAAATAGATCCGGATGTCATTAACGCCTCTTAATGTAATACACCAGCCGCACATTGCGTGCGAAGAGCCGCACCCGATGTGCGGCTCTAAAATCATTATTTATTAACGTCGTCTAAGAACAATGGTATAAGGAGGTCTAACCATGAGCGAAATAATCGACGAAATAATCATAAACGAAAATTTACCTATGCTTGCTTTACGCGGTTTGTCGGTTTTTCCGAATATGCTCCTGAACTTTGATGTCGAACGTCCTATGTCCGTCGCGGCGCTCAATATAGCCGCCGAGGGGGAACGTAAGATATTCCTGCTCGCGCAAAGGGACGTTTCCAAGGAATCTCCGGGTGAGAATGACCTTTACAAGGTCGGCACAATCTGTACAATCAAACAGCTCCTGAGATTACCCGGCGGGGGTATAAAAGTACTGGTAGAAGGTTCGCAGCGGGCATTGCTTAAAAAAATTCTCAGTGATAAAAAATTCTTCTTTGCTGAGGTTGCGCCGATTATCGAAGAGTTGCCCGAGAAATTGACACCGAGGATCGAAGCGCTTATCAGAAAATGCGTCGGTCTGTTTGATACTTATTCGGCCATGACCGGCAATGTGACAAGAGAGGCAGTCGCTGCGATTAACGCGTCGACCGAACCGGGCTACATCGCAGATTATATCACTCAGAATATGTACATGAAACCGGAAAAGAAGCAGATGATTCTTGAGACCTGCGCGCCGCTTAAACGCGTTGAGCTTGTCTGCGATATGCTTCTTCGTGAAATTGAAGTCATCGAAATCGAACAACAGATTGACGAGCGCCTCAGAGGCAGGCTCGAACGGCAGCAGCGTGACCATGTGCTCCGCGAGCAGCTGCGCATTATACAATCAGAATTGGGCGAAACGCCGGACAGCATGTCGGATTTCGAAGAATACCGCCATAAAATATACGCCCTGAAGCTTGATGAAGAAACTGAAAAAAAGCTGCTCCGTGAAGTCGAGCGTCTGGAAAAGCAGCAATACGGCTCATCTGAATCAGCTGTTTTGAGGAATTATCTCGATGTGTGCATCGAACTGCCGTGGAAGACCCTGTCAAAAGAGCGCCTTGATATAAAAGCAGCAAGAAAGATACTCGATGAAGACCATTTCGGCTTGACGAAGGTCAAAGACAGAATTATCGATTTTCTCGCCGTCAAACAGCTGACGCATAAAGCAAACGGTACGATATTATGCCTAGTCGGTCCACCGGGCGTCGGCAAAACATCCGTCGCAATCAGTATCGCAAGGGCCCTTAACAGGAAGCTTGCGCGGCTTGCGCTTGGCGGAATCCATGACGAAGCGGAAATCAGAGGCCATAGAAAGACCTATGTTGGTGCCATGCCGGGTCGTATCATCGCTTCCGTCAGCCAGGCGGGAACGCGAAACCCAGTGCTGCTGTTAGACGAGATTGACAAGCTTGGCAGCGACTATAGGGGAGACCCGTCATCTGCTTTACTCGAAGCGCTCGACCCTGAGCAGAACGCCATGTTCAGGGATCATTATCTTGAAATACCGTTTGATTTGTCGGATGTTATGTTTATTACGACGGCAAATACAACATCGACCATTCCAAGACCGCTGCTTGACAGGATGGAAGTCATCGAGCTTTCAAGCTATACCGATATGGAAAAGCTTGAGATTGCCAAGGATCATCTGATTCCCAAACAGCGTAAAAAGCATGGCCTCAATATGCGCCAGTTTAAAATCAGCGATGACGCCGTATTGGAAATCATATCAAGCTACACGAAAGAATCGGGCGTCCGTCTTTTAGAGCGGGAAATCGCAGCGGCCTGCAGGAAAACAGCGTCTAAAATTATCTCCGGCGAATCAAAATCCGTGAGTATAAAAACAGGAATGCTGGAAGAATTCTTGGGCGTCCGTAAATATAAACCGGAATGTGTTTCCGGAAAAGATGAAATCGGCCTTGTCAAAGGTCTGGCATGGACCTCGCAGGGCGGTGAAACTCTGGATGTCGAAGTGAGTGTTCTGGACGGTATAGGGAAGCTTGAACTGACCGGCAATCTCGGTGAGGTCATGAAGGAATCGGCGCACGCTGCCGTATCGTATATCAGAAGCCGCGCCGCGAAGCTTGGCATTGACCCGGATTTCTATAAGAACCGCGATATCCACATCCATTTTCCCGAAGGCGCTGTCCCGAAGGATGGCCCCTCTGCGGGCGTCGCGATAACCATTGCTGTCGTCTCGGCACTCACAGGTGCGCCTGTTCGGCGCGACCTCGCCATGACCGGTGAAATAACACTGCGCGGCAGGATTCTCGCTATCGGCGGGCTTAAGGAAAAAACGATGGCCGCCTTACGCTCCGGTGTAAAAACAGTTATTATACCGTCCGACAATGAGCCTGATCTTGATGAAATCGACCAGACGGTCCGCCGTGCACTCAATTTTGTAACAGCAGATCACATTGATAATGTTCTGGACATCGCCCTTGATTTCTCCATGGTTAAAGTACAGCCTAAAAGCGAAGAAACGCTCCTGCCGCTGCTGACAGACAGCACTGAACGCACCGAGCCGGCAGCATCTATCAGACAATAACGTAAAAAACGTGAAAACGATGTTTTCACGCGGCAAAAATCGACTTGTCCGCCGAGGGTGGCCATTCGCTTCGCGGAGCATCTATTTTCGATTATTATCACAAATGCTGCCTGGCGGCGGAATGGATCTTTATGCTCAATTTTCAAAACGCGAGCTTCATCAAGTCAGCGGCAGCACCGTCAGATTTTATATCTGCCAGCCTGCCGCAGGTCGTTTTTGCCGGCAGATCTAACGTGGGCAAATCATCGGTCATCAACAAACTGCTTAACAGAAAAAACTTCGCACGCGTCGGAGCCACGCCCGGCAAAACCGTCCATATTAATTATTTTCTTATTGATGAAAAAATCTATTTTGTCGATCTGCCCGGTTACGGCTATGCTAAGGTCTCTGCGAGCGAAAAGAAGCGCTGGGGAAAACTGATGGAAGAGTATTTTATGCGTCCCGAGCTCATTTCTCTCGGTGTTCTCATTGTTGACGCGCGTCACAAGCCCACAAACGACGACGTCACGATGGCGCAATGGTTTTTAGGGACAGGCTGTCCGCTCATTGTAGTGGCTAATAAAAGCGATAAACTGAAGGCTTCCGAGCGAGATGACAGCATTGAACTTATTAAAGAAACCTTGTCTGTTTCCGGCGACAGAGCCGTCCTTTTATTTTCCGCCGAAAAGGGCACAAACAGGGAAGCTCTGTTAAAAGAGATTGTAAATCTTACTAAATAATGCTACAATCAGCTCGATAAGGGGGCGTCAGCTTATTGGCAAATATATTGAATAATCTTAATTGGAACAGCCTTCTGGATAGTCTGATTTCGCTCATTGCCGCTCTTGCCTGTATCATATTTCACGAGGTATCGCACGGTTACGTCGCATACCGGCTCGGTGACAAAACGGCTAAAGACATGGGCAGACTGACAATCAATCCATTCAAGCATATTGATGTTTTCGGGCTTTTGTCCTTTGTCCTTTTTAATTTTGGCTGGGCTAAACCGGTTCAGATCGACCCTCGGAATTTCAAAAACCCAAAACGCGGAATGGCAATATCCGCTCTTGCCGGGCCTGTCTCCAACTTCCTTATGGCGATTGTGTTTTTGTTTATTTACGGTCTGACTGTTACGGTGCTGAGCACCGGTGATATTGGTCCGTATGTACTCGCGTTGATTGCGCGGATTGTCGTATTCAGCGTGACATTGGGTGTGTTTAATCTCATACCTATGCCGCCGCTGGACGGGTCGAAAATCTTATTTGCCGTTGCCTCAGATGAATTGTACTACAAGCTGCTGCGCTTTGAGCGTTACGGCTATATATTCCTGTTATTAGTGATACTGCTGAACTACCAAACCAATTTTCTCGGAACAGCGACGGAGTTTGTCTTAAATCACTTGTCCTTTATATCACAAGCGGCGTTCAACCTCGTTAACTAGGGAGCATAAAGATATGGAAAACCCGATCTTCACGCTTTCGAATGTGGTTAAGTCAAAAGGGGAGCTGCAGGACTTTGTCGGCCCCCTGGCACTCATTTTGCAGCTTCTCAGCAAGAATAAAATTGAAATTAAAGATATCAGCGTCTCGCTCATACTCGAGCAGTACCTGGCTTATCTCGCGTCGCTTACGAAAATGGATTTGGAGGTCGCCAGCGAATTTGTCGCTATGGCATCCTATCTTGTCTATATTAAAACAAAAATGCTTCTTTCGGGTGAAGAGGACGTTGACGAGCTCAACGAGCTGATCAGCTCACTTGAAGAGCTGCAGCGGCATGAGAGCTATGTACAGATCAAAACGGTGACGGGCCTTTTTGCTGAAATGTACCGCAGCAACTGCGGCTTAATGGTTAAACCGCCTGAATACTTGGCACCTGACAACACTTATAAATTTGAACATACGATCGATGATTTGCTTGCAGCTTTCAATCGTCTGATTGACAGGGAAGAGCTGAGCAGCTTAAACGCTTCGAAAGCGGTCGTATATCCCAAGAGGATTACTTATTCTGTTACGGAAAAAGCGTCTGAGATTTTGGAGCATATCAAATCTCGCGGCGCTTTGCAAATCAGAGATCTTATTTCAGATGCTCAGAGCCGTTCTGAAATGGTTGCGGTTTTTATCGCCATTTTGGAGCTGTGCAGGACAGGTGTCATCTATCTTGTAGGCTGTGATGAGGAACTGACGCTTTGCTGCTCTGGGCCTGACATGTTCGGTATGGACGAGTTCCCGGATTTTGATGATGTTGTTGTATAAATATTGACGGATACGCGCGTCGTTTCATCCGTTAATATTGAGCAAGATAGGTAGTAATTGCCGGCTTAAAACGGCAGGACGGGCAATAATATGGAAATTCGTGACATAGAAGCGATTATTGAGGGTATACTATTTGCGTCCGGTGAACCAGTTGGTATCAGCCGTATTGCCGCTGTACTCGGTATTGATGAAGCAGCCGTGTCACAAGCGGCTGAAAAGCTTCGTGACCGTTATAATTTTGAGCGCAGAGGCATCCGGCTTGTATTTTTAGACAAGGCAATCCAGCTTTGTTCGTCCCCGGAGTATTCAGACTATATCCGCCTTGCCCTGGAGGCGCGAAAGCAGCCCCAGCTGTCACAGCAGGCGCTTGAAGTTCTGGCTGTCGTTGCTTATTTCCAACCTGTTACAAAACTATATATCGAACAGGTGCGCGGCGTTGACAGCTCCTATACGGTCGGCTTGCTGCAGGAAAGAGGACTTATAGAACCCTGCGGCAGATTATCGGTCCCGGGCCGTCCGCTGCTTTTTAAAACAACGCCTGCTTTTCTCAGGACCTTCGGTATTTCCAATCTTGAGCAGCTTCCGGATCTGCCTGAGGCTGAGACTGAAAAAGAAAATAAGACGATTGACAGCGATGTCATTGTCAGTATTCAACTGGATATGGAGCATTTAAAGGATACTGTGGAGGCCGGCGGATGATAGCAGCGGCAGTCATATTAGCGGTTATCGTTCTCGTCTGCATCCTGCGCGTGGGAATTACCGTTGTTTACAACGAGGACGGATTTGCACTGGATGCATATTTTGGCCCTGTCAGATTTCAACTCTTTCCATCCGATAAAGAGAAAACTAAAAGCGGAAAAAAACAAAAGGAAAAAACACAGGATACCGCAGTTAAAGCAGGTGTGAAAGCGGGCAAACTCGAGAGCCTTAAAAATCAGCTTCCGTCGATTAAAAAAGCATTATCAAGACTCAAGCGAAAATTGCGCATTCGTGAGCTGACGATTTACTATATGGCAGCCGGTACGGATGCGGCCGCCGCAGCCATGTCATTCGGCGCTGCTTCTGTAGGATACGGCATTATACTCCCCCTGCTCGAGAATAACTTTAAGATAAAAAAGAGGGATCTCCGCGCATCGGTAAGCTTTGAGGTGACGGAACCGTATATTTACGTTAAAGCAATATTATCCCTTGCTCTATGGGAAGTCTTCTATGTTGGTTTCGGCTTGGTGCTTAACATTATAAAAAGCGAGAGAATGAAAGCGAAAATCAGAAAGGCGGTTTAATAAAATGGACAAACATCCTATTGGTGATTTGATGGAGACAACGATGCAAAAAATCAGGGAGATGGTCGATGTCAATACGATTGTCGGCTCACCGATTGTCACAGCCGACGGCATCACGCTGATACCGATATCGAAGGTGAGCTTCGGCTTCGCCAGCGGCGGGTCGGATTTTCAAACGAAGAATCAAAAGGAAAATCAGAACAACGCTTTTGGCGGCGGCAGCGGTGCCGGCGTTAACATTGTGCCTGTCGCTTTTCTGGTTGTCAAAGGGAGCAGCATCAAGCTTTTAAACATTGCGCCGCCGGCGTCGACCACCGTGGACAGACTTATTGAAATGGTCCCGGAAGTTATTGACAAAGTCAGCGAGTTCATGAACAAAGACTAAATAGACACAGATTCTGCGGATATTTCCGAATCACCTGATAATAATAAGCACTGCCTTATTTCGAACTGGGGTGGTGCTTATTGTGACAACAGAACCGTTTAATTGCATAAATAATAAAGGCTCATTATTTTCAGCTGTTAAAAATCCGTGCGCATTGACTCGAATAATTCGGACATTTATTGTCTTTAATATTATCCTGGCCTGCATTATGACGTGCTTGCCGTGCGCCGAAGCTCTTGGAACACCTGACACATCCGCTCAGGCAGTTATCCTTATTGAAGCGCGCGGAGGAACAGTGCTTTATGAAAAAAACGCGGATAATCCGATGCTGATTGCGAGCACGACAAAAATATTAACAGCACTCATTGTGCTGACGCACTGTGATGTTAACGAAAATGTTGTTATAAAAAGGGATTTTTCTCCTGTTGAAGGCTCTTCCATGTACCTCAAACCGGGAGAGAAGCTGACTGTCCGTGATCTTTTATACGGGCTGCTGCTCGCTTCCGGAAATGATGCGGCAGCTGCACTTGCTCTGCATGTCTCCGGTTCTCTTGAAGCCTTTGCGCTGCTCATGAATGAGCAAGCAAAAGAACTCGGATGTCAGCACTCCCACTTCGTCAACCCGCATGGACTCGACCAGGAGGGCCATTATTCATCAGCCCGAGATCTTTCACTCATCGCGTCAGCTGCGATGAAAAACAAAACCTTTTGTGAGATTGTATCGACGAAACACATTGCTGTTGCCGGTCGTTCTTTCAAAAATCATAATAAGCTGCTCTGGAATTGCCCGGGTACCATCGGCATAAAAACAGGATTTACCGAAAGTGCCGGACGCAGTCTGGTCTCCTGCGCGGAGCGCGGCGGTATGCGTCTGATTTGCGTCACACTGTCCGCACCGAATGACTGGAATGATCATACAAATCTATATTCCTGGGCTTTTAATGAATTCGGCTGTTATTATGTCTCAGTCAATGATTGCCAATATGGGCGTATTCTCGTTATTTCAGGCTCGAAAAGCAACGTGTCAGTCCACCCAGCTGAGAATTTTGTCTATGTATATCCCCATTCGGGGAAGACAGAACTGAAGCAGGATATAAAAAAGTTTGTTTATGCGCCGGTGCTGAAAAACGAAAAAACCGGGATGCTTACAATTATAAACAACGGTAAGATAATTAAAGAAATACCTCTTATATCCGGCGAAGCCGTTCGTCTTGATAAATCTGTGCCGCTGTCGTTCTTTGAGATGCTTAAATGGTCGATCCTCCACCAACGGAAACTGCCGGTCATTCATTACAGCTATTACATCTACTAATGACTTAAGGCTTCTCCTTCCGGGGAAGCCCGGTTCTCAAAAGAAAGGAGACTTCCGATGAAAGAACGTCTTCAGAAAATATTGTCGGCACACGGCGTAGCTTCGCGCCGTGAGTCTGAGCAGTTCATTAACGCCGGACGCGTCACAGTCAATGGGATAACGGCAATATTGGGGCAAAGTGCCGATATCGACGGCGATGTCATTGCTGTTGACGATATCCCGCTGAAAAACGCCGACACAAAGGTCTACATAATGCTTAATAAACCGCGCGGTTACGTCACAACCTTGAAAGATGAAAAAGGCCGAAAGAATGTAGCCGATTTAATCGCAGACTGCGGCGTTCGTGTTTACCCAGTGGGACGGCTTGACCTGGATTCAGAGGGGCTGCTGCTCATGACTAACGATGGTGAACTGACTCATTTCCTGACGCACCCTTCTAATGAAAAAGAAAAAATATATCAAGTGAGCGTTTTGGGTGATGTCGGCAGCGCCTTATTGCCTCTTTCCGAGCCGATGGTTATCGATGGATATACGATCAAGCCGGCAAATATTAAATTGCTCAGGAAAACAGCAGAAGGGGCCGTGCTTTCTATAACAATCCGT
Organism: Clostridiales bacterium UBA1316; assembly: GCA_002307055.1. Taxonomy (GTDB): domain Bacteria; phylum Bacillota; class Clostridia; order Oscillospirales; family Oscillospiraceae; genus Sporobacter. The sequence goes on from DBTM01000015.1 coordinate 16,422, forward strand.
GAGGGGCGCAACAGGCAAATCAGAAAAATGTGTGCGAAACTAAATATAAAAGTAGCGTTCTTAAAGCGTGTCTCCGAAGGCGGTATACATCTGGGTAATCTGAAGACCGGTTCATGGCGGCATTTAAGTGATTCGGAAATTAAGCTTCTCAAGTCGAAAGCCTCTGATACACCGCCCTCATAATGCAGGATGAGAAGGTTTGAATTGCATAATATGCTTGATTTATCGCAAATTTATAGTATGATATGAATAAGCGCAGCAACCTGCATTTAATCGGAGGTTATTTATGGATAAAGACATTCTGGCCGTTATTGAAGCGGCTTCGCCCAGCTTTTCGAAGGGGCAGCGTAATATTGCGAAATATATCCTGGAAAACTACGAAAAGGCTGCGTTTATGACGGCCAGCCGCCTGGGTCAGGTTGTTAATGTCAGTGAATCGACTGTTGTACGATTTGCTGCTGAGCTGGGGTACGAGGGTTATCCTGAAATGCGGCGCGCCCTCCAGGACATGATCAGGAACTGCCTGACCTCGGTCCAGAGAATACAGGTCGCCAAAGAACTGATGGAAAGCGAGGACATCCTGTCTCTTGTTTTATCCTCCGACATTGAGCAGATTCGCCTGACGATGGAAGATACGAACAGGGATGACTTCGACTCAGCAGTCAACAGTATCGTCAAAGCAAAAAACATCTATATCTTCGGTTTGCGTTCGTCGTCCGCACTGGCAAATTTCATGGGCTTTTATTTTAATCTTATCTTTGATAACGTCCGCGTAATCAATGGGACATCAGCCAGCGAGGTCTTTGAACAGATTCTCCGCATATCAAAAGGCGATGTCTTTATCGCTTTATCATTTCCGAGATATTCTCGGCGGACGATCAAAGCCATGCGGTATGCGCGTGATATGGGTGCCGACGTTATCGGCATTACAGATTCCGCCGGGTCGCCTATTGCAAAGCTCTCAGATATCGCCCTATATGCCAGAAGCGATATGGTGTCCTTCCTTGATACGCTCGTCGCCCCGCTGAGCCTCGTCAACGCGCTCATCGTTGCCACAAGCGCCAAAGCGCAGGGAGACCTGTTTTCTAATTTTGAGAAGCTCGAACGCATTTGGGATGAATACGAGGTATACGAAAAGCTTGATGTTTGATATAGTCGTAATAGGCGGCGGGGCTTCAGGCTTGCTCACATCGGCAATCAGCGCCGAGCGCGGGCACCGCGTCCTTCTGCTTGAAAAAAATGACCGCCCCGGCATGAAGCTCCGTATCACCGGCAAAGGTCGCTGCAATGTGACAAATGACTGCACTGTTCGGGAGGTTCTCGACAGTATCCCGACGGGAGGGCGCTTTTTAAACAGCGCCGTCAGCGGTTTTACACCGAAGGATGTGATGGCTCTTTTTGACAAGCTCGGCGTACCGCTGAAAACAGAACGGGGGAACCGAGTTTTTCCCGTTTCGGATAATGCCGCGGATATTGTATCCGCCCTCCGCCGATATGCCGATCAAACCGGAGTGACCGTCAGGAAAGGCACCGCAAAATCTATCCGTACAAATGACGGAGGAGTCTCGGCTGTTATATTATCATCAGAAGAAAGAATCGACTGCAAAACCGCCGTACTTAGTACAGGCGGCGTTTCATACCCTCTGACCGGTTCCACGGGAGACGGTTATAAGATAGCATCAGAGCTGGGGCATAAAATAATACCGCCCAAAGCATCGCTTGTACCGCTCGAAGCATCTCCTGAAATATGTTCGAGGATGCAGGGGCTTGCCTTGAAGAACGTTCGGCTCTCCGTCACCGATATGACCGCAAAAAGCAGCGGTAAAAAACCGGTGTTCGAAGACTTCGGCGAGATGCTCTTTACGCATTTCGGTGTTTCAGGACCGCTTATTTTGTCAGCCAGTGCCCATATGCGTGATTTTCAGAGTAAAAAATATGAGATTTCTATTGACCTTAAGCCGGCGCTCGACGATAAAAAACTTGACGCGCGTCTGCTGCGCGATTTCGAGAAATATGCTAATCGCGATTTTTCAAATGCGCTGGGTGACCTCGCAAATAAAACAATGATTCCTGTGCTTGTCGATCTGTCTGCGATACCGCCGGATACCAAGGTCAACTCAATTACACGGCAGCAGCGAGCTGCCCTTCTGAATCTGCTCAAAAATTTTAAAATTGAGGTTATCGGTCCGCGCCCCATTGAGGAAGCGATCATCACCTCAGGCGGCGTTGATGTACGGGAAATCAACCCGACAACAATGGAATCCAAAATCATCAAAGGTTTGTATTTCACCGGAGAAGTCATCGACGCAGACGCTTATACAGGCGGCTTTAATCTGCAGATTGCATGGTCAACGGCATATGCCGCCGGTAGTCATATAAGTGAAAGGACTGTCTGAACCGTGGAAAAGAGAAGTATCGCCATTGATGGCCCGAGCGGCGCCGGCAAAAGCACATTAGCCAGAATGACGGCAAAAAAATACGGCCTGATCTATGTTGACACAGGGGCCTTATACCGAAGCGTCGGCTTATATATGCTGCACCATGATGTGGCGTCAAAGGATGAAGCGCGTATTGTAAAGCTGCTTCCAAAAATCAGCATAGAGATGCGCTATGATGAAGAAAGCCTTCAGCATATGTTCTTAAACGGTGCAGATGTCACAGACAAGATTCGGATTCCGGAAGCATCCATATACGCGAGTGATGTTTCCGCCCTGAAACCGGTACGCGCTTTTTTATTATCCATGCAAAAAGAAATGGCTGTCAAATATGACGTTATCATGGATGGCCGTGATATTGGGACCGTAGTTCTTCCAAATGCGGGCCTTAAAATATTCCTCACGGCGCAGCCGGAAATTCGCGCGCGCAGACGGTATAAGGAGCTTCTGGAAAAGCGTATCGATACGACCTACGAGGATGTTCTCCGTGATATCCTATATCGGGATAAAAATGACAGCGAGCGCAGCGCAGCCCCCTTGAAAGCGGCGGACGATGCCATCCTGGTTGATACAACGGATATCGGACTTGACGAATGTCTTCAAATAATTTGCGCTTTAGCGGAGGAAAGATTAGGGTTATGAGTCGTGAATACAAAACCTACAGAAAGCTGTATTACTTATTAAGAATTGTCTTTTTTCCGTTTTACAGATTCAAAATCATTGGCAGAGAGCATATTGCTCCCGGCCCTGCCGTGTTCTGCGCCAACCATTCGAGTAATCTGGACCCGATTATCATGTCTTTTGGCGCAGGCATCGGGCATCATCTGCACTACATGGGAAAAATAGAGTTATTTAAAATACCCGTTTTGTCTTCTGTTTTAAGAGGTATCGGCAGCTTCCCGGTCAATCGCGGGCATAACGATGTCGGAGCGATAAAAAGAGCGATGATGTATCTTAAAGCGGGGGAAAAGATCGGTATTTTTCCGGAGGGCACAAGAGTCAAGACAGATGAAGCAGGAGATGCCAAACGCGGAGCAGTCAGAATAGCCGATCAGATGTCGGTGCCGGTTGTTCCAGTTTATATCCCCAGAGATAAGAAACTTTTTCATACGTACACGATCATTTTCGGTACTCCGTATACGGTAAACCCGGAGAAGAAGAAGCTGTCTCAAAACGAATACAATACGCTGGCCGATGCGTTGATGGAAAAAATTGCCACTCTTAAATCAGCAAAATGACGAAATTCGGAGAATCTCATGAAAATTATCATGGCTCAATCGGCAGGCTTCTGCTTTGGCGTTCACCGCGCGGTGAAGCTTTGCCAAAAGGCTGCTGAAAATAATAACAGCTGCATAACCCTCGGGCCGATTATTCATAATAAAAGTGTCACAGACGCGCTCAGCGCTCAAGGTGTCAAACAAGTAGAAACAATATCTCAGGTTAAGCCCGGAGACACCGTAATCATCAGATCCCACGGCGCGAGTAAAGAAGAAATCAATGCGCTGCAGTCCTCCGGAACGACCATCATTGACGCGACCTGCCCCGATGTTGCCAAGATACATGAAATCGTCCGTAATGAATCGCTGTCCGGCAGAACGATTCTTATCATTGGGCAGCGCAATCATCCGGAAGTCGAGGCAATATCGAGCTGGTGCAGCCAATGCCAGATCTTTGAGTCACCGCAGGAACTTCATAGTTGGCTCGAGCAGTCGCCCAACCGTAAAAACGAACCGGTTTGTGTTGTTTTCCAGACGACGAGCACGCACCATGTCTATGACGAATGCTGCGCAATAGTAAAAAAAGAGTGTACAAATCTTAAAATATTTGATACAATATGCAACGCCACATGCAGACGCCAGGAAGAGGCCGAAGAAATTTCACGTATTGTTGACACTATGATTGTTATAGGCGGAAAGTTCAGCGCGAACAGCCTGAAACTTGCTGAGATTTGCAGAGCAAATTGTAAAACAGTGTATTTTGTGGAAACAGCCGATGAACTTGACATTTCTAAGTTCAGTGAATCTGATACCGTCGGAATCACTGCGGGCGCTTCTACACCGTCGTGGATAATTAAGGAGGTCTGTCAGATGATGAGTGAAGAAATGAACATCGAAGCAACGAAAAACGAAGCGGAAACCATTGATGCTGATATCGTCAATGCGGAGGCTGCAGAGGTCGCTGAAACCTTCGAGCAAATGCTGGAAAGATCCATTAAAACTTTATATACTGGGCAAAAAGTGACCGGAATAATTTCCGGGATTACACCGACAGAAATTTCAGTCGATCTAGGTACGAAGCAGTCAGGCTACATACCTTTGGCGGAACTGACTGATGACCCGACGGCAAAAGCAGAAGACCTTGTCAAAATCGGAGACGCGATTGAAACCTTTGTCATGCGCGTCAATGATGTTGAAGGCACAGTTATGCTATCCAAAAAGCGTCTTGACTCTATCAAGAGCTGGGATGATATCGATTCGGCCAGAGACAGCAGGATTACTATTGAAGGTATTGTTACCGAAGAAAATAAGGGCGGCGTCGTTGTCTCCGTCAAAGGCGTACGCGTTTTCGTCCCGGCATCGCAGACAGGGCTCGCCAAAGATGTGCCAATGTCATCTCTATTAAAGACGAAAGTCAAAATGCGTATCACAGAGGTGAATCAAGCCCGGCGCCGCGTCGTCGGTTCAATCCGGGCCGTATCCAACGACGAACGCCGTGAAAAAACAGATAATATCTGGAATGACATCGAAGTCGGCAAGAAGTACACAGGTGTCGTTAAATCGATGACCTCCTACGGCGCGTTTGTCGATATCGGCGGTATTGACGGGATGATTCATGTCAGCGAGCTGAGCTGGACAAGGATCCATCAGCCCTCGGATATATTAAAAATCGGTGATAAAATAGAAGTATTTATCTTATCCTTTGATAAAGAAAAGAAGAAGATTTCCCTTGGATATAAGACGAAAGACGGAAACCCGTGGGAAAAATTCGTAGCGTCTTATAAAGTCGGCGATGTACCCGAGGTAAAAGTCGTCAAGCTGATGCCTTTCGGCGCTTTCGCGGAAATCATGCCGGGTGTTGACGGTCTCATCCATATTTCTCAGATTACCGATCATCGAATCGGGCTGCCCTCCGAAGTCCTTTCCGAAGGCATGTCCGTACAGGTGAAAATCACTGATATAGACATGGAGAAGCATAAGGTATCCCTCAGCATCAGAGCACTGCTTGACCCGGAACCGAATTCTTCCGAAAAGCTTGACAAGACACCGGTTTTAGTTTACGACACAGATTCACCTCCTGCCGCCGAACAGGAGTCAGCTGAATAATTCATTGGGTGCGTTTTACTACACAGCTTAATTAATGCCGGAAGCGGCTTTGCGCCGTTTCCGGTATATTTTTGTCATAATTGGGAAAACAATATTATGTAAAATAACGATTCACGCATTCAGCCTTCAATTTGTCAGCCGATATACGATTATTCAATATTTATCGGGAAATAGTTTACAAAAATGCTTGCTATATCAAGCAAAAATGGTATATAATAAATTTGTTGCTTTCGAATAAACTCATTTATTCGCAATTTGTGACACTGAGGGAGTAAGGGTATGTTTTGTGTTGGAGATATGATTGCCCATCCGATGCACGGAGCCGGCATCATTGACAGTATCGAAGAAAAAAAGATTAATGGGTGCACGCGCCAGTATTATGTTCTCAAAATGCCTGCCGGCGGTATGGTCGTCATGATTCCAACCGAAAGCAGCGAGGCGATTGGTGTCCGTCCTATTGTCGATTTTGCTGCTGCCGAGTCTCTGATGAACTCCATATGTGACATTGAAGCAGATATGACATCGAATTGGAACAGACGTTACCGCGAAAATATGCAGAGACTCAAGAGCGGTGATTTGATTGAGGTTGCCCGAGTCGTCAAAGGACTAATGACCCGCGACGTTGAAAAAGGACTCTCCACCGGCGAACGCAAAATGCTGCATTCAGCCAAGCAGATCCTGATATCTGAAATCGTTTTATCTCAGAAGATCACATATGAAGAAGTCGAAATGCGTATCAATGCGGTGCTCATATAGTATTTCCAACGATTATTTTTTGAACGCGCACGAATGAGCACGGCGGAGGAATTCCCTCCGCTTTTTCGCACACAAAATCAATGACATTTTTTTAAGGAGGAAGCGATAATGGCGATTCAACTGAGAAGAATGTTCAAAAAAGATAAAGAAAAGAAAGCGGTCTGTTCGGTTGTTGTTGCCGCGGCAGGCTCGTCTTCGAGAATGGAAGGGACAAATAAGCTTTTTATTGAAATCGGCGCGATCCCGGTTTTAGCCCATACGCTGACGGCACTTAATAAATGCGCAGAAATCAGCGAAATTATCGTTGTGACACAGCCTGATGACATCAGTGAAGTCGCGCGGCTCTGCAGCGCATATCGGGTGACAAAGCTTTCGAAGATCGTTGGCGGCGGTCAGACAAGGCTGGAATCGGTGTATAAAGGTGTATTTGAGGTATCAAAGGAGTCACAGCTGATTGCGATCCATGACGGCGCACGGCCGTTTATCACCGAGCAGATCATATCCGAAACAATCGCGGCGGCGCTGCGGTTCTCAGCGGCTGCCCCCTGCGTCCCCGTGACCTCGACGATAAAGCAGGCACATAACGGTATGGTTGAAAAAACCATCGCACGCGAAAATCTATTTGAAGTACAAACGCCGCAGATATTCGCATCTGAGCTCATCAAGGGCGCGCTGCAAAACGCCGTTGACCGGTCACTCTACATAACCGATGACTGTATGGCGGTGGAAGCGCTTGGTTGTCCCGTTAAATTGACAGCGGGCGCACATGATAATATTAAGCTGACGACAAAAGCCGATATCGTCATTGCCGAAGCAATTTATACAGCGAGGAGGAACAACCAATGATGAGAATAGGGCACGGTTATGACGCGCACAGGCTGAAGGCCGGACGTCCATGCATCCTATGCGGCGTCGCGATACCCTGCGATTTTGGACCCGACGGTCACTCTGATGCCGATGTTCCCATCCATGCGCTGATGGACGCCTTCCTGGGTGCGCTCGCTCTCGGCGACATCGGCAAGTTCTTCCCGGACACGGACACAAAATACAAAGATGCAGACAGTATCGAGCTGCTGAAAGCTATATATCAGGAAATAATATCGCTGGGATATCAGCTCTGCAACGCCGACATCACCATTATCCTCCAAAATCCTCATTTATCACCGTATATACTTGAAATGCGCGAGAAAACATCCGCCGCGCTTCAGACGCACATACAAAACATCAGCGTCAAAGCCACAACAGAAGAAAAAATGGGCTTTACCGGTGAAGGCCTCGGCATCTGCGCCCACGCTGTCGTCCTACTCGAAGAACAAGTTTGCTTTAGTGCTGGTCGCAGTTAACAAATAAAGCGAAATAATCATGATCAATTAAAATTGTGCTGAACAAGCCGGTGATTTAATTTCGGCTTGTTTTTTATCAATAGCCAGATAAAATTACTGACAGTTGCTGTAATTCGCCATGCCGTCAGTCAGATTTGCTGAAATACTAAAAACCGAAACGCTCAGAGATGCATATTATGTTTTGAATGGCAGGGAATTTCTGCCGGATCAACACCGCCTGAGAGGAGAGCCGTTTCGTGGTATTTTATCTTCTGATATGCCGCTCGCTTACTTATGCCCAGCGTGCCGCAAAAACGCTTGAACACGTTGGTATAACAGCTATTGTCACAAAGGTTCCGCAAATGATAACAGCCGATGGCTGCGGCTATTGTGTGAAAGTCTCTGCAAAAAATGTTTCTAACGCTCTTGTCGCCATGAAAGACGCGGAGCTTTTTCCTATAAAAATTTTTGTCCTTTACGCTGACGGTAATTATGGCGAGGTGAAAGCATGATTTACCTTGACAGCGCTGCGACAACTCTTCAGAAACCGCCGAACGTTCAAAAGAGAGCCTCATGGGCTTTCAGCCATTTAGGCAGCCCCGGCAGAGGCGGCCACAAAGCGGCGATGGAAGCCGCGGAGACGGCGTATCAATGCCGCGTGGCTGCCGCCAGGCTTTTTAATGTGAAGGACCCGGAAAATGTAATTTTCACCTTCAACGCCACACACGCGCTGAATATTGCAATTAAAAGTCTGGTACGGCGCGGAGATAAAGTTATTATATCAGGCTACGAGCATAATGCCGTCACTCGTCCGCTTCATTCAATCGGTGCAAAAGTTTCAATTGCGGCCTCAGAACTTTTTGAACCGGAAATGGCTCTTCTGGCTTTTGAAAAAAGGTTGACCGATGATACAGCACTTGTCGTTTGCAACCATGTCTCGAATGTTTTCGGTTACATTCTGCCTGTTGACCGGATTATCGACCTCTGTCATTCTATGCATATTCCGTTTATTCTTGATGCTTCTCAGTCAGCAGGCGTTATCGATATTGATTTTACCAAACTCGGTGCCGATTTTATCTGCATGCCGGGGCATAAAGGACTTTATGGCCCGCAGGGAACAGGCCTGCTGCTTTGCGCACGCAAGCCTGAATCACTCCTTCAGGGCGGAACAGGCAGCAATTCACTGTCAGCAGAAATGCCGGAAATGCTTCCAGACAAGCTTGAAGCCGGAACGCATAACATGCCGGGTATTTCCGGTCTTGCCGCAGGCTTAAAATATGTAGATAAAAGAGGCACGAAAGCGATACTCGCTCATGAGCGTGAACTCATTGAAGAAGCGGCCGGAGAGCTGATTAAGATGGATGGTGTCCGGGTTTTCAGAAGCGAATACGGCTATTGCCAAAGCGGCGTGCTCTCCTTTGTCATCGAAGGCATCCCGTGCGAAACAGTCGGTGAGGCGCTTTCATCCCGGGATATTTGTGTCAGAGCCGGATTTCACTGCGCGCCGCTTGCACATAAGACAGCGGGGACGATATCAACCGGTACGGTACGTCTCAGCGTTTCCTGTTTTAATACAAAAAGGGAAATCCGCGCTTTTATAAACGCGGTTGAGGACATCGCACATGACAAATCTCTGTACGGAAAGCTGCTGTGATGTGAAGCAAATAAAAATCGATGAAAATGTTCATACATATTTCGTTGCCATTTTTCGGTTTATATAATATAATAACTCATAATACTCAAATACTACATTCGGCTTAATTGCTTTTGATTGTTTTATTTACTGTTGATAAAAATTTCTACTGAGGATGTTATTTATTATGGAATCTGTGAAAGAAGTTCTTAGAGTTTTACTGAACTTTATACAGACCGTAAGCTTTTGGGATATACTCGATATTTTAATTGTTGCTTACCTCATCTACCGTACCATTACCGTCGTCAGAAAAACAAGCTCCGGCAGCGTTATAAAAGGTATCATACTTATTTTGGCATTCATGTGGCTGTCAAGTTTTCTGAATCTTAAGGTTATTAATTATCTGCTCGGCCAGACAATGAAACTTGGTATACTTGTGCTCATCATCCTTTTCCAGCCTGAGCTGAGGCGGTTCCTTGAACAAATGGGGAACAGAAATTTTAACTATATATTCGGCCGCAAAGCTACAATAGGCAACATAGAAGCCGGTATCGCCCATACAGTAGCGGCCTGTATGGAAATGTCTAAAAAAAAGACGGGCGCGCTCATTGTTTTTGAACGTGAAATTGCGCTCATCGACTATACAAAAACAGGGACACGTCTTGACTCAATCATGTCCGTCGAATTGCTGACGAGCATTTTCTACCCCAAATCACCTCTGCACGACGGAGCCGTCATCATCAGAGACGGTCGCATCTACGCCGCGTCCTGTATGCTTCCGATGACATCGAATCTCAATATCAGCCGTGACCTCGGCATGCGGCATAGATCTGGTATCGGCATCAGCGAGGTTACCGATGCCGTTGTCGTTATTGTCTCCGAGGAGACAGGCTCTATTTCGGTCGCAATCAACGGTATGCTCAAGAGGCATCTTGCGCATGATACATTTGAGAAGTTACTGCGAAATGAACTGCTGCTTGACGAAAACACGACCACGGTCAAGAAAAAGTTCCGTGACAGATTTAGGGTGAGGAAATGATGCTTAGGAATCGAATTAACAAAATATTCGCAAGCAAAATATTTTTCATTATTTTCTCGGTACTGGCCTCTATTACGATCTGGCTCTACGTCGCCTATGTTGAAAACCCTGATGTATCGATTAATATTAATGGCGTCAAGGTCGAATTTATTAATAAAGATTTTTTAGCCGACAGGCAGCTTGTCATTACGAACATCAGCGCCGATACAGTCTCACTCAGATTTCTCGGAAAGCGTAATACTGTTTCGCATCTGACCAATACGAATATGACGGTTAATGTCGACTTGGCGGAAGTCAAAACAACAGGTGTATTTCAGTTGTCTTATACGATTATTTATCCAATAGACGTCAACGCGGCGTCAACGACAATTACAGGCCGGTCTGCCGACTATATTTCAATCACGGTCGACAAACTCGAAAAGAAGGATATCCCAGTCCGCGGAACATATGACGGGGGCGTTGCAGAAGGCTTCCAAGCCGAACCGATTGAAATTACTCCAAGCACTATTACGGTCTCAGGCCCGCAGGAAGAGCTTGCGAATATATCATATGCTTGGGTCTTGGTGAAGAGAGACAACATATCTAAGACATATGAGGATGAGCTCCCGTTTACAATGATGGATGTTAACGGAAACGAGGTAGCGTCTGACAAGCTCACCTTCAGCCAGGATACAGTCAGAGTGGTTATTCCTGTGGTCATGGTCAAAGAAATCCCGCTGACCGTGAACCTGCTGCCCGGTGCCGGGGCTGACAGCTCGAACACTGTGTACGTTATAAAACCGTCCACCATCACTATATCAGGCGACGCCGAAACACTGACGAATCTCAACCAGATTATTCTGGCTACTGTTGACCTGAGCAAGTTCCTGAACGCCACAAGCTCTGATTACCAGATTGTCCTGCCCAATAACACGAATAATCTGACCGGTCTGACAACAGCAACAGTGACTGTCACGATTTCAGGCTTAGAGTCCAAGCACATGAATGCGAGTAATATACAGCTGGCAAATGTAACGGCTGGCTATTCGGCGTCCATCGTGACGAAGAGCCTTGATATTATCCTGCGCGGTAAAGCTGAGGAACTGGCTGAAGTGTCACCCTCAAACATCCGCGTCGTCGCGGATTTGACTGATCTCGGAGCGACAACCGGGACGTACAGTGTTCTTGCAAAAGTTTATGTTGACGGCGATTTAACAGCGGTCGGGCCAATCGGCGACTATAAAGTAACTGTTACCATCACAAAGGATTAACACCAATATGTTTGGATATATAAAGCCGCTGAAAGACGAACTGAAGGTACGTGAATTCGAACAGTTCAAAGCATGCTATTGCGCGCTGTGCCACACACTGAAAAAGCAATACGGCGTATTCTCCAGAAATATATTGAACTACGATTTTACTTTTTTAGCAATGCTTCTATGGGACGAGTCCGAGGCGCCGGCATATAAATGCGCAAGATGCGTCGCGAGCCCTTTTATAAAAAAGACCTATTGTGCCTCCTCACACGCACTTGAAATCTGCGCCGGATACAGCGTAATACTGGCGTGGTGGAAACTTCGGGATTCTGTCGCCGACGAGAGTTTTTTAAAATCACTGCGTGACAGGGTCCTTTCGTTGATGCTTCGAAGAGCCTACAAAAAGGCGTCAAAAAACTACACGGCTTTCGAAAACACAGTGCGGCTGAGCCTGAGCGCGTTAAAGACGCTGGAACAATCCGGCAGCGATTCGCTGGATGCCTGCGCCAATCAATTTGCGGTTATTACAGAAGCACTGGCCATAGACGCGGCAGACGGGTCGCAGCGACGTCCGCTTGAACAGCTGCTTTATCATACCGGCCGATTTATCTATATTATTGACGCATGCGATGATTTGGAAGAGGATACGAAGGCGGGCAGCTTTAATCCGGTGGCAAACCGCTTCAAAATCAAAACAGGCAAGTTGACAAACGCGGACAAAGAGACAATACGGGCGACGCTGATCCATTCATGCAATCTGATCGGTACGGCGTATGAGCTCCTGCCGCAAAATGCGTGGACTTCAATTATACGAAATATCATATACCTCGGTATGCCGGAGGCCTGTGCGCGTGTACTCGACGGCACATGGAACTTTTACAGAGTCACTAGATTGAACAAAGGGAATGGGCAAACATTATGAATGATCCGTACAGCGTCATCGGCGTTTCACAAAACGCATCGGATGAAGAGATAAAGAAAGCATACAGGGAGCTGGTTCATAAGTACCACCCTGATAATTACCACAATAATCCGCTGGCTGATCTCGCGCAGGAGAAGATGAAGGAGATCAACGAAGCTTATGATAGTATTACGAGAAGCCGCAACGGCGGCGGCAGCGGCAGCGCCGGAAGCAGCGGCGCCTATAATGCCGGCAGCGCATATACCCGCTCAACAGGCGGCAGCGCGGAATTTAACCAGGTTCGGGCTGCAATCAATGCCGGGAATCTTGACCTTGCCGAAGAGCTTTTAAACGCCTCGCCTAACAAAAATGCGGAATGGAATTTCCTTATGGGCAGCCTTTACTATCGAAAGGGCTGGCTGGATGAAGCACGGCAATATTATCAAAACGCTGTCAAGATGGAGCCGAATAATCAGGAATACAACCAAGCACTCAGCTTTATGAGCAGAGGCGGACAAGCCTATAATCCGTTCGGTTTTAACACAGCCGGAACAAGCGGCGGCTGCGGCGCATGCGATATTTGCACGGCGATGATGTGTGCCGATGTCTGCTGTAATTGCATGTGAACATGAAAAACAAGACGCGGACCATAACCCTGTCAGCTCTATTAACGGCGCTCACTCTTGTATTTCTATATTTAGCGAATATCATTCCGACAAGCCGCTTAGGGATCGTCGCGGTGGCATCGCTGTTCGCGGTTGCGTCTGTCGTAGAGGCGGGAATTGTCTCCTCTGTGTTTGTCTTTGTCGGCAGCTCAATAATCGGAGCACTCATCCTTCCGGATAAAACAACGGTGATGCTATACGTTTTGTTTTTTGGTTATTATCCTTTTATTAAGAGCATTGCGGAAAAGATTCGTCCGCGAGCAGTGCAATGGATTATCAAGCTAGCCGTTTTTAACGCGTCTTTTACGCTTATATGGTATCTCTTCAAAAGCCTGTTATTTAATGGTTCATATCTTGACACGAATTTAATTTTTGTATATTCGGCAGTTAATATCGTGTTTGTCCTTTTTGATGTCGGCTTAACAAAGCTCATCACTTTTTATATTGTGCGCATATCGAAAAACATTAAAAAAAATAACTGATAATTGGAGCTGCTATGATAAAAAGTATGACAGGCTACGGCATTGCCAAGGGTGAATCCGGCGCAATCAGCATAACCGTTGAGCTCAAAAGCGTCAATAACAGATACCTTGACTGCAATATCAGAATGCCGCGTGTCTATACGGCCATCGAGGATACGCTGAAAGCCGCCGTTACACGCAGTATATCCCGCGGAAAGGTTGACGTTTTTATTAATGTCGACACGTCGAAAGCGGAGAGTATAGCAGTCAAAATCAATAAACCCGTTGCGGATGCCTACATAGCCGTATTACAGACGCTATCGGATGAATACGGTCTTTCATCAAATGTCAGTGCGATTGAATTCGCACGTTTTCCCGATGTACTGCAGCTCGAGAAAAACGAAACAGACGCGGATGCCCTGACAAAAGATATATGCGCCGTTCTTGAAGAGGCATTGCGGAATTTCGATATCATGCGCGCGCGGGAAGGCGACAACCTCTCCTCAGATATAACCCAGCGTTTAAATGAGATAGAACGCCTGACAAATAACGCGGAAGAAAGCTCACCTAAAAGTGTCGCAGAATACCGCGCGAAGCTTGAGGCGAAAATGACCGAGGTTCTGCAGAATAAAGAGATCGACACATCGCGTATTCTTTTGGAAGCTGCGATATTTGCCGACCGCGTTGCCATCAACGAGGAAACCGTCCGGCTTAAAAGCCATATAGAGCAGCTTCGGGCCATGCTCAAGAGCCGCGAGCCCGTCGGCCGGAAACTCGACTTTTTAATTCAGGAGCTTAACAGAGAAGCAAATACAATCGGTTCTAAGGGCAATGACGTGGAAATGGCACATATTGTCGTGGATTTAAAAGCGGAAATCGAAAAGATCAGAGAGCAGGCGCAAAATATCGAATAAGGAGGAATTTTATGAAACTGATCAATATCGGATTCGGCAATATGGTCTCTGCCAATAGGCTGATTGCAGTTGTCAGCCCTGAGTCGGCGCCGATTAAAAGGATTATTTCCGATTCGCGTGAAAAAGGTCAGCTCATCGACGCGACATACGGCAGGCGCACGAGGGCTGTTATTATTATGGACTGCGGTTATATCATTCTTTCGGCAATTCAGCCGGAGACTGTGGCCGGGAGACTCTCTGTCAAAGGTGAACAGGAGACAGCGGAGGTTCCCGATGATGAAGGTTAGTGGCTGCGGTAAATTATTCATTATATCAGCGCCTTCAGGAACGGGAAAGAGTACCGTCATTCAAAGAATCATGCAGATTCGAAAGGATTTGTTTTTTTCTGTTTCTGCGACAACGCGTGCGCCCAGAGCCGGAGAAGTGGACGGTTCCTCCTACATGTTTTTAACGCACGCTCAGTTTGAAGAAAAAATCCGACAAAACGATTTTCTTGAGTACGCCGAATATGTCGGTAACTATTATGGGACTCCTAAAAAACCTGTTTTTGAGCAAATGAAGCGCGGAAACGACATAATTCTGGATATCGATGTGGTAGGGTGCAAGCAGGTGAAGAAATTTATGCCTGAAGCCATCACGATCTTCATCATTCCGCCCAGTCTTGAGGAGCTTGAGCTTCGTCTCAGAACCCGCGCGACAGATTCAGAGGATAAAATTATCAAAAGAATGGAACGCGCAAAAACGGAGCTAAGCGAAAAAGACACGTATGATTATGTCATTGTCAATGATTCTGTTGACGATGCCGCTCATGAGATATTAACCATCATGGATCGTGAATAATGCGGGATAGCCGTACTGCGGCATCACGCTTATAAATATTCAGGCATATTATTATGCCATCATTAAGAAGGGGTGCATCAATATGTTATATCCGTCTTTATCAGATTTACTTGAGCAGGTGAACAGCCGATATATGCTTGTCAATATCATTGCTCAAAGAGCGAGAGAAATTGCCGTAAAGAGTGAGGACACCGGTGTGCCGCTTGATAAAAAGCCTGTGTCCAGCGCGATCGAGGAAATTGCTTCAGGGGAAATTAAAGTTAACTATGACAAGCTTTTCTGACATACGCGTTTCGTCGCTTGTCTTAACGCATAATTACGAGCTAAAGAGGGTGTTTTACCCCTGTCAGAACTGTTTTTGGCTGCAAAGCTTGCTGTAGCGGCAGCAACCTATCACATTGATAAACCATACGATTACAAAATACCCGAACTGCTGCGGGATAAGATCGTTCCGGGCATGCGTGTCAGTATTCCTTTTGGGAGAAGCAACAAAAAAAGCGAAGGCCTCGTTTTGTCCATTGCCGAAAGCGCGTATAAGCCAGCCGCTGACGGGTCCAGAGAGCTGAAATGTATTTTAGCGGCACTCGATGAAAGTCCCGTATTGAGCCAAGAGCAGATCAAACTCGCGCTTTGGATGAGTGACAGGTTTTTTTGTACTGTCTATGATGCGGCAAAAGCCATGCTTCCGGCAGGTATGTGGTTTAAAGACGGCGTTAAAAAGCTCGGCGATAAAACAGTCACATCCGCTGTATTGGACATTCCCTCAGAGGAAGCGCTTGTTCTGGCTTCGCAAAAAAAACAAAAAGCACCGCAACAGGCGCTGATATTAGAGATTCTCTCGCAAATCGGCAGCGTATCTGTCAAGGAACTCTGCTATTTCACGGGCGCGTCCCGTTCGAGCGTCAAAGCGCTTACCGCTCAGGGCGTCATTGTGCTTGAAGAAACGGAAGTATTCCGAAAGCCTCTAATCAAGGCGAAAGCCGCGGAAGGCCCGATTATACTCAATGAGGAGCAGCAAACTGTATTCGACAGCATTTCCGCACGTCTTGATAAAGGCATACCTGAGGCGGCGTTATTATACGGGGTCACAGGCAGCGGAAAAACATCCATCTATATCAAATTGATTGAACAGACCCTCAAAAATGGCAAGGATGCCATTGTGCTTGTCCCTGAAATTGCCCTGACCCCACAGCTCATCAGCACCTTCGCCTCCTACTTCGGTGATAATATCGCCGTACTGCATTCATCGCTGGGTATCGGGCAGCGGTATGACGAGTGGAAGAGGCTCCGATCCGGTACTGTCCATGTTGTCGTCGGTACACGCTCGGCTGTTTTCGCACCTGTCAATAATCTGGGACTTTTAATTATCGACGAAGAGCAGGAGCATACCTACAAATCGGAAAACAGCCCACGCTATCACGCCAGAGACGTCGCAAAGTTCAGATGCGCCCATACAGGTGCTTTTCTTCTGCTCGGCTCCGCGACACCGTCACTCGAAAGTATGTACAGCGCCTCCGAGGGCAAATATAAACTTTATCGGATTAACAGCCGATATAATGAGCGCGCGCTGCCGCCCGTTATCATCGCTGATATGAAAAAAGAAATAAAAAACGGCAACGGCGGTACCGTAAGCTCAATTCTCCTAAACGCACTCCGTGAAAATATTGCGCGCGGCGAACAGAGTATTCTGTTTCTCAACCGCAGAGGTGCCAGTACGCTTATTGCCTGCGGTGAATGCGGGTATACTTTTACCTGTCCGCGATGCAGCGTTTCATTGACCTATCATTCCGTTAACCGACGGCTTATGTGCCACTACTGCGGTTATTCTGAGGTGACCCGTGATGACTGCCCGGAGTGCGGCGGCAAGCTCAAATACATCGGCGCGGGAACACAGAAGGTCGAAGAGGAGCTCGGCGAACTCCTGCCGGGTACGGAAATCATCCGCATGGATACCGACACGGTTTCAATGTCCAACACGCATGAAGAGCATCTGATGCGTTTCCGTGATAAAAAGGTACCGATCCTTCTTGGGACTCAAATGGTCGCAAAAGGGTTGGATTTTGAAAATGTGACGCTTGTCGGAGTCCTGTCTGCCGACCAGATGCTCTATTTAAACGATTACCGCGCGCATGAACGGGCCTTTTCGCTGATCACGCAGGTTGTCGGACGGTCGGGCAGAGGCAAAAAGCAAGGCCGGGCAATTATCCAGACCTTTACGCCGTCAAACGAAGTCATCGGGCTCGCGGCTAAGCAGGATTATGACAGCTTTTACATAAGAGAGATTGAACTCAGGCGGTTGACCGGAAGTCCGCCGATACTTGACCTTATAACACTCACAGTTTCCGGTCAGGACGAAACGCTCGTTTTACGCGGCTGCACGAAATTACGGAATGCGCTGCAGGGCTATTTCAGCGATATGGAAGATATGAAGATTCTAGGCCCGGCTCCCGCGGCTGTCGCGAAAATAAACAACAGATTCCGCTACAGGCTGGTTATCAGCTGCAGACTCAGCCGCCGCGTCCGTGATACGATTGCGCATGTTGTCCGGGAATCCGCCAAGGATAAAGAGTGCAGAGGCATCCATGTCTATGCCGATACAGACCCCTTTGAAATGTAGCTTTACTTATTCATTATTTATTTTCCGGAATCGTGCTTATCAGTGCCACCGGGGGAAGAGGATTAATATATGGCGTTAAGGAATATACTTAAAGAAGGCGAACCGACACTATTAAAAAAAAGCAGGGCAGTGGCTGATTTCAATCCGCGCCTGCATCAACTCATAGACGACCTGCGTGAGACGCTCCTGCATGCTGACGGTGTCGGTCTTGCAGCCCCGCAGGTGGGTGTACTCCGCAGAGTCGTGCTCGTCATGGATACCGAGAAAGAGGACGCGACGCCGGAAGAGCAGCTTATTGAACTGGTAAATCCTGAAATCGTCGCCGCGTCAGGCGAACAAATCGGTCCTGAGGGCTGCCTGAGCTTGCCCGGCGTATACGGTATCGTGAAACGCCCGGATCTCGTCAAGGTCAGAGCGCAGGACCGTAATGGCAAGTTCTTCGAGGTCTGGGGATCAATGCTGACAGCCAGAGCCTTTTGCCATGAGATTGATCATTTAAACGGCGTTCTCTTCAGATCAATTGCCGATGAGATATTAACGCCGGAACAGCTCGAAGAAATGAGAAACTGCGAAGACGACGATGAAGATGAAGAGAAACCGGAAGGAACCAATGAATGAATATCGTTTTCATGGGTACACCCGAATTTGCTGCCGTATCTCTGGACAGGCTATATTCGGACGGGTATGACATCAGCGCCGTTTTCACACAGCCCGACAAACAGCAAAGCAGAGGCATGAAATTAGGAACAAGCCCTGTCAAAGAACGCGCCCTTCGGCATAACACCCCTGTATTTCAGCCAACGACCTTAAAAGACGGTTTAGCAGCGCGCCAGCTTCACGATCTGCGCCCTGATCTCATCGCCCTCGTCGCCTACGGCAAGCTGCTGCCGCCGGAAATATTAAACCTGCCGCCAAACGGCTGCATTAATATCCACGGATCAATCTTACCGAAATACCGAGGTGCCGCGCCGGTGCAGTGGGCCGTTTTAAACGGCGAGAACACAACAGGTGTCACCTCCATGTATATGGCTCCTGAAATGGACACCGGCGATATCATTATGACGAAGACAACAGAGATCGGTGCATATGAGACAGCAGGTGAGCTTTTTGAGCGGCTGAGTTTCCTGAGCGCCGAACTCTTAAGTGAGACGATTACCGCAATCGCTGGCGGCACTGTTACCCGTATAAAGCAAAACGACGGGGAAGCAACTTATGCGCCGCTGCTGACAAAGGAAATGGCCCCCATTGACTGGTCAAAGGGAGCGCGGGAAATTATTAACCAAATCCGCGGACTCAATCCCTGGCCTGTTGCTTCGGCTGAAATATCCGGTATGCATTTTAAAATTTACCATGCCGAAATGGCAGAGAAATCTGTCGGCTTAAAACCGGGCAGCATTATTGAAGCCGGGCCGAACGGTATCTCAATTGCCTGCGCCGACGGAACAGTTGTAATTAAGGAATTGCAGGTGTCAGGCGGCCGCAGAATGGCGGCAGCCGACTACCTGAGAGGTCACCCATTATGCCGATAAACGCGCGTGAAGCCGTCCTTAAAGCGCTCTCAAAGGTCCGCAGAAGCGGCGCTTGGACAGATGCCGCTTTGAACAGCGTCCTGATTAAAGAAAATCTCGAAGAACGCGATGCCGCCCTTACTTCCCGTATTTTTTACGGCGTTATTCAGAATCAAACGCTCTGCGATTTTTATATTTCTTCTTTTTCATCAGTCAAAATGTCAAAAATGGAACCCCAGGTTCTTGATATATTGCGTCTATCTGTTTACCAAATTGTTTTTATGTCGAAAATACCTGTAAACGCGGCAGTTCATGAAGGCGTGGAACTGGCGAAGAAGCATTCGAATCCGCGTGTCTCCGGTCTTGTCAACGCCATACTCCGGAAGATATCGTCTAATTTAGATCATCTTCCCGCCGTCACCGGAGAGACGGCGGCACAAAGACTGTCAATTCAGTACAGTCACCCCTTATGGCTGACAGAGGCGATGCTCAATCGTCTTGGTGAAGAGGGAACAGCCGCTTTACTCGATGCCAATAACAGGGAAGCAGCGATAACCGTTAATATTAATACGCAAAAAGCAGACGTACAAGCCGCCATATCGGCGCTTCAAGCCGATCAGGCCACAGTTGTCAGACATCCATGGCTTGCAAACTGTCTGGAGCTGACAAATGCCCATCAGCTGGAATGTCTTACCGCTTTTGAAAACGGTTTGTTTTACGTTCAGGACGCGGCAGCCATCCTCACGGTGCTTGCCGCGGCGCCAAAACCGAAAATGTTTGTTATCGACGGCTGCGCGGCACCCGGCGGAAAATCGTTTGCCACCGCGATTTTGATGCAGGATATCGGGCATGTCCTGTCTTTCGACGTGAATGAAAAAAAGCTGCAGCGCATCACAGAGGGGGCAAAACGCTTGGGGCTCAAAAGCATCGAGACCCGCATCGCTGACGCCCTTGAACCCATAAGTGATTTATTCGGCTCAGCAGATATCGTTTTGGCTGATGTACCATGCTCAGGCTATGGCGTCATACGTAAAAAGCCTGAAATCCGTTACAAATCAGAACGCGACGTTATAAACCTGCCGGAGCTTCAGCTCCAAATTACTAGCAGCTTATCTCGATACGTCAAACCCGGCGGCGTGCTCCTTTATTCCACCTGTACGCTCCTCCAAAGAGAAAATGAGGGTGTCATCGATGCGTTTTTACAGGCACACGCCGACTTTACACCCGAAGCTTTTCTGCTCCCCGGTCCAATCGGCGAGGTTAAATCAGGCATGACGACCTTATGGCCGCATATTCATGGGACGGACGGATTCTTTATCTGCCGTTTAAAGAGGTCTCTATGAAAGAAGATATAAAGTCATATCTTTTACCGGAGCTTCAGAGTATGCTGTCTGAGATGGGCGAACAGGCTTTTCGGGCGGGACAGATTTTCAAATGGCTGCACAGCGGCATTCAATCATTTTCTGAAATGACGGATATCTCAAAATTGCTGCGCCGAAAGCTCGAAGAACGATTTTACATTACCGTGCCTGAGGTCGTTAAAAAACAAATCTCTCAAAAAGACGAAACGATTAAATACTTATGGCGGCTCTCGGACGGCAACACCGTAGAGAGCGTGGTGATGAGCTACCATCACGGTAACTCAGTCTGTATTTCCTCACAGGTCGGCTGCCGGATGGGCTGCAAATTCTGCGCGTCGACAATCGGCGGCCTCGTCCGCAACCTGTCTGCTTCCGAAATGGTTGATCAAGTGCTTTTTTCTCAGTTGGATTCCGGGAAAAAAATATCGAATATTGTGTTAATGGGCATCGGTGAGCCGCTGGACAATGACGAAAATGTCATGCGTTTTCTAAAACTCATATCGGCGCCTCTGGGAATGAACATCGGGCAGCGCCATATTTCGATTTCAACATGCGGTCTCATAGAAAAAGTTGACAAAATGGGTGATAATAAACTACAATTTACTTTGTCGGTTTCTTTGCACGCTCCTGATGACGAAACACGCTCGCGCATCATGCCGGTGAACAAAGCGTATGGTGTTGATATGCTGCTTCGGGCTTGTCAGGCATATTTCGAAAAAACCGGCAGGCGAATATCTTACGAATACGCCATGATCGATGGTGTCAATGATACACCGCGTCATGCCGCCCTTCTTGCTGAAAAACTTAAAAATACGCAAAATATGCAGAGCCATGTCAACCTGATCCTGCTCAATAAAGTATCCGAAAGTCAATTTGCGCCGAGCACGCGTGAAGCGATGCGGATATTTATAAAAATATTGCAGGACAGCGCAATAAATGTAACTGTTCGTCGGACACTCGGCAGTGATATCGCCGCATCGTGCGGACAGCTGCGCAGGCAAAACAGTTGATATGACACTGTTACCGGGAGAAAAGATAGCCAATGAATTATTATGGATTGAGTGACAAGGGCGTTGTCAGGCAGATCAATCAGGATGTTTGTCTGACGTATTATGACAATTTATCGAATACCGTCCTTCTTGTTGTCTGCGACGGAATGGGCGGTGCGAAAGCAGGAAATATTGCCAGCGAAATAGCTGCCGATACATTCATGGAGTGCATGAAAACCAACCTGAGCACCGATAGCAATATCATTGATATTATGCAGCATATGAGCGCGGCTGTCCGCAATGCCAACAGCCAGGTTTATGAAAGAAGCATGAATGACGCCGATTGCGCGGGAATGGGCACGACGCTCGTTGCAGCCGCGGTGGCTAATAACGGCACTGTCATTGCCAATGTTGGTGACAGCCGCGCCTATCATGTGACCGGCAGTAAAATTTTACAGATAACGAAGGACCATTCGGTTGTTGAAGATATGATTGACAGGGGAGACCTGAAGCGCTCAGAAGCCAATACCCATCCGAACAGGAACCTGATAACCCGCGTGATTGGAACAGCGCTGGATACCGAACCAGACTTTTTTTTCCTGAACGTCCTAAGCGGGGAATACCTGCTGTTGTGCTCAGACGGATTGTCAAACATCATCACCGAACATGCTTTATTTACAGAGATCAGCTCCGGCACAGATACCAGAGAAATATGTCAGCGTCTGATCAAACTATCGCTCGACAAAGGCGCACCGGATAACGTTACAGCAGTTCTTTACACGAAGTAAATTGAAGCCGTCGTTTTCGCAAACGTCAACCGACGAGACGTCGGATAACGACGAGACGTCGGAAACCGTCGTCACATCATCTGCAAGGGAGGAAAACAAATGGACAATAACGATAAATATATCGGGCAGCTACTAGACAATCGTTATGAAATACTGGAAAAAATCGGTTCAGGAGGGATGGCTGTCGTTTACAAAGCGCGATGCACCCGCCTCAATAGAATTGTCGCGATTAAAATACTTAAGGATGAGTTGTCGGGCGATGCCGATTTCAGACGGCGCTTCCGCACAGAATCGCAGGCTGTTGCGATGCTTTCGCATCCGAACATCGTCGCTGTTTACGACGTCAGCCGTTCGGGTAATATTGAGTACATTGTCATGGAATTCATTGACGGCATCACACTCAAGCAATATATAAACCGCAAAGGTGTGCTCAACCTCAACTGGAAAGAAGCGCTCCACTTCGCCACACAGGTTGCCAAGGCTTTAAGCCACGCCCATTCCAGAGGCATTGTACACCGTGATATCAAGCCCCATAATATCATGATTCTCAAAGACGGTAATGTCAAAGTGACCGACTTCGGTATCGCACGCCTGCAGTCAATGCAGAATACGCTGACGCAGGAAGCACTCGGTTCCGTCCATTATATATCACCTGAGCAAGCTAAAGGCGCCCACGTCGATGCCAGAAGCGATATCTATTCGCTCGGTGTCGTTATGTATGAAATGCTGACCAGCCATCTGCCGTTTGAAGGAGATTCCGCCGTATCCGTCGCCATCCAGCACATCAGTGCCATACCACTCATGCCGAGAGATATCAATCCCGATATCCCCATTGGCCTTGAAGCAATCACAATGCATGCGATGGAACCCGACCTCAATCTCAGATACGCGACGGCTGATGAACTGCTCGTCGATCTGGAGGAGTTCCGCAAAAATCCTTCGATGAATTTCACATTTAGTTTAAACAGCACATCAAGCCGTTTCGACGCCGATCAGGTTACGCGCGCGGTCCCGACTAGCGCAATCGTCAAGGCGGAGAACGCGCTGCCGAAGCCTGTTCGGACACCTGTCAAAAACGTCGAAGTCAAGAAGGATGATACGCGTAAAGGCAAGAAAAAACCAACCAATGTTTCAATGCTTGTCGGAATTGCCGTCATCAGCCTTTTTTTAATTGGCGTGGTTGTATTCATATATTTAACTTTTGCAGCGCAATGGTTCCCAAAGGTAGAAACTGAAATAGTACCAAAATTCGTCGGATCCTTGTATACTGATGTTATAGCTGATACGAAATACAAGGATATATACAATTTTACAAAGACTGAAGCTTATGACGACACAGCCGCAGTCGGCATTGTCACGGCACAGGATCGCCCGGAAGACCAAAAAATACAAAAATCCGCAAATTCAAAAATAAACATCGTTCTTACTGTATCACTGGGCAAAGAGAATAACACGACGATGCCTGATCTCGTCAATAAGGATTGGCGCGATGCGATTGACGAGCTTCAGAATTTGCCCTTTAAGGTTACTATCCAGCAGGTCCTTCAATCGAATCCTGACGTGACGAAAGATTACGTGATTAAGACAACGCCGAAGTTCGGTGACCCGCTGAAGGAAGGCGATATCGTCATAATCACTTACAGTACCGGTCCGGAATCCTCAACTAATAAAGTACCTGATGTTCAGGGAATACCTGTCGATCTCGCGAAAAGCCGGCTCGAGGGATACGGATTCATTCCGGTCATCAATGATTATATTAACGATCCCAGTGTTCCAAAGGGTTATGTCATCTTCCAGGATATTGTACCCGACACAGTGATGCCTCTTAAATCAGAAGTGACCCTAACCGTTTCCAACGGACCTGCCGAATCGCCGTCACCCTCACCGTCACCCTCGCCGTCGCCCTCACCGTCGCCCTCGCCGTC
>DBTM01000015.1:41398-43391 GCA_002307055.1 Clostridiales bacterium UBA1316
CCCTCGCCGTCGCCATCTCCGTCGCCCTCACCGTCCTCGGAGCCATAGGCTGAATAATGCAGACAGGAACAATATTTAAAGCAATCAGCGGTTTTTATTATGTTGAACTGGGCAACGAAACGATCGAGTGCAAGGCACGCGGTCGTTTTCGCCGTGATAATATTTTACCGCTTGTCGGTGACATTGCGTCTGTCACAGTAAGCGACGGCGAAAAAGGGATATTAGAAGATATTCTGCCGCGTAAAAACGCCTTTTTACGACCCCCGATAGCAAATCTCGACCAGATGATCATCATCGCGTCTGCCGTCATACCGGTAACCGACCCGTTTCTTATTGACAGGATGACGGCCATCGCGGCATTCAGCAACTGCGGCTGCGTCATTTGCATCAACAAATTCGATCTTGACCCGGGCGTTAATCTCTACGACATTTATAAAAAAGTCGGTTTCACCGTGATACAAACGAGCGCCGAGACAGGGGAGGGGATACCCGAGCTGCTTGATGCGCTTCAAGGCAAAATAAGTGCTTTTACCGGTAATTCCGGCGTCGGTAAATCAAGCATTTTGAACATCCTGGAACCGGATTTCAACATTACCGTCGGTGATGTCAGCCAAAAGCTGGGCAGAGGACGGCACACAACCCGCCATGTTGAGCTTTATAAGCTGAAAAACGGCGCGATTGTTGCCGACACACCCGGTTTTTCATCTTTCGATACCGAGCAGATGGAGCTGACAGCCAAGGACCAGCTGCAGTTTCTATTCAGAGAATTCGAGCCGTATATCGGCAAATGCCGCTATCATGACTGCACCCATATCAAAGAAGCTGGTTGTGCCATACTTAACGCCCTCGAAAGCAGCAGCATTGCGGAAACGCGCTACGCCAGCTATGTCCGTCTCTACGACCAAGCCAAGCTCCATAATGACTGGGATAAATAATATTTTGTAGGGGCGATTCGTGAATCGCCCCTACAGTAAAAGATTAATTCAGCAACAAGAGACCGCCTTTTGAGTATAATGTAGTGATACAAAATACAGAAAGGCGGTATTTTTATGCGGCGGCCTTGCAGATCGTTGGGTACATACATAGCGGGAGCCGGACTGCTCTTGGTAGTAGCGGTCATCATACCATGCGAGTTTTGGTGGCTGTTTTTGGGCATGGCTTTGATTCTCGTTGGGATTTTAATATGCAAATGCTGAATTCATGTGTCAGCTTCTGTGCTGAAATATTTCCATAATCGAAACAAGCTGTCATAAATAATTCTCTGAAATCATACATTTTAGAAGAATTCATTTAAGGAGAGGACGATTTATGGACATCTATCTCAACAAGGAAAAGATAAACTACGTTAAAAATGTTCTCAGTACAAACCTCGCGCACGAGGAAACAATGGAGATGATCGTCCCCGACGCGATGCCTGATATCCTGCGTATTGTAGACACCGACGCCGTCGTATTTTTAAGAAGCAAGTCAACTGACAATGGCCGCGTCTCCGTGTCGGGTATTGTTGCGGCAACGATCATATACGCGCCGGAGGGCGAAAACGGCGTACGAAAATTGGATCTTGAAATCCCGTTTACAGCAGCGGCAAATGACGCTGAAATTACACAGAACACAAAAGTAACCGCAAACGTTTCCGTCTCATCGGCTGATGCGTCCATGGTCAATCCCAGGAAAATCATGACACGTGTCGATTTGCTGACCGAGTTGAGCTGTTATAACGATACTGACTTTATGATATCCTCCGGTATGGATGATGACAATGACGCCGGAATAGAACTAATGACAGATAACTGCGATATAGCGACAACAACAGGCGTAAAAGAAAAAACCTTCGTCATATCGGATGAATTGGCTGTACCGAGCTCAAATCCGCCAGTCGGGGAAATACTCAAATACAGAGTGCATGTCACCCCCGAAGACACGAAGGTCGTCGGTAGCAAGCTTATTCTGAGAGGCAGTACGCATATTTCGCTGCTTTATAATCCGCCCGCCG
>DBTM01000015.1:43649-48192 GCA_002307055.1 Clostridiales bacterium UBA1316
TTTATACCCCCCCCGCCGGTACCGATAATACGAAGGGCGATATGGCAAAGGCTGATTTCAGCACAGAATTCTCGCAGATTATTGAGCTTGACACACCGGCAGGGGACAGCAGCTTTAATGTAATCCTGATGCTGACAAACGCTTATTTTGACGCCGAACAGTCACCCCACAATCCGGATGGACGCATGATCATCATAGAAATCCACGCTGTTGCCCAATGCGTCGCCTCTGAAAGAAAGCAAATTGAATATATTTTCGACATGTACAGCACAAAATACAAGCTCGAGCAAACAGCAGCTGATTACGCTTTTGAAAGCAAAAACAATTCGAAAGCCAACGCCGTATTTCACGGTGTGATGGAAACGCCGTCAAACGTTTCACGTGTCATAGCGCTCAATGTCCATGCCGGTACTGTCACACATTCTCCGCAAGCGAATAACCTTGCGCTGAAATGCCCTATATTTGTAAACGCGATATACATGAGTGACGACAACAGAGTCATGTCCTCTATGCGTCAATACGAAGTCGAGTCAAACACGGAGGTAAATGCCAACGCAAAGTGTTCGGCTTCGGCCAATTGCGGCAAGGACGTTTACGGCGTGGCTGTCGGCAGCGGTATTGAGCTCAGAGTGCCGATTGAATTCAATATCACCGAATCAAACCAGAAGCAAATCAAAACATTATCGGGCCTTTCGTACGACGAAACCGCCCCGCTGGACAATTCAAAAGCCCCGTCCCTCGTCGTCTACAGAGCTTCAAAAGGGGACTCCCTCTGGAAACTGGCTAAAAAGCACAACTCAACCTCCAAACTCATTCTCTCGGCAAACGGTTTGGATAAAGAAGAGAATGTCGGCGCAGGACAGCTGCTGATTATCCCCAAGAAACGATAATAAAAAAGGCATTGAATAATGCATTGCAATTGTCATATACGACAACTGCAATGCATTATTTATACGCTTTTTTGGTTTCGCTTTTGAAACCGAGCTTGTTTGTTATTCACAATTTTTATTTTTTATTTTTTTTGATGTTGGACAGGGGAGAGCGCTGGGCTGCGTCGCGCAGGCTGTCGCTCTCGACATGCGTGTAAATTTGCGTTGTATTGAGATGCTCGTGGCCAAGCAGCTCCTGAAGTGTCCGGACGTCAACACCGTTCCGGAGCAGCAGCGTCGCGGCGGTATGGCGGAGCTTGTGAGAGGAGTATTTGCTGGCATCCAAACCGGCTGAGGCTAAATGATTTTTAACCAGGCTGTGGATTGTCGAGGTTGAAATACGCGTGCAGCGTGAGGATAAAAACAAAGCGCGCCGATCAAGCGTCTTAATATCGCGCCGGATGAGAAGATAGTCATTGAGCGCGTCCACACAGGCATCGTTGAGATACACGATGCGTTCTTTGTTGCCCTTGCCGAGTACGCGCAGGGAATCTGTTCTGATGTCGGCAATGTCGAGCCCTTCAAGCTCCGATATACGCAGCCCGCAATTCAAAAATAGCGTGATGATGCAGTAATCGCGCTCTTTATTATTGCCTTCGACAGACGACAGGAGCTTCGTGCTTTCCTCAAGACTTAAATAGCGGGGCAGTGTCTTCTTTGCCTTTGGCGTATCCAGGTCGGCTACAGGGTTCTTTTCAAGCTGCTTCGTTTTCACCGTCAGGTAGCTGAAATATGACCGGATTGTCGCAATTTTACGCGCTCTCGACGACGCCGTCAACCCGTATTTCGTTCGTTTATCCCGAATATTTTTAGCCCGGTCACGTGCCAGATATGACAGATAATCATAAATATCCTCAAGCGTCACATTTTTGACAAATTCCAAATCGATATCCATAATAGAAATTTCATCAAGCGCCGTCCCAGGTTCAACAAGCTTTTTCTGTAATTTCAAAAACCTAAACAGCGTTCTTAAATCCAAAAAATATTCATCCGTCGTTTTTCTCGAATGTCCTTTGATCGTCTCATGATAAACTAAAAAGTCACGAATAATCCCCGGCGCTTCAATTCTATAATCCATAATCAAACCCCAAAATAAAAATAGTAAGATATAATAATATCTTACTATTTTTCACAGGGAAGGTCTATTGACATTTTCACTAATAATTGAACAAAATAAAGATTTTGTTCAATTAGAAGGGGGTTATTTAGGACTCTGTTTACAAATGTAGCGAATTTATCTCTTTTTACGTAATTCCATTAGAGTATTTTTTTCCACGTTATCAATGATCGTTTTCATGGGGATTATTTCTTCATTACCGCAGGCTTTACACTTAAAATCATAATATTCTTTAAGAAAATCATCATCGGTAAAATACTTTTCTTTATTACATTTTTACATACAAAAAAATCTTTGGCATCATGTTCACCTCAATTAGCGTAACGAATGATGCGCCCACAGGCGTGAATCAAAGGATTTATTTCAGTTATCGCCCATCATAAAAACTGCGAGTCTTCCCATATATATGCAAAAAATACAACTCCCCTGTTTGATAAGCAGAGGAGTTGTACTAATTAAGGAGTGTTATTATTTTGCTTTTTCCGGCGTCCCGGTATACTCCACATAAAACGCGTCGGGAACATAGCGGCCATAGTCGATGCCGTTAGCGGGTTTGGTGATGACTTGGCCTCGGTAATACATGACGGTGCTGCTGCCGCCGTCGAGGTTCGCGGCTTGATAGGCGCCGTATCTGAGCAAAATGTTCGCGCATTCAACCACGGTGCAGCCGAGGCTGTACCCGATTTGTCTGCCGTCGATTGTCAGCATCAGCACAGTTTTATCGGCTTTTTGACCGATGACAGTTCTTGGCTGCATACCGAAGCCCATGGACCCGTTGACCAGATTTTTATTCTTGATGACATTTATACCGTTAACGATGAGCGCGGGTACAAATTCAACAGCGTCTCTGTAGTCAACCTTGTCAATCGGGACACCGATATTCAGGTGATCATCCTTGCTGAACCCAATGGTCAGGTACGGACTATGCACCGGCGGGCTGATCATCTCTCCGTTGGCAATGAGCACACCGACAACCTGTCCGCCGTTTCCTTTCTTTTCATTGTCGGTAAATCCGCTGGCGTTGATGGCTAAAACGCCATTGTTGTTTTCAGCGATTTTCTGAACAGTCTGGCCGTAGCTTCCCAGTTTTTCTGATACTCCAAGCTTAACCTTTGACGCAAATTTCGCGATGGCTAATTTTCCGACATACCCGTCCCCTGTTACTTTAACTATCAAAATACCATTGGCGGCGTCGATTGCCAGTACCTGGTCGCCGCATGTGGTGTATATCGACGTTCCGGTATCATTTAACCCGGCTTTGTTGATCAGCAGATTTCCGTAGCCGTTTATAAGTACATCCGGGTTGTTAGAAACATAGTTATTAAAGCTTGTCTTGTCCAGCTCATCAAACAGCTTCAGGAAGTCTTCCAATGTGTCATTCGGTTTCAGCTGACCTGTGGCAGTACCGTCGGGGTTCCACGAACTCTCGAGCTGCTGCTGCGCATCAATTACAGCCTGCTTATTTGATAGAACGCCGTCTATGACAGAGCCCGGTATAAAAAATGTCGCCAGCCATTTATGATTAAGCGTGTCCATCGCTGTTTCTATGTAGAGGTCGCGCCACTTTTCTATAAATGGTATGTTTGAAAACATTGCAGTACAGTACAATCCGGAGAGCAGTACAACGATGATTGATAATATCAGCACCGTCTTTTTGACCGAACGCTTCTTTTTTTCTGATTTATTCTGTCTACTTGAACTGAACAGAACAAACTTCTTCGTATTTGTTTCCATACTATCAATTTCCCCGTTGTTCTTCATACTATATTATTGAGGTGTTTTTATGAACGAATGTGCTCTCCCTGCCGGTATTACAGCGCTTGCCTGTGCCATTGCGCAGCAGTTTGAGGATGATTACGAATTAGCATTGTTTGCGGCTGCTTTGCTGCAGCTTTCCGATACCCTCAGTACCATTGTGTCCCAGCGCGCGCTGGCCAGTAAAAAGTAACGCTGTTTTCTTTGATTCATAATTTTAATGCGTCTGCGCAAACTAGCTGACGGAGGCGATTATTTATGAGTCTTATACCATGTACGGGTGACTGCGTTTATCAGAAGGACGGTTATTGCAGCTTAGAACGCGCAGCATCACGCGGCAAACCGGAACAGGCTACCGACAACTGCGTTCATTATATCAAACGCGGCAAATAATTCATACCAGCGCCAGATTAATTGCTTCAGAGATTGTTCTCGCCGTAATAATTTTCAAACCTTCCGGCACTGTTATTTTGCCAAGTGAATTTTTCGGTATCAGGCATGTCCCAAAGCCGAGCCGCATGATTTCCGCCAACCGCACTGCCAGCTGCGTTACCGGCCTCAGCTCCCCTGTCAGGCCTACCTCCCCTACTGCTACGAGGTCGTCACTGACAGGTCTGTCCTTAAAGCTCGAAGCAAGCGCTAAAATAGCGGCGAGATCAGCTGTCGGCTCATCGATATTGAGTCCGCCGATCACATTGATGTACGCGTCGGAGACGCCGACGCGCAAGCCGCTGCGTTTTTC
>DBTM01000015.1:48430-48699 GCA_002307055.1 Clostridiales bacterium UBA1316
CCGACGCAAAAGCCGCTGCGTTTTTCCAGTACAGCCAACAGCATCATGGCTCTGTTGTATTCAATACCGTTTGAATTGCGCCGCGGTACATTGTAGCAGCTCGCCGTCACCAGTGCCTGTACCTCTGCCAGAATCGGACGCGTGCCCTCAATCACACAGGTAACGCATGTTCCAGGTGACATGGAAGGCCGTCCGGAGAGCAGCAGCGCAGAGGGATTTGACACCTCGGACAAGCCCGTCTCAAGCATTTCAAAAACACCGATTTCGTT